>CAMVMM010000009.1 GCA_947168565.1 uncultured Clostridia bacterium | reverse complement strand
CTCACAGACCGCCGGTCGTCTCAAAATTACTTTCTTGCGTGTTATCCGGTCTCTCAACCGAATAACGGTTCTTGGTCTCACTATACGGTTTTCAAGGTGCTACGCTCTCTTGGAGAGCTTGACCATTATACCTCTTTCAAATCATTTTGTCAAGCCTTTTTTCAACATTTTAATTCCAGGCTGTATTTTGCCTAAGACTTTATAATTTTATTTATATTTATTGTATTTTTTAACAATTATAATGTCTTTTCAGATAGCGGCTTGCATGAATTATTTAATATAAAAATTAATATAATGATCCCGCAGCACCGAAATACTGCGGGATCCGAGTGTTAATTTGGCGGAAAATTGCTGCTTATTCGCCGTAGACCCTCGCCTCTTCCTCGCCGGAAAGGACGCGCACGGCGCCTCCCACGAGCGCTTCAAGCTCGCTTTCGCCGGGATAAACCACGACGGGCGCGATGAAACCGACCATTTCCATTATGTAATTGCAGAGGGGCTTGCTGTACGCGAGACCGCCGGTAAGAATGATCGCTTCAGCGGTGCCCTTGAGTACGGTCGCCATTTCGCCGATAGTTTTTGCAACATTATAGCCGAGCGCCTCAAAGACCATCTTCGCTTTTTCGTCGCCGGCGAGCATGGCGTTTTCAACATCCAGAGCGGAGTTTGTGTTCATATGGGCAACGAAGCCTCCCGCCTTGGAGCAGAAGCCGTAGAGCTGCTCCCTGGTGTAATCTCCGCTGTAGCACATATCGAGCACCAGCTTCATAGGGATGCTGCCCGTGCGCTCGGGGCTGAAGGGGCCTTCGCCGGCGATGCCGTCGTTCACGTCGATAACAACGCCCTTTTCATGCGCGCCAACGGTGATGCCGCCGCCCATGTGCGCCACGATCAGGTTTACGTCGTTATACTTCTTGCCATGCTCCTTGCAGTACATACGCGCGCTCGCCTTCTGATTGAGGCAGTGGAAAACGCAGGTGCGCTCGACCTGTGGAAGGCCGGTGACCTTTGCGATCTCGTTTCGCTCGTCTACAACGACGGGATCCGCGATAAAGCAGGGCTTGCCGTATTCATCGCCGAGTTGACGCGCAAAGATACCGCCCAGAGCGGATGCATGGCGCTGAGCCGAGGGAAGGTTCTTGAGATCGTCCAGAAGCTTATCGTTTACGGTGTAAACGCCGCTCCTCATCGGGCGAACGATGCCGCCCCTGCCGATGAACGCGTCAACGGTGGCGAGATCCACGTCATGCTCCTTGAGCAGATTCTTGATAAGCTCCATGCGCATGGGCGCCTGCTCGATGATTGAGCCGCACTTGGCAAGCTCCTCCGCGGTGTGGCGCACTACGCCCTCGAAAACCTTGGTTTCGCCGTCGTAAACGCCGACCTTGGTGGAGGTTGAGCCGGGATTGATAGCAAGAATGCGATAAGCCATAGTATTCTCCTTCTGAATAAACTGATGATATTTGCGGCAGGTTGCCGCCCGTTCACCAAACAATTATAATGTATCGATGAAAAGAGTTCAAGTATATTTGATTTGGCTATACCCGATCCGATCACCCGCGATGCAAGCAGCCGGTATCATTCAGAAAGGCGGCTCGGAATCGAACCTCTATCGCGTGCTTTTATCGTACGGAATGCCCTCCGCCTTGGGCGCATGGGAGGATTTTGAGGTGAAGGCAAGCACGATGAGAGAGATAATATACGGAAGCATATTGTAGACCGGCTGCGGAAGCTTGAGGGCGGTGAGGAAGTCAAAGCCGCTGTTTACATTCGCAAGCGCGCGGAAAACGCCGAAAAGCAGCGCGGCAAGCGCGATCTTATGCGGCTTCCACTGACCGAAAATCATCACAGCGAGGGCGAGGAAGCCGAAGCCTGCCACGCCGATCTCGAAATTCGCCTTGCTCACGCCCGCCGTGATGTACACGATGCCGCCGATGCCGCCGAGCGCACCGGAGATCAGCACGCCTGCATAGCGCATTTTGGAAACGCTGATACCCACGGAGTTTGCCGCCTGCGGATGCTCGCCGCACGCCATCAGACGCAGACCGAAGCGGGTTTTATAAAGAAGAATGTAGGCGGCAGCGATGATTATAACGGTCAATATCATAAACATGCTGAACTCCGTGCCCTTGGCAAGCAGCAGCTTTTCGCGGGTCGCCGTGTACGCTATTTCGGCGGAATTGTTTGAGCCGCCCGAGGAGGCGATGTTCAGCGCCTTAACGATAACGGTTGCAAGCGCAAGCCCGAGCATATTCATTGCGGTTCCCGCGAGGGTTTGATCCGCCTTGAAATTTATCGCCGCCACGCCGAGCAGCAGCGAAAACAGCATTCCGAATACCATTGAAGCAAGCACGGTGAGCAGGAAGATAACAATGCCGGGCAGCGCGGGAGAAATATGCCCAAGCACGAGCGCTCCGCCGAGCGCACCCATTACCATGATGCCCTCAAGGCCGATATTGATTATGCCTGAGCGCTCCGAGTAACAGCCGCCCAGCGCAACAAGGGTCAGAACCGAAGCGTAAACAAGTGTGTACTGAACAAGAAGCATGATCTGCTGCATTATCTCTCGCCTCCCTTCTTATTTTCGGAAGCGGGCTTGATATCCGCCGACATATCGGGTCGCTTCTGCGGTATGCTTCCGGACGCTTTAAGCATTTTAAGTTTGATGAACAGCACGAAGCCGCAAAGGTAGATGATTATGGCGGAGATAAGATCCGCTATTTGAACAGGATAGAACCTTGTGTCCAGCGAAGCGCCGCCGTCGGTTATGTGCTGAATAAAATATGATGAGAAGATGGCGCCGATCGGGTGAAGTCCACCCAGGAACGAAGCGGCGATCCCGTTGAAGCCCATCGCGGGGATGGAGCTTTGGTTGATATCCCACTGCGAAAAATCGGAAAGGAAGAGCAGCGCCGATGCAAGCCCCGCGAGCGCACCCGCGATGACCATGGTAAGGATGATATTCTGCTTTTCGCGCATTCCGCAGTATTTTGCCGCATTTCGGTTGTAGCCCGTTGCCTTTATTTCGTACCCAAACTTGGTTTTGGCAAGGATGACCCAGATATACACGGCGATGATTATCGCAATAGGTATCGCTATGGTAACGCTCGTATTGCCGAAAAGCCCGTCAAGCCCGAGCTTGGGCAGTATCGCCGAGGGGTTTCTTGATGCAAGCGTAAAGGTGTCCTTATAGCCGATGGGGCAAAGATCCTTTAAAACCGAGTTCACGGCGTAAAGGCTTATCCAGTTCAGCATTATGCAGGAAATGACCTCGTTTACGTTTAAATACGCCTTGAATGCGCCCGATATCGCGCCAAGCAGCGCACCCGCCAGCACCGCGGCAAGCAGGCAAACGTACCATGGCATATTCAGCGCAAGCGCGCAATAGAGCGAAGCGCCCGCGCCGAGAACGTACTGACCCGCCGCGCCGATATTGAACAGACCGGCCTTGTACGCAAAGAGTATCGACAGACTGCACAGGATGAGCGGAGCGGTTTTCACGAGCGTGTTTCCGAAGGACTTCATGCGAAGCTTTTCGGAATTCCTTGTCATGAAATTTTTAAGGATGGTTGAAATGCCGTTGCCCGCCTGCTCCGGATTTATGATAAGAAGCACGATATAGCCTATCAAAAGACCGATCAATATGCACGCAAGCGCGGAAATGAACGAGCGGAAGCCCGGCATGGCAAGCAGCCTTTTAAAAAGATTTGTCCGTTTGGTTTTATTTGACTCCATAAGCTCACTCCTCCCCGTTTTTATCGCGCTTTGCGCCCGCCATATAAAGGCCGAGCTCCTGCACCGTGGTGGTTTTGGGATCCGGCTCGCCCACTATCTCGCCCTCGTACATAACGAGGATACGGTCGGAAAGATTCATGACCTCTTCAAGCTCAAGCGAAATAAGTAGCACGGCGTGCCCCGCGTCCCTCTGCTCGATGAGCCTTCTGTGAACGCCCTCGATAGCGCCCACGTCGAGTCCGCGTGCGGGCTGAACGGCAACGAGCAGCTTGGGCCGCCTGTCCACCTCGCGGGCGATGATCGCCTTCTGCTGATTGCCGCCGGACATGCTCCTTGTGGGCGTTACCGCGCCCTGACCCGAGCGGACGTCGTATTGCTCGATCAGATCATCCGCGTATTCGCGTATGGCCTTGGACTTTAAAAAGCCTGCGGGGCTTGTGAACCTTCGATCGAAATAGGTTTGCAGTATGAAATTGTATTCAAGGGAATAGTCCAGCACCAGCCCGTGCTTATGCCTGTCCTCCGGAATATGGCTCATGCCGAGCCGGGAGCGCTTGCGGATCGGCAGATGGGTGATTTCCGAAAGCGGAATATCCTTGCCGTTTTTATCCCTGCCCGCCATATAAAGCTTGCCCGATTGCAGCGGCTCAAGGCCGGTTATGCCGTACACAAGCTCCGTTTGACCGTTTCCGTCGATACCGGCGATGCAGACGATCTCGCCTGCGCGCACCTGAAAGCTGACGTTTTTCACGGCAAGTCCACTATGCACCTTTGAAGCAACGCTGATATTCTCCGCCCTGAAGATAACGTCTCCGGGTACGGATTCCTTTTTGGCTACCACAAATTCAACGTCCCTCCCGACCATCATTCGGGAAAGCTCCTCCTTTGAGGTATCCTTGATATTCACCGTGCCTACGCATTTGCCCTTGCGAAGCACCGTGCAGCTATCCGCAACGGCAAGTATCTCGTTGAGCTTATGCGAAATGAAAAGAATGCTCTTTCCCTCGGCGGCAAGATTGCGCATTATCTGCATCAGCTCGTCTATCTCCTGCGGTGTAAGAACCGCAGTGGGCTCATCGAAAATAAGGATCTCATTATCGCGGTAGAGCATTTTCAAAATTTCCGTGCGCTGCTGCATGCCGACGGTGATATCGGCGATCTTAGCGTCCGGATCGATCCTCAGACCATATTTTTTACTGAGGGCAACGACTCTTTCGCGCGCCTCGTTTTTTTTAAGGAAGCCGGCCTTGTTTGGCTCAACGCCAAGAATAATATTGTCCAGCACGGAAAAAATCTCAACCAGCTTGAAATGCTGATGCACCATGCCTATACCAAGCGCGTTCGCGTCGTTCGGATCGCTTATCCTGACCTCTCTGCCGTTCTTTTTTATAATGCCCTCCTCAGGCTGATACAGGCCGAACAGCACGCTCATCAGAGTGGACTTTCCCGCGCCGTTTTCGCCAAGCAGCGCGTGTATCTCGCCCTTTTTAAGGCGCAGGGTGATATTGTCGTTCGCAACGATACCCGGAAAGCGCTTTGTGATATTAAGCATTTCTATCGCGTATTCGCTTTGATCAAACGATTCCGCACCGCTCAAATTCCGATTCCCTTCCAAAATGATACCCCCGGTAAGAATGATTCGCATACGGCAATCGGGCTTTCGCCGATATGCCGTATATTATTCTAACACACTATTTATTCTGTTGCAACATCAAAAAGCGGCAAACGCCGTTTTAATCGATATTGCGCTGTACTTTTTCACTTCGATGGAGTATAGTATAGGTGCAGCGGTATGAGAGCGGAGCCGGTTTCCGCTCGAACGCGGCCGAATACCGAATACTTTTCATTGTTTGGAGTCAAAATGTCTTTAGAAAAAGCAAGGCAGCACCTTTCGCGCTTCGGATTTGAGGAGCGCATAATTATACCCGAGCAAAGCAGCGCGACCGTCCTTCAGGCGGCGCAGGCGCTTGGCTGCACTCCCGGCATGATCGCAAAAACGCTTTCATTCATGCAAAAGGATGCCCCCGTGCTCATTCTTGCCGAGGGTGAGGCGCGGATAAGCAACGCCAAATATAAGGCGCGGTTTTCCTGCAAGGCCAAAATGATACCATCGGAGCTTGTGGAGGAGCTTGTAGGGCACTCCATCGGCGGCGTTTGCCCCTTTGGAGTAAATGAGGGCGTTAGAGTTTTCCTTGATAAAAGCCTGAAAAAGCATGAGGTGGTCTACCCTGCCGCCGGCACCGACCACAGCGCGGTGCGGCTCAGTATACAAGAGCTGGAGCGGGCCTGCCCCGGCGCGGAATGGGTGGACGTTTGCATGGATGATGAATGAGCCTCCGCGGGTTTTCACGAAAGCATTCGCTTCTCGTTTATATGTTTATACGTTTATATGCTGATGCCGCGCATAAAAAAACCTGCCGGAGTGTGATCGGCAGGTTTTGGTCAAAGCGGCCCGCGCGTATTATCGCTCGCCGCTCGTGATTATTCTTTCCAGCACGTCGAGGCAGATCTCGGCGCAGCGGTCGATCTGCTTTTCAAACTCCTCCAGCCCGCCGTGGATGGAATCCGAAACGGCCTTTATAAGCAGGCAGGGAACGCCGCAGCGATTGCAGGTGAGCACGATGCCCGCCGCCTCCATTTCGCAGATATCCGCGCCGTAGGCTTCGTGAAGCTCGCGCTTTTTCTCCGGCGTTCCGATGAATTTATCGGCGGAGGCGCATACGACCTGCTTGAGAGTGGGCTCGGCGGAAAGAGCGGCGGAAAGCAGCGCTTCATCCGCCGGAATATATACCGTTGGATATTCCGCGTAGCGCGCAGGCTCAAGGGAGGGTATCCATTGAGAAGCGTCGTAATCATAGTGGACCACGGATCTTATCACGGCAAGCTTTGCCACGGACATTTCCTCGGTAAGCCCGCCCACAACGCCGAAGTTCAGTATCATTTCAACGTTATGCACCGAAATAAGGTACTGCGCGGCGGCAGCTGCGGCGATCTCCCCCGCCCCGCTCTTTACGATTATTATTTCATAGCCTTCAAGGGCAAGGCGCATCGCGTCAAAGCCCTTTGCCTCTATTTTTTCAAGTCTGCTGCCATATTTGGAAAGCACCGCGTTTATCTCAATGGCAACGATCATTCCTATTTTTGCGTACTTCTGCATGATTTCTCCTTTCACCCCGTCCCAGGCGGAGGCCACGGTTATCCCCTATCGGGAAAAGCGGACGAAGAATGCCTGCTTTTCCGTCCGCTCAACGATTGGCTGTGCGCTTATTTTTTCTTTGTTTTCTTTCTTTTAAATATGGAGCCCAAGCCCTCCGGGTGCTCCGTGCCGAAGGTTTCCGCAAGCTTTTCAAACAGCTCGCGCTGCTGCTCGGTGAGGTGCTTCGGTATATCCACGGTTACGTTCACGTACAGATCCCCCTTTCCCTGCTGCTTGAGCCTCTGAATGCCAAGCTCCTTCAATCTGAAGGTGGTGCCGCTCTGCGTGCCTGCCGGTATGGTGTATTTCACGTCGCCGGAAAGCGTCGGCACCTTCACCTCCCCGCCGAGCACGGCGGTGGTAACGGGAATGGAAAGGTTTGTGTAAAGATTGAAGCCCTCGCGGATGAACTGCTTATGGTCCTTCACGCGGATGGTCACAAGCAGATCGCCGCTCGGCCCGCCGTTGTAGCCGGAGCCGCCCTGACCGCCGACCACAATGGTCTGCCCGTCGTCGATACCGGCGGGTATGGTAACGTTCAGCTTGACTACCTTGCTGGTTCTGCCGCTGCCCTTGCAGCTCTCGCAGGGCTGCTCGATTATCTTGCCCGAGCCGCCGCAGGCGTCGCAGGGGCGCGTGCTCATCATGGAGCCGAACATCGTGTTCTGCTGCACCCTGATCTGACCCGTGCCCTTGCACTTGGTGCAGGTGGAGGTTTTGCTGCCGGGCTTTGCGCCGGTGCCGGAGCAGGCGGAACAATTCTCCTCCCTGCGGAACTGGATCTCCTTTTTAACGCCGAAGGCCGCTTCATCAAAGGCGATGGTCAGGTTGTAGCGAAGGTCGTCACCCCTCATCGGTGCGTTCGGATTTGCGGAGCGCGTGCCGCCGCCAAAGCCGCCGCCGAACATGGAGTTCAGAATATCGCCGAAGCCGTCGAAGGCTCCCGCAAAGCCGCCTCCGCCCGAAAAGCCGGAGAAGCCTCCGAAGCCGCCCGCGCCATAGCCGCCCGCTGCGGACGGATCGAACGCGGCATGCCCGAACTGATCGTATTTCGCGCGCTTGTCCTTATCGGAAAGCACCTCGTAAGCCTCGTTTATCTCCTTAAAGCTTGCCTCGGCAGCCTTGTCGCCCGGATTGAGATCCGGATGGTACTTCTTTGCGAGCTTTCTGTACGCGCTTTTTATTTCATCGTCGCTCGCTGTTTTATTAACGCCGAGCACCTCATAGTAATCTCTCTTATCAGCCATTATCGCTTCACCCTCCCATTATGGATTTTCTGCCGTTCTCGCGCGGCAAACTCGGCAGGGCATATCAGATTTGCGCTTTCGCGCCGCCATGCAGGACGCGAAGCTTTTTTTCAACGCGGGGCGCGAACTGCCGCGCCCCGCGTACGCTTTGCATGAAGCCTTGTAAGGCTTACTTATCCACTACCTCGTAATCGGCATCCACAACGCCGTCGTCGCCGCCGCCGTTATTGCCGCCTGCGCCGCCGTTCGGGTCAAAGCCCGCACCGCCGTTCGGGTCGAAGCCGCCCTCGCCGCCATTCGGATTCGCGTTCTGATACGCCCTGCCGAACACCTCGTAGGATACCTCGGTCAGCTTCTCGCTTGCGCTCTTGATCGCGGCGGTATCGGTGCCGGAGAGCATGTTCTTAACGTTCTCGATCTCAGCGTTGATCTTCGCCTTATCGTCCTCGGAGATCTTGTCGCCAAGCTCCTTCATTGACTTTTCGGTGGTGTAAACGAGCTGATCGGCATGGTTGCGGGTCTCGACCTCCTCCTTGCGCTGCCTGTCCTCGTTTGCATACTGCTCGGCTTCACGAACCGCGCGGTCGATATCCGCATCGGAAAGGTTGCTCGAAGCGGTGATGGTGATGTTCTGCTCGTGGCCGGTGCCGAGATCCTTCGCGGATACGTGAACGATGCCGTTCGCGTCGATATCGAAGCTGACCTCGATCTGGGGGATCCCGCGCGGTGCGGGAGCTATGCCGGTGAGCTGGAACTTGCCGAGGGATTTATTGTACTGCGCCATCTCGCGCTCGCCCTGGAGCACGTGGATCTCAACGCTGGTCTGTCCGTCCGCAGCGGTGGAGAAGATCTGGCTCTTCTTGGCGGGGATGGTGGTGTTGCGCTCGATGAGCTTGGTGAACACGCCGCCCAGGGTCTCGATGCCGAGGCTGAGGGGGGTAACGTCCAGCAGCAGCAGGTCCTTCACCTCGCCGCCGAGAACGCCGCCCTGGATCGCTGCGCCAAGCGCCACGCACTCATCGGGGTTGATGCCCTTGAAGGGCTCCTTGCCGGTGATGTTTTTAACAAGCTCCTGCACGGCGGGAACGCGGGTGGAGCCGCCGACGAGGATGACCTTGTCGAGCTTATCGTTGGTGAGGTTCGCATCGCGCATAGCCTGCTGCACGCAGACCTTGGTCTTATCGAGCAGATCGCCGATCAGCTCGTTGAACTTCGCGCGGGTGATGGTCATATCGAGATGAACGGGGCCGTTCGCATCCATAGAGATGAAGGGCAGGTTCACGTTCGCGGTCATAACGCCGGAGAGCTCGATCTTTGCTTTTTCGGCAGCCTCCTTGAGGCGCTGCTTTGCAAGGCGGTCGTTCCTCAGGTCGATGCCGTGGGACTTTTTGAATTCGTCCGCAATATAGTTGATGAGCCTGTCGTCGAAGTCGTCGCCGCCAAGGCGGTTGTTGCCCGCAGTCGCAAGCACTTCAAACACGCCGTCGCCGATCTCAAGGATCGAAACGTCGAAGGTGCCGCCGCCAAGATCGTAGATCAGAACCTTCTGATTCTTTTCCTTATCCATACCGTATGCAAGCGCGGCAGCGGTGGGTTCGTTGATTATACGAAGCACGTTCAGACCCGCGATCTTGCCCGCGTCCTTGGTTGCCTGGCGCTGGCTGTCGGAAAAATATGCGGGCACGGTGATGACCGCGTCGGTAACCGGTTCGCCAAGATAAGCTTCAGCATCCTGCTTGAGCTTTGCAAGGATCATTGCGGAGATCTCCTGCGGGGTGTAGCTCTTGCCGTCGATGGTGCGGCGGTAGTCGGTGCCCATCTCGCGCTTGATGGAGCTGATGGTGTTGTCGGGGTTCGCAACCGCCTGGTTTTTGGCAACCTGGCCCACCCTGCGCTCGCCGTCCTTGATAGCGACGACGGAGGGGGTGGTGCGGGAGCCTTCGGGATTGGTGATGACGACGGGTTCGCCGCCCTCAAGCACTGCAACGCAGGAATTGGTGGTTCCAAGATCGATACCAATGATTTTAGACATAATGGTTTTCCTCCTAAATGAGATGATTTTGCTTGATATAGTTTTGCCGGATCCGGCTATATTTACCCTTTCGGGATAGTTTTCCGTGTGATTCTCGGTGCGGTTTTCCGAGTGGTTTTCCGCGTGGCTTCAGGTATGCCGTTATTCGATCGCTCGATCGGCCCGGATCACGCCTTCACCTTGACCATGGTGTGACGGATCACCCTGCCCTTGACGCGGTAGCCCTTTTGAAGCACAGCGGTGATGGTGCCGGCTTCCGCGTCGGACTCGGTATCCTGCATCACGACCTCGTGCAGCGTGGGATCGAACTGCCCCTCAGCTTCAAGCTCCTCCATTCCGCATTTTTCAAGGGCGGCTATGAGCTGCTTTTGGATCTGCTCCATGCCCTTTGCGAAGGGGGAATCATCGGAATTCATGAAAGCTCGTTCAAAATTATCCAGCACCGGAAGCAGCGCCTTTATCGTGTCCCGAATGCCGTCATCCATGCTGTCCGCACGGATGCTCGCGTTGCGCTTTCTGAAATTCGCAAACTCCGCCTGAAGCCTCTGCGCATCCAGCACGGCTTCATCCGCCGCCTTTTTGGACGCCTCCGCCTGCTCGCGCAGCCTTTCTATCTCCGCCTTCGCCTGCTCGAATTCCTCGCGGGTAAAGGTCACGCTTCCGTCCGCCTGCGCGCCGGCCTGCTCCGAGGGCTGTGCCTCGGTTTCGCTTGCGGCCTCCTCCACGGCTTCAACCGTTTCCTCGGCTGCTGTTTCCGCCGCCTTGGGCGCCTTTGCGTTTTTCTTTTCCCTGTCCTTTGCCATAAAACGTACCTCCTCCGAATATCGTTTCTTCGGTATTATTTGGTATTTTTCTTAACTGTGAGCATCCTTGCCCGATAGCCGCGTCAGCTCTCATCCGATCCGCTTTCGGAGGGGTTGAGCAGCATTCCGCTCAAAACGCTTGAGAGGCTTTCGCTCATACATTTCAGCACGGCTACAACCTTTTCGTAGTCCATCCTCGTGGGGCCGATGACCGCCATCGAGCCGACCTGCTCGCCGCCCACGCGGTAGCTTATCGTGATAACGGAGCAGTCCTGAAGCTCGGGGTTGTCGTTTTCCTTGCCGATGCGCACGGTCATCTCCACGCCGCTGCCGTCCGAAAGCACCTCCTTGAAGATCTCGCCGCGCTCCAACTCCGAAAGGAAGGAGCGGGCCTTTGAAACATCGGAATACTCCGGGTAGTCAAGCATATTTGCGGCGCCGACGACCTCGTAATCCTGCCTGTCGATATCCTCCGAAAGGCTTTCCAGCATTCCGGCTATCGAATCCGCCTGCTCGCCAACCTCCTCGCGCAAAAGCGGCAGCAGCGTTTTTTGAACGTCCACCAGTCTGTAGCCTGCAAGCCGCGCATTCATGAGGGAGCTTAGCTTTTCAAGATGGCCCGCGGTGATCCCCGTTGGCACGCTCAGCATGGTGCTGTTCGTGGCTCCGGAATTGGTCACAAGCACCGCAAGCGCGCTTCCCTGCGTCACGGGGATAAGGCTTATATGCTTGAGCCGCGCATTTTTCAGATGGGGCTTCTGAACGATGGAGGTATACTTGGTGATGCCGGAGAGCATACGCGCCGTTTCCTTTATAACGTCCCCAACCTCGCTGACCCTTTTTTGAAGATGCTGCCTTATGTACTCGGCCTCGTCGTCCGTAAGCTTCGCTCTGTCCATAATATTGGTGACGTAAAGCCGGTATGCTTTTTCGCTCGGTATCCTTCCCGCGCTCGTATGCGGCTGCTCAAGAAAACCGAGCTCGGTAAGATCGCTCATCTCGTTTCGTATCGTTGCCGGGGAAAGCTCTATATCCTCGCGCTTGGATAGGGTCCTTGAGCCAACGGGCGCCGCTGTGAGGATATAGTCGTCAACTATTGCGCGAAGAATGTTCATCTTGCGAACGTCTAAAAGCTGTGTCATTTTTTATCCTCCTTTCACGGCATTATTGTTTGCTGCAGGGCGCGGACCGATTCGGGGTTTTTAGTCGGTGAACGCCGCCTTGCTGTTAGCACTCACTTCTCTTGAGTGCTAATACATGATAACTCTTTTGGAGCATACTGTCAATAGCTATCGAGCCGCAAAAATAATATATTTTAAACAAGGCGGTAAACACCCAAGCTTTTGGGCTATAATCTTATTTGATAAAACCATGCTTATAATGCTTTGGAGAACGGCTTATGGATATAAAAGGCTTTCAAAAGCTAACGCTGCTTGACTACCCGGGCAAGGTGGCCTGCACCGTGTTTACGGGCGGCTGCAATTTCCGCTGCCCTTTCTGCCAGAATTCCGACCTTGTGATCTCGCCGAGGCTGAATCCTTCAATAGAAGAATCGGAGGTGCTTTCCGTGCTTGAAAGGCGGCGCGGAATGCTGGACGGAATTTGCATCTCCGGAGGCGAGCCGCTTTTGCAGGGCGATCTAACCGAATTTATTGATAAATGCCGCTCGCTCGGCCTGCTTGTGAAGCTTGACACAAACGGCTTTCTATTTGATAAGCTTCGCCCCATCCTTGAAAACAGGCTTATCGACTATATAGCCATGGACATAAAGGCCGCGCCTGAAAACTACGGAAGGCTTATAGGCATAAAGGATTTTGACGCTTCGCCCATACTGCAAAGCGTTGAGCTTATCCGCACCTCGGGCATTGAGCATGAATTCCGCACCACCGTGGTGGGCGATATGCACACCCCGCGCGATTTTGAGCTTATAGGCGAATGGCTTGCGGGCGAACCGCATTATTTTCTGCAAAAATTTGTGGATTCCGGCGCGCTCATCAAGGACGGGCATTCCCCCGCCGATGATGAAACCATGCGCGAATACCTGCGAATAGTGCAGAAAAGAATCCCCGAGGCAAGGCTTCGGGGCGTTGGATAAGCTTCTGTACGTAAAATGAGCTTCTGCAATCGCAAAGCGGATGAATATGAAAATGCAAGCTGCAGGCAGAAGCGCTGCGGACAGGCTTTTCGTGCGTTCGTTCGCCTCAAATCGGCTTAATGTATTCCCCTATCACGTTCATCAGCGCGTCCGCCTCCCGTGGAGCGTAGCGCGGCGATCTTGCGGCGGAGATAAAATCGTATTTCCCCTTGGCTGTGAAAAGCGAATGATCATCAAAAACGGTGAAAGGAACGCTCGGCTCCGCGCCGTTTTTCGCTTCAAAAAGCTTTGAAGCGAAGGACGAAAGCTTAATATGCGTGTATTTGCCCGAATCGTTTTTATACGCGAAATCGGGAATATCCGGCCTTGATTTCGGGTTGCGCACATTCTCAAGCCCGTTTATCCAGCGGAAAGCGAGCGCGAAAAGCAGGTAGTTCGCCTCATCGAGCTGTTTCATTTTATAATAGCGGTCTATATCGGCGCGGCTTTGCTTCTCAAGCGTTATCACCGAGTTCAGCACAAAGCCCGGCCCCGGCCTGCCTATGCCAAGATCGCTGTGCGCGTCGATATGCGTCACCTCAAACGGCACTTTCAGCCTTCCTGTTTCTATAAGCTCATTCCAGAAAAGCAGCGCGCCGTCGTGCGTTTCAAAAGTTCTGCCCGGAATGGGTTCATTCCTGTTAAGTCCGCAGTTTTGCTCCAAAAAGCGGCGCACCTCGGTTGCGCTCCACGGCTCGTGACCCGAAAGCGGAGGGCGCTCCCCCATTTTCGCAAGCTCGCAGCAATCCGCGAGGAAAAAATCAAGATCGATATCAAGTACGCGCATCTTCTACCCCTTCAGCACAATGCTCCAAAGCCTTTCACAGCTCCCCCGGTAATGAAAGCAGCTTCCGTTTTTATTCTCGCCGATGCGTGAAAGCCCGAGGTGCTCAAGGATCGCCTGCGATCTTGTGTTTTCCTTCAGCGCGTAGGCTTCGGCATTTTCCGGAAAGCTCTTTATTGAATCATGCAAAAATCTATACAGCATATTGAAAACGCCGCTGCCCCAATACTCCCTCTCAAGCTGGATCTCCTCCATCATAAACACCGCTTCGTTTATATAATACTGAAAGTAGCCTATCAGCCTGTCCGCATCCATTATCAGCACGATCTGCCTTGCGTCCTTTTGCACGGCGGGAGCAACCGCTTCAAGCCAAAGCGGAAGCTGCTCGCTCTCGGAAAGTCCGCTCGGCGAGATCTCGTTCATATTTTTATAAAGCAGCTTGAAAAGGGTCGGCAGATACTCATCCGCCTTCGCTTTATCCATGAATTGAAAGCTGATCATACTATCGCAGTATTCCTTCCTCGTTTATGGTTCGGATACTATTATGAACCATGATGAATGGATTTGCAAGCGAAAAAGCGGAGAATGCCCCGCTTTTTTCAAATCTGCCCATTATCCGCCGGCAGATGCAGGCTCAAACCGCTTCATTCGGCTCATTTGCCCGCCGCAGGCTCAAACCGCATCATTCGGCTCATTTACCCGCCGCAGGCTCAAACCGCTTCATTCGGCTCATTTACCCGCCGCAAGCTCCTTCACGACCTTTTCCGCAAAGGAATTATCTATCAGCTCCCCGAAGGCCACCCTCGCCTTGAGCTCGCCGTTCGTTTCCATGATGTCCTGAAGCCTTTTGAACGCATCCTCCGTCATAACCGGCGTTTTCATCCACGAATCGGTATCGCGGTAGCTTTTTGCAACTATCTCAAGCGTGGCTTCATCCGCATCGGGGAAAAATGCCTTCATCGCCCGCGCCACCTCCGTATCGCTTGCCGATTGAACGAAGGCCTGTGCGCGGCTTATGGCGCGAAGAAAGCTCTTCACAAGCTCCGGCTCCTTTTTGATCGTTTCCGGCATGGTCATAAACGCGGTGTACGGCACCTCGCCCGATTCAAGCCCCACGTTTGCAACAATATAGCCGCTGCCGTTTCGCTCAAAAAGCGTTGCGGTGGGTTCAAAAAGGGTAACGTAATCGCCCGTGCCGCCCTCAAATGCGCCGCCCATCAGGTTGAACTGCACGTTGCTTATGACCTCCACGTCCTCTCCCGGAATGAGTCCGTGATTTTTCAGCACGTAGTTGAGCGTCATAAACGGCATGCCGCCGGGTCTGCCGCCGATAACGGATTTGCCGCGCAGCTTCTCCCACGAAAAATCGGGATCCGCGCTTCTGCCCACGAGGTACGAGCCGTCACGCTTGGTGAGCTGCCCTATCACTATCGGGTGATTTTTGTTTCCTTCATTAACCACGTATACGCCCGTTTCAGGCCCCATCAGGGCAAACTGCGCATCCCCCGCGATCAGCGCAGTCATGCTCTTGTCGCTCCCGCCGCCGGTAACTATTTCAAGCTCTATGCCCTCATCGGCAAAGTAGCCGAGACCCGCCGCGCAGTAAAGCGGAGCGTAGAAAACCGAACGGGTGACCTCGTTCAGCACTACCCTGCGCGGGCCGCCTCCGTTTTCGGCGCAGCCGGCAAGCGCCGAGGCGCACAAAACAAGCGCAATAAAAAGAGCAAGATATTTTTTCATCGAAATTGACCTCCAAAATATTCCTTGCTCCAATAGTATTCGATTTTCGGAAAAGTGTGCGCGGTGCTATTCGTCTATTCTTCCGTTGCCCTGCTTTTTGATAAGCGTTTTTATGCCGTAATGGAAGAAGGACACAAGCCCCATGGCGATCGCTATCCAGTAAAAATACAGGTGACGGCAATCCACCTTGAATATGATATTGATAAAGGTGAGGATTATTGCAAGCATGAAGCAGCCGGTTGCGATCTTGCCGAACCAGTCGGCATAGACCACCACCTTTTTCGTGTAGAGAACGGAGCCCACAACGATCATCACGAAATCCTTCACAAAGGTGATCACCACCACGTAGAGCGGTATCTTGCCAATGGAATAAAAGCAGCAAAGCACGGCAAAAAGCATGAGCTTATCCGCAAGCGGATCGAGCACCTTGCCCGTGTTCGTGATCCAATTATGCTTTCTTGCAAGGTAACCGTCCAATACGTCCGTGGCGCAGGCGGTGAGATAGACCGCGAAGCTCCAGCCGTAATGCCCCTTAGCAAAAAGAAACACAAACACGCCCACAAGCGCCAATCTGAACGAAGAAAGAATATTCGGTATGTGCTTCATGCAAACGCTCCTAAACTAACTATGGAAAATTGCGGGTCATACGCACCGATACGGCGGCAGGCTTTTCAATAAAAGCTCAGTTGAATGCGCGGCTCAGGGCTGCTTGGCCGCCTGCTTCACAACGGCCTCATGCTCTATATCGGCAACGCTTCCAACGTGCGAAAGGCTGCCGGAAAAGAACACGCAAACGTGGCCGGGGAGTGCGCCGTTTGAAGCCTCGCCCGAGCCGTGCGGCGCGCACTGCATGGAGGCCGCGATATCCGCCCCCGCGATATTCACAACCACGGGACGCTTTAAGAAATTGTATTCACCGCCGCATACGGTATCGAAGGCAGGCTTATCCTCCTCTGAAAAAAGCTCCATTTCGGCATGATTTTTGCCGCCCGTGAACACAAGCCTGAAGCGCTCGCCCGTGTTGCAGTCCGTAACGGTGTACGCGGTGCCGGCGGTGAGAGCGGGTTTTACCTCGCTCCAGCTTAAAAGCGCTCCCTTCACGGCAAGCCTGTCCGCTATCGGCCCGCGCGGCATACGCACGGAATCCGGTATGCGCACCCTGGGGGCGTTCGGGTCGAATAAAAGCGCCATGGTTTCCGGCCCCATTCGGCCGTCTATCGCTATCTGCCTGCCCAGATTGCCGCACCTTGTTTGAAAATTCTTCACGGCCTCAACGGTCATAGCGCGGTATGCGCCCGTGGGGCGGTAGCTGAGATAGCCAAGCTCACGAAGCCTGATTTGAATCCTCAAAACCGCCTCGCCCGAATCCCCGTCGGAATAAACGGCGGCGGAGCCTTGGGAGGCCAGCGAAAAAAACGGAACGGCAAACGCCGCGATCAGCGTCATCAAAACACAGAGCATACGCTTAACAAGCATCTCGGCACCTCCTTTTTCCGATAGGGATCTATTCCGATCGGCATAAGTATACCAAATTGCGAACCGTTTTTCAATATGAAATGCGGCCCCATTCGGAAGCCGCATGAATAAAACCGGTGCAATAAGCTGATTATTTTGAGAAAATATGAAAGCCGGAGGGAGCCGTTATTCATCCGGCTGCGTTCTCTCCTCAAGCTTTACCTCGATATCGAGGGTTTCATCCGCTCTCATCACAGAGAGCACGACCGTGTCGCCCGCCGCAAAGGCGCCTATCCGGGCGTCAAGCGCATCGGCATCCGAAACGGAGGTGCCACCGACGGAGAGGATCACGTCCCCGACCTCAAGCCCTGCTTTTTCTGCGGGGCCGTCCTCCTTCAGAGCGGTTATCTTGGGATACGTGTGATAGTTTGTGAAAAAGCCGAAGCCGGAGAGGGTGACGCTTTCGGTTTCAACGCCAAGATAGGGTCTGCCGAGCACGTAACCGAAGTTTATCAGATCCTTGACGATGTCGGAAACGATGGTGGACGGGATGGCAAAGCCGAGGCAGTCATACTCGCCGCCGATCGAAACGCTGTCCACAATGCCCATCAGGGCGCCGTCGGAAGCCCTGAAAAGCCCGCCGCCCGAATTGCCGTTATTCACAGCGGCGTCCGTATGGATGAGCCTTGCTTCCTTGCTCTTAAGCTTAACGGTTCTTTCAAGGCCGCTCACAACGCCGCGCGTGTAGGTGTTTGAAAGCTGCCCGAGCGCGTTTCCGACAGCGAACACGTTTTCACCCACCCGAAGCGCCGAGGAATCGCCAAACGAGGCGTACGGCAGCTCGGTTTCATCCACCTTTAATACGGCAATGTCGCCCAGGCTGTCGCGTCCGACAACGGCGGCCTCACAGCTCAGCCCATCGTCCATATACACGTAGATCTTGTCCGCCCCGTCTATCACGTGAGCGCAGGTCACTATGTAGCCGTCCTCCGAAACGATCACGCCGGAGCCGGAGCTCTTATTCATGCTTGAATGCCCGCTCTGAGCCATCACGTCGATACATACAACGCTGGACATTGCCCTGCCGATAAGCGAAAAGGCGGATTCGGACTGAGTATCGTCCGAAAAGAAGGGCAAGCCGCTGCTTTCGGGCTCGTTGTGATTCCTGTTCGAATCATCCCCGCCGGACTGCTGAGCATAGTTTTCAAAGGGAGAGGGCGTGGTGATGATGTTCACCCGCCTGCTGTTCGTCGTTCGGATAATATTTATGGCGCCGATCATAAGGATCGTCACAAGCAGCACGGCCACAAGGCAGGCGATGAAAGCGCCCATGGACATATCCACGCGCCTTGCGCCGGGCCTGCTTTGGCCGCCGCCCTCCGAGGCTTTGACCGTATTCTGATTTTGAAGCATTTCATTATTCCGAGCCATAGGATCCGGAGTGCCGTTGAATGCCATTATTTTATTCTCCTTGCCGCAGTATTTTGCTTTGCCCCGTAAAGCACGATACAGGGGCGCATACACAGATTGCAATAAACAGCAAAAAGCACATACTTATACCAATAGCATTGTATCAAGAAAATATGGCAATCAAAGGTATTAAAGCATGGCTTTTGTTTGACCAAATGTGTACAAAAAATGTCAAAATCCCTTTTGAGTGCGCCGATCCCAAAATAAATTATCCTATTCCGCTTTCCGGAGCGCTTGAAACTGAAACGAAAATGAATTATAATAAAATAGCGGCATTCTGATGCTGCTCAATATTTGATCGGAGGGATCAGCCATGACAGCAAAGCAGCAGATCTTGATTTGCGATGATCAGCATATCATCCACGAAACGCTTGGTGCCTACCTTAAAAACGAGGGCTTCGACTATATCTCCGCCTTCGACGGCGAGCAGGCTATCGAGGAATTCAATAAGCACAAGCCCTGCCTGATAGTGCTTGATCTTATGATGCCGAAAAAGAGCGGCATGGACGTGTGCAAGGTGATTCGGCAAACAAGCAACGTTCCCATCATCATGCTCACCGCCAAATCCGAGGAGATCGACCGCGTGCTCGGGCTTGAATTCGGGGCGGACGATTATATCGTTAAGCCCTTCAGCGCGCGCGAGGTCGTGGCGCGCATAAAGGCTGTGCTCCGCAGATTCAATATGCAGGAGACCGAGCCGGCGCAGCTTCTTCGCTATGGCAACCTTGAGATAAATATCAATAATTACGACGTTCGCATAGACGGCGAGCGCATCCAGCTCACGCCCAAGGAGGTGGAGATCTTCCAGCTTCTTGCCTCCCACCCCGGAAAGGTGTTTTCAAGGGAAAAGATACTCTCCATCGTTTGGGGCTACGACTACTACGGCGACACCCGCGCCGTTGACACGCAGATAAAGCGCATCCGCCAAAAGATCGCCCAGCATACCGAGCGCGGATGGGCGCTGCGCACCGTTTACGGCGTCGGCTACCGCTTCGAGGTGTATGCGGACGGCGCTCAGCCCCCCAGGGAGGAGATCGCGCTTGAGGACGAATACGCCGACGAGCTGCGCGAGTGACCCCGGCTTTGTCGCTTCGGCGGAACACGGATAAATGTTCCGCCTGTTTTTTGGCGCAACCATCGTAAACATAATATTCAAACGAGCAAAACAGAAAGGCACTGCATCATAGATGTCCACCGTACAGCGAACAAGCCTGTTTAAAATAATACTTTTCATCGTGAGCATAACGGTGACGTTTGTGGTTGCCATTATCGCGGTGATGTTTTCCATATTCGGCCGCGACATCTACGTGAATTATAAAACGGACGACCTTATGCCCAAGGCAAAGGCGATTTCGCACCAGGTCACAAAGCTGTATCTTGAAAATGCGGACAGGCACACCATCTCAAGGATGGTTTACTCCGAGGATTACGCCATCTCAGAAACCTCCACGTACGTTATCGAAGCAAACGGCAATATCATCACAAACGACGACGGCTCCAACAGGAACGAAGCCAGGGAAACGGTTTCCCTGTGCTTTGATTCCGTTATGAAGGGAAACGAGGTTTCCATGCCGAACGCCACCATCGGCATAGTTGTCGGCGTGCCTATACTGGATGGCTCGGAGAGGATAATCGGCGCCGTGATCCTGATTCACCGCGGCTCGGCGATACAGGATCGCATGAATAAGCTTGCGCTCCAGTTCGGCGCGCTGATGCTTGTGATACTTTTGATCGCGCTCATTCCCTCCGTGCTGGTGTTTCGCTTCGTCACAAAGCCCATCAGAGCGGTTTCGGAAACGGCGCTCAAAATGGCAAACGGCGATCTGGACGCGCGCGCGGTGCCGCGAGGGAGCTTCGAATCACAGCATCTTGCCGAATCCTTCAACACGCTTGCCGACGCGCTCAGAAGCAATATAGACCACCTTGTGATGGAAAGAAACCGCCTGAACACCGTTTTGGACGGCATCGGCGAGGGCATTATAGCCGTTGATCGGCACGGCACCATCACGCATTACAACTCCGCAGCGCTCAAGCTTCTTGGCGGCGGAGAGGAGGATGATCCCTCCGAGCTTCCCTCCTATGAGCCGGTGCGCGAGGCGATAATGCGCTCCCTTGAAAACGATGCTCGGGCGAAAGGAAGGGCAAGCGTTGCCGACCGTCTGCTTCGCCTTTCCGCCACTCCGATCCACGAATCAAACGGCGCGCTTGGCGGCG
Source organism: uncultured Clostridia bacterium (assembly GCA_947168565.1). Classification (GTDB taxonomy): domain Bacteria; phylum Bacillota; class Clostridia; order Christensenellales; family CAG-138; genus PeH17. Next base: position 71,833 of record CAMVMM010000009.1, on the reverse strand, counting down.
CGGTTACCCTTATTAGCGACGTGACCGAGAGCGAAAGGCTTGAGCAAACAAGGCGCGACTACGTTGCAAACGTCAGCCACGAGCTACGCACGCCGCTTGCCTCCATCCGCAGCCTTTCGGACGCGCTTTGCGACGGCATAATCACCGACCCCAAGGATCAGATGCGCTACTACGGCTATATCCAGCGCGAATCCATCCGCCTTTCGCAGCTTATAGACGATCTGCTTGAGCTTTCAAGGCTGCAAAGCGGCGGCGTTGCCTTCACCAAGGCAAGGGTCGATCTGTTTGAAATCGCCTACGACGTTGCGGACAGGATGAACGACCTTGCGCATCAGCGCGGAAAATCCGTTAAGCTTGAGGTTAAAGAGGGCGTCTATCTTGCAAGCACGAACGCGGCAAGGATCGAGCAGGTGCTTATTGCGCTTACGGACAACGCCGTTAAGCACGGAAACGAGGGGTGCGCGGTGCATATCGGCCTTGCGCTCAATGCGGACGCAAGCCGCTACGAGTTCAGCGTCAGCAACCCCGCCGTGATAGAGGCGGCCGACCTGGAGCATATTTTCGAGCGCTTCTACAAGGCGGATCACTCCCATTCCGGAGAAGGCACCGGGCTTGGGCTTGCCATCGTTTCCGAGGTGCTCAATTTGCTGAATGAAAAGATAAACGTTTCATATACGGATGGAATGATTCGCTTCACCTTCACCGTGGAGCGCGACCCGGGCGACGCCGAGCATCCTGAGCTTTTGCCCGCCGCGGATTCGCAGGCACGCCAGCAGTAGCGCTGATAAACCCGGCTTTTCCGAAACAGAATGAGTTTTTTTGATGACACAAAGCTTAATACGGGCTCCGCTTTTCATAAAAGCGGCGCTTCCTTGCCGAATGCCGGCTGCAGGCTCTGCCCGCTTGAGTGCGGCGCAAACAGAAGGCTTGAGCGCGGAAAATGCGGCGTCGGCGGCTTTCAATCGGGCGAGCTCGGCGGCAGAAACGCGCTTCTCTGCGCCCGCGTTGCCCGCTGTGCAAGGCATTATTACGAGGAGCCTCCCATCTCCGGCACACGCGGCAGCGGCGCGGTGTTTTTCTCCGGCTGCAACATGACCTGCGTTTTCTGTCAGAATCACGACATAAGCCAAAGCGAGAAGGGCAGGCTGCTTGGGCCGGACGAATTATGCGAGGCGATGCTGCGACTTCAGGAGCTTGGGGCGCACAACGTAAACCTCGTTACGCCCTCGCCGCACACGCTTTTGATAATCAAAGCCATCAAAAAAGCCCGCCTGTGCGGACTGCAAATACCAATAGTTTACAACACAAACGCATACGAAAAGGTTGAAACGCTAAAGCTCCTTGAGGGTCTGGTGGATATCTATCTGCCCGATCTGAAATACCGCTCCGAAATACCCGCCGCAAAATACAGCGGCAGGGCCGATTATTTTGAGATCGCTTCAAGGGCGGTGCTTGAGATGCAGCGCCAGTGCGGCGTGCTTGAAACGGACGAAAACGGCATTGCAAGGCGCGGGCTGATCGTTCGCCATCTCGTTTTGCCCGGCTCCGTGGATCAGGCGCGGGGAGTTTTGGATTGGCTGAGCGAAAATCTGCCGATCGAGACCCATATTTCGCTGATGAGCCAGTACACGCCGTTTTGCGATCCCCCGCCCCCGCTGAACAGGCGTTTGCTTCGCCGTGAATACAAAAGAGCGCTCGAGCACGCGCTTTCACTTGGGTTCACAAATATCTACGCGCAGGAGCTTTCCTCCGCAAGCTCCGATTTTACTCCGGATTTCAGCGGGTATTTTGAATAAGCCTTTCATCCGCAATACCGGTTCATTAGCAAATTTTTACTGTCACCTTTTGCTCCCCGCTGCACATAATAAAGCATGGCGTACAAAAATCATTCGATCGCAGCGGATAGAAGGGGCGAAGGTATGCAGGAGTTTTATATTGAAACCAACGAATACGAAATAGATATAGGCGAGCTTTTCAAGCGCCGCCTCTTTATGCGTGCGCCGGAGGGTGCAGCGGTTTTCAGGCCTGAGCCGAGCCAAGCAAAAGCGGATGAGCGCCCGATCAAAGGCGGCATACGTATTCCTCAAAGCTTTTGCGTGTATATCGGAAGCGAAGAAGCGCTTGAAGAAATGAGCGGTGCGCTGCTGGAAATGATGCTGAAGGATCTGCGCTATTTTGAAATATCCGATATGGCGCACAGGCTGCCCTGCTCTCTTGAATGCAAGCAGCGCGTGGTAAAAAACGCCATAATAAGAACAGGCGAAACCACGTGTGACCGCGATTCAATAGCCGAGCTCACAGCCTTTTTAGCGGAAAACCGCAGGCTTAACCTTGAGGGCTACCTTCGCTTCAGGCTGCGCGGCGAGGTGGAAAAATGGAGCGCGGCGGTGGACTCCGTATATGCAGACGAGGCGGAGGCGGAGATATTGAGCGAGCTTTTCGGGCTTTTCGGGCTGCTGAAGCAGACGGACTCGAAGCGGGCGGACAGCGTTACAGTCATCCTTCAGCCCTCCGGCGGCTGCACCGTCACAAATACCGATTCGCCGGGCTCTGTCGGCGCGGATGAAGGGCCGGATGCGTTCACCATCGAATGCGCGCCCAATGAGGAGGAGGGCGTGCTGAGCCTTATTCAAGGGCTTGCTCCAAGCACGGTTACGGTGATAGATCTGAGCTTCGGCAGGTGCGACGGGCTGAAAAGCCTGCTCCGCAAAGTCTTTTCACCGCCGGGAACCGGGGAATAATGAATTTAAAGAAAAAACGGAATAATTCGTGCGGCGCATAAAAAGCAAACCGCGATCCGAGGATCGCGGTCAAACTTTTGAATATTCAAACAAATGAGCGAAGCCACGCTATGCTCATTTAAGAAGCGTCGAAACAGTTTCGGAAAGCTTTTGAAGCTCCTCCTTGCCGCAGATGCCCTGTTTGAACATGAGGGAAACAACATCGGAGAGGCTGGCGCCGTCACCGCCGTCGATGAGGTCTCCGCGGGACTGAACGATGTATTCAGCGCGGGTTACAGTGGGAAGGTAGAGGTAGCTGCGCACCTGTTTGCCGACTATTTTTATATAGCCCTTTGCATTCAAGCGGTTAACAAAGGTCTGCACAGTCTGGTAGGTCCAGTCGTGCCCTTCGATTGCACGCCATATATCCGTGATAATGACGGGCTTTCCTGCCGTCCAGATAATTTTCATTATCTCAAGCTCGGCCGATGAAACATCTTTAAGAATCATAGTATAGTCCAACTCCTATGCTTTTAATGTATCGCATTCATTATACCGTAACATCCAAAAAAATGCAATATATATACAAAAAATTTTTTCATATTCGCGCTTTTCCGTGTTTCGACATGCCAAATTTACGCTGTTGACATATTTTTGACACAATAAAAACATATTGCGTACACTTTATTGACACAAAAATTTAACACCATCCTTCACAGGTATTTCTTCATCTTCATCAGCGCCGCCTTTTCAAGCCTTGATACCTGAGCCTGACTCACGCCCACCTGATCTGCAACCTCCGTCTGCGTTTTTCCTTTGAAAAATCTTAATTTTATAATATTTTGCTCGCGCTCGTTCAGCCTGCTCATGCCGTTTGAGATCGCTATGCTGTTCAGCCACAGGCTGTCGTCCGCCGTTTCGTCCCTGATATGATCCTCAACGTATACCGCGTCGCCATCGTCCATATAGATCGGCTCATTTAGCGAGATCGGATCCGAGATCGCATCCAGCGCAAACACCACGTCCGCTTCCGGAATGCCAAGCTCCTGCGCTATCTGCGATATTCTGGGCTCCGAACCGTTTGCGTCCTGAAGCTTATTTCTTATCTGCAGGGCTCTGTATGCCGTATCGCGCATAGACCTTGAAACGCGCACCGAGCTGTTGTCTCTTAAAAACCTTCTTATCTCCCCTATTATCATAGGCACGGCATAGGTTGAAAAGCGAACGTTATGCGAGGTGTCGAAATTATCGAGCGCCTTGATAAGGCCAACGCAGCCGACCTGAAACAGATCGTCCGGCTGCTCGGATCTGCCGGAAAAGCGCTGGATAACGCTGAGCACCAGCCTGAGATTTCCGACAAGGAATTCCTCCCGCGCCGCCTCATCGCCCGTTTTTATCCGCTCAAGCAGCTCCAAGCTTCGCTTATAACCTATCTTCGGCAGCGAGCCCGTATCGACCCCGCAGATCTCAACCTTATTGAACGCCATACTTCCTCCATAGCGCCGATTCACGGCAAGCTGTTTTTTAGTCTATGCAATTAGTAATGGCTATTCCCTTTTTAAATTATTCAGGTTATGAGAGCTAATAAAGTCTGTTTTTGGCAGTTCCGCTTGTTTTGCACGGAATATGCTTTAGCATTACGTTCAAGCTCATGCCGTCAGGCAGGCTTATGTTTGTTTATATATTATTTGTTAAACTTAACTTACTGAATGTATACCGGCTTTGCATTTGATAAACTTGTGTTTTAATGCTATAATTGAAATCGGAGGGGGAGCTGCTCCGCACTTCGATCCGCTTTGAAGCGCGTGCGGCTTGAATAAAAAACACATACCTTCGGAAAGGAGATTCTTTCAATGAAGCGCAACAGCACAAAACTGCTTGCATTCCTCACCGCGCTGATTATTATTTTCGGCACGGTTGCCCTGCCCGCTTCGGCCAAGCCCCCTTCGAGCAGCCCTTCGGCATCGGATGACCATTTGGTTTCAAATATAGAAAGCTGCCCGCCGGCTGCCGTAAATGAAAACGAATACCCAAACTCGATGCAGCTTCCTTATTATGAGGACGGCACGCCCCTTGCGCAAAGAATCTCGGAGCGCACGGAGGCGGACGATTACTCCACCGTTCGCGTGCTTTTGACGCACGAACCCGATATTGCCGTTCGGGAAATAAGGCTTGCGCTATACGGTGCGTATTATATTGATCAAACGCTGACCCCTATCGTTGGCACGCAGAATCAGCCCGCCATCGTTCGCTTCACCGCTTCAAACGGAATAGCTTATGCTTATTACAATGCAGCTTTGGTTTATTCGGGCAGCGTGATCGACCTTAACCGCGTTTTGCTCTCCCGCTCCGGCGGGTATGCAAACGTGCAGACCGTGCCGAGCAGCAGCACCAACGATAAGGATTATTTGGGCAGCTTCCGCATCATGGCAAGCGGCAGCGAGCTTGATATTATAAACGTGGTGCCTACCGCGCATTACCTCTACGGCATAGTGCCTTATGAGATCAACGGCTCGTGGCACAGGGAGGCGGTATATGCGCAGGCAATAGCCGCAAAGACCTATGCCTTTGCGTATTCCTCAGGCAACGAGAATTATGATATCACATCCTCGATGGCTCATCTTGGCTATCGCGGCTATTCCGACAGCGTGGGCAGCAGCTTTGCGTGGGAGCCCTGCCGCGAGATGTGCGGCAAGATCCTTTTCTACGGCAATATCCTTGCTCCCACGAATTTCGGCGCGACCAACGGCGGCGAAACAACCCTTCCCTCGTATGCGTTCGGTTCATCCGGCTTTGACGGCGCGTATTCCGTTCGCCTCGACCCCTATGATATGCCAAACACACCCGATGATTACATCAGCGAGCTGAACATCGTGTATGGCGAGCCGGTAACGAACGCGAATTTCAGAAGCCTTCTGAATGACCGAATCGCGCAGCAGCTTGGGCACAGCGCGGAGCTTATTACAGTTACAAGCGCGAGCGTTCACACAAGGAAACACCCCGATACCACCCTGGATCTGACGCGGATGAGCGTTTCCGCAAGGGTGAACGACAACGGAACGATAAGCACCGTTTCGCTTGAGTTTGACGTATCGCTCCTCGGCACCTACTCCGTGCTGTACAAGCCCGGGCGCAACCTTCGCATCTATTGGGGCAGGGCCACCTCCGGAGGCTACACCGTTTACAGATGCCGCTACGGTCACGGCCTGGGGCTTTCTCAGCACGGCGCGGACGGCAGAGCCAAGGACGGCTTCAATTACAGTCAAATACTGAAATTCTACTATCCCGGCATGGATCTGCGCGAGGTACGCGAGCGCGACCCGGAGCTGCCGAACTCCTATTCCAAGCAGCCTGTTGCCTTCGGCACGGTTTCCGCCTCCTCCGCCCGCATGAGGTCCGGCCCCGGAACGGATCATTCCATCATCGACACGCTTCCCATCGGCACTCACGTGGACGTGATAACGGAAACGAACGGCTGGCTCGTGTGCATAGCAAACAATAAGCTGGGCTATATCCGCGGCGATCTTGTGCGCGTGGATCTCTTCCCCGCTCCCTTGGGCGCGGAGCACGCGATCGGCTACTCCACCGTGCGCCCCGGCGTGCTGGATGCACAGCTCAGGTTCGGCCCCTCCGAATACAGCGCTCCGATATTCGTGCTGTATCCCGGCGTATCCGTTGAGGTTTGGCACGCCGTGGGAAGCTGGTATCACGTTCGCTTCGCCGGCAGGTACGCTTTTATCCACTCCTCGAAGATCACCGCTCCGGTATACGGCAAGCTGATGAATCCGTTTGATCGGATCAGATCCTTGTCCGTCACCCCGTGATCCGAAGCTCTGCTCTTGCGCAGCTTTGCTCTTACGAAGCTTTGCTCTTAAACGGTTTTCGCTGTGCGGAAGCCGTTTTTTTGTTTTGGTACGACGCATATCAAGACGGAACGCAGCGGAATATAAAAGGGGCGGCACCGCGTGCGGTGCCGCCCGAATTGACGAAATGCCGTATTGGATCAGTTGCCGGGATAGAGCGGGTACTTTTCGGTAAGCTTGGCTACCTCGCCCTTTACGTATTCTATAGCGGCCTCACCCTCGAAAACGATCTTGGCGATGAGGCCGGCGATAACGACCATATCCTCCTCCTTGAAGCCGCGGCTCGTGAGAGCGGGCGTGCCGATACGGATACCGCTGGTAACGAAGGGGCTGCGGGTCTCCTTGGGGATGGTGTTTTTGTTTACGGTGATATTCGCGGCGTCGAGCAGCTGCTCAACCTCCTTGCCGCTCTTGCCGCTGGCGTTCAGGTCAACGAGCATGAGATGGTTGTCGGTGCCGCCGGAAACGATGCGCAGACCGGCCTTCTGAAGCTCCTCCGCAAGCACTGCGGCGTTCTTCACGACCTGCTGCTGATACTCCTTGAATTCGGGCTGAAGCGCCTCATAGAAGCAGGCAGCCTTTGCCGCGATGGTGTGCATGAGGGGGCCGCCCTGAGTGCCGGGGAAAATGCCCTTATCGATAGCCTTGGCGTATTCCTCCTTGCAGAGGATCAGACCGCCGCGGGGGCCGCGAAGGGTCTTATGGGTGGTGGAGGTAACTACGTCCGCATAGGGCACGGGGTTCATGTGAAGGCCCGCCGCCACAAGACCTGCGATATGAGCCATATCCACCATGAAGATGGCGCCAACTTCCTTTGCGATCTCGCTGATGAGGTCGAAGCGGATGGCGCGGGGATATGCGCTTGCGCCCGCAACGATGAGCTTGGGCTTGCATTCAAGCGCGATCCTGCGAAGCTCGTCGTAATCGATCTGCTCGTCCTCGTCACTCACGCCGTAGGGAACCACGTTGAAATATTTGCCGCTCATGTTCACGGGGCTGCCGTGGGTGAGATGGCCGCCGTGGGAGAGGTTCATGCCAAGAATGGTGTCGCCGGGCTCAAGCAGCGCGAAGTAAACGGCAAGGTTTGCCTGCGCACCGGAGTGGGGCTGAACGTTTGCATGATCCGCGCCGAAAAGCTGCTTTGCGCGATCGCGGGCAAGGTTCTCGACCTTATCCACGCATTCGCAGCCGCCGTAGTAGCGCTTTGCGGGATAACCCTCGGCGTACTTATTGGTAAGATGGCTGCCCATGGCCGCCATAACGGTTTCGCTGACGAAGTTTTCCGAAGCGATGAGCTCAAGGTGGCTGCGCTGACGGGCAAGCTCCTCCTCCATATAGCCGCAAAGCTCGGGATCGTTCTTACGGATGAGATCAAACTGGATCATTTGGATTCCTCCATAGTTAAAATTGGTATAGAGCAATTATAAAACAAAACAACTGCGCTTTCAATACGGGTTTAATGAAAACGGGGCGGAAAAACAAAATATAAAATGCCCGGAGAGCCGCATCCCGCAGCATTGCAAAACGCAGGGCCCGGAGCGAATATGGCAACTATATAAACATAAAGCACTTGATAAAGCGCAAATAATGGTGTATAATTCATCGTGGATATTATTGCGATCATGCGGCAGGCTTTCTCGCATCCGCGTGAAGCGTTTACCGCAGTTTATCGAGCTTGAAGCGAAAAGGAGTATTAAATTGAGAAAAAAGCATGCGTTTTCCGCGATCATCGCTTTACTTATGATCATCATTTCGGCAGTTCCGGCTTTTGCTAACGCCGCGGGCGCTTTTGGCGCGCCCGATGATGCTGCGATTTCGGCATCGGCGCAGAGCATGACCCTCGCCTCGGCTCAAAGCGGCGTTGCCACCATTGAATCCGATCCCTCCAGGCTGTCCGCTCCCGCCTACGTTACCGTTACCATAAAGCTTCGCAACACGAACAGCCCAACCGCCCGAACAGGCGCGGGAATCGGCGGCACGGTTCGCCCGCTTTCCGCTTCGCCCATGCTGCTCCCCCCCATCAGCACCCTTCCGCCGATGTTTACTCCGGAGCCTGTAATAACCGAAGCGCCCACTATCGAGCCTATCATTACCGCCGAACCCACCCAAACTCCGATCAACACCGCTCCCCCCGTGGTCACCGCCCCGCCTCAGCCTCAGTACGGCAGGTATACCCATGTTTCGGTATCCAATTCCTATGGCGCGGCGTTTCAAACGAGCGAGGTGGCGCCCGGAAGCGTAGGTGTGTTCCGCGCCTCCATGATGGTATATGATTCCATGATCGGGCAAACGCTCACCTTCGTCATCTCGTGGTACGATACCGCTGCGGACATGACCTTCAGCCAGAATCTTTCGCTCGTTATCCAGCGCTCCGATACCGCGTATCTGCGCCTTTCAAGAACTGCGAGTGTTACCGGCGCCGCTATGGGCGATGAGGTCGTGTTCACCTATTCCCTTGTGAACACCGGCGCAAGAAGGCTGAACGATATCCGCCTTGTGGACGATAAGATCGCCGGCACCACCCTGATCGCGGAGCCCTTCTCGCTCGGCTCGGGCGAAAGGCGCGAAATCGAATACACCTACACCATGAAGGGCGCAAGCGTCGTGTCCAAGCCAGTGGTCACCTTTATTCCCGAGGGCAGCTCCAATCAGCTTTCCGTCACGGTATCCAAAATGACCATCGGCCTTATCAACGCGCAGGTCACAAAGAGCGTGAATATAGGTTCCCAAACCCCCGAGGGCGTGACCTTCACCCTGTTTATGACGAATAACGGCAGCCAGAACCTGAGCAATCTTTCCGTGAAGGACGACCTTGGCAGTCTGCTCGCCTCCGGCTTCAGCCTTGCTATCGGTGAAAGCCGGATCATCGAGCATTACGTGCCCAACCCCGAAACGGTGCGAAACGTTGTGTTCTATATCACGGGCACGTACGACGAGGGCAAGGAATTTACCGACAACACCGAGAGCTACACCATCCGCCCGTACATAAACCCCGCGCTGCTTGGGCTCAAGTTCCGCGCGGAGGTGCGCAGGCAGCTCGATTCGCAGAATAATATCGGGCTCACCTTCACCGTTGAAAACACGGGCAGGCTCCCCTACACGAGCGTGGCCCTGAGCGAGGAGCAGCTTGGGTACACCATTCACGAGATCAGCGAGCTTCCCGTATCGGGCGAACCGGTTTCATTTAACGTGGATCTGAAGATAGACGAGCCGAGGGAGCTTGTGTTCCTGCTCACCGCGCTCGATCCCTCCGGAAACGTGCATACCTTCGATGCCCATATCAATGCGGAAAACATCGACGTGGATCCCGCAATCCCTAACGTGACCCCCTCATCCGGAGGTGAAAGCGGCACCACCATCGTGGATCTCGACCTTGACAAGCAGATCAGCGAACGGGGCCGGGAGCTTTCCGAGCTTTGGAAGGTGCTTCGCATAATATTCATAATCATGCTTGTGATAATACTCATCCTTGCCGCCGTGGAATACTATCTCTACCGCAGGAAAAAGGCGCAGCTTGAGCAGAATAAGCAAAGCTGATCAAACGAGAATGCTCAGCAATGTAGATCGTTATCATTAAATCCTGTCAAAATTGCCGCTTCGTGCGGCTTTTTTGCACCATGCAATACCGTATAGCCTGATTTGGAGGTGACATATATGGAAAGGTATCAATTCATTATTCTGACCGTGCTCGCGTCAATATCGCTTTTATGCTCCGTTTCGATGCTCATCTATCTGCTTTTGAAGCGCGGGAGCGGCGGCGTGAGCGACGACGCAATAAAAAGCGCCCTCTCCGAATCGGAGCGGCGGCTTTCCATCAAGCTTGAGGCCGCCACCGGCGAAAGCGCAAGGGATATCGAGCAGCTTCGCTCCTCTCTTGGCGAAAGCATTTCGGTGCGGATGGACTCGGTGCTGAAGCTGATGGAGCAAAGCTCGGACGCGCTGAACGACGGGCTGACCTATAAGCAGGAATCCATGGAAAAGCAGCTTGCCGAACGGCAAAACAGCCTGCAAAGGACCGTTGGCGAAGGAATGGACGGCATGAGCAAAGCCCTGCAGAGCGAAGGCACGCGCTCGGAGCAGCGCTTCAAGAGCTTTGAGAGCAGCATGCTGGAGCAGCTTCGCACCATGGATGCAACGATCAAAACAATGCGCGAAACAAACGCGGCGCAGCTCGACGCGATACGCGGCGTTGTGAACGAAAAGCTGCAGCAAACGCTGAACGAGCGCCTTGGCGAGAGCTTCAAGCGGGTCGAGGAGCGGCTTGCGGAGGTTTACAGGGGGCTTGGCGAGATGCAGACCATCGCAAGCGGCGTTGGCGATCTGAAAAAGGTGCTTTCAAACGTTAAAACGCGCGGCACTCTGGGCGAGATACAGCTGAAGGCGATACTTGAGGAGATACTTACGCCGGAGCAGTATATTCTGAATTTCGACGCGGGCAAGGGCGGAAACGAGCGCGTTGAATTCGCCGTGAAGCTGCCGAACGACGGAAACGAGCCCGTGTATCTGCCCATTGACAGCAAGTTTCCCGCAGATATGTATATAAGGCTGTGCGATTCCTATGATTCAGGGGACGCTGCGCTTGTGGACGAGGCGAAGAAGGCGCTGCGCGATTCCATATTGAAATTCGGCAGGGATATACATGATAAATACGTCAACCCGCCGCGCACCACCAATTTCGCCGTGATGTTTCTTCCAACCGAGGGGCTGTACGCGGAAGCGGTGCGCCTTGGCATGATAGAGCAGCTTCAGGGCAAGTATAGGATAAACCTTGCCGGCCCCTCCACCATGGCGGCGCTTTTGAACAGCCTTCAGATGGGCTTCCGCACGCTTGCGATTCAAAAGCGCTCAAGCGAGGTTTGGGATATTCTTGCGCGCATCAAAAAGGAGTTTAAAGCCTTCGACGACGTGCTTGCCGCCACCAGAAAGGCGCTTGATAAGGCAAACAGCGATCTTGATAAGCTTGTGGGCATTCGCACCAAGCAGATACTTCGCGCGCTGAACAAGGTGGAGGAGCTGCCGGACGAAAGCTCCGAGCGCCATGAGATACTGGGCATCGACCCCGTTGGCACATTCGCGCTCGATTCCGGAGAGGACGAGTAAGCAGCAGGCCTGTATGGGCGGCGCACTGCGGCTTAAAAACAAGCTGAGCCGTATAAAAAATCGGCAGGGCCGAATGGCCCTGCCGATCGCATGCTTGAAACCGAGCTTCCGCATGCAAAGCTTTTACAACGCCCGAAAAAAGTGCCGAATGGCATGCTGATCCTGACCTTGAACCTTGTTGAATAAGCAATAACAAAAAGGAATAAGGGACAACGTAAACATTAAACAATTAACGAAAAAGATCATGCAGAGTTTTCCGATCCGGAGATCGGAAAGAGGGCGTGACGGAAAACGGCTGCGCCGTGTTTTTCCAATCAGGGTGCGTCCTTTTGCCGGACGCATTTGAATTCGGCCCGCAAACGCAGAGCGCGTCAGACGTCGATATCCATCTTCTCGGTGGTGTTTACCTTATCAAGCGCGTTTTGGAGCTTCGCAAGGCGGTCGCCCAGCTCCAGCATATCGGCTTCCGCCGCGGAGGGCTCGTAGTTCGTGTACCGATAGTCGATGATATTGGACTGCGCTCCCCCGCGCTCGCGCTTCTTCGGAAGCTCGGACGCCATATCGGCAAGCCTGCTCTTCCTTGCGGAGAGCTGCGGCATATAGACGAGCGCCTCGTCGATCGTCATATCGAAGCCGGGAACGGTGTGCGTGGTGTTGAATACGTTTATCGCGTGCTTCACCATGCGGATCCTGCGCTCGATATCCGCAAGCTGAGCCTTGGTTTTTTCGTAGTCGTATTCGGGGCGCACGGATTCAATATCCTCGGAAAGCGCCGCCACGAAGGTGCTGCTCTGCGATTCCCTGCTCAGAAGCATATCGTGCTGCTCGTTGAGCGCTCTGAGAAGCTTTGCGGCTTCCGCTGAAGTGTATTTCATTATATAGGTCTCCTTTAGCAAGCATTTTGTTCGTTACCGCTATTATACAACTTTATTTTCGGTTTGTGAATACTTTTTGAATGCTTTAGCAAAATCTATTTTGCATTATTCCGTAACCGCGCCCTTCAGCCCGCTCTTTCTGTATGAAAGCGGCGTGCAGCCGTAGCGCCGCTGAAACAGCCTGCTGAAATAGCTTTGATCCGAAAAGCCGCAGCTTTGGGCGATCTGAGCCACGCTCGCTCTTGTGCGCCGCAGCAGCTCAAGGCTCACCTCAAGCCTGTGATGGTTCAAAAACGCAACCGGCGAAAGCCGCGTGTAGGTGTTGAAAAGCTTGGTGCATTGGCTTCTGCTCACGCTGCCGGCGGCGGCAATATCATCAAGCGTTATCTGCTCCGGATAATTCTTATAGATGAATTCCGCCATGCGCTGCTGAACGGCTGCGTTTCCGTCCGCAGTGGGAAGCGCGGCGGCCCCCGTGTACGCAAGATAGAGCTGGCGAATGAGCCGCAGAAGCTGGGCCATCAGCTCGAGCTCGTAACCGTCCTCCCTGCTTGAAAGAAGCTGCTCCATATTCTGAATTGCCAGAGCTATCTCCGCAGAAGGAGAAGCGCTGCCTGCAAAGCGCACGTGGGAGAACCTGCCGTCATCGAGCATCGGGCGCACGAAGCGCTCATAAAGCGGCGCATTCGCAGAAAGCAGGCTCATGCCCACTATAAGCACCTTGTGGCAGCATTCATGCCCCCCAAGCGGGCGCAGCGAATGCATGTGCTTGCGGTTGATGAAGCAAACGTCCCCGGAATGCAGCTCAAACGCGTCCGCATCCGTTTGGCAGAGCACCCTGCCGTTGTTTATCAAAATCAGCTCGATGCTGTCGTGATAATGAGAGATCTCGCTGTGAGTGCTGCGCTCCCGAACGCTCTCCGTTTTTATATAGATTGGAAGCTCCGGATTATCATAGAAAACAGTATCCATGGAAAATCGTCCTGTTTTTTAGGCGAATAACACAATTATCCGCCCGAATTACAGCGTATTATATCATCAATAAACGAAGTGCGCAAGCCCCGAACGGAAAAGCGGATCCGCGCCAAAAGTATATATTGATACATATGGATTCTTTAAACGAAAAGGGGTGCCGATCATCCACAAAGCTTTAAAGGGATTGACTGAAAACGGCACTTGTATTATAATGAATATAGAAAAAATCAATATTGAAGCTTGGAGGAAATATGATAAATCGTCTTGAAGAATACGCTCATCTCGTTATCGAGATAGGGCTGAACGTTCAAAAAGGGCAGTATGTGGTGATAAATTCGCCCGTTGAGTGCGCCGAATTTGCGCGCCTGTGCGTTAAAGCCGCCTACGAGGTTGGCGCGAAGCAGGTCATTATGAATTGGCGCGACGACGTTATCGCCCGCGAATACTGGCTGCACGCCGCCGACGAATGCTTCGACGAGGTTTTCCCCTGGGACGTGCAGAAGAATCTGGAGCTTGCAAAGCGCGGCTGCGCAAGGCTTTCCATCTCCGCCACCGACCCCGAAAACCTCAAGGGCGTTGACCCGAGCCGACTTGCAAGGGCCGGCAAGGCGCAGGGCGAGGCAAACAGGGAGTATCAGGCAATGATGATGGCAAGCGAGATCCCGTGGTGCGTGGCAAGCGTGCCCGTTCCCTCCTGGGCAAAGAAGGTTTTCCCCGGCCTTTCCACCGAGGAGGCTATGGAAAAGCTTTGGGATGAGATCTATAAGGCCATCCGCATAGACGATAACGGCGGCGCGGTGGAGCGCTGGCGCAAGCATTGCGATACGCTTTCTGCAAGGGCGCATAAGCTGAACGAATACGCCTTCAAGTATCTGCACTATAAGAATTCGCTCGGCACCGATCTGATGGTGGAGCTGCCCGTTGGCCATATCTGGGAGGCGGGCTCCGAATTCAGCAAGTCGGGCATCGAATTTGTGGCAAACATCCCCACCGAGGAGGTGTTCACCGCGCCGAAGCTGGACGGCGTGAACGGCGTTGTGTACGCCTCAAAGCCGCTCGTTCTTGGCGGAAACATCGTGGACGGTTTTCATTTCGTGCTCAAGGACGGCAAGATCGTGGAGGCCCATGCGAAGGTGGGCGAGGAATTTCTCAAGCACGAGCTGGCGCTTGACGAGGGCGCGTCCCGCTTTGGCGAGGTTGCGCTCGTGCCGTTCGACTCCCCTATTTCCAACAGCGGCGTGCTTTTCTACAACACGCTTTTTGACGAAAACGCCTCCTGCCACTTCGCCTTCGGCGAGGCATACCCCACCTGCATTCAGGGCGGCACCGAAATGGATAAGGAGCAGCTCAAGGCGCATGGGCTGAACTCCAGCATCACGCATGAGGATTTCATGGTTGGCACCGCCGATCTTTCCATCGACGGCATAAAGGAAAACGGCGAGATCGTGCCCGTTTTCAGAAACGGAAATTTCGCATTTTAGCACCGTATTCGGGCCGCACGGGAAGCCGTGCGGCTCCTTTTTCAAGCTATGGCAAAGGGCGCGCAAAAAAAGAAGGGCATGAAGCCCGGCGGCGAAAGGGTAAAGCTGATCGTTTGCATCCTGCTTGCCTGTGCTTGCGTTGCGCTCTTTCTCATATTCGGGCGGCCCGACCGCGCGCTTCCGTCGTCCGCAGTCGCAGCCCCCACTCCCCTGCCCGCTCCCACCGCAGTTCCCAAGGGCGTAACCATGAAGCGCTTTATCGACGCGCTTCGCGGCGGCGGGATGAGCTGCGAGATAGGCGAGGTGCGTATACTCGGCGACAATGCCTTTGCCTATCCGCTCCGGCTACCCGACGGGCGCGGCGAGGCGCTGCTTGAGCTTAAAACGGACTCTCTGGGCAGGGTGATCGAATCGGCCCTGGAGCTTGCGTATATCTACGCTGGCGAGCCTGATGAAAGCTATTCTGAGCCTGTCGCCGATGCGATAAGGGCGGAGTACAGGAAGCGCGAAAAGGGCGACTGCGCACTCATCCGCGCCTATCTTGAGAGCATCTGCGAGCTGCTTTCCGAGGACTGCAAAATATCGACCATAGACGGCAAAAAGCTGCTCGATTCCATTGAAAGCGCGTATTATTCCCGCAAAACCTACGATAAAAAAGCGGGGAGCGCCCGCTTTTACTGTGAGACCGAGGATGACGAAAAGGCGGAATTCAATTTCACCTTCCGCCTTATCGCCTCGTTTGACTATTCAAAAAGCTGATCTTTGATCACTCCTCGGTGGTTTGAGAAGCGCTCTCCTCCGAATTGCGCTGCACCTCGTCGGGCATGGAGCGCTTTCCGGTGATGGCGTTCAGCACGCCGGAAAGAATATCCCCGGCGGCGATCTCGCCCGCGCCGCTGCCCCTGAGAAGCTTGAGCGCGTTTTGCCTCGTTTGAGAATCCGCCTTCCTGTAAAGCTCCACAAGGCGCTTTTCGGTGGCGGTCACTTTTATTGTGGAAGTGGCAGCCGAAGTCTTTCCCGTGCCGGAGGTCTTGCCGCCCGAGCCCTTTGCCGCGTCAAGCAGCGATTTTTGAGTAACGCCCGTTGCCTTTGCAACCTGCTTCAGCTGCTCCTGCGTCAGCTCCTTCTCACCGCGCTCCGCCCTTCCGATGTCGCTCGCGCTCGCGCCCTTTACCTTGCGCGCAAGCTGCTCCTGCGTCAGCCCCGCGTCCGTGCGGGCTTTTTTTATCAGTGTGCCAACCTTTTTAGCGTTTGCCATAAGCTGCCTCCGTGTTTTGATATATCAAATATAGCACATTTGCGGGGATATGTCCATAGCCCGAGGTAAATTATTCCGCCACAAGCCGTGCGCAAAGAGCGGAGCGTATGCGCTTTATGCCCCTTGGGCAATAGACCGACACGATAAGCTCGTTTTCATCGATCGAAACGTTTTTCACGATATGGTCAAGAAAAAACCTTTTCTCGCGCCTCGATGCCGTTTCAAGGCTTGAAAGCCTGCCCAGATACTCGTTCACCATCTCCTCCGTTACGCTGAAAAGACCGTGAAGGTATTCAAGATGGGCTATTCTGATTTTAAGCAGCCTGCATCGTGCGGAGAGCTCGTCGAATGAGCGCACGGAGAATTTTCTTGCATAAGCGGAGCTGCCTTTGGATGAGGAAAGAAGCTCGTCCACCGCCTCATCAAGCTCGCTTTCAAGCGCCAGGGCTTCGGTATGAAAAAGCCCCGCAAAGGAAGCGGATCCCGTGCAGAGCCTGCGCAGCTCCGGTATCTCGCCCGAAAGAGATTCGCAAACGCAGCTGAGAACGGCGGCTTCCGCTTCGTCCGCACGCACGGAGAGCTTCGGTTTTGCGCCCTTTGAAGCGTAGGCGCTCGTGTGCAGCCGCGAGCTGTACTCGATCGGCAAAAGCTTTATTCCTCCCGCGCAGCTCAAGCTGTCGAGCAGAAACAGATGCTCACGCTCGCAGATACCTCTTTTTTCCAGGGCCGCGCAGGCATCAAGATACAGCCTGTTTTCAATTATCGGCGGAAACGCGCTCTCTCCCCTGCCGATATATCTTGGATTGCAGATCAGCGAATAGATATTATTTCTTGTTGGGCAATTTATATCCGGATAGCGCTTTTTAACAGCGTCAATTATGCCCGTTGGGGTTTCAAGCCTCGCAAAGCGGGCAAATATCTCCCTCACCGCTTCCGCGCCCCGCTCATCCACGCATATTCTGCCGTGAGCGGACACAAAGCCCAGGGGGAGCCTGCCCTGAATGCACTTTCCGCCCCTGCTTCCGGGGCTCGCGCTGTTTGATCTGTCCTGCCCGAAGCCGAAATAATTCGCTATATTTTGAAGAAAAAATACGCGCACGGGAAATGCGCCGAGCTCCGTTCCGCCTATCTCAAGGCGTTCGCGCTTGGGCTCGGCGTAAATAATGCGTAATCCTTTCCGCGCGGCGTGAGCGTTCAGCGCCATCTCGGCAAGACCTCCGCCGCCGATATGCGCGGGAGAAGGCGCAAGCAGCTTTGCGTTTTTCCTTTTCGAGCAGATATCTATCAGGTTCAGCAGCACGTAGGGCTGCCTCCCGGCTATATCGTAGAAAAAGCCGTTTATCCGCATACCCTTTCCGGACGCGAAATCGCCAAGCTTTGCTTTGAGCTCCTCCGCCTCCCGCCTGCTTTCGCACACAAAATAGGAAAATGCGCACGCTCCGCCCGCCCGCTGTGAAGCTTCGGGAGCGGGAGGAGCATCCACGCGCAAATTGTTCTCTTTTTTACGCAGCTCACTCATGGTCGGATGGATCGTGTTGAATGGATCGTGTTTAAAAAAACGGGTTCGGCCTGTATCAGAGCGTCATATCGTCGTTCAGCAGCTCTCCGTCCCGCATCAAAAGCCTGCCCGCGACAAAAGTATGGGTGCAGCGGGTTCCGAAATCCGTAAGAAGCGAAAAGCACTCCTCCTCGGTTTCGGGAGAAGCCGGTTCGTTTGTTTCCATAACGATCAGATCTGCGGGCGCGCCTATCTCGATTCTGCCAAGGCCGGCGCCGAACACCCCGGAAGCAAGCAGCGGGTTTGCGTGAAACAGCATTTTCGCGCCCGGAGTTCTGTAATCCTCCTGCGCCGCCCCGTCCAGAGCAAGCATTCCGCAGAGGGCGTGCGCAGCGCTTATCAGTTCGCCTGAAAGCGGAGCGCTTCAGATGCAGGCCCGTTCGCTCATCACCGCCCCAAGCGCCGCGCTTTTATACGCGCCGCCCATAAGCATTGCGAGATTCGGCGTGAGCGCTGCAAAGCCCCCGCGCGAAAGCAGAAGCTCCCATTCGTCGGAATCTGCGTACACACAGCCCGAAACGATGCTCCGAGAGCCTATGATCCCAAGCCTGTCAAGCCTTTGAAGCGGACGCGCCCCGAATTTTCTTATGGAAAAGGAAACCTCCTCAACCGATCCGCCCGCTTGGATATGAAACCCCGCCCTGCCGTTTGCCGATCTTATGCAGTCCTCAAGCTGCTCGTTGCTGAGGTAAAGTGAATTGCCGAGCCCTATCATGGGCTTCACGGTATCAATATTCAGCTCCTCGCAGTATTCTATAAACTCCACGCTTTCCTTTACCGCCGCCATCGCGTGCCGCGTGCCGAATCTGCTGCTCACCTCATAATCAAGGCACGCTCTTATTCCGCACTCACGGTAAACGCCCGCAAGGGTGATCAGGCTTCCGCACGGATCCGACGGGGAAACGTGATGCTCGAACACGGTCGTGATTCCGCTTTTAATGCAGCGCCGCGCATGATGCAGGGCAGTTGAGATGAGCTCATCGTGATTCGTTTTTTCGTCCATCCTCCGCAGAAGCCCATCTGCAAGGCGGCTGCTCTCCTCCGGCTTGAAGGATGGAATTTCACGGTGGTGCAGCATGCAGTAGCGGGCGCGGGAATGCGCGTCTATAAGGCCCGGCATTATCAAGCCCCCGCGCGCGTCAATATAATCAGCCTCCGGGTACTTTTGCCGAAGCTCCGCATCCGCGCCAAAATCCTTAACGCTTTTGCCCTCAACGCATACCGCGCCGCCCTCGATGCAAAACTCGCCCGAGGTGAAGCGGATAAGCCTTCCGTTTCCGATAATAACCATAGTTAATGCCAAGCTTGCCCGCATCAAAAGCCGGGCTTGTAATAATCGATAGTGTGCCGCACCAGGGTTTCAACAAATTCCGCATTGGTCGGCTTGCCCTTTTCGGAATCGACCGTGTTTCCGAATAACCGATACTGCATATAGGGGGTCGAGCCGCTCCAGGCGCGCTCTATGGAATAGCGCACCGCTTTTTCAACCGACGCCTTGGACACGCCGAAGCAATTGCCCGCCAGAGCATACAGCAGCGCCATATTGCTTTCACAGCCGAGCACTCGCAGTCCTATCATCAGCTCAAGGTATTTTGTGCCCTTATGCTCCGGATTGAAGCCGAGCGGGAGCAGCAGCGCTTCGCGGAGCCTTGAATCCTCCTCAAAACGCACCGCAACGTCCCTGAAATACATATCGCTTTCAATCATTTTCTTGATAAGCTCAAGCCTTCGCTCATCTGCGGACTTTTCAAGCGAGCTGTACTGCTCAAACACGCGGGCTGCGGACATATCCACGTCCTCATCAAGCGGTATGCAGCCGTCTATGCCCTCCGCGCGGCAAACGCTCATTATGGAGGCGTTCACGCGCCTGCAGCTCAGAAAGAAGCGGATATCATAGCTGTTTCGGCTTGATTTCAGGCTGCGGATAAGCCCGACCGCGTCAAACTCGCGCAGGGCGCTGCTCACGATAAGCACGTTCGGTATCTCGTTGAAAAGCTCCGTCCAAAGCTCGCTGCAGTTTCCGACTATGGACACAACGCGAAAATGCTTCTCCAGCGCAGTCCTCAGCCTGCTTGGATAGGACTGCTCTGCGGCACGGCTTAGCCTCTCCGAGCCTTTGCGCTCCTCCGAATCATCGCCCGCTTCATCAGCATCAAAAAGCAGCATCGCAAGCGGCTTTTGCTTGAAAGCGCCCGTTCCCAAATCAAAGCTGTTCACCTGCTCTCCCTCCTATCTGTTTTGCTGATAAGATTTTACTTTATATTTTCCGATTTATCAACAAAAATTTTTATACAAGACCATGGAATTGCGATTAAAAAAGCACATTTTCAAACAAAAAATGTCAAATCGACACAAAGAAAAACAAATACCGACATAAAATCACAAGCGGGCGCATATATATCATCAGCGAGATCAAGGAGGCTTTTATGATAGGTGCATTGATAGAGCTGATAAAAAGCATATTCGTGCTTGTGGGCGCGATAACGCCTAAAGGCAGCTTTCCCCCGCCGCTTTCGCAAAAGGAAGAAGCGGAGCTTACGAAAAAACTTGAAAGCGGCGACGCGGAGGCAAGAAACAAGCTTATCGAGCACAACCTTCGGCTTGTGGCTCATATTGCAAAGAAATACGCTTCGCCTTCAAGAAGCGCGGACGATCTAATATCAATAGGAACCGTTGGCCTGATAAAGGCGGTGGACACCTTCAACGGCGAAAAATGCAAAAGCGTGGCGGGCTATGCCTCGCGCTGCATCGAAAACGAAATACTGATGTCCATAAGAGGAGAAAAGAAGTACAGGGGCGATATTTCACTTGAGGAGCCAATCGGCAGCGACCGCGACGGAAACGAGATCACCCTTTCGGACGTGCTTGCAAGCGGCGATGCTCCGCTTACGGACAGCGTGATAGAAGCTTCGAACGCGAAAACGCTTCGAGCCGCAGTCGGCAGGCTGCTTTCGGAGCAGGAGCGCATCGTGGTGATACTGCGCTACGGGCTGAAGGACGGCGTTCCGCTTGCGCAAAGGGAGGTTGCAAAGCTGCTCGGCATCTCCAGATCATATGTTTCAAGGATAGAGAAGCGCGCGCTCACAAAGCTGAACGCCTATCTTTCGGAAAGGCTTTAGCGTTGGCTCGGCTTTGATCCGCGCTCTCCCGCAGAGCCGCAAGCTGAATATCCTTCGGCGCTATACTCCCCAGTATTCCTCGTCGGACATATAGCGGGAGCTGGGCCGCGATCTGCCGCCCGACGGGGATTGACCGCGAAACAGCAGCGTGCGGTTTGAGAGGATGCGCTTGGGATTTTCATAGAATAGCAGGTTCGCATAGTTTACGGAAAAATTCCTTGCCACAATATCCGCAGCCTCGCGCATATCGGGCGTGCGCGTGGCGGTGTCGTGTGCATCGCTTCCCACAAGCTGCACCGCGCTGCTTGATAAGAGCTCAAGCGCCACGGAGCGGCACTCCCTGCCGAAATCGCCGGTGATGCTTGCGCTGTCGAGCTGGAGGGCGCAGCCCATGTTCAAAAGGTCGAAGATGAATCTTGTGTCGTCCTGAACGAAATAATAGCGCTCGGGATGCGCGATGATGGGGCGCACTCCGCGCTGCAAAAGTGCGCCGAGCACGTCCCTGAAAAACCACGGATCCTCGCCGAATTCGCATTCAATGAGCATATAGTTTGATTCGGCAAGGCAGCATATTCTGCCGCTTTCAAGATCCTGCGGAGTGGTTTCGCAGGCAAAAACCTCCATGCCCCGGTGAATATTCAGCCTTGAGGTGGATCTCTCCTGCTTCAGCTTTTCGCGGAGCCTGAAAAAAGCCTCGTCAAATTCCTGCCCGCAGTAGTTTTCAAAGGAGCCGGGTATGCAGTGCGGAGTGGCGATGATATCCGAAATGCCGGAGGAAACGGCAATAAGACCCATTTCAAGCGAAATATCCTCGTTTGATGAGCCGTCGTCTATTCCCCAAACGATATGATTATGAATATCTATCATTTTTTCCTCCGATCAGGCGGCCCGCGCCGCGCCGAAACTGAGTGCGCATACTCCCGCACTCTATACCATTTTACCATTTTTTGCGTTTAAAATCAATCAAATTTCAGAAGCTTGCGATTTTAAGCGCGGTCAGATCTGATTGCGCGCAATATATTGCCGAATTTTAAAATAAATTATTGACTTTTTGTTAATATATGATAAAATAGTCTTGTACCCAAAAGCGCGGCTTGCCACAACATCTTGTGCTGCGGCTGCCGTAATTCACAATTATTGGAGGTTAATATGAAAAAGTTTGTATGTTCCGTTTGCGGCTATGTTTTCGAGGGCAACGAGGCTCCCGCCGAATGCCCCCAGTGCCACGCCCCCGCTTCCAAATTCACCGAGCAGAGCGGTGAAATGAGCTGGGCTGCCGAGCACGTGGTCGGCGTTGCCGAGGGCGCTCCCGAGGATATCATTGCCGATCTGCGCATGAATTTCCAGGGCGAATGCTCCGAGGTCGGAATGTATCTTGCCATGGCGCGCGTTGCTCACCGCGAGGGCTATCCCGAGATCGGCCTTTACTGGGAAAAGGCGGCATGGGAGGAGGCCGAGCATGCGGCGAAGTTCGCTGAGCTTCTGGGCGAGGTGGTTACCCCCAGCACCAAGAAGAACCTTGAGATGCGCGTTGAGGCCGAGAACGGCGCCACCGCAGGCAAGACCGACCTTGCAAAGCGTGCAAAGGCGCTGAATCTTGACGCCATCCACGACACCGTTCACGAGATGGCGCGCGACGAGGCCCGCCACGGAAAAGCCTTCAAAGGTCTTCTGGAGAGATATTTCAAGTAAGCAAAGGATTATCCCATGACCGCTTACAAGTGGAACGGTGTCGGTGATTATGATGCCTTGCTCAGACTCTCAGAGGAAGAGATGAGAAAGCTAGCGGATTACTATCATGTCGATTGGTCGTTCTTTACGGAAGGCCCATCCAAGAGCTTTGATGGGAATTATTTTTGCTTCATCAGCTTTTCACGCAGGAAACTGGCATTGCTGCCATTTCTTTCCCTGGCTTTCGGTGGAATGTATAATGAACTGCCGCTTGGCAATCATCAGGACGTAGAAAGGTTGAACTTTTCGCTCTACTCATTGGAAAAGTTTTCACATTAATACCATTTTTGAAGGAGCAAGGATGAGCCTTGCTCCTTCTTTATTGGGTGTCTTCATACATTTTTGAACATCTTTCTTGCAGTAGTATTTTCGAAAGCCTTGAAAAACTGCGCCTTTTGGCTTAGAATACAGCCATACTACAAAGAAAGGCTGTATCTCATTAGGAGGCCGCAGCAGTGTTCGGCGGCGCGAAGCGACGCACATCGTCCATGAGATGGCGCGCGACGAGGCAAGGCATGGCAAGGCGTTCGAGGGTCTGCTCAAGAGGTATTTCGACAAATAATCGCTTGATCTCAGGCATTGAAAGGGCGCTATCTTAACCGGCAGCGCTCCTTTTTGATTATTGCTATTATTCATCGTCATTTCGCGTGAATATCCCACGAATGCGTTGCTTCTTTGCACTGGAAGGTGTATAATAAGCTTAAAAATTTAAAAGGCGGCACGGCTATGCTCACAAAAGCGAACAGGGCGGATATAGACGCCAATATAGAAATGTTTTACGCGCTCTCGCAGGACCTCGCGCATTCCTCGTTTCCGACCTATACGGACGGCATCAAAACAAAGGAGGATTTTTTCAGCAGGGTCTATGCGGGTCTTGAAAGGGACGACGAGGAGCTGCTGCTCTATTGCGATCGCGGAGAGGTTCTGGGGCTTATCCATTACTATTGGATCGAGGAAGAAAAGTATCTATCCTTTGTCGTTTTTAATGTGAAGCGCGGCGCGGCCCAGGCGATCGACGAATTTTTGGAGTACGCAAAAGCCCGCTTTTCGGGCTTCCGCATTGACTTCGGTTTCCCGCTGGAAAACACCGAGGCGCTTTCGCATCTCTCCGCGCTCGGCCTGCGAAGGCTCGATCAAAGCACCTGCTTTGCGCTTCATTTTTGCGACTATTCGCCGCTTGATGAGGCTGCGGGCATCGAGGAGGTGACGGAGCAAAACTATTCCGCCTTCCGTGCGCTGCACGACAGGGATCATGACGATATGTATTGGAACAGCGACCGTCTGCTTGAAGCGGTTCGCGGAAACACCCAAAACCCCTGGCGGCTCTATCTTTTATGCGAGCGCGGCGAGGCGCTCGGCTGCGTGTATTTTACCACCGTCGGCGGTATGATGGAGATATTCGGCTTCGACCATAAGGACGGAATTTTCCGCCGCGACGTGATGAAAAAGCTGCTTATCAGATCGCTCAATCAGGCGAAGGCGGACGGCGCGAAGCATGTGGTTTATTTCGCTGAGCCGGAGGAGGAGATCGCCGTGCTGCGCGAGCTGCCGTTTATCAAAATAGCTGATTATGTCGCGTACACCATGCCGTAAGGCTTGCCGGATCGGCTTGCCCGTTCAATTTATACTATATTGTTTAGGTTCCGATAATTAAAACTTGAAAAAGCAGCTTCTTTTTGGTATACTTTCTTCAGCATAAAGCATTACTTATGCGGAAGGAGATTTTTATGGAAAACGACGGCTTCGGCTTTGAAAACGAGAGCATTCAGGGAAACGGAGATCAAGCCCCATTCAGCCTTGAGCAGCTTCTTGAGGTTCAGAAGCGCTCGCTTGAAGAGCTGACGAGCATTCATAGATGGATCGCATTTTTCGGAGTACTCACCCTGATAAGCCTTGGGATAACGCTTATCACTATTCTCGGCAACGGTTGATAATGTGTGACTTTATCACATTTCCGCCTTGAAATTTTGCTTCAATACGTGTATAATCAAATCAAGCAAATCGGGTAGGTTTGTAATTATAGAATCTAAAAGGAGATTTTTATTATGAAGTATGTTTGCAACGTGTGCGGCTGGGTTTACGATGAGGACGAAGCCGGAACCAAGTGGGAGGATCTTCCCGAGGATTTCGTATGTGAGCTCTGCGGCGTCGGCAAGGAGGATTTCAGCCCCGCCGAATAAGCCTGTATTATTTGATATTTCAGCACAAAACGCGCAAGCCCCGAAAAACCGGGGCTTGCATTTGTTTTACCTGTTGCTTTGATTAGTTGCAGCGAAGGGTGCAGCTCGTCTGCAAAAGCGCTTATTCCGTTCTAAGCGCGGTTACAGGATCCTTCCTTGCGGCAACTCCCGCAGGGATAAGGCCGGAAATAAGCGTCAGCAGCATGCTTATAAGCACCAGCACCACGGCCGCATTGAGCGGAAGCACCGCCCTGAGCGTTTCGATGCCCGTGAGCCTGCGCAGTATGATATTCAGCGGTATGCACAGCAGCACTGTAACACCTATACCTATAAGCCCCGCAAAGAAGCCGACGATGAGCGTTTCCGCGTTGAAAACGGAGCGCACGTTGCGCTTGGACGCGCCGATGGAGCGCAGGATGCCGATCTCCTTGGTGCGCTCAAGCACGGAGATATATGTGATGATGCCAATCATGATGGATGAAACCACCAGCGAGATCGCCACGAACGCGATAAGGCCGTAGGACACCGCGTCTATCATGGTGGTAACGCCGCTCATAAGGAGCGCAACGTAATCGGTATATTCTATCGCATCCTCGGGGTTCTGCACGCCTTCGTTATACGCCTTTATCGCGTCCGTCACCGCCTCCTTATCGTCAAAAGAGGAGGTGTAGATGCTGATGGTGGCGGGCTCGTTTGCGTCTATTTTGCCAAACTCCTTCAGCCTGTCCGCAAGGGTGGAGCCGGAAACCTTGGCCGGCATGAATTTATCGTGATACAGAGCAAGCTTTTCGGTGCTCTCCCCCGCCATCTGCGCGTCAAACATAGCGGCAACGGCGCGGTAGCCTGTTACGCCGAAAAGATCGCCCGGCTCGGATAATTCGCGCACAAGCTGCGCGATCTGCAGCTTCGCCGCCTCCTCCTGCTGCGCGGAAACTATGCCCCTTATCTGCTCCACCATCAGGTTTTTAAGCTCCTCGTCGGTATAATCCGCAAGGTATTCGCGCATCTCATCCTTGGAGAAGCCGAAGGTGGCGGAGGCAAGCTCTATCTGCGCCTCGCGGTCGGGATACTGCGCAAGATACCCCTCCACCAGCGCGGCAAGCTCCGTTTCATCCGGAAGGGCAAGAATTTTGGTGTAGATATCCACCTTCTGCGCATCGTTTATCTGTGAAAAATACTCCCGCGCAAGCTCCGCCTTTTCATCGGCCGAGGGCTCCTCCGAATCCGCTATAACGAAGGGCAGCCCGCTGATAATATCGAGGTTTTCGTTTTCGCTCCTGCTCTGCTCTTTTATCAGCTCCGAAGCGGCGGTTTTTTCGATTATGGCGTCCGTAAGCAGCCTCGTGTAGCCGAATGCGCCGGTTATCTGCATTGCGCTGGAGGAATTGGGCTTGATGATGCCCACTATCTTCAGATCGATGCCGTTTTTGATTATCAGCTCCATCGACTTTTCGTCGTCGCCTATAAACTCCCAGAGCGCGGCGTCGCTTTCCGACTTTCTGTACTGCTCAAAATTCAGCACAAGCTTGAACTGCTTGCCGATGATCTCCGAAAACTCGGCGCTGCGCGTTTTTTCCTCAATTTCCTCGCCCTTGAAAACGGAATTCAGGATTGAGCGAAGCTCCTCCTCCTCGATATAGCCCAGGGCATAAAAGGCGTTGTCGCTTATTTCGCCGCGCTGATCGAGCACAAGCAGTATCTCCTCCGCCTTTTCGGGCCAGCTTCCCGCAAGCAGATCGTATTGCTCCGTGACCATCGGGGCAAGCAGCTCGCCGTTTCTGCCGCAGAGCAGCTCCGAAAACAGGTTCATGCTGCTCATTCGGGATGAAACCATGCTGAACATGCTCATGCCCACGGAGTCCTCGCCGTTTTCGCCGCCGAAAAGGGAGCGGGACACATCGGTATTCTTATACACGCCCTCGCCGTTCATAAAATAAACGTTCAGCGATGGCTCATAGCCGTACTGCACCGCCGAAACGAGGCGCGAAAGGTCGGATGCGCCGTCCGCAAGTTTTGAATCGAAGAAGGCTTTAAACGCGGACACGTTGTTTGTTTCGCTTCCGCCGGTGAACGCCGCGTTAAACATGCGGTAGATGCGCGGATTGGAATACACTTTATCCTTGCTCCTGCTTTCGCGCTCCTCCCTGTCCCCCTGCCGCGCGGTAAGGAAGGATTTAAGCATATCGTTCGGCTCGCGCTCAAGCACTATCGGATAGGATGAGAGCGTTTCCCGCTGAATATCGGACACGTAGTTGTGTATTCCGGTTGAAAGCGAAAGTATCATCGCAATTCCGATTATGCCGATTGAGCCCGCAAACGCCGTGAGAAGCGTTCTGCCCTTCTTGGTGCGAAGATTGTTCAGGCTGAGGGAGAGCGCCGTCCAAAAGCTCATGGAGACCCTTTTTTTCCGGGTCTTTTGCTTTTTGCCTTCCGTAACTTCCAAATCCTTTTCCGCCCGCGCCGCTCCTTCCGCCGCAGGATCGAAGGGGTCGGTATCGGAGATTATTCTGCCGTCCTTCAGGCGCACGGTGCGCGTTGCGTACTGCTCCGCAAGCTCGCCGTTATGCGTTACCATGATAACGAGGCGCGTTTTTGCAACCTCCCTCAAAAGCTCCATCACGGCAACGCCCGTTTCGGAATCGAGCGCGCCGGTGGGCTCATCCGCAAGCAGCACGTCCGGATCGTTCACAAGGGCGCGCGCAATCGCCACGCGCTGCATCTGCCCGCCGCTCATCTGGTTTGGGCGCTTATGGAGCTGATCGCCAAGGCCGACCTTATTCAGCGCCTCCTTCGCCCTTCTTCTGCGCTCGGCGCGGCTGACGCCGGAGATGGTGAGCGCAAGCTCCACGTTCGCAAGCACGGACTGATGCGGGATGAGGTTGTAGCTTTGAAACACGAAGCCGATGGTATGGTTTCGATAGGCGTCCCAATCCCTGTCGGAATATTCCTTTGTGGAAACGGAATTGATGATAAGATCGCCGCTGTCGTAGCGATCAAGGCCGCCGATGATATTCAAAAGCGTGGTTTTGCCCGAGCCGCTCGGGCCGAGCACCGCCACAAACTCGCTTTCACGAAAAGCAAGGCTCACGCCGTCCAGCGCGGTTTGCACGAGCTCGCCGGTTTTATAGCGTTTGGTTATATTTACAAGCTGAAGCATAGAGCTGTCCTCCAAGGAATCCTTTGCATTATTATACCCACATTGGAAATAATAATCAATGAATCACGCTGAAATGTCACATTTATGCCCAAGTTGCACAGAGTATTATACTATAAAAGAATTGCTTTTTCCCTGATTTTACCGAAATTCATCCGGCAAAGTTGAAACCCGCCCGCCGTTATGCTATAATCCGAACGAAAGCGAAGCTTCACAGCCAATTTGAAAGGAGGTGCGGTATGATCCCCGTTTCGGATTTTTTCCCCGTTTGGCCGAGCCTGACCGCTTCGCAGAGGGGCACTCTTGAGAGCGCTGCCGTTCGCAAGAGCGCGCACGAGGGCACGATCCTTCACAACGGCAGCGAGGACTGCATGGGGCTTTTGCTCATTTCATCGGGTCAGCTTCGCATTTACACGACCTCGGAGGACGGGCGCGAGGTAACGCTCTACCGCCTGCTTGAGCGGGATATATGCCTGTTTTCCGCCTCCTGTATGCTGCACAGCATTCAGTTTGACCTTCAGGTCGCCGCCGAGCGCGACACGGAGTTTTGGCTCATATCGCCGGAGATTTACGGCGATTTGATGAAACAGTCCGCGCCGATCGCCAATTTCACAAACAGCATCATGGCTTCACGCTTCACCGAGGTGATGTGGCTTATCGACCGGCTTCTTTGGAAGCGCATGGATCAGCGAATTGCGAAATTTCTGCTTGATGAGGCTGCGCTCGACGGTTCAAGCACGCTTCTTCTCACCCATGAGGCGATAGCAAATCATCTTGGCACCGCCCGCGAGGTGGTCACAAGGCTATTGAAGTATTTCCAGAGCGAGGGCGCAGTTAAGCTTTCAAGGGGCGCTGTCACTATACTCGATAAGGCTGCGCTCGAGCGCGCCGCCGGCGAGTAAACGGATGCAATTTGCATTATTCGGTTCAAAAAACACCTGCATGCAGGCACGCATACGGGTGTTTTATTCAATAGGGTGGGTTTTTACTGTTGAATTATGCCTTACGCCGCATTCGGTTCATCGGACTCCGACGCTTCGGGAGCAGCCTTTCCCCTCTGCTTGAATTTGCAGATGAGCTGCGTCATGGAGCCCATCGGGCAGAAGCCGCACCAGCTTCTGGGCTTGAAGGGCACCATCACGATAAGCCCTATCAGCGCGGAGGTCAGCATAAGGCTGTAAAAGCCGAACGCGAACTGCGCGACCCAATCCGGCGCTGTGTGAACGGTGTATGCCCAGCCCCACGGCACCTTTACAGTCCAAAACAGCTTCACGACCTCTTTAAGCGAGCCCGCGCCGCCGAACACGAGATAGGTTTGGTAAACCATGCTGCCGAACATAGTTAAAAAGAATACGAGAAAGCCGTATCTGAACCATTTGGAGCTCATCCACTTGGGTGTGGGCCTGCACAGTGAAAGCTTACAGCCCTTTCCAAGCACCGTGAGAAGCTGCGATCTGCCGCAGAGATGATTGCAGAAGAATTTATTTCCGCCGAAGATCGCAAATATGAGCGGCAGCAGAAAGTCGATAAGCCCGAGCCACGCGAAAAGGATATTGAAAAAGCCCAGCGCAAAATACACTATCGTCCAGATCCAAAGATAATCGTACCAGTGCTTTTTCTTCATTTCGCGCCCTCCCCAGCGTCCCTCTGCTTCAGCTCTATGCAGCCCGCAGGGCAGACCTTCACGCATTTGCCGCAGCCCACGCAGCGGTTTTCATCCACCACCGCATAGCAGCCGCGCCAAACCTTGATCGCCTCCCTTGGGCATTCGTTTTCGCAGGCGCCGCAGGAAACGCAGCGCCTTCTGTCCGCCTTGGCAAACCGTTTTGAAGCCATGCTCTCCTCCTTATCAAGAAATCCCTATATGATCCTGTGAAAATGCTCCGCCGGGCTTTCAGCGGAGCATTCACAGCGCATTCCGCCTCAGCTCAGCTTTCCTTGCCGCAGTATGCCGCGCTTTCTGCGGCAAGCTTATCCTTCAGCACGGTTTCATAAAGCCTGTACCCGCCGGAAAGGTTCGCGCATTCAAAGCCGTTCTGCGCAAGAATGCGATAGCCGATATAGCTGCGAAGCGCACTCTGGCACATGATATAGACCTTTTTGCCCCTTTCAAGCTCGCCCATGCGCTCACGAAGCTCATCCACGGGTATGTTTATAAAGCCCTCGATATGACCCTTGGCGTATTCGCCCACGGTGCGCACGTCAAGCAGTATTACGCTGCCGTCCCTCGGAAGGGAGTCGGCGTCGTGCCAATGAAACTGCGTAAGAAGGCCATTATTGATATTCTCTATCATAAAGCCCGCCATGTTCACGGGATCCTTTGCGGAGGAATACGGGGGCGCGTACGCAAGATCGAGCCTTGCAAGCTCGCTTGCCCTCATTCCCGCGCGGATCGCCGTTGCGATAACGTCTATACGCTTATCCACGCCGTCCGCACCCACGATCTGCGCGCCGAGCAGCCTGTCTGTGCCGCGCTCAAACAGCACCTTCATCGTCATCACCTTGCCGCCCGGGTAATAGCCCGCATGGCTTGCCGGGGAAAGGAATACCTTTTCGTAATCGAGCCCAAGGCTCTTCGCGGTTTTTTCGTTTATGCCGGTTGCAGCCGCCGTCATATCGAAAACCTTGATGACCGATGAGCCCTGCGAGCCGTCGAAGCTGCTTTCAAGGCCGCAGATATTGTCCGCCGCGATCCTGCCCTGCTTATTGGCGGGGCCTGCAAGCGAGATGAGCGCGGGTTCACCCGTTACGAAATGCTTCACCTGCACCGCGTCGCCCACGGCATAGATATCCTTATCCGAGGTTTCCATGCGCTCGTTCACAAGGATGCTGCCGCGCATTCCAAGCTCAAGCCCGGCGTCCGCAGCAAGCTTCGTATCGGGTGAAACGCCGATGCATAGCACCGCCATATCCGATTTAAGCACCTCGCCCTCGCCAAGCAGGGTTTCGATAGCTCCATCCTTCGCTCTGAACGCCTTCACACCGCGCTCAAGCAGCAGGTTTATTCCCTTGGAGCGCATTTTCGCGTGCACAAATGCCGCCATATCGCCGTCAAGCTGATTCATAAGCTGCGGCTGCATATCCACTATGGAAACCTCAAGCCCAAGCTCCTTCAGGTTTTCCGCAAGCTCGACCCCGATGAAGCCGCCGCCGACCACAACCGCCGATTCGGGCTTGTTTTTTTCAATAAAGCCGCGTATTTTAAGCGTGTCCTCAACCGTGCGCAGCGTGAAAACGAGCGGATCGTTCACGCCCTCAAGCGCAGGCACAACGGGCCTCGCGCCCGGGGAGAGGATGAGCTTATCGTAGCTTTCCTCAAATTCTTCGCCCGTTTCAAGGTTTACAACGGAAACGGTTTTATTCTCCCTGTTTATCGCCTTCACCTCGTGATGCACGCGCACGTCAATGCAAAATCTTTTGAAAAAGCCGCCCGGGGTTTGAAGGGTGAGCGCAGATTCCTCCTCGATGGTGCCGCCGATATAATACGGTAGACCGCAGTTTGCGTAGGAAACGTAGCCCGAGCGCTCAAACACGATTATCCGAGCGCTTTCATCCAGCCTTCGGATGCGTGCGGCGGCCGTGGCGCCGCCGGCGACGCCGCCAACTATGACTATCTTTTTCATTTATTTTTCCACCTTTCCCTTGTATGCGCTGATTCCGCCGATATTAGTAACGGCGGTATAACCCATCTCAACGAGCGCGGCAACGGCTCTTGCGCTTCTGCCGCCGCTCAGGCAATGCACAAACAGCGGCGTGTCCGGATCGTCCACCGCGTCCTCAACGTCGCGCAGCCGTGAGAGGGGGATGTTTATGCTTCCCGGAATATGACCCTGCGCGTATTCATCCTCCTCGCGCACGTCTATCAGCACCGCGCCCGGAGTGGAGTTGAACTGCTGAACGCCCGAATTGATGTCCGGCGAGCGAAACATATCGAAAATACCCATAGCGCTTTCCTTTCTCAGCCGATCAACGAGAGTATGGCCTCCTTGGGGCGAACGCCCACGGACTGCCCGATCACCTTGCCGCCCTTGATTGCGACCACGGTGGGTATGCTCATAACGCCGAACTGCTGCGCAAGCTCCGGCTGCTCGTCCACGTTCACCTTGCACACCTTGATATCGGCGCGCTCCTCGGCGATCCTGTCGATGATCGGAGAAAGCATCCTGCACGGGCCGCACCAGCTTGCCCAGAAATCTATCAGAACGGGCCTGTCGCTTGAAATGACCTCGCTGCCGTAATTCTCCTTGGTGATAACCGTAACCATTGTTTTTTCCTCCGTTTTTTGTTTTCTTTTTAAATTATTAAACATAATAATTATTCTCTCATGCCATCCCGTGCCCAAAGCCTTGATTCGGACGGCGTATTTTCCGCCGCAGCCGCTTCGCTTAAGCTTTATAGGCGTTCAAGGATCAAGCTGCGTTTTTCCGGATCATATCCGGCGAAAAAAGCCGCTCCCCCGCTCTCAACGGTTTAGAATCGGGACGGTATTATTATAGGTGAAGGCGAGGATCAATTCCGTGACAAAATCACATTTCGGCACGGCTTTGTCCGGTGCAATTATTCTTATTGAATTTTCCGACTTTTGTGGTATAATGCAGCGGTAGAAAAGAAATTGGAGAGACCATGCTTCCCGTTTTGCTTATTTCCGCCGCAAGCCTTCTTGGGCTGATCGCGCTCATATTCTTCAAACCCTCCGTGATAATTCGCGGCAGGTCGATAAACGTCTACTGGCTTGCGCCGCTTCTTGGCGCCGCCCTTCTTCTGTTGCTCGGATATTTAAACGTTGCCGACGCGGTGAGCGGCCTTACCCGCGCAAGCGGCATGAACCCCATCAAGATACTTGTGCTGCTTATTTCCATGACCGTGATCTCGATCTACCTTGACAACGCGGGCTTTTTCAGCTTCGTGGCGGCAAGGATGCTCGGCGTTGCCGGGGAAAGCTGCAGGGTGCTTTTCTTTCTGCTGTACGCAATAGTTTCCTTTTTGACCTTTTTCACCTCAAACGACATAATAGTTTTGACCTTTACGCCGTTTATCTGCTATTTTTCAAGAAGCGCCAAGATCGACCCCGTGCCGTTCCTCGTGTGTGAATTCGTGGCGGCAAACACGTGGAGCATGGCGCTGATAATAGGCAACCCCACCAATATCTATCTTGCCTCGAATGCGGGGATAGAATTCTTTGCGTATCTTAAAACGATGATCCTGCCCACCGTCGCCTGCGCGCTTACTTCACTTGGCATAATGTGGCTTATTTTCAGGAGGAAGCTGAGCAAAAAGATCACCCCGGCGGACGGCAGGGCGAAGCTTGGCAAAAGATTCCATGTTTACACCGCGCTTGCGCACCTTGTGATCTGCATACTGCTGATGAGCGTTTCGCTCTATATAGATATTCCAATGTGGCTTATTTCGCTCGGAGCCTGCATCAGCCTGCTCACCATCTCGCTTATTCATTCGCTGATCACAAAGAGCAGGCCGACTATCGCAATAAATTCGCTGCGCCGCGCCCCGTGGGACGTGATACCCTTCGTGATCTCCATGTTTATCATAGTGCTTGCGTTTGAAAAATCGGGCATTACGGCGAAGCTGACGGAGTTTTTATCGCGCGGCAGAGCGGTATTCACCTTTGGCACGGCTTCATTTTTGAGCGCGAACCTTATAAACAATATTCCGATGAGCGTGCTGTTTTCATCCGTATGCGGCGGAATAGAGGGCGCTGCGCAAACGGAAGCGCTGTATGCCTCCATCGCGGGCTCGAATATCGGCGCGTTTTTGACGCCGATCGGCGCGATCGCCGGCATAATGTGGATGAGCCTTTTGAAGCTTCAGCGCGTTGAATTCGGCTACACAAGCTTCATAAAATACGGCGCTGCGATCTCCATACCCACCATGCTTGCGGCGATGCTGACGCTGGGCCTGATCCTTTGATTGCGAAGCATAATTTTCATTTCTGCTTTTCTTCAGCGGTTTAGGGCGTGTTCGCAAAGCCCCGCCTTGAGAAGCTCAAAGCGGGGCTTTTGTGTGAAAGGAATTTGGGGATCAGCCGGGCGGCCAAAGCATGAGTCGACCGCCGAGCACGTGCATATGAAGGTGCATTACGCTTTGCATTCCGTCGAAGCCGGTGTTTACCACAAGGCGGAAGCCGCTCTCATCGAGTCCGAGCTCACGGGCAAGCTTCACCACTATGCTCTGCATATAACCAACGGTCTGCGGGTCGGCATCAAGGATGCTGTCGAAATGCTGCTTGGGGATCACAAGTATATGCTCCGGCGCCTGGGGCGAAATATCGCGGAAGGCAAGCACCTTGTCGTCCTCATACACCTTGTTTGAAGGTATTTCACCCGAAACAATGCGACAAAAGAGACAGTTCTCCATCGTTTTCCTCCTTTACTTCGGTTATTTGAACCCGCGCGAGTGTGTTCGGCGGGAGTTCAGAATCAATAACTACCCTTGCATAGGTATCCGTGCAGCCGGCGGAGCTGCCGCGATCCGATCTTTCGATCAGCACCTCCACGGTTTTTCCAATATAGCTTGAAAGAAAATCATGCTCAAGCTCCCTTGAAACGGCGATAAGCTCCTGCGCTCTGCGGCTCTTTTCGGCATTTGAAAGCTGATTCGGCATGCTTGCCGCCTTAGTGCCGCTGCGCCTTGAATAGGGAAACACGTGCGCCCTTGCAAGGGGTATGCTTTTTATAAAGGCGATGGTTTCGCCGTGCTCGCGCTCGGTTTCGCCCGGAAAGCCCGCGATAATATCGGTCGTGATGGCGGTTTCCTCGCCAAACGCTCGCCTGAGCGCTCTGCAAACCTCCAGATACTGCTCCGAGGTATAGCCGCGGTTCATCCTTTCAAGCACGGTATCCGAGCCGCTCTGGAGCGAAAGGTGAAACTGGCGGCAGATGCGCTTTTCCGCTGCAAGCTTATTGATAAGGCTTTCCGTCATAAGATGCGGCTCAAGCGAGCCGAAGCGAATGCGCTTGATGTTTTGAAGCCCCTCGAAGCACTTCACGGCGTCCGCAATATCGGTGCCGTCCTTGAAATCAACGCCGTAGCTCATAAGGTGGATGCCGGTCAGCACCACCTCCACAAAGCCCTCGGAATCAAGCTTTACCGCCTCGGCGCGAACGGATTCAAGGCTTCTTGAGCGCAGCCTGCCGCGCGCATAGGGGATCGCGCAGTAAGTGCAGAATTTATTGCACCCGTCCTGAATCTTAAGGTAGGCGCGGGTCCTGCCCTCGTGTACGGCGGAGAGCTCCTCAAAGCCCGTTTCCCGCATCACGTCCGAAACCATGATCCTGCCGCTTTCACCTTTGCCTTCTCTTTCGGGTTCGTTTGAATGATCACGAAAAAGCCCTTCAACTATTTCAACTATCCGCGAGCGGTCGGAGCTGCCCAAAACGGCGTCCACTCCCTCGATTTTTGCAGCCTGCTCCGGGCTGCGCTGCGACCAGCAGCCGGCGGCGATGAGCCTGGCGTTTTCATTGATGCGGTGCGCTCTTGAAAGCATACGCCGCGATTTTTGATCCGCGATATTGGTTACGGTGCAGGTGTTCACTATGCACACATCCGCAAGCACGGGATCGTTCACCACAGTATGCCCCGCGTTTGTGAGCAGCTCCGCCATTGCGTCGCTCTCGTATTGATTCACACGGCAGCCGAGGGTTATAAGCGCAATATTCATTTTTCAGCCCTCCAGCTCGTACATAAGCATGGCAAGCATCGCCATACCGGCGGTTTCCGTGCGCAGTATCCTTGAGCCGAGCGAAACGGAATGCGCGTTTTTGTTTGCGGAAAGAACGTATTCTATTTCGGATGGGTCGAGTCCGCCCTCCGGCCCGATTATCAACGCGATATCCGCGCCCACCGGAAGCGCGTTCTTTTCAGCGGTAAGCACGGATTTGAGCGTGCTTTTTGTTTCATCCTCGTAAGCAATAAGCACAAGATCGAACCGATCGAGCTCGACCTCCTCAAGGGAAGCCGCAGTAAAAACGCACGGGGCGAACGCTCTGCCGCACTGCTTTGCAGCCTCATGGGAAATTCTGTTGTACCGCTCCAGCTTGGCGGCGCTTCTCTCGCCCTTTACAACGCTGCGCTTCATCTGAACGGCGCAAACGGAGTGAACACCGATTTCCACGCATTTTTGGATTATCAGCTCAAGCTTATCCGATTTTGGCATTCCCTGAAACAGCGTAACGCGGTTTTTCGGCTCGGCGGCGCAGAGGGAAACGCCCGTAACGGTGAAGCGCACCTCGCCCCTTGAAACGGAGTCTATCCGCGCATTCAGCTCCTCGCCCGAGCCGTTTATCAGAATAAGCTCATCCCCCGCGCTCATGCGAAGCACGGAAGCGATATGCCTTGCCTCATCGCCGCAAAGCGCCGCGCTTTCACCTGTTTTTAAGCTTTTGTCAATGAAGAATCTACGCATTTACTGTGTTTACATGGTGCAAAAGCTCGGCTTTGCTCAAGCCTGCAATTCGTTGAATAATCGGTCAGTCATCAAGCTTTCTTGCAAGCACGGCGCGCCAGTCCTCGCCGCATTTGATCTCAAGTATTTCAAGCCCGCAGTCCTCAAGCTCGCGAGTGACCTCATCGAGCCTGTCCTCAATTATGCCGGAGGCGATCAACAGGCCGCCGGTTTTCATCATGGAGGGAAGCAGGTATGCAAAGTCGATTATCACGTTTGCCACGATATTCGCAAGCACTATGTCGTATTCGCCGTTTGAAACGCTGCGGCGAAACTCGCGGTCGGAAAGAATATCGCCGTTCATCACGAAGAATTTATCCGGCTCCACGCCGTTCAGCTCCGCATTTTCAAGAGCAACGCGGGAAGCCACGGGGTCGATGTCGATACCGTCCACCTCGCGCGCGCCGAGCAGGCAGGCGGCTATGGAGAGAATGCCGCTGCCGCAGCCCAGATCGGCCACAAGGTCGCCCGGGCGAATGTGTTTCTCAAGCAGCTCAAGGCACATTCTGGTGGTGTGATGGGTGCCCGTGCCAAACGCCATGCCGGGATCTATCTTCAGCACGGCGCGGGTATTATCCCGTGGCACCTCCTCCCATGAGGGGCACACGAGCAGCCGCTCTCCGACGTTTAACGGCTTAAAGAACGCCTTCCAGTTGTTTGCCCAATCCTCCTCATCCACGGTGCGAACGCTTATCTCAAGCGAGCCGAGGTCGAGCCCAAGCTCCTCCCGCATTTCGGAAAGCTCTGCGATCGAGGCGCGTATTGCGCTTTCGGCTTCGGCATTTTCCGGCAGATCGGAAAAATACGCCTGCACGGCGGGATTGGCGTTCAGCACCGCTTCCTCGGCATAATCCCAGTATTTTTCGGCGGAGTGCAGGAGCGCATCCACCTCATCATGCCCCTGAACTATATTCACCTGCGAAATGCCGAGCATATCGAGCCGCGCAAGCACGAGCTCTATGCCCTCCTCGCTTGTGAAGATTGTGATTTCTTTCCATTTCATATAGCTTTCTCCATTTTACCTGGAACGATGCCGCGTGTCGGCAGCCGCCCGATCAACCCTTGACGATATACAGCAGCACGATGAACAGCGCAAGCAGCACGAGCGCAGTGAAGCCCGTTACTGCCCTTGCAGCGCGGAAGGTGCATTTATTGCCGATAAGATATGCAAGTATCGGTAGCGCAAACACGCCGTAAAGCGCCATATTCGCGCCAAGCACAGCAGGAACCGCGGTAAACGCAAGCGCGAAGGCGGTGTGGCTTGAGCGCGTGGAGCCAGCGCCGAAAAAGATGAGCGCCGCATTGAGTATGAGCGCGGCCAGGGAAACGCAGATCACGGCTCTTGAAACCGCGCCGCCGTTCCACTCTCGAATCAGCGCGCCGATGGCGTCCATACCGAAAACAGACTGCGAATCGAAGCCGAACAGCCCCCGAAGGCCCGCTGCACGAAGCGCAAAGGCAAGAGCGATCGGAAGCAACGTAAGCAAAAGCCCTATCACGATGGACGCGGGGGCGATCCCACACTTTCGGGAGGAAGCGGGATCGGCCTCAGAAGCGGAAGCGCGGGCACATATCAGGCATTCGATGCCGACAGGCACGAACAGCAATACGGAGAAAACGCTGAAAAGCGACGCGAGAAACGCGGCGATTCCGGCAAAAAGCGGCTTGCCCCGCCGTGCAAGCAGCAGCGAAAGCAGGCAGAGCGCGAAGAACTGCGCCGTGCCGGAGAAGGGCTGCAAAACAAGGATCACGCTTGGCAGCAGGTGCAATAAAACCACGGAGAATTTGGCGCGGCGCTTGCTGCTGTCGCACACGGCGAGCTCGTACAAAAGCACGGACGAAGCGGCGATGGATGCGCCGTTCACCGCGAGCACGGGTATGTAGACCGAGGAATCGGACGCCAATCTTTCCGCGAATTGCGGAATAACAAAGGAAAGCAGACCGTAGCTTGAAACGGCGGTTCTGGTGCTCTCTCCGAAAACCGAGCCGCGAGGCTGCGCAAAAAGCTTTGTGTAGCCGCCGAAAACGGTGGTATCAACGCCGTTTGCCGCGCTGTGCGCGATATAAGCGCCTATAACCACAATTGTTTGCATAAGCAGCGAAAAAAGCGCTATGCGAACGATCGGGTGAAGCCTTTTCGCGCTGCGCTCACCAAAGGGCCTGAGCTGCGCTTCGTCACGCCGATACACAAGCCTTGGGATTAGCCTTACGGTGACTGCGGCAAAGAACAGAAGCGAGGCCGCGGGCGCAAGGAGCGAAAGCAAGTCGGTATATTTGGAAAAATAAGCGTACACAGCGAAAAGGACGGCAAAAAGCGCCGCCGAGCAATAGGTGAAAAGCTTCACAAGGAAGCCCTCACGGGAGCGGCGGCCGCTTGAAGCGGGCTTTTCGGAAGCGGTCTCTGCTTTAGGCTGCGCCGCGCCTTCGTGCGCGCCTTCAGGTGCGGCTTGCGTGGCAGCGGCTTCGTTTGCCGCCGCTTCCGGGGCCTCGGGCTCATGCGCCGAAACGGCCTTCGCTGCAATATTTACATCGTGTTTTTTATTGGATATTTTCATACTAACATTATACCATAATGCGGCGCCTGTTTCAACCATGGTCACGGCTCATAATCCGGCGCCTGTTTCAACCATGGGCGAGGCACATAAGTATTAAAAAATGCCGATAAACAGCAAAATGCGCGGAGAGCATGATCTCCCTCCGCGCTGAAACCGGGGTTTAGTTTTCGATCGGCACCTTTACCATGCGGTAGCGGTGATTCTCCTTCACAATGCCGCGCTCGAACGCCTCCACAAGCATTTCAAGCTGCTCTATTTCCTTTTTGAGCTCAAGGCCCTTGTCGATATCGGAAACCATCATCTGGCCCTTTGTGGCAAGGATATTTTCAACCTCGGTGGTGGAATGAATGTCCTTATTTTCCTTTATTGCCATTTCAAGGCTGATGAAGGGCTCGTGCGCCACGATATACAGTCCGCGTGAATCGTACACAAGGGTGTACCCCGCGATGCCGGTGGTCTTTTGATAGTATTTGGAGAAGCCGCCGTCTATAACTATAAGCCTGCCCTCCGCCTTGATCGGGTTTTCACCGTTTATCTTTTCAACGG
This sequence comes from uncultured Clostridia bacterium, assembly GCA_947168565.1. Classification (GTDB taxonomy): domain Bacteria; phylum Bacillota; class Clostridia; order Christensenellales; family CAG-138; genus PeH17. Next base: position 32,260 of record CAMVMM010000009.1, on the reverse strand, counting down.
GGATATGGCCGTTTACTATTACAGCACGGTCGGTATCCGTGATGCCGAACTCATTGAGGATGCGCAGAGCAAGCTCCTTGGTGTCCTGATACTTATAATAGGCGTTGCGCTTTTCCTTATGGGATTTGCTGTCGTCTATCTCAACGCGCTCGAAGGTGGTCATCTTATTTTTTCCGAACTGCGGGGAGTCCGGCCCGCACCAGAGATACCACATAAGATCCAGCTCATGGGTCTTTCGTTCGGAAGGCTCCGCAAAGTACATGCGCTTGACCTCCGCGTCGATATAGTCAAACATCGCCTTGCCGCCGCGCGGCACGCCGTCGCCGAAATCGACCTGCTTGAAGCTGCCGTCGTCATTCAGCGGCACGAGCGCATGATAGAGCAGATTGTTGTTTTCAATGCGATAGAGCGAGCCCTTATCTATGAAAAACTTGATATGCCGCTGAAGCCTCGGGCTGTTCAGGAAGGACTCCTGAAGCTCGTTTATGATGACCTCCTCCTCCTCGGAGAGCATATACGGATCGGCGGGATCGATGGTGGGGAAATCGGCGTCCTTTATGGGATAGGTGATGCCGTCTATCGTGATGGTGGAGTTCACCCTGTCGAGCGTGTCAAGGAAGAGCCTGTGATCGAGCTTATAATTCGGATTGCGCTTGATGAGCTGCCCCTCAAGCTTGTGCATTATCACAAAGATGGCCTTATGCAGCTTTGCGCGGATGCTTATTTCCGAATTTGTGTAATACGCTTCCTCGGAGGTTTTTCTGGGTCTGAACACCACGGCGGTCTTGTAGGTATCCTGCGCAAACATCAGCAGATGGCGCAGGTTGATGCCGTACACGTTTTCAATAAGGTCGAGGTTGCCGTGGCGGAAGCTGTTTGTGAGCACGCCCGCGATGCAGGTCTTTTCGCCAAGCGCCGCGCCCATCCAGAGAATGTCGTGGTTGCCCCACTGAACGTCCACCGAAGGGTGCTTCAAAAGCAGATCAAGAATGCGGTGCGGCTCCGGGCCTCTGTCGTAAATATCGCCCACGATATGCAGCTTATCCACCGCAAGCTTTTTGATGGCCTCGGTGAGCGCCACTATCACGCGGTCGGCATAGTCGTGGCGGATGATGGAATCGAATATCTCATCGTAATAGCCGTCCAGATCGTGGAAATTGACCCTGGCGGTGAGCAGCTCCTCGATGATGTAGCTGAACCTGGGGTCGAGCGATTTGCGCACCTTGGACCTTGTGTATTTGGAGCAGATCTTTCTGCCGAGAAGGATGAGGTTCGTGAGCGTTTTTTTATACCATGCGTCCTTATCCTCAACGTGCTCAAGCTCCAGCGCGATCTTTTGGCGGGGATAATAAACTATTGTGGCAAGAACCTCCCTTTCCTCATAGGTGAGAGTATCGGAGAGCAGCCTCTCTATCTCGTTTCTGATAACGCCGGAAGCGTTGTTCAGAATATGCTCAAAGGCGTCGCCCTGCCCGTGCAGATCGCTCATAAAGTGCTCGGTGGGCTTGGGAAGCGCCATGATGGAGCTGAGGTTCACTATCTCCGTCATCGCGTATTCAACGGTCGGGAAGGTTTTGGCAAGCTGGTTCAAAAAGAGCCGGTTTTCAATAAGCTGCTGATCGGTGTATGTCGGTTTCATCGTTACCTCCAAGATTTTTTACTTTTCGGACAAATGCGGGAATAAACTTTTGCTCTATAACGCTTGCGCTCCGACTGAAAACGGGAAGAACCGGATCCACACGGAGCGCAATTATTATTTCCCGAAGGAAGCGACGCTTCGATCGGGTTAAATATCGGTTGTTAAAGAGTATTCGTCAGGCTGTCAGAATACCCTCCTGCCCCAGCAGAAATGGTTCTGATACCAGTTGCTGTTGGCATTGGAGATCACCACCTGGCCTGCGGAGAACGAGCAGTGGATAAGCTGACCGTTTCCGAGGTATACGGCGGCATGGTTGATCCTTGAGTAATCGTTGCTGTAGAAGAACATCAGATCTCCCCTGCGCAGATTGCCAAAGCCCGTGACCTTCGTCCAGCCGTTGTAGCCAGCGTATCCGGCAGCGGTAAGCCTGCCGATATTCACGCCGCAGAGCTTGAGGCAGTAGTATACGTAGCCGGAGCAGTCGAAGGTGTTCGGACCCTGAGTGCCGCCCACGTAGGGCTTGCCGAGCTGCGAACGGAGCACGGATACGAAGGATTCCACGTTGCCGTTTGCCGGGGGCTGAGTGGGCGCGGGAGTGGGTGTGGGCGCGGAGCCGATGGTTACGTAGTCGGCAAAGATATAGCCAACGGTGCCGCTGTGCCTTGCGCGATACCAGCTGCCGTTCGTGGCAAGCACCTCAAGCACCGTGCCGTAGGGCAGGGACGCGATAACGCTGTAATCGGTCGAGGGACCGGTGCGGAAATTGACATATCCCCTGTTCACGTAGCCCTGAGCGTTGTAGGGAGTGAACGGATCCTGAGTCACGGAGGGAGTGGGCGCCGCCGTGGGCTTCGGCGTGGGCGTCGGTGTCGGCGCGGCGGTGGGAACCGCCGTAGGCGCCGGCGTGGGCGTTGCAAGCACGCCGAGGGTGATATACGGCGAAGCCACGTAGCCCGTGCTGCCGTTGTATCTCACGCGGTACCAATCGCTGGTTCTTGCGATGATGCTGACCTGGGTGCCATAGGTGAGCACGCCGAGGATCTCGCAGTCCGTATTGGGCTGGGAGCGGAAATTAACGTACGCCCTGTTTATGTACCCGTCCGAATAGAAATCCACGAAGGGCTCCGGAGTGGGCGTGGGCACGGCTGTGGGCGCCGCAGTGGGAGTCGGCACGGCGGTGGGAACCGCAGTGGGAACGGCCGTGGGTGCCGCGGTGGGAACGGCGGTGGGCGCCGGAGTGGGCGTTGCAAGCAGGCCGAGCGAAACGTACGGAACTGCGATATAGCCGAAATGGCCTGCGCACATCACGCGGTACCATTCGCTCGTTCTTGCGATGATGTGAACGCTCGTGCCGTAGGTAAGCACCATGATAACGTTCGATTCGGTGCTGGGCGAGGAGCGGAAGTTGACGTATTCCCTGTTCGTATAGCCCTCGGCATTGAAATCCACGAAGGGCTCGTAAGTGGGCGCGGGCGCCGAGGTGGGCTGCGCCGTGATAACGGGCACGGGAAGCGGCATGGTGGTGTACACGGGCTCGGGGGTGATCCTCGGCAGCTCGGTTGCGTGCGGAGTGGCTCCCGCATCGTCCGTGCGTATGGGTGCGGGCATGGCGGGTCTTGCATTTTCTTCCGGTTCGCCGGTCGGCTCAACGGGCTCAAGCCCCGGGAAGGCTTCGGTTTCGGTGTCGGCGGAGCGCACGAGCGCGCTCATTGCATCGTAGGAAAACAGGGTTTCAAAGGTGCCGGGATCGACTATGCCGCTCGTTTCAAGACCGTTTGTGATCTGGAAATCAACTATTGCGGTTTGGGTCGAGGAGCCGTAGTAGCCGTTGATCTTTTCGTTGTAGTAGCCGAGGCTCGAAAGCCTTTGCTGAACCATTTTAACGTCCTCGCCGCTGTTGCCCTGCTCGATAACGTATTCGGCGGGGGTTTCGGAGTAGAGGATATTCAGCAGAAGGCTGTCCACCTCGCCGGTCTGGTTCATGTTGTTTGCGCGCTGGAAAAGCTTTACGGCGTTTTCAAGCGGCTCGTTGAAGGTTTCCGCAGGCTCGTCCGACTCGATATAGCCGAGGGACGCAAGCTTTGTCTGGATCTCGGGGATCCTTGAATCGCTGACGCCAACGGTGAGTATCTCGCCCTCATTCAGGGTGGGCACCTGGGTGGGCGCGGAATGGTCACGCTCGTCCATAAAGCGCATATCGCCCTTCGTCAAGCCCTTTGCGGCGCTGCCGCCGGCATATAGTGCGGTTCTGCCGACGGTCGGAACGACGGCGGCACTTCCGATCACAAACACAGTTAAGAAGATAGCTGCAAGCAGAAGTACCGGCAATCTCAGCTTCTTCACGGCGGCGTAGGTCCTGCCGACGGAAGCCTTTAATTTTCGTTGCTTTACTGCATGGTGTTTTCGCATGAATTAAATATCAACCTTTCGATATAAATATTATGCGACATTATTATACACCAAGCCTTCCAAAAAATCCATAGTTTTTTGGAAAAAACCGATTTGCGCGCTCAAACCGCCCCTTTTCGCGGCATTTATTCATACATCTTTTTCCCTTAAAAATGTACTGTTTTTGCCATATTTTGCTTCTTCATTAGTTCAAAGGAAATGTTTAAAAAAATTCCCGAAAAAATCGGGAAAAATGCCCTTTGCACCCCTTTTTCGGCTTGAATTTTAATATATTTTTGGCGGGAGCGGACGATTCTCCCCTCCCGCCGCATTATGCCGTGCATCATTCCTTCGGCTCGAACTCCGCGCCGTTCACAAGGAAGCGCACCTCGTCGATGCTGCCGTATTTCATTGCGGTAAGCAGCACCGAATGCACCGCAAGCGAGTACATTCCGGGCGTGTCGCCAAGGCGCTCAAGGTCCTTGGAGCAGTTCACCCTGAGCACGCCGTTTTCTATCGCCGCGCCCAGTATCAGCGTGTTTTCCGGGAAGAAGCTTCTAAGCCCGCTCATCTGCGTTCCCTTTGCAAGCTGCGACACGGCATTGGTCAGGCTCGGCTGCGTGCTCACGTACCTTGTGATCGGAATAAATCTGCTGCCGGAGGCGTTCGGGAAGTAAAGTGTGATGGGCTTCAGGCTGCCGATGGACTGCGTTTCCAGCGCGTCCTTCTCCGGGTTCAGCGCGAAGGTATCCGCCTTATTAGGCAGCTTCGAGCCGTGCGCGGTTTCCCCTCCTTCTCCGTCCACGCTTATGGTAACGACCTGCACCGACGGGAACTGTGTAAGAGTGTTCACTATCGCCGTAAACAGCGCGGCTTCGCTTTCCGGCCCATCAAGCCCGCTCATGCCTACAAGGTTCACCCTCGCCTCCCCATCCGAGATATTCAGTGCGATCTGCGTTCCGCGCGGTATAGGCGCCCTCAGCCCCTGCTGCTTGAGCGTAAGCTCGTTTTGATCGGAGCAAATCAGCTCATTCAGGCAGGCTCTTGCTATTCCGTCCTGCTTTTCGATTTTTTGCAAAACCGGCAGCACGTAGCCCTCGTCCGTTATATAATGAAGCGTAACGTTCACCTTTTCCTTTGCCGCTTCCGCTTCCTTTTCCGCCTCCATTCCGTTCTGTATTCCGTTTTCAGGGGTCAGATCCATTGTCGGAGCGGGTGAAAGCGGCGGATAGGTCGGATCGGCGGATGCGCCGATTCGAGCCTGCTCCGTTTTCTGCGGTTCGATCACCCCATCATCCGTGATGCCGCCCGGCACGCCGCCGCAGGCTGTCATAAGCATGGCGCCCGCAAAAAGCAGTCCCGCCGCCGCTCCGATAAAAGCTTTTCTTAAAACCATTGTTGTTTCTCCTTCCGTGCTTCGCTTTTCGTTCGCTAAATTATATTGCTCGGAGCCGATTCTATGCCTGAGCGCTGCACTGTTTTCAAGGTTTTATCAAGAATCGCATCGTATATATTTCAACTTCTTTCAATCCAGCCGCCGCTGTGGTATAATCCTTCATTATAACTGTGGAGGCTGAAATGGATATTTCCTTTAAAACGGATGGCGCGCGCTTCAACCTTCGCGCCGCCGCAGTGATCGTCAATAATGAAAAACTGCTTGCCATGACGGACGAGCGCTCGCCCTATTTCTACCTGCCCGGCGGCAAGATCGCCCTTGGGGAAACGGCGGAGCAGGCCGTGCTGCGTGAGCTGCGCGAGGAGCTGAATATCGAGGCTTCCGTGATTCGCCCGCTCTATATCGCGCAAAGCTTCTTTACCGAGGAGGGCAGCGGCGAACGCTTCCATGAAATATGCTTCTATATTCTTGTTGATTGCGCGAATACCGCCCTTGTTTCGCGTGGTGAAAGCTTCATCATCAATGAACGCCACCATACGCTCGAGTTCGAATGGCTGGATATTGCGGGTATTGAAAACGAGTATTTCTACCCCGTTTTTTTGCGAAAAAGGCTCCGCGAGCTGCCAAAGAGCGTGGAGATTATTACCGAGTATGAATAAAGCTTTCGTTTTCCATATATTTTTTTGCAAAAAATCTTTTCATTGCGCTCCGGATATGTTATAATAACACGAATTTTACTTGGAGGATAAAAAAATGCCAATTCTTACAAGACCAGAAACCATGGAGCGCATCACCACAAAGGCGCTTGCGGAAAAGTTCATAGCCGAGCAGATCGCGGACGTTCGCGCTCAGGTCGGCGATAAAAAGGTCCTTCTCGCCCTCTCCGGCGGCGTCGATTCTTCGGTAGTTGCCGCGCTTCTTATTAAGGCGATCGGCAAGCAGCTTGTGTGCGTTCACGTCAACCACGGTCTTCTGCGCAAGGGCGAGCCCGAGCAGGTCATCCGCGTTTTCAAGGATGAGATGGACGCGAACCTTATCTACGTAGACGCGGTGGATCGTTTCCTTGACAAGCTTGCGGGCGTTGCCGATCCCGAAACCAAGCGCAAGATAATCGGCGGCGAATTTATCGAGGTTTTCGCTGAGGAAGCGCGCAAGCTGGACGGCGTCGAATTCCTTGCTCAGGGCACCATCTGGCCCGATATTTTGGAGAGCGAGCACGGCATCAAGGCGCACCACAACGCGGGCGGTCTGCCGGACGATCTCAATTTTGAGCTGGTCGAGCCCGTTCGCATCCTCTTTAAGGATGAGGTGCGCGTGGTCGGCGAGGCGCTCGGTCTCCCCCACGGCATGGTCTACCGCCAGCCATTCCCCGGCCCCGGTCTCGGCGTGCGCTGCCTTGGCGCGATCACCCGCGACAGGCTTGAGGCCGTGCGCGAAAGCGATGCGATACTGCGCGAGGAGTTTCAAAAAGCGGGTCTTGAGGGCAAGGTTTGGCAGTATTTCACCATCGTGCCCGATTTCAGATCGGTCGGCATCAAGGACGATAAGCGCTGCGACGAGTGGCCCTGCATCCTTCGCGCCGTGAATACCCGCGACGCGATGACCGCCACGGTCGAGCCCGTTCCCTTCGAGCTGCTCTCCCTTATCACCGCGCGCATCACAAGCGAGGTCAAGGGCGTGAACAGAGTGCTGTTTGACCTTACGCCCAAGCCCACCGGAACGATTGAGTGGGAATGATGTATCGAGCTTAAAAAAGCTAATAAACACAAGGCTTTTTCAAACTCAGAATCCGTCTTTGATAACAAATTGATAACAGACCTTATATGATGAATCATTCCGATTCCGACCGGTTGCTGGGTAAAGGAATGATACAAAAAGGTTTGTTGGAAGTAAATCCGTATTATAAAGCCCTTCGCTGTGGATATGCAGCGGAGGGCTATTTATGTTTAAAAATATTCTGTTGAATGAAAATGTATCAGTCGGTTTCAAGTTTATCCTTGAAAGCTTCAGCGAGAGCATCGCTGTATTCTTTGGACGGAACTCTTGCCCAGTTTTGAGTGGTGTCGTACTTGGGGTAGTTATAGCGCCAACGGTCGTATTCTTCCTTGCTTATCTCTCCCCTATGGTACTTATCGGACTTTGCAGCCCAAGCAAGCACCATCTGCGAGATGCTGGCTGCATCCTTACCTTTGCGGGGATCGAATCTGAGTGCAACATCGCCATCTCGATTTTCAACTGTGAGACCGTAGCGATCCTCAAGCGCAAACAGAGTGTGCATGAGTCCGAGATAGCTGTCGATATCGGGAACATCGAGCGTGAGCGGAGAGACATCGAGCACCGAAGCGATAGCATTCGTCAACTCTTGCTTCGGGTTCCGCGCTCCGGTTTCATACTGTGTCATTCGGATATCAGCGGTGTTTTCGGGAAGACCTGCCTGAATGCCGAGGTATTTCTGCGTCATTCCGCGCAGATTGCGGATAAAGCGTATCCTTTCTCCGATAGCCATTGTGTGCCTCCGTAGTCTGTTGATGTCGTTAGTTTAGCATATTGGTTTATGTATTGCAAGCATATCAACAAATATATTTATTTTTATGTCGAAAACCACTTGACATTACGCACAGTGTTAGATATAATAGAAATATGCACATTTTTATTTATGGCGTATTCTACCTGTGCTTGATGCTTAGAAGTGACTGCATCGATACGGCCGAGTGCTATATCAACTGCATTGCAGCATGAAGGGAGGTGAGAACATGCTATCATTTTATAATGCAGAAGAAGTCGCAAGGATCCTCGGAGTTTCCAAATCCCATGCATACAAGCTCATTCGAGAAATGAATAAGGAGCTTGCCGCAAAAGGCTATATCACGATTTCGGGAAGAATCAGCAAGCAGTATTTTAACGAAAGGTTCTATGGAACCGGAAAGGAGGAATGTGAAGATGCCGGTATTTAAGAGCAACAACGGAAAATGGTATGTTATGGCTTGGTACACGAACTGGAAGGGTGAGCGAAAGCAGAAATGCAAGCGCGGATTCTCGACCAAGCGAGAAGCGCAGGACTGGGAGCGAACCTTCCAAATGCAGAACGCGGGCGATATGGATATGACCTTTGAAGCCTTCTTCGGGCTTTATGAGAAGGACGTGCGCCCAAGGTTAAAGGAAAACACATGGCTTTCAAAAGAACATATCGTCAGAACAAAGATTCTCCCCTACTTTGGCGACATGATCATCAGTGAGATCACTAACAAAGATATTATAGCATGGCAGAACGAACTGCTCGCATATCGAAACGAAAGAAAGAAGCCCTATTCCCAGACGTATCTCAAAACCGTCCACAATCAGCTCAGCGCCATTTTCAACCATGCCGTGCGGCACTATGACCTGCGCGCTAATCCCGCAGCGAAGGCTGGAAGCATGGGCGATAACGACGGCGGCAATATCAACTTTTGGACGAAGGAAGAATACTTGCGCTTTGCAGATGAAATGATGGACAAGCCCGTATCCTATTATGCATTTGAGATGCTCTACTGGTGCGGTATCCGTGAGGGGGAATTGCTTGCGCTCACAGCAGGAGATTTCGATTTTGAAAGCGGTACGGTCAAGATCAGCAAATCCTATCAGCGGCTCAAGGGTAAGGATGTTATAACTACACCAAAAACGAAAAAGAGCAACCGCACTATCAAGATGCCGCCTTTTCTCTGCGATGAGATGCAGGATTATCTAAAGATGCAGTATGGGTTAAAAAAGAAGGATCGCATCTTCCCCATCTCAAAGAGTTATCTGCATCATGAGATGGACAGAGGATCGAGCGCTGCCGGATTAAAGCGTATCCGAATTCACGATTTAAGGCACAGCCACGTTTCTCTTTTGATCGATATGGGCTTTACGCCCGTTGCGATCGCGGACAGGCTCGGTCATGAGAGCATAGAGATCACGCTGCGGTATGCGCACCTGTTTCCGTCCAAACAGACGGAAATGATCGAAAAACTTGAAAAAGAAAGGATGGAAAACTTCAATGTCAGCTAAAAATAAAGACAATCACAACAGGTGGAGAAACATCACGGTCGGATTCCGCGTTTCTCCCGAAGAAAACGAGCAGATCAATATAGCCGTTGCGCTGTCGGGTCTGCCCAAGCAGGAGTACTGCTACAGAAAATGCCTTGACCGCGAGATCGTAGTTCATGGCAATCCGAGGGTGTATAAAGCCCTGCGGGATCAGCTTGCAGCCGTTCTCGATGAACTTAGGCGCATCGAATCCGCAGGCGGGATACGGGATGAGCTTCATGAGAATATCGAGCTTATCGCGCGAACGCTCGGCGGTATGAAGGAGGAATGCCCATGAGCGCGGGTAAAGAAAAGATGACTGCCGAACTCACATCTGTTGGCGCAGATGCAAAGCAGTCACCCTCTAACACTTCCGTTATTATAGCAGATTGCGGCGATTTTGGCAATAGCGAAAACGAGAATATCGATTTCGATCCTCTAACGCTCGATCCGCGCTATATTGAAACCGTTACAATGCAGGCGCTTCTCGATACGGCATTTCTTCCCAAGCTCCCGATAATCGAAGGCATGCTCTACCCCGGCACCTACCTTATGGCAGGCTCGCCGAAGATAGGTAAATCATTTCTTGTAACGCAGATCGGCTATGCCGTGGCAACAGGGACTCCGCTTTGGAATATGTCGGTTAGAAAAGGCTCTGTGCTGTATCTTGCGCTTGAGGATGATAAAGCGAGGCTGCAAACGAGGTTATCGCGTATGTACGGCATTGAAGCTGCCGACAACTTTCACTTTGCCACAAGGTCGAAATGCGTTGAGAACGGGCTTGTGCAGCAGCTTGAAGGCTTTATTCGCTCCCACAGCGATACAAGGCTCATCATAATCGACACGCTTCAAAAGGTACGCGGCGCGGACGGCGAGAAGTACAGCTATGCAAACGACTACCAGATCATTGCTGCGCTCAAGGCACTGACGGACAAGCTACCCGTTGCGATAATAATCGTTCATCATACGCGCAAGCAGGATGCAGACGATAAGTTCGATATGATCTCAGGCACTACGGGTTTGCTCGGTGCTTCCGACGGCGCGTTCCTGCTTCGGAAGGAGAAACGCACAAGCGGCGATGCCGTGCTCGATGTTGTAGGCCGCGATCAGCAGGACAGCAGATTCAATCTCAAGTTTCAAAACGAGAACTGCACTTGGGAACTCGTTGGCTCCGAAACTGAGCTGTGGCGCGATCCGCCCGATCCGCTGCTCGATTCCATTGCCTCATTGGTGAATGAAGATTCTCCGTTTTGGGAAGGAAGCGCGACCGAGCTTGCTTTGCGTATCGGCTGTGAATTGATGCCGCAGCATCTTTCCAGAAAGCTGAATGTTAATATCTCTCGGTTGTTGAAAGCCTACTCCGTGCTGTATGCCCCGTTCCGAACCCATGACGGTCGGAAGATACGACTTATGTATATGGGAGGAAAGGATGCCCTTTAGTCTTTCGTGACGCTCCGTGACGCTCGTGACGCTGATTTTGACAGTGTTCATTTTATCGTCACGCAGCGTCACGCGAGGGGGGCTTGCCCGAAGAAAAGCCAAACAGCGTATGGGTAAATTTGCGTGACGGTAAATTGATTTTATCGTCACAGATGATAGTTTATCGTCACGGACGAAAAAGCTTGGTTATTGCCGATGTGGTTTATCCAAGATGCGTTAATGCGAGGAAGCGGGCAAGGTTTATCCCGTTTCCTCGCCGGGCAGCCCCGCAGGGCGCAAACAGCAACTTTTGATGGGCGTAGGCTGTCAAAAGTGCTTTTGCGTTACTTTCGCGAAAGTAACAAAGGCGAGCATTCACAATAACCGTATGAAAAGAACCATCAGCGCAATGGTAGGTAAAGGCTCTATCAACCACAACAGCCGCAAGTTCAAGGCCGAGAATGTGGATGGCAGCCGAACAAGGTTCAATATTGACTATATAAACGAACCGATCAAAAAAGTGTATCACGAGCTGTTCGATGAAGCTCTTGAAAAGTACAATTCAAAGCAAACACGGAAGGACCGTATCATTCCCGACTACTACGAAAAGATACGCACAAGCAAACAGGAGAAGGTTTTCCACGAGCTGATCCTTCAAATCGGCGATAAGGATAATATGGCTTGCGGCACGGAAAACGGCGAGCTGGCAAAGGAGGTGTTGAACGAATATTTCAAAGGTTTCACCGCGCGAAATCCGAACCTGCGTGTATTCTCCGCGCATCTGCACATGGACGAAGCAACGCCGCATATCCACATCGACTTCGTTCCGTTCACAACGGGGAGCAAGCGCGGACTGGAAACGAGGGTTTCACTCAAACAGGCACTTGCAGCGCAAGGCTTCAAGGGCGGCACACGATTTGATACGGAGTGGACACAATGGGTAGCGAGTGAAAAACGCGAGCTTGCCGCCGTGATGGAGCGGTACGGTATCGAACGGGAGCAGAAAGGCACGCACGAAAAGCATCTGTCCGTACTCGATTACAAGAAGCGGGAGCGCGAAAAGGAGCTCGCCGCGCTTGAAACCGAACTTGCCGAAAAGCGGGACGAGCTTCACGAAGTACAGCTTCGGCTTCAAAGTGCGGATACGGCGCAGGCCGAGCTTAACCGTATAGAGGTTTTGCTTGAAAACAGCCCCGATTATGCACTTCCCGAACCCCCGAAGCTTATGAGCGCAAAGACCTACCGTGAGCGGTTCGTCCTGCCGCTCGTGCAGAGATTCAAGGATCTCGTGCGAACGGTGCTCGTCTCGCTCGTCAAGGCGTTCGATAAGATCGCCCTGCTGCGCGGCGAGAACGAGGATCTCGAAAACGAAAACCGCCGACTGGAAAGGAAGCTTGCTTCGCTCGAAGAGAAGAACGACCAACTGCACAAACAGACCCGTGACTACGCTCTCCTCCGCAGAGTTTTCGGCGACGAATACGTCAACGGTCTCGTTTCGGAGGCGCGAGAGAAACAGCAAAAATCAAATGAACAAAAAGAAAATCGAAAGGAGAAATACTATGAAGAACTCTGACAACACATTACCCGCAACCGTCTATGACGAGACCAACGGTCTCACCTACGATCTCGTCGGCGACTATTACTACCCCCGCCTTGCCGTGCCCGGGGAGCCCGAGGGCGATATCGGCCGCTTCGGACGCATGCGCAAACGCTTCCTCAAGGAGCATCAGCCCGACACCTTCGCGTTGATGCTGATGGAGAGCACGCTGACGCAGCACCTCATGGACATAGACCGCGAGGCGATAGAGCAGATCGAGCTCATCACATCACAGCTCGCCCACGCAGAGGGCGTGACCGAGGATATGAAGGCCCGCGATCAGCTCGAATGGATCCGCGCCATGAACTCTTGCCAGACTCGTGCGGAGGAGCAGGTCGTACGAGAGATCGTGCTCGCATAATGACGACTACTACGGGCTGTACCGCTTTGGTGCAGCCCATAAAGCTATTCGAACGGTTATGGGTTTACATCCAAACACAAGATAATGATGCAATCCGACTTATTCTTTCACAACATCTTGACAGTGTTCGTTCAAACGAATATAATAGCATTAGTATTATTGATTATTCGGGAGCGTGTTTTATGAATGGCTACCTTACAGTTCAAGAGATTGCGCTTAATTGGGGTGTCTCTCCCAGGCAAGTCCAGATTCTTTGCAAGAACAAGCGCATTGATGGGGCTGTGAGGATGAGCCGTATATGGATCATTCCTGAGGACGCACCTAAGCCCACTGCCAGCAAGACGAAGGAGGACTAAACCTTTATGACAGTTCTTGATAGGCTTCAAACGCTTGTTGACCGTTTTCAGGCTAATCTAGCGTTCTACAAAGATACACGCAACAGTTATAACGAACACTCTTGTCGAATCGAATTCATCGATCCGTTATTAAAACTTTTTGGTTGGGATGTTGCCAACGAAAATGGCGTTGCACCTCAGTACAGGGAAGTCATAGCAGAAAACTATTCCTCCTCGACGGATCGTCCTGATTACACTATGACGCTCAGAGGTGTTGCGAAGTTCTTTGTTGAGGCAAAAAAACCTTCTGTTGATATTACGAGAACATCTGAACCCTCTTTTCAAACAAGGAAATACGGTTGGAATGCAAATCATAGAATTGCTGTCCTCACCAACTTTGAATACCTTGCAGTATATGACACTTGTTTTGTTCCCAAAGAAGAGGATGCATGCTCGGTAGCTCGTTATCGTTTGTTTCACTATTCTGAATATGTTGCTCGTTTTGACGAGATCGCGTCACTGATTTCAAGGGATGCTGTTTATTCCGGGTCCTTCGACGAATTTTTAAACAGTAACTTCTCCGCCTCCGGTGGAGAGAAGCAGCAAGTTGATAAGCTGTTTTTAAAGCAAATCAATGATTGGCGTGTTTTATTAAGCAACGAACTTTATAGAAGAGGCGGGCGCTATCGTTCTGTAGAAGTACTGAATGATGTTGTGCAGGAATTCATCAATCAGATAGTGTTCCTTCGGATATGTGAAGATAAAAACCTTCCGCTATATCATAGGCTTCAAGACACAACTGCTTCTACGGATCAGCTGCAAACAAAGCTTGAGGAGCTCTTTCGCGCGGCTGACCGGCGCTACAATTCCGGGATGTTCTCCGGAGACGATATTGTTTTCGATCTTTCAAACGAAGTGATCTTTGATATGATAAAAGGGCTCTATTATCCTCAGAGTCCGTATTTGTTCAACATTATTGAGCCGCATCTTCTTGGAAAGATCTATGAATTGTTCCTCACAGAACAGCTGATTCTGCTTCCGGATAATACGATTGGTCTGGGGAAGAAAAAAGACTGCATTAATAGATCAGTAGTTACTACTCCAACTGAAATCGTTAAGTATATGGTTGAGAAGACCCTTGCCAAAGCGTGTGATGGGAAAACACCGACAGAAATACTGGATATCCATGTCGCGGATATTGCCTGCGGATCAGGCATATATCTCGAGGAAGCATTCGCATTCCTCCAGAATTATTGTGTTGAATACTATCTTTCGAGAGGGGATTTGGGCCATTTACACGAGATGGGAAATGGCTTATACAAGTTGCCACTTGATGAAAAGAAGCGTATTCTTTGTTCCTGCATCTACGGAATTGATATCGATATTCATGCTGTAGAAGTCGCTAAATTTTCTCTTTTGATCAAACTAATCGAGGGCGAAACCGCGCCTTCTGTTGCAGATGAAACTCCAATACTTCCCGACTTGAGCAGCAATGTTCTATTTGGTAATTCTCTGATTAGTACTTGCGAATTGCAGGGAATAAGCACTACAGCTGATGAGCTGATTGAAATTGCCCCATTTGATTGGAATTCGATAAATGGCGGTAATCTATTCAGCGTTATCATTGGCAATCCTCCCTATGTTAACACAGAAGGAATGCATTCCCTATTGCCAGAGCCGGAAGTAATTGCATACAAGAAGAAGTATAAAACTTCGCACAAGCAATTTGACAAGTATTTTATCTTTATTGAGCAGGCTATCAGAAAAACTGCTGAGAATGGGTACATTTGCTATATTGTTCCTAATAAGTTCTTTAAGATCGGCGCCGGAGAAAAGCTGAGAAACCTGATTGCCAAGGAACGTTTGCTTGTAAGTCTTGACGATTTTGGTGATGCACAGCTGTTTGAAGATAAAACTATTTACAGTTCCATTGTTCTTCTTCAAAAACGGAAGCAGGCTCTGTTCGTTTACTCAAGTATTGATTCCGCAGACAAACTATGGGCGGGTAAAACAACGGACAGTATTGAACTTAGTACAGCTACGCTTAACAAGCTTCCTTGGCGTCTCACTACCGATATGGTTTTTCTGGCGATGCTTCAAAGGTTGGATCGTGTTTCTGTCCCGCTCACAAAACATGCCGAAATTTTTAACGGGATTCAAACAAGTGCTGAGCGACCCACGCCAGTGTATTGGTTCTCTTCGGCTGATATTGTATCTGATTATCAGGACACCATTGAAGTTCGCCGGAACGGCACCCTTTATTCTATTGAAAAAGCTATACTGAGGCCTTTCTTTAAACCAACTCAAAAAGATGAGAGAGGGTTGAATTCCTATAGCATTTTGCAAACCGATAAACGAATCATTTTCCCCTATGATTCAAACGGACGTCTTATTCCGATTGAAGAGATGAAAGCGTTGTATCCTGGAGCATATGCATATCTCGAATCATGTTACGATCGATTAGTACCGAAATGTGTGTCAGCTGCAGGAATACGAGATGTTCCAGGCGCAACGCAAGATACATGGTATCAGTATGGGCGTACTCAAGCTTTGACAGCTTTTATCAATACTCCCAAGTTGATTGTAGGTATTTTGAGCAAAGATCCCATGTATATTCTGGACAACGATGATTATTTGATTGCTTCCGGAGGTACAGCAGGATACTGCGCGATAAGCAAGAAGAAGGATAGTCCTTATGCATTAGAGTACATTCAATCCTGGCTGTCTAATCCTATTACTGAATCGATTCTTGAGATAGTCGGCAGTGATTTCGAAGGGGGGTTCATTGCGCGCGGAACCTTCGTGCTATCGACTCTCCCATTTGTCGAACTTAACTTTGATATTCCATCGCAAAAAAGGATCTATGATCGCGTGGTTGAGGCAAGCCGAGAGATTTATGATATTAACGCTACCTTGCAAACTCGTCCTGCAAAGCGCATTGCATCCTTGCTCGAATCCAGAAAGAGAGCACTGGTAACAGAGATTGAAGAACTTATTGCAAAAGTGTATAGATTAGAGTTTTAAACGGAGATACGACAATGAAGCTCAAGAAAGACAGCTCCGAGCAGAAATTAAGAGGCGCATATTACACCCCATTGCAACTCGCTAACGCAATGGTTGAGCTTTTTGACTTCAATAGTATTCGCACTGTTCTTGAGCCGAGCTGCGGAGACGGAGTTTTTCTCGACAGTCTTTCTCATTATGGATTGATTGATCGAATCGATTCCCTTACCGCTGTTGAAATCGACCCAAGCGAAGCAGAAAAAGTCAAGGAAGCATATCAAGACCATAACAATGTCCATGTTCTTAGGGAAGATTTCCTCAAGTATTATGGTCAAGTGCTTGGACGAAATCAATATGATCTGATTCTCGGTAACCCGCCATACATTCGTTATCAGTATTTGACAGAAGAGCAAAGGGAACTGCAGTCGCGCATTCTAACATCTCATGGCATGAAAGCTAATAAGCTCATTAACGCATGGGTTGCATTTCTCGTTGCCTGTGTTCAGCTTCTGTCTGATACCGGAAAGATTGCTTTTGTCATTCCCGCGGAAATCCTACAAGTTGCATATGCCGAAGACTTAAGGTTATTCCTTTCGGAAAATTTAGCCAGAATAACCTTGATCACTTTTGAGCAACTCGTATTCCCTGACATCGAACAGGAGGTTGTGGTATTTATAGGTGAGCGCGGAAAAGAAGAAAAAGGTATCCGCATCGTCGAGATGAATAATCTTGATGATTTTGCCAACCTTGATCTAATGCAAAACGGATTTCAAAAAATACAGCATGTTAAGGAGAAGTGGACAAAATACTTTGTTAACGCTGCAGAAATGGAGCTCATACAGCAAATCCGGGCCGATTCAAGATTTGCAAAGTTTTTGGATTATGGACTTATCAATGTCGGGATAACCACCGGAAACAACAGTTATTTCTCTATTACCGAGGATGTGTGTAAGAAGTATGACCTTGATGATGTCACGCTGCCATTGATTGGTCGTAGTTCTCATGCCCATGGCATCACTTTTACAGAAGACGACTGGGCCGCTAATAAGGCTTCTGGGAAACGCGCAAGATTGGTTGCCTTCCCCGAATCCGTTCCTTTTGACGATTATCCGATTGAACATAAAGAGTACATCAAACTCGGAGAGGATCAGGGCGACAACAAAGGATATAAGTGTTCCATTCGAGACAGATGGTACATTGTTCCGTCTATTTGGATCGCAGATGCTTTCTTCTTGCGAAGAAACAACTTCTATCCTAAATTTGTCCTTAATAAATGTAACGCGGTATCAACTGATACTATGCATCGAATGAAGTTTTACCTCGGCATTGATCCGGAAGCTGTACTTCTTGCGTATTATAACAGCATTTCCTTTGCCTTCACTGAGATTTGCGGCAGGAGTTATGGCGGTGGTGTACTTGAGATCCTTCCCGGCGAGATGGGAAGCATTCTGCTTCCCAAGATAAACGGAATTGATCCCGAACAACGATCAAAACTCCTGCAGCGAGTTGACAAAATTGTACGTGCAGATGAGAACATCGAAGAAGCGCTCGACATTGTAGACCAAGAAGTGATTGTTGATTTACTTGGGATTGATGCTGAATGGTGCAATATCTGTAGAACCATATGGAAAAAACTACAACGGCGCAGATTAAGCCGTGGATAAAGGAGAAATAATAATGTCTTTACAGGATGAAATCAACGCAAGAGCAAGCAAAATCTTTCGCGAATCATATCAAATGTCGATTGGTGAGCTTATCAATCTTTACAAAGATGGAGAAATGGACATCCATCCAGAATTTCAACGTGTTTTCAGATGGAGCGAGTATCAAAAAACGAAGCTTATTGAGTCAATAATGCTTAACATTCCTATTCCCCCAATATTTGTAAGTCAGAACGAAGATGGCGTGTGGGATGTTATTGATGGTGTGCAACGATTATCTACTATTTTTCAATTTGTCGGAATATTTGTGGATGAAACCGGAAAAGCAATCGAGCCATTAACCCTACTAAAAACTGATTATTTACCATCCTTTGCTGGTATACAATGGGAAAATGCCGTAAAAGAGATGAGCTTTTCAAAAGAACAGCAGCTCTTCTTTAAGAGGTCAAGAATGGATGTTATCATAATGAAAAAAGAGAGTGATCCAAACACAAAATACGAACTGTTTCAAAGGTTGAATACCGGCGGATCCTTACTAAGTGATCAAGAAGTACGCAATTGTTTAATGATAATGACAAATAAGGATTTTTACGAGTATATCATATCATTGGATTCTGTTGAGTCGTATCACAATTGCTTGCCAATTTCTGATAGACGTACAGATGAACAGTATAGACTAGAATTGCTGTTAAGGCTGATTATACCATCTTTCATTGATTGGAACAGGATAAACCAATACTCTGATTTTGCAGAACTGCTTGATAAAGAAACAGTTTTATTATGCAATAGCAAGATAGATTATGAATCCATTAGAGAAAACTTTCTTGCAACATTTAGTTTGCTGTATGGTCTTTTCGAAGATAATGCTTTTAAAAAGTATAATGGTGTGAAGCATGTTGGCCCTGTAATGGCATCTTCTTTCCAGGCCATAGCTGTCGGCGTTTTCAACAATATTACTCATATCCTCGCTCTCGAAAATACAAATGAATGGTTAATCGCTAAGGTCCAATCATTATATTCAGAGGAAGTGTTTCAGAAGAATATAACCCCAGGTGTGCGCTCAATCCCGCGTTTTAAGGATCTATCTCTATTTGGTGTTGAGTATTTTAAACCATGAAGATACGAACAGTAAACGAATTGCAAGACTGCATTGACTCTGAGATGGCTTGGCGTAAGCATGAACTCTCTGCAATTAGAGAGAATGTAGAAAACGCAAGAAAATTCTCAAAAGATACCGCTATACGAGCTGGTATAGCATTGCTATATGCGCACTGGGAAGGAGCGATAAAGAATATTGCTTCTTACTATCTTGAATATGTTTCCAGTTTAAAACTACCATACGGCGAGTTAAAGCCGAATTTTTTAGCTATTTCCATGAAAAATAAGCTGAAATCTATAGAAGAGAGTAACAAAACAACATTGCATACCAGATTGGTATCTGAGATCTTAGCAAGTTGTAGTATCAAATCTACTCTTCCTACTGAAAATGTAATCAAGACTGGCTCAAATTTGAACTCTGAAATATTTAAAGAAATTATGGCAACCATCGGACTAGATTACTCTGAGTATGAAGGCGCGTTTCT
This sequence comes from uncultured Clostridia bacterium, assembly GCA_947168565.1. Lineage (GTDB taxonomy): Bacteria > Bacillota > Clostridia > Christensenellales > CAG-138 > PeH17. Next base: position 12,834 of record CAMVMM010000009.1, on the reverse strand, counting down.
ATTGATTGATTCTATATTGCTTGATAAACGAAACAAAATTGCCCATGGAGAGCATGTCGAGTATTTAGATTTAGATGAAGCAAGATACTATGAGATACACGAAAAAATGAGGAATCTCATAATTCAATTTGCAAATCAGGTTTCAAATGCGGCCGTGCTTAACGAATACCGTAATAAGAACTGTTGAATCCAAGAGGCAATCTGTGTATAATAACTGTATACTTATCCATAGCTACTTCCCTGTTATCAACACCGATAACAAAATGATAACAATGGGGATTATAGGCAGGATAATACGGAAGCATTGAATAATCAAAGGCATTTCGGATAGGACACACAATATTGTGTAAACATATTTATTTATGTCCTATCGAGTGGGAATGATGTATCGGATTCCAAAAAGCCTGTATTTTCAAGGCTTTCCGGCTTCAATAAAGCTCCTTTTATAACAATTTGTTAACAGCCGCATGATCTCCCTTTATTCTTCCTATCAAGGGGTTTAGGGGTAAAAGTGTCATTCATGACGGTTTGCTACCGGAATGATCCATATTATGAAAGCCCTTCGCCGTGGGTACGCAGCGAAGGGCTTTTTGTTGTTGTTGGGAAAAGACAAACTTAAATTTATTGAATTCTTAAAGCACCGGCACCGGGATTCATTCGCCGCGCCTTTTGATGGCATGGATGATTTGAAGGCCGTCTGTTTCCAGCCCCTTTATCTCCCCATAAAAATAGTGAAACGGAGCAATGGATAAAACCAGAATAAACAGATTGATAGAAAACGCGGCATTCAAAAAGAATGCAATCACGCCGTCAGCAAAAAAATCTGATTGAAAGGAGAACCCGCCGAATTTCAGAGCCGAAAGTCCTGCGAGCAGCAGGAGAGAAAAGACAGGACCTCCCAAGAGAGTCATGATTAGCTTTGCTTTTGTATCGATCTTCTTTTCTGATGGGGTAAAGAATCCATCAAAAACAAGCAGATTCACGGTCAACGCTTTCGTGTTCAGAAGCCGTTTTCCCCATCCGACCCGTATATGCCAATGCCTGTCTCCTGTCGCAAGCATATAACCGATGGCATGGCCGAATTCATGCAAAAGGGTTGAGAGCAATGTCAGCACCCACAAAACGAATATAGAGGCGAACAGTTCTATTATAATGGCAAGTATTTTAAGCATGAGATCCCTCCAAATTTCGATTTGTATCAATCCTTGATTGTGCCCTTAAGCGCATTGATCATAGCGTCGCTCAGTTCCCGGGACGGCACTTTCGCCGTGAGCAGCAGCTCGCGCGTGAGCACGGCTTTTAGACTGCGCGTCAAATTCAGGCATCCTTTTTTCATCAGTATTTTCTGAGTATATCCGAGGAAAGATTCCTATTTGTGTACCATACGGTAAAAAGCGCCATTTCCGATTGCTGTTGTTTGTGTAAACGGGTCACCATCAATATGGAATCCGGCTTTTTCATAGCACTTGACAGCTCGCTTGTTCCATGTACGGACTTCCAGATATAGCGGTTTATTCCCAAACAGCTCTCTTGCAATTTCACAAGCGGTGTAAGCCATCTTTTGGCCATAACCTTGATTACAGAGAGCGGGATTTGCTCCTATGCCAAAGAAAACCTCCGTTTCTTCTTCAAATAGATTGATATAGCCTACCAGCTTTTCACCATCATAGAAAGAAAATAGGTTGTTCCTTGGGTTAGCTAATCCTTTTCCGGATTTTCGCTGTTCTTCATAGGGAGTGCTGTCATAAATGGAGTACTCACCTTCGTATTTCCATTTACATATTTCGTATTTTTCCAATTCCGTTGTTCTGTGATATTGCAGCATACTTACTCCCTCATTTTCTTTTTGAACGCCTTGATCATAGCGTCGCCCAGTTCCCGGGACGGCACTTTCACCGTGAGCAGCAGCTCGCGCGTGAGCACGGCTTTTGGACTGCGCGTCAAATTCAGGCATCCCTTTTTCATCAGTATTTTCTGAGTATATCCAATGTATGATGGGATGCTCCGATCAGATCCTGCCGTTCGCAGATCGTGAAATGGTAATCCATCCATTTGGCAAAGGCAGCATCGTCCATGGCGTCGATCAGCGCACGATTATAATTGGTTGCCCCATCCGCGGCAACAAGCTTTATTCTTTCGACAGGCAGCTCCGCATCCAGATCGGCGATCTCCTCCGTGCGCACCATTTCAAACAGATCCTTCGGCTCGCTGATACAGTGCCAATCGGGCGAAAGCATATTTTGATCCATCACCTTTTGCAGGTTATTTTGCCAGAAAACATATTGAATAACGGTCGGCTCATTCATGCAATATGCCACAAGGATGTGACCGCCGGGTTTTGTGACGCGCACCGCTTCAAAAAGCGCTTTCAGCTTTTCTTCTTTGGTATAAAGATGATACATTGGCCCGAGCAGCATGGTCAGATCGAAAGCGTTTTCCGGGAGATAGGAAAGGTCGACCGCATTCCCCCGAAGCGCCGTGATGGGCTCGGTGCCGTCCAATTTTGCTCTGAGGAGCTCCAGATTATGCTCGATCAGCTCCACCGCCGTTACGCGAAGCCCCTGCTTTGCAAGCGTTACGCTGTATCGGCCCGTGCCTGCTCCGACTTCGAGTATTCCCGGATCGGAAACGCCATGCAGGCACTCCCTTATGTATCGCATCGTGGTCAGGTACTCCACCTGCCCATGGCGCGAAAGAAGGCGGCCTTCCTCATCGTAATTATTGTAGTATTCTTCCAAAAAGCTCATATTCACCTCCGAGCTGTTTTTATCCGGATGCACCGGGCACGCAGACCGCGATCCAAGCTTTTACAGCTTTGGACAATACTACCATACAGGGCGAAAAGAATCAAGCAGGACGCATGATTTTTCTCCGGTTATCGTATTCCGGCATCAAACATGGGTTACACTCAGCTCATTTGCAGCAGCCGGCTCCGCTGCTGTCAAGAGAAGGGTGGATTTCACACCGACACAAAACGCACCGATTCCTGTTTGCAAGCATATATCCACGAAAAAAATTTGCAACTTGCTATACGTTGTGATATAATAAAATAATGTGTTATTGATTAGAGGATTTATGAGGCACAGGATCACGGGCGTTGACGCGCACTCCCCCGCTGCCGAAGCCGGAATAGAGCCGGGCTGGTATCTTGAGCGCATCGGCGGCGAAACGGTATACGATGTGATAGACTATGAGCAGCTTACCGCGCATAGCCGGCTTGAGGTTACCGTCAGCAGGGATCGCGCGGAGAAGCCCGCCGCCGTGACGGATGCTTTTTCCGATAATAACAGCGTTGATTTCGGGTTTAGCTGCGAAAGGGCTTCAACCGCCGATATCACCGAGAGCGTTTTATTTGATGAGGCAGCGGAAAGCGTCAGCTCCGGGAGCATGCCCGGCAAAAGGGAGGGCGCTGCCGCCGAGCAGGAAGAATCCGAGGGCGAATGGGAAAGCAAAACCTTTCTTATACGAAAGGGCGAATACGAGCCGCTGGGGCTGAATTTTGAATCTGGGCTTATGAGCCGCGTTCGCCAATGCGCCAACCACTGCATCTTCTGCTTTATTGACCAGATGCCGCACGGAAACCGGAAAACGCTCTATTTCAAGGATGACGACTGGCGGCTTTCGCTGATCATGGGCAATTATGTGACGCTTACGAACGTGAGCGACAGGGAGTTTGAGCGCATACTCGCCCGCAGAGCCGCGCCGCTGTATATCACCGTTCACGCCACGGACGGCGAGGTGCGAAAGCGCATGCTTCGCGGCAAAAACGCCGAAAACCTGCTGCCGCGCCTGAAAAGGCTGCACGAATGCGGGCTTTCATTCCACTGCCAGATAGTGCTCTGCCCCGGAATCAACGATGCACAGGTGCTTGAAAACACGCTTTCAGACCTGTATGCGCTGCGTCCCGAGTGCCGCTCGGTGGCGATAGTGCCGCTTGGGATAACCAGGCACCGCGAGGGGCTGACGAAGCTCACCCCCATGGACAGCGCGCGCGCAAGGGAAGCGGTTGAGCAGATAGAGGGCTTTCGCGCCCGCCATGGAATAAGCGATTTCTGCTACGCATCAGACGAAATGTATCTTGCCGCCGAGCTGGAGCTGCCCGAATACGAGGCCTACGGCGATTTTGAGCAGATAGAAAACGGCGTTGGCATGTTTCGCCTGTTTGAGCATGATTTTCTGCTTATGCTCGACACCCTTGAAAGGCGGAGCGAGCTTATAGAGCTGGACTCCGTGAGCGGCGTTTCGATCGCGCCGCTGATGCAGAAGCTTTTCGACAGGCTTTTGCCGTATAATATCCGCATCAGGGTGCATCCCGTGCTGAATGATTTCTTTGGGCACACCATAACCGTGACCGGGCTCATCACCGCAAGGGATATCCTGAGCCAGCTTGAGGGCAGGCTGAGCGGAAGGGCGCTGCTGCTGCCGTACACCATGCTGCGCGAAAACGACACCGTTTTTTTGGACGGGCTGCGCATAGAGGACGTTTCAAAAAAGCTGAATATGCCCGTATACAAAATAGCCGCAAGCGACGGCGCGGATTTTATAGACGAGCTTGAGGCGATAATAAACGGGCTGTGATGCGCACACTCGTAAAAAAATGAAAAACGCGCAGGCAAAAGCCGAAGCAATAAGCAAAATACCGTAAAGGATAAGTATAGATATGAAACCCCTGATAGCAATCGTCGGCCGCCCGAACGTGGGCAAATCGACCCTTTTCAATAAAATAGTGGGCAAGCGTATCGCAATAGTTGAGGATACGCCGGGCGTTACGCGCGACCGCATCTATGCGGACGGCGAGTGGCTCAATTACCATTTCACCCTTATAGACACCGGCGGCATAGAGCCCGAGAGCGAGGATATTATCGCAAAGCAGATGCGCCGCCAGGCGGAGCTTGCGATAGAAACCGCGCACGTGATAGTTTTCATAGTTGACGGCAGAGCAGGGCTTACCGCCGCCGATGAGGAGGTGGCGGAGATGCTGCGCCGCAGCAAAAAGCCAGTGGTTTTGGTGGTAAACAAGCTTGACCATCCAAAATTCGAGGATGAGATCTACGATTTCTACGCGCTCGGCATAGGCACGCCCATCGGCATTTCCGCCGAGCAGGGGCTTGGGCTTGGAGATATGCTCGATGAGATAGTGGCGTTCTTCCCGCGTATAGACGAGGAGGCCGCCGGGGAAAACACCTCCATAGCGATAGTCGGCCGCCCGAACGTTGGCAAATCCAGCCTTGTGAACGCCCTTTTGGGGCAGGAGCGCACGATAGTTTCCGATATTCCCGGCACCACGAGGGACGCTGTCGACACTCCCTTTGTGTGGAACGATAAGCAGTATACGCTTATCGACACCGCAGGAATCAGGCGCAAGCGCTCGGTGGAGGACGAAACCGTGGAGCGGTACAGCGTTATCCGCTCCCTTGCCGCGATACGCCGCTGCGATATTGCGCTGATAGTTGTGGACGCGGAGCGCGGGCTGAGCGAGCAGGACGTGAAGATTGCCGGCTACGTTCACGAGGAAGGCAAGGCGAGCGTGGTGATAGTGAACAAATGGGACCTTATCGAAAAGGATACCTTCACCGCCGATAAGTTTAAAAAGGATATGCTTGTGGATCTTGCCTTTATGAGCTACGTGCCGATGCTGTTTATCTCCGCAAAAACCGGTCAGCGCGTGAACAAGGTGATGGAGATTGCGGAATACGCGCTTGCGCAAAACAGCATGCGCATCTCCACCGGCAAGCTGAACGGCGTGGTGAGCGAGGCCGTGACGATGAACGAGCCGCCCGTTTCAAGCGGCAGAAGGCTGCGCATCTACTTCGCAACGCAGGTGAGCATCAAGCCCCCCACCTTTGTGATTTTTGTAAACGAGCCCGACCTTATGCACTTTTCATACAGGCGCTACCTTGAGAATTTTATTCGTAAATCCTTTGAGCTCAAGGCAACGCCCATAAGGCTGATAATCCGCAAACGCGAAAGAAATGAGGACAAATAAATGAGAAAAACAACCGTATTTTTGCTTATTGCCGCGATCTTTATCGCACTGCTTTCCTTTGGCTGCAGGCGCGGCGAGGACGTTATAATAGACGTTGACCCCATAAACACCGATCTGCCCGCTGCAAGCGCCGATCCCGAAACGCAAAACCCCGGCGACGGCACCTCAACGCCCGGCGGCAATTCCGATGCTCCCGCCATCGAAACAGGCGGCCCCGCAAGCCTGCCCCCCGCCTCCGAGCTGCCCACTCCCGCAGGCGGAGAAACCGAAGGCCCCACCATGGTTCCCTTTGTGACTCCCGCCGGGTCGGACACTCCCGCGACCGCGCAGCCCTCCCCCGCCGCGCCCACCGCGTATCCCACTGCCGCGGCAAGCTCCGTGCCCACAGGCACGCCCGCGCAGTCCGATCCTCCCGCCACGGGCATACCCGTGCCCACCGTGCCTCCTACGCAGCCTCCCGCCGGTCAGCCTGACTACAGCATTTTCAACAACTGCTGCTTTGTCGGCAATTCGGTGTTCGAGGGGCTGCACAATTACGGCGTTATCAAAAACGGCACCTGGTACACCAAGGTGGGCTTAAACATACTTACCGTTTACGAAACCCCCGTCATCGGCGGCACCGTGCCGATAATCGAAGAGCTGAACAACGGCAGCTATACCGGCATACTGCTTATGTTCGGCCAAAATGAGTGCGGCTGGCCCGATCTTAATAATTTCATTCGCAGATATGAGCAGCTTTTGCAGGACGTTTGGGCGAAGCAGCCTCAGGCGAAGCTCTTTTTGATGGGCATAACCCCCGTTTCACAGCAGGTTTCAAACGAGGGCAAAAACGGCGTTACAAACGCCAATATCAATACCATCAACACGGGGCTGCAGGCGCTTGCCGAGCGCACTCAAAACGCCTTCTACGTCAGCGTTCCGAGCGGGTTTTATACCTCGAGCGGTGCGCTTCAGCCCGACGCCTCAAACGACGGCGTTCATCTGAACAAGGCGTATATGGAGGTTTGGGCGGATCATATCTGCCGCGTGGTTTCCGGCGTGCTGTAACGCCCGAAGCTCCGCCAGTGCGATGCCGTCCAATTTCACCGCATCAATAAATCAACGGAGGATAAATCCATGAAAAGAATCCGCAGATCCACCATAGCCGCCGCGCTTGCTCTGTGCATGCTGCTCCTCGTGCTGCCGACCCTTGCTCAACCGAGCGCGCTTTATGAAGCGGGCGCACAGCCTTATTGGAGCGTTCCCGAAGGCTACAACGAGAACGATTACAACAGGTGCGCCGCTTTTCTGGAGCAGACCGATGAAAACGGCGTTAAAAACGGCGAAAGGCTCATCGAAGGCTACGACGTGAACGATCCCGTTTCCTGGGGCGAGTTCAATTTTCAGTGGGCGGAAAGGGACGGCCTTAAGAGGCTGGTCACCGTTTCCCTCTGGCAGGCGACCGGACTTACCGGAAGCCTCGATCTTTCCGGCTGCGGCGCTCTCGTTTCGCTGGACGTTATGGGCAATTCCATTTCCTCAATCGGCGTTTCCGGCTGCTCCGCACTGCTGTATTTGGACTGCTCGGACAACCGCATCACGGAGCTTGAGGTTTCGGACTGCACCGAGCTTATCTACCTTTACTGCGACAACAACGGGCTGAGCGAGATAGACGTTTCCGCCCTGCACGCGCTTGAGGAGTTTGACTGCTTCAATAATGATCTCACCCATATCGACGTTTCGGGCTGCCCCGCGCTTGAAGCCTTCTACTGCATGGGCAACCCTCTCACACAGCTCGATCTGAGCCAAAATCCCATCCTCGGCTACGACCGCATAGCGGCCGAGGGCAGCGGGTATATCGGCTACAAGTATCTGATCGACGTGGGCGAGGTTCACGCCCTGCCCACGGACGGCGCGGAGTTCATCGGCTTTTTCGATGAAAACGGCACGCTGATAGACGAGGGCTATTTTGACGAGGACGCGGACGCATTTGTGCTTTCGTTCGGCAGCCCCGCGGAGGGCGCCGTGTACGCGCGGTTTTCCGGCGGCTCCCCCGCCGTTCCGGGCGATATCGACTCAAACGGAGAGGTGACCGTTTCCGACGCGGTGACCGCGCTGCGCCTTGCGATGCAGCTTATAGATGAAGCCGGGCTTGATACAGACAGCGCCGATATGGACGGAAACGGCAGCGTGACCATATCGGACGCGGTGGTTATCCTGCGCCTGGCGATGGGCCTAATTTGAACCTGCGGGCTTTTTTCCGCGCCGGCGGGCTTTTTGCTGAGCGGTGCGCTCTGCGCCGAATAACCCCGTAATTCTCCATGGGGCGGATCTACTCCGCTCCTTTTTTGTTTCCCGCCGCTGCGTGCAAAGCATATTCCGCCTTCAAAACGCATAAATCTTTCACAAACGCACCTGCGGCGCACGGCAGGTAAAATGCAATTCGGAGGTAAGACGGAATATGATAAACGAGCATGGCACGGAGATCTACCGTGACATAAAGCAGCGAACGGGGGGCGACATCTATTTTGGCGTGGTCGGCCCCGTGCGCACGGGAAAATCAACTTTTATCAAGCGCTTCATGGATCTTATGGTGCTTGATAAAATAACCGATGAATACGCAAGGGAGCGCGTGATCGACGAGCTTCCGCAGAGCGGCAGCGGCAAAACGGTTATGACGACCCAGCCGAAATTCGTGCCAAACGAGGCGGTGTCCATCACCGTTGGCGAGGACGGCGTGGAGCTGCGCGTTCGCATGGTGGACTGCGTTGGCTACATGGTGGACGGCGCTCTAGGCAGCACGGAGGACGAGGCGCCGCGAATGGTGCGCACGCCGTGGTTCGATCACGATATTTCCTTTGACGAGGCGGCGGAGCTTGGCACCAAAAAGGTGATAACCGAGCATTCCACCATCGGTATATGTATGCTGACGGACGGAAGCATAACCGGCATAGAGCGCAAAAGCTACGAGAAAGCCGAGGAGCGCGTGCTTTCGGAGCTGAAGGGTGCGGAAAAGCCCTTCATCGTGCTTTTAAACACCACCGATCCCACGGGGGACGAGGCGCGCGCTCTTTGCGCCGAGCTTTCCGAAAAATACGGCGTTCCGGTGCGTGCGCTGGATGTGATGGCGATGACGAAGCAGGATGCGGACGCACTTCTTGAAGGGATACTGCTTGAGTTTCCCATTCAGGATGTGTGCATCGAGCTTCCCAAATGGATAAAGGCGCTTGGACGCGATCATCCGCTGATGAGCGGGCTGATAGAGCGCATGAGCGGCGTTATGGGCGAACTGAAAAGGATGCGCGACGCTTCGCTTATTCAAAAGGTATTCGCGGAAACGGAGGATTTTCGCCCGATAGAGCAGCTTTCCATCAGCCTTGGCACGGGCAGCGCCGCCTTCCGACTCACGCCGAACGAGGATGTGTTCTACCGCGTTTTGAGCGAGGAATGCAGCTATCCCATAGCGGACGAGGCCCAGCTCATCGCTTCTTTGAAGGACTTTGTGCGCGCAAAGAAGGAATACGACCGCATTTCGGGCGCGCTGCGCTCGGCGGAGGAAACGGGCTACGGGCTTGTGCCGCCGGAGATGGACGAAATGAGGCTGGACGATCCCGAAATAGTGCAGCAGGGCTCGCGCTTCGGCGTTCGGCTGAGGGCGCATTCAAGCGGGCTGCACATAATCCGCGTGGACGTGGAAAGCGAGGTGAATCCCCTTGTGGGCACGGCGGAGCAGAGCGAGGAGCTTGTGAAATACCTTATGGATAAATTCGAGCGCAGCCCGGAGGAGCTGTGGAGCACCAATATCTTTGGAAAATCGCTCTACGATATGGTGAAGGAGGGCATGGCGGGCAAGGTTGGAAGGCTGCCCGCGGAGGTGCAGATGAAGCTTCGGGACGCGATAGAGCGAATGGTGAACGAAGGCTGCCGGGGGCTTGTGTGCATAATGCTTTGAGCCCGGGCTTCTCCCCTTTAAACAGTATGATACGTATTCAAGTGCCCCGCCGCGGCTGCATCAGTTGAGCGCTTCGGCGGGGCGCGGCTCGTGCCTGATAATTAAGCTTTCGATCTCATAGCGGAGGCTGAAAACTGCGGCAGGATCAGGAATCCATACTCTACACGGTCTGTCTTGCTTTTCTATTTGCGCGAAAGCCACAGGGATGGGCAAGGATAAGTGCAAGGCAAGGATAAGCGCAAGCAAATGTGTATGCGCGTACCCGTGGGCCGCTATACCGTGTTTGTCAATGCAAGAAGAGTTTCAACGAAGCTGCTCGCGTGCAGCCGATCTTCGACGCCGAATAAAATATATCGTATGCAAGCTCCTTTTCCCCTTGCTTTCCAACGCACTTTGTATTATAATGGCAGGGTACCGCGTGGGGCATTAGCACAGTTGGTAGCGCGCAACGTTCGCAACGTTGAGGTCAGGGGTTCGAATCCCCTATGCTCCACCAAAGCAAGATAATCCGAACCTTAGACCGATCGGTCAAGGGTTCGGATTTCTTGTTTTCATCCGCGATATTGAGTTGTAGATTTTGAATAAATCAAGATATTATCGGGAGGAAACGACCATGAAAAACCTTATCAGCTGTGAGTTCAATATTGATACAGCCTGCGTGGAGCTCCGCTATTCTGACGGGAGTATTTGCTCCATAGACTGTATTGCCGTTGAAAACGAAGTGGCGGACAACCGATTCGAGCGGTCGGAGCTGGACTATCTCATTTACAACGCCCCGCTGGCCTATGCCGATTTGATTCTGAACGGCGACCCGGAGGCGTATCTGAACGCCGTCACGGAGTATAAGCCCTACGAAAACTGAATATGCAAAAGGGAGTGCGTCCGGCGCACTCCCTTCGCTATTTTATAACGTCATTTGTCGTATTGTCTTGTGTCTTCAGCGTCTTTTTTCTCGCTCCATGCCGCCAGCTCCGCTTGCCCCTCATCGCTTTCATAGTACGCCTGGATCATGGGCAGCAGGCAGCGGGCGATGCGTTCAATGGCATAGTCGGGAATCTCCATGCCACTGTTTTTCCGGCCGCTGAATTCAGACATCGTTTTGCTTCTTCTCCTTTCCGAGAACGACTGCTCTCTTTTGAAATGAAAATGCAGGCATCGGTCAAGCAAAGCTTGTCGGTGTCTGCATGGTGTCTGATGTCTTGAATTGTGTTTGTATTATATCAGCAGTCGGGGCGAATGTCAATGCAAACGGGAAGAGTGGTGTTTATGCGTACAGAAATAAGCGCTCATCGGATTGCTTCCATTATTGTTCCATATTTTCGGCAGCGGCTACCGAAAATCATTTATTCGATATTTAATCTTAGTCAGCTTTATATGGGGTATCTATAAAAACGCTGTCTTTGATACAAACAGAAAAAGCCTTCTCCGGCACATAAGTGCTGAAAAAGGCTTGAAATAAAGGGCTTTCGAGGTTCCACTGTGTTTTACAGCAGAGCTTCGGAAGCCCTTTTTCTGTTTATTCGATTGTCGCTGGCCGGTTCTGCGGCTTTTTGAACTTACCCCTCAAAACCGGCTGCCAGAGTAATAATTAAAAAGTGTGGAAAAATTAAAATGTTCAACCAAGCCGCAAAAAATTTACACTTGATTTCTATTTTAGTATTGACATACTAAATTCAATGTGATAGAATACCAACAGAAAGCTAAAGGAGGTATCTTTCTATGAGTAAGAGCTCGATGAGCGATAAAGCCCTGTTCAATGCAGCCAATGTAATTCGAAGTTATGGTTTTTTGGATCAGTCAAGCATGATTGACCTCCTCTATAGAGTCGTTATGACGAAAAAGGCTCTCCCCGGCAAAGAAGATGACTGCGATACTGTTTATCACACCATGCAAGAAGTATCAGCTACGCTTCCTCGCTTCCCCGGAGATGCCGATCTGTTTTTCACTGTTTACAACGCTCTTTCTCCGCTGGACGAGCGAGGTATTCTTTCCTTTATAAAAATTGCGAACGATGGCAGAGAGCTTTTTGCTCCGGATGTACTGATCGAAAAGTTTTCTGAATACATCGAAGCTGGCACCAGCAAGGTTCTGGTTACCGAGTGTGAGCAATACGGGCCTTCTCTTCTCGATGTGATTGAATCCAACCCAAAGATCCAGTTTACACTGACCTCTCGCCAAGCAATAAAGACAGAGCTTCTTTCGGTCGTATACGCTGGAATCAAAAACGTGAAATTGCTTGCCGCTGATATTTACAGTTATGGCTTCACCACCGAGAAATACGATCTAATAGTCTGCATACCGATCTTCGGTGGACGGGTGCTTGTAAATGGCGAGGATTTCATTAGCCGAGAGCCCGACCTGATTGCTGTGCAGAATTTGCTATACCACATTAACATGGATGGCAATCTTGTGATGGTGCTTCCTGCAAAAATCACGTTCGGTGGCGGCAGCACAGCTTCTCTCAGGGAATACATTGAGCACAATTATAAGATAAAGGAAATAAGTGCTTTGCCAGCAGGTTTGTTTACACCGTACACGTCCATTCGCACCTATCTGTTCGTGTTTTCAACCGGCAGAACGGACGATGTGGTTCTGAAGCAGTATGAGTCTGACAAACCTATCCGCAAGACCTCACCATGCAAAAGCCTTGTGGTAAAAAACGAAATCCTTCTTTTCAGCGATGAGTTTGCCGACCTCAACGGCTGGAACATAGACATGGCTTTTTCCGAAGAGGATGAGGACATCAAGGCATTTTCTAACTCCCCGGTAAAAAAGCTACGCTTGAAAGATGTGGCGACAGTATTCCGTGGCAAGGCTGTAAATGCGAAAGCCGAAAGTGGTAATGTGGCGGTTATCAACATCTCAAACATCACCGACACCGGAATTGACTATGAGAACCTCGACCAAATCGAGGAGG
>CAMVMM010000008.1 GCA_947168565.1 uncultured Clostridia bacterium | reverse complement strand
TCATCGGCTGGGAGCCCGAGGTCTCCGAGGTGGAGGGCGACATCACCTATACCGCCGTGTTTGAGGAAACCGTCAACACCTACACCGTAACCTGGAATAACTGGGACGGCACCGAGCTTGAGGTCGACGAAAACGTCGAGTACGGCACCATGCCCACCTACGACGGCAGCGAGCCCGTGAAGGAAGGCAACGCGCAGTACAGCTACACCTTCATCGGCTGGGAGCCCGAGGTTTCCGAGGTGGAGGGCGACATCACCTACACCGCCGTGTTTGAGGAAACCGTCAACACCTACACCGTGACCTTCATCTACGGCTATGATCTCTCCCTTACCACCACCGTGGAGGTTGAGTACGGCTCCGCGGCCACCGCGCCCGAGCTTCCCGAATACTTCTGGTGGGAGTTCACCGGTTGGGATACCGATTTCTCCAACGTGACCGAGGATATCACCGTTACCGCAAGCTACTATGAGCGCGGCGACGCCGATATGGACGGCGACGTGGATATGGCGGATGCGCTGCTGATCCTCCGCTACTGCATGGAACTTGATTCCGAGGCCGACACCTCCAACATGGACGTGAACAGGGACGGCAGTATCGATATGGTGGACGCTCTGCTTGTGCAGCGCCACGTCATGGATCTGCTTTCCCCCAACCTTGGATGGTAATTGAATAAAGCGGAGGCTTCTCCGCAGAAAAGCCGGGGGCGCGCGAAAAGCGTGCCCTCGGCTTTTTGTTCTTTGAATATATAAAAGCGCCTTCAAACGATTGAAAGCGCATAAACCTATGTCTTTAATGCTTTAGCTGCATTATGCGGTATAAACTCAAACCAAAGCCGCGCGGGGCGGCATTCGCCGTGTCAGCCGATGCGAATTATTTCAACGGGGTTCGGCACGGTTTGGCAAACGGCGGCAAAGGCGCAGTCCGAAAACAGCGCTTCGGCGGCGCGGGCCTTTTCCATGCTTTCAAACACGCCGAAAACGGCGGAGCCGCTGCCCGTCATCAGCGCGCCGAGCGCGCCCGCGTCAAGAAGCCTTTCCCGAAGCTCCGCGATAAAGGGCACAAGCCCTTCGGCGGCGGGGGAAAGCGCGTTGGAAAGCGCCCCGGATACGGCGGCAGGCCCATTTTCAAGCGCAGCCATCATGCCTTGAGCAATATGCGTTTCGCCGCCCATGGCGCTTGGGTCAAGCGAGCGGAAAAGCGCACCGGTGGAAACGCCCCGCTCGCCCTTAACCACCAAAAGCGGCAGGGAGGCGGGCGCAAGCGCGGTCAGCCTTTCGCCTATGCCGCGCACGAGCGCGCAGCCCCCGTGCAGGCAGAAGGGCACGTCAGCGCCGACCTGTCTGCCTATTTCATACAGCCTGTTTTCTTCCGCTTTGCCGTAAAGAAGCTGCATTCCGTGCAGCACTCCGGCGGCATCCGCGCTGCCGCCGCCAAGCCCCGCCTCGGCGGGAATGCGCTTTTTAAGGCGTATGCGCACGCCGCCGCAGCCCGTTTCCTGCGCAAAAAGCGCGGCGGCGCGGTTCAGCGTGTTGCTTTCGGGGAGCGGAAAATCGCATTCCACTTCTATAACGCCTCTTTCGGCCCTTTCAAGCCGCAGCGTGTCGTAAAGGCCGATGGAGTGCATCACCATGCGCAGCTCGTGATAGCCGTCCTCCCGCCTTGAAAGCACCTCAAGAGTCAGATTTATCTTCGCGTTCGCGTTCAGCTCAATAAAATTCAAATTCATCGTGCATATCCCCTCAAACGGATCGTTTTTCTTTTAAAGTATGTATCATAAAGGAATGAATTGTCAATAATAACCCATGGGCAGGCTCAAATATATTGCCCCAAATAAGGATTTCGGAGGAAAAAATGATCTGCATGATCGGCAAGGACACAAGAAGGCGCGCCTTTGCCGCCGCTATCGCGTTTACTGCGGGTGCGATCGGGCTGTTTCTTATTCTCGGCACGGCGCTTGCGGGCATTCTGCTGCTCGGCGGCGAAGAGGAAGCGAAAAGCGGCGAGGAGGCGGATACGGCGGTTTTAAAGCAGCAGGGCCTTTCGCTGTATGACCCCGGTGCGGACGGCGAGGTGATAAGGCTGCATATCGTGGCAAACAGCGATTCGAGCGAGGATCAGCGCGTGAAAATGCTGGTGCGAAACGAGGTGCTTGCGCTTGCGCAGCTCAGCGATGATATTATGACCCCCAAAAACGCCGCCGCAGCCGAGGGCATACTTAAAAAGGCGGGCGAGCCGCTGCTTTCAGCCGTGCGAAGGGTGCTTGAGCGCGAGGGCGCGGGGTACGATGCGCAGCTTGTGCTTGGGGATTTCGACTTTCCGGGCAGGGAGTATGACGGCAAGCTCTATCCCGCCGGAAGCTACCGCGCGCTGCGCATAATCCTTGGCAGCGGCGAGGGCAAAAACTGGTGGTGCGTGCTGTTTCCGCCGCTCTGCATAATTAAAACGGATGAACCCTTCCCCGGCTCGGCCGCCGCGCGGGCGGAAGGCGCGGATAATCGGAGCAGCGATGGCGCGGAGCAGAGCGCCCCGCCGCGGCTCGGTGAGATTCGGTTTGAAAGCCTGATAGTGCGCCTTTTTAGAAAAATATTTCAAGGAGAGATAACGGAATGAGGAAAAAATACAGAAAAGCGGCGCTTATCCTTGCGCTCGTGTTCGCGTTTTCCGCGCTTGCCTTCGCCTTTGCCCGCGCCGAAACGCTGCGGCGGGGCAGCAGGGGGGAGCTTGTGAAGCAGGTGCAGACCAAGCTGAAAAGCTGGGGCTATTATTCAGGCGCGATAGACGGGATCTTCGGCAGCGGCACGGAGAGCGCGGTTAAGGCGTTTCAAAGGAAAAACGGACTTACTGCGGACGGCATAGTGGGCAGGCGAACCGCAGAAGCGCTCGGCATCAGCCTTGAGGGCGGCAAGTCGGGCGGCGGTGCGAGTAATTCCGGAAACCTCTATCTGCTTGCAAGGCTCGTTCACGGCGAAGCGCGGGGCGAGCCCTATCGGGGCAAGGTGGCGGTTGCGGCGGTGGTGCTGAACAGGGTGAAAAGCGCCTCGTTTCCAAACACAATAGCGGGCGTGATCTATCAAAGCGGCGCATTTGACGCGGTGAGCGACGGGCAGATAAACCTTCAGCCGGACAGCGAATCAATAAACGCCGCAAGGGACGCCATGAACGGCTGGGATCCAACGAACGGCTGCCTGTATTACTATAATCCGAAAACTGCCACAAGCAGGTGGATGCTTTCGCGCACGGTGCTTTTGAGGATAGGCGATCATGCGTTCTGCTGAAGAAGTGCGAAGCGGGGATCAAGCCGGAATCAAACTGAGTGCGAAGCGGGGATAGAGCCGGAATCGGAATAAGTGCAAAGTCAAAAATATATTACGAGGTGATTTATGGATATGGAGCATGAAAACAGCGGAAGCATTGAAAAAAGAGCGGGCGGCAGAACGGGCAAGGGCGGGGGAGGCGGCTTTGCGGTCATACCCCGCAGCGTGATGGTCATATTCTGCTATATCGTGCCCGCGCTGCTTGTGAGCGCGCTGATAGCGCTGGGCGTGTGGGGCAGCGGCGTGCGGGCGGAGGCGCAGAGGGCGCAGCGCACGAATCGGGCGATCTATACGCAGGCATACAACGAGCTGACGGATTCGGTTTACAATATGCACATCGCGCTCTCGAAGCTGCTTGTGTCCGAAGCGCCCGCAACCCTTACCGAAACGCTGGACGATATCTGGCGCGAGAGCGGCACGGTGGCGGGAATAATGGGGCGAATACCGCAGAACCATATAGATTCCTATGAATTGAACCGCTTTTTGATACAGATCGGCGATTACGCGCGCAGCCTTTCAACGGCGCTTATGCGCGGGGGAAGGCTGACGGAGGACGACCGCGGGCAGCTTATGGAGGTTTATACGGCGAGCGAGGCGGTGTATAACGAGCTTTCCGAAAACCTGAGCGCGGGCAGCATCCCGCTTGAGGCGATGGAGGCAGAGGCGTTTTTCACCTCGGCAAACGATGCCGCGCAGGGCAGCGGGTCTGGCGCAGCGCGGAACGAAGATCAGAGCGGCTCGGCGGCGGATGAGGCAAATAAGCGCTATCCCACGCTTATCTATGACGGCCCCTTTTCCGAAAGCACCGAGAAGCGGCAGCCGCAGGGCCTTTCGGGCAAGATGCAGGATGACGGCGCGGCTATGAAGCTTGCAAGGCAGCATCTTGAGGATGAGGGCGCGGCGCTTGTGTACGAGGGCAGGGCGGAGGGCAGGATACCCTTCCACAGCTTTTCCGGCAGCCTTTCGGACGGCAGATACGCGGAGGCGGCGATTAGCGTTCAGGGCGGTTTTCCGCTGTATCTGCGGGTGGAGAGCGGCGCGGAGCGGAGCGGCGCAAATACCGGCGGCGCAGGTGCCGGCGGCACGAGTGCGCCGTATCAAACCGGACCTTCGGGGGATGAAGCCCGGAGCGCGGAGACGGCGGGGGAGATACGGGTGCCCGATCCGGAGGCGCTTTCCTTCCTTGAAGAGGCGGGGCGCGATTGGCTTGAGCGGCACGGCTTTGGTGAGATGGAGCCCACCTATGCCCAATACTATCCGCAAAGCGTTTTGATAAGCTTCGCGGCGGTAAAGGAGCAGCGCTTTGCCATTGCGGACGGCGGACTGGATCGGCTTTTGATAAACAGCGATGCTGTAAGTGGCTATATAAACGAGCTTCGCGGGCTGAGCGGACTTAACGGGGAAAAAAGCCTGCGCGTGCTGCTTTACAGCGACCTTGTGAAGCTTTGGCTGGACAGGGAAAGCGGCGAGGTGCTATGCGCGGATGCGGAAAACTACCTTTTCAGCCATGCGGAGAGGGAGCTGCCGGGGGAAATACTGAGCGCCGAGCAGGCGGCAAAGCGCCTTTCCGCCAATCTGGAGGTGCAAAAAACCGCGCTTGCGCTGATACCCATGCCGAACGGCAGCGAGAGGCTTTGCCATGAATTCACGGGCAGCTTTGCGGGCAGCGATTATATAGTTTATCTGGATGCGCGCAGCGGCGACGAGGTGCGGGTGTTCAGGCTTGTGAGCGATGGCTCGGGCAGCTTGGCGCTTTGAAAACGAACGTGAAAATATATTGGATTTTATGCTGAATGGTGAAGCAAAAAATGCAAGCCAATACAGTAAAAATGACGAAACTTGTCACAAAAAGTTTATATTTTAGGGGTTGAAATTATTATGCAAAGGTGATAAAATCGGCACTGATCAAAGTATAAGAGGTAACAGGATGCGCCGCGTTGTTTCAGTTCTTTCCTTCGCGCTTGCGATAATAATGCTTTTCTCCGCCTGCTCGTTCTACGTGCCGAGCAGCGCGGTTTTTCCTTTGGATCAGCGCGGTGCGCTGAACACAAATTCGCCGCAGCCCACGGCCGAGCCCGATACTCCGCCGCCGAGCGAAGCGGCAGCCACGCCTACCGGGCTTCCGGAGCCGCTCACCCTTGCGCCCACCGGCACACCGCTCGTGAATCCCACTCCGGTGTTCACCTTTATTCCGACGCAGGAGCCCACGGCGCGGCCCACCGCAATACCGACTGCTGAGCCCACGCCCACGCCGGCTCCCACGCCGGCTCCCACACCGCAGCCCACGCCGCAGCCCACTCCAACGCCCACTCCGAAGCCCACGCCCGTTCCGGTGACTCCCGCTCCCGTGACGAGCGCTCCTGCTACTGTGGAGCCCACCTCGCAGCCGAGCGGCGGAAAATACTTCTATCTCAGCTTTGACGACGGCCCCTGCAAAAACACGCGCAGGGTGATAGAAATTCTTGAAAGATATGACGTGAAGGCGACCTTCTTCACAGTCGGCTATTTCGTGGATCGCAATCCGGATATAGCGCGGGAGATAGTTGCAAGCGGAAACCTTATCGCCTGCCATTCGTACACCCACGCCTTTGAAAAATGCTATGCTTCCGCTGCGGCGATGATGGCTGAGGTGGGTCAGTGGGAAAATGCCGTGATGAACGCCGTGGGTTATCTTCCCTGGAGGCTCTGCTTCCGCTTCCCCGGCGGCAGCCACACCGCATCCGCAAAGCCGATACGCGATCAGATCATCAGCCTGCTGCATCAGAGGGGCTATGAGTATTTTGATTGGAATGCCGGCAACAACGACAAGTGGCCCGCCGGCAACACGCAGAATCTGCCGCCGCTTCAGTACATGATAGAATCATACAGAAGCACCGTCAGATACCTTGAGAATAACGGAAACAGGCATATCGTTTTCCTTTGCCACGACACGGTGGATGAAACGGTGGAGATGCTTCCGCTGATGCTCGAGGAGCTTCTTGCAAAGGGCTATGAGTTCAGGCTGCTTTCGCAGCATCCCAAGTGGCACAGCTGAGCCCGGCTTATATTGCCCGGCTTATATAGCTTCAGAGTTTTACTTGCACCGAACCGCAGCGGATCGGGCAGCAAAAACGGGACTTCGCGCGAAGCCCCGTTTTTTCATACGCAGCAAGGTATCAGCCTGCAAAACGGTTTAAATGTATTAAAGCGAGCCCAGCAGCTTGTAAAGCAGCCTGTAAAGCTCCTGCGCCTCCGCGCTGTCCAGCTTCACGCAGGAGGCAAGGGAGGAGGGAACGTTTACCGCGCGCTCCCGAAGCCGAAGCCCCGCGTCCGTGAGCGAAACCACAAGATGCCGTTCGTCGCTGCCGCTGCGCTTTCTTTCAAGATAACCCTTTTTCTCAAGGCTCTTTAAAACCGGAGTAAGCGTGCCGGAGTCAAGATACAGCTTTTGACCCAGCTCCTTTGCGGTCAGGCTCCCATGCTCCCAAAGCACCAGCATCACGATGTACTGCGTGTAGGTAAGCTCCAGCTCGTCCAGAAAAGGCCGATACCGCCTTATTATCTCCTTGGAGCAGACGTAGAGCGGGAAGCAGAGCTGGTTTTCAAGCAAAAGCGGCGAATAGTCGCAGGGAATGTGTTCGTCCATTTTTAAAGCAGCTCCTCCACCTTCGCGCACACGTCCTCCATCTTGGCGGTGGGCTCGAAGCGTGCGGCGATATTGCCCTCGCGGTCGATGATGAACTTGGTGAAATTCCATTTGACGTTGCCGTTGTTTTCGTAATCCTTATCCATCTTTTTTGCCACGCCCTTCATCATAAGCGCCATGGGGCCCTTGCCGAAGCCCTCGAATTTGGTGTTTTCGGTAAGATACTTGAAAAGCGGGTCGGCATTCTCGCCGTTTACGTCTATTTTGGAAAACTGCGGGAAGGTTACGCCGAATCTGCCGGTGCAGAAGGTGTGGATATCCTCATCGCTGCCGGGCGCCTGGTTGCCGAACTGGTTGCAGGGGAAATCGAGGATCTCAAGCCCATCCTCATGGTGCCTGACGTAAAGCTCCTGAAGCGGGCCGTACTGGGGGGTGAAGCCGCACTCGGTGGCGGTGTTTACAATGATAAGAACCTTGCCGCGATAGCTCTCAAGGGAAACCTCGCTGCCGTCCTGCGCCTTAACGGTGAAATCATAGATGCTCATAATAAAACCTCCGAGAAGCAATTTTCTTAAATTTAATTGCACTCAATTAAATTAACCTTATTATAAACCCGCGGCGCCGCTTTGTCAAGCGGGTTCTTATGGAATAATCGGAGTTTTTTTGCGGATTATTCGCTGTTTTCAGCCCTGTGAAGGCGAAATGAATTACGCAAGGCGGTGCAGGGCGGTGAAGGCGGTGAAGGCGGTGAAGGCGGTGAAGGAGGTGCAGGGCGGCGCACTTGCGCAAAGGCGTTCCGCCGCCAAAGCTAAAAGCGGACGATGCCGCTTATCTGCAGCGCAAACACCGTGAAAAGCAGGGCAAGCACGAAAAACACCACAAGCCTTATCTTCCTGCTGCCGCCCTTTATCGCGTATTTGGAGCCGAGATAATTGCCGAGCATCGAGCAGGCGATGGCGGGTATGCCCAGGGAAAACAGCACGTCCCCATGGAGCAGAAAAACGATGAGCGAGGAGATATTTGAGGCAAGGTTCGCAAATCTTGCGCAGCCGGATGAACGAAGCAGCGAAAAGCCGAGCGCGGAGGAGAAGGCGAGGGTCAAAAAGGTGCCTGTTCCGGGGCCGACCAGCCCGTCGTAGCAGCCTATGCCCAGCCCTATCAGGGAGGAAATCATCACAACTGCCTTGCGCGGCTTCATGGGCTTTTCCGTATCGCCCGGATCCTTTGCAAAAAACAGTATCAGCGCCACAACGGGCAGCGCCGTGAGCATGATCATCTCAAGCACCATTTTGCTCAGGTATTCCGCAAGCGAGGAGCCGAGCGCCGCGCCGATAAGCGAAAAGACAGCGGCGGGTATGGCGGCAAGCCACACCACGTTGCCGGATCTTGCATAGCGATAGCAGGCAAGCGCCGTGCCGCAGCCGTTCGCAAGCTTGTTTGTGCCTGAGGCAAGCGTTGGGGGAAGCCCCGCTATAAGGTAGGCGGGCAGGGAGATCACTCCGCCGCCGCCGGCAACGGAATCCACAAAGCCCGCGGCGAAAACGAGGGGGCAAACTATGATAAACGTCCAAACGGTGGGTGTCATTTTTCTTCCTTTTCAAAGCCTGTTTCATTATTGCGGGTGCAACAGCGGTATTATAGCACAAGGGCGCAATAAATAACAGCGGAATTTGACTTTTTTTGCATTGTATGGTATGATTTTTTCGCAATCCGGAATCGGGAGGCTCACCGCCTTCGAAACCGATCCCATGCTTTTTTTTAATAATTGTGAATCAAGGAGAAAGCATCATGAAGCAAACAGTTCTTCGCAGGTATGCCCGACTTATCGCAAGGGTCGGCGTCAATATTCAAAAGGGGCAGGATGTGATAATCAGCTGCGCCCTGGATCAGCCCAAATTCGTTGAGCTTCTTGTGGACGAGTGCTACAAGGCGGGCGCAAGGGAGGTTCGGGTGGAATTCAACCATCAGCCGCTCTATAAGCTGCACGTGCGCCATCAGTCCGTTACCACGCTTGCAAAGGTAACGGAGTGGGAGAAGGCGCGCCTTCAGCATTATGTGGACACGCTGCCCTGCCGCATCTACCTTGCCTCCGACGATCCGGACGGGCTCAAGGGCATAAACCAGAAAAAGATCGCAAAGGCGGAGCAGAAGAGCTGGCCCATCCTCAAGCCCTATTTTGACGCAAGGGATAATAAGGAGCAGTGGTGCATCGCGGCGGTTCCCGGCGCGGCGTGGGCCAAAAAGCTTTTCCCCGAGCTGCCCAAGGGCAGGGCGATAGAAAAGCTTTGGGAGGCGATTCTCTTCACCTCCCGCGTGACGGACGATCCCGTTGCCGCATGGGAGGCGCATAATAAGGAACTGAACGACCGCTGCGAGTATCTGAACAGCCTGAATATTGCCCAGCTTCACTATAAGGGCGATAACGGCACCGATCTCACCGTGGGCATGATCCCCGAGGGTCAGTTCAAGGGCGGAGGGGACAGGAGCCTTCAGGGCATCTTCTTCAACCCGAATATTCCCACCGAGGAATGCTTCACCTCCCCGATGAAGGGCAAGGCGGAGGGCATAGTGTATTCCACCAAGCCCCTTTCCTACAACGGCGAGCTTATCGAAAACTTCTCCGTCCGCTTTGAAAACGGCAGGGCGGTGGAGGTTAAGGCGGAGAAGAATCAGGCTCTTCTGGAGCAGATGATCTCCAAGGACGAGGGCGCGGCGTATCTTGGCGAGTGCGCGCTGGTGCCGGTGGATTCGCCCATCTCCGAATACGGCCTGCTCTTCTATGAAACCCTGTTTGACGAAAATGCCGCCTGCCATCTCGCCCTCGGCGCGGGCTTTGCGGACACGATAAAGGGCTTTGAGGAAAAAACTCTTGAGGAATGCCGCGAAATGGGAATAAACGACTCCATGGAGCACGTGGATTTCATGATCGGCTACGAGGGGCTGGATATAGACGCCATAACGGCGGACGGCAAAACCGTGCCCATCTTCCGCCGCGGCAAGTGGGCGTTTTAAGCTGAAAAATGCTCCATAAAGCAGGGAAAAGAGGTAAAAGCAGATGGATAACGAACTGAATTTAAAGCTCAAAGCGCTCATAGAGGGCGTTCCGCACAGGATAGCCAACCTTGCGAACGCCTCCGCCCTGCTTTTTGAGAGCCTTGAGGATATAAACTGGGCGGGCTTCTACCTTATTGAAAACGGCATACTCGTGCTGGGGCCGTTTCAGGGCAGGCCCGCCTGCATCGAGATCCCGCTTTCAAAGGGCGTTTGCGGCGCGGCGGCAAGGGAGAATAAAACTCAGCTCGTGAAAAACGTGCATGAGTTTCCCAGCCATATCGCCTGCGACTGCGCCAGTAATTCCGAAATAGTCATTCCGCTCCACGGGAAGGACGGAACGGTGGCCGGCGTTCTGGATATCGACAGCCCGCTTATCGGCAGGTTTACCGAGGAGGACAGGATAATGCTTGAGGAGTTCGCTTCGATAATGGAGAAGGCGCTGTAAGGCGCAAGCGGCGCTGTAAGGCGTAAAAAGATTCGGCATTATGATTATAATGAAAAAGCGCTTCGTTTGAGGCGCTTTTCATGCTTTATTGCGTCGATTTCAAAATGCAGTACAGGGTAATTATTTGATTATGTACGCATCCACTATCCTGCCGATATACTCGGTGTGCGGATCGCGCATATCGAATTCGGGGAAGCCGACGAGGCTTTCGGGATAGAAGGTTTCGATTATCTCCTGCGGTATCCTTGAAAGCTCCTCGCGCTGGGAATAGAGCACCTCGCATTCGATGGTGAGCGGATACTGGCGAATGCCCGGAACGCCGTTTTTCTCGGGGGGAACGAGCTCCAGCTTTGCGGCTTCCACCTTATCCACGTCGCGTCCGGAGAGCGAGCCGCAAACGCGGTTGATCACCGGGTCGTGATTCCCCATAGGTATGCTGATGGTGAAAACGCCGGTATTATCCAGAATTTCCTTCGTGCAGCGGCTTTCGCGCACGTATACCGAGAAGGTGGGAATGTTCCAAACCGTTCCAAGCTGCCCCCAGCCGATCAGCATGGAGTTGAATTTCTCGCCCTGCGTGTTCAAAAGGATGCCCTTTTTAAGCTCCTCGGTGATATGCCCCGCATAGTCCTTTATGCTTATTTTCTCTTTCATAATGCTTCCTTTCCGGTGGTAAACTCATTAAAATATCAAAAACCCTTTGACCCGAAGCGGCGTTCGGAGAGGAGCGCTCATTCCGTGCGCCTGTAAACGCCGTTTTCCCGCGTCATCCAGCCGTAGTCCACAAAATGCCGCCGCACCTCGCAGTAATCCTCAAAAACCTCGCAGATAAGCGCGTTCACTTCCTTTTCGGGGTAGCATTTTCCGATCTCGAATTTTTCAAGAATGATGCGGTAGCAGATATTGCGCTTGCTCATCTTGGCGGGGCTTTTCATAAGCCTGCCGTCCCTGAAAAACGCCTTTATCACCCTTTCGCGCTCCCGCTCGTCAATCGCTTCGAGCGCACAGGCTTCGTTTTTACAGCAGTCCGTCATCTTTTTTCTCCAACAGCGGCATAAGCTTTTCAACCGTGAGCGCCTTGCCGGAGCAGACGATGCGCCCGTCCGCTATCAGCGAGGGCGTTTCCACGGCGCCCAGGCGGGCTATCCGCGCAAGGTCGCTTATCACCTCGATCTCGCTTTGCGGTATGCCGAGCCGCTTTGCCGCCTCAAGCACGTTGGCCTTAAACTCGGAGCAGAGCGCGCAGGAGCCCACAAGCAGCTTTATCCGCGCACCCTCCGCCGCAGCGGGAGCAGCGAACACCGGCTTTTTGCCGCGCTTTTTTAGAATATCGTTTATCTTGATGTAGGACACTATTCTTCCTTTCTTCCGACGTATTCGCGCGAAACGTATCTTTCGGCGGTGCAGAGCTTCAAAAGCGCGCCGTAATCGGGTATGAAGCGCAGCGTTTCACCGACCCTGTACTCCGGGCAGTCGGTCAGATTCAAAAGCAGATGATCGCTCGAGGCGCCGATTATCTCCACCCTCGGATCGAGCGGAGTAAGCCCGTCCGGGTTCACGTCCTGCCTGCCAATCGCAAGTATGCCGCGCACCATCTCTCCGCGATCCTCGAAGGTGACGCGCTCCCCGAAGGCGTTCAGCCCGCTCGTGCCGATGGGCTTGCTGGGCTTGTGCTGCACCTCGATAAGCTCCGCTTCAAGCACGAAGCAATCCGTATTCAGCTCCTCCATGGGCTCGCCCGTTTCCGTGTTGTTTCCAAGCACAAAGCTCTCGCCAAGGCGAAGCTGCGTCACGCCCTTTGGGATGCGATCCTCCTTGAGCATGGTCATCATGGAGGAATTGCCGCCCGAAACGATGGGCAGAAGTATGCCGTATTTTTCGCGGATGCGCTCGGCAAATCTCACAAGCCCGCCCACGTTTTCCTCGTCCGGAATAATGCCGCCGTAGCAGGTCAGGTTCACGCCCACGCCGTAAAATTCAAGGAAGGGCTCGGAGAGGATCGCCTCCGCCGCGCGGAAGATCTGCTCCTCGTCCTTAAAGAAAATGCCCTCGCGCAGGTCGCCCATGTCTATCATAAGGATGATTCGATGGTTCTTTTTAAGCTTCGCCGCCGCCTTTCCGAGAAGGCGGATCGTTTCAATGCCGCTCTGCATCGAAATATCGGCATGGCGAACAACCTCCTCCGCCTCGCTCTGCATGGCTATGCGCAGAAGCTGCTTCGGCTTTTCGGTTTTGATAGCGCGAAGATTCTGAAGGCGCGAATCGGCAAAGCCGTCCGCATCGCTTTCGTCTATAATGCGGCAGATCTCGCTGTCGGCGCAAAAAACCTTGGTAACGATATATGCGTTTATCATGCGCTCGTGGCAGCGCTCGGTGAGCCAATCGAGGTTTTCTCGCAGCTTGTTTAAGTCGATTATAAGCCTTGGATTCATATAAATACCTCTTTTTTTATTCAAATATTGATACGGTCAATGGGCGTTTACGGCGCGCTCGGCCGAAATATCACTCCCGAAAGCCGAGGCTTTGCTTCATAAGATCGAGCGCCGCCTCGGGGTAGCGCTTGGAGAGCACGCCGAGGGACGCCATAATGTAATGGTTGTCGAAAAGCAGCTTCACCCTGCCGGGGCGGGGGAAGAGCATCAGTCCGCCCGAATTGCAGTCCGCAAGCTTTCGCGCTATTTCCTCATGATGCGGCAGCCTTGTGAGCGCGCCGCCGGTGCCGACCAGCCATTTGATAACGGAAAGATCCTTGCCCTCCGCGATGGTCTGCCTGCCCTGCGGCGTGTAGATATAGCGGAATGCGCCCGCGTGACGCTCAAGCGCCGTGAGCCCCGCCTCAAGGCAAAGCCGCTCGGTGAGCCTGAACTGCTCCGGCGTTTCGGGAATGGGCTTGTAGTTTGCCATCACCTTATCCATATCGAGCTCAAGCTCATTCGCAAGCTTTTCGCTGCCGATCAGATCGATAAGGTTTTTGGCGTTCACATACATACCCAGGTCGCCCTCCACGGTGCGCTTGGCGAAGGGCTCCGGCGTGGTCATCATCACGGCTATCTCGTCCGACCCCTTGGTAACGGAGTGAACGTCCGTAGTTGCGCCGCCGATGTCTATAACCGCAAGGTCGCCTATCTCGGTTTGTAAAAGCTGTGAGGCTTCCATAACCGCTCCGGGGGTGGGGATGATGTTTCCCGTCACCATATCGCGTATATGCTCCATGCCCGCCGCCTTTATGATATGCTCCTCAAAAACCCGGTGGATTATCCTGCGCGCAGGCTCGATATTGAGAAGGTCCAGCTTTGGGTAAACGTTTTCCGTAATGTAAAAGGGAATGCCCGCCTCGGTGAAGATCTTTTCCACAAGGCGGTGGTTTTGAATGTTGCCGCCGTAGATAACCGGCGTTTTCATGCCCGACTCCGCGATAGCCTTTGCGTTGAACGCGGCGGTCTCCCGCTCGCCGTAATCCGTGCCGCCCGCAAGCAGGATAAGGTTCGGATCAAGCGCTTTTATATCGTCTATATCGAATTCGGAGAGCTTGCCCGCCGTGGCGTGCTTGATTATCGCGCCCGCGCCCAGCGCCGCCGCCTGCGCCGCCTTCACGGTCATATCGTACACAAGCCCGTGAACGGTCATGCGAAGGCCGCCCGCCGCGCTGGAGGTGGCAAACATTTCGCCGTATTCTATTTTATCCGCGCCAAAGCTTTTCGCAAGGTCAGCTATCGCGCCTGAAAGCCCGATGCGCACGTCGCCCTCCGCCACGCTCGTTGGCGCCTGCCCCTGACCTATGAAGCGGGGGGAGGGGGTGTTTATGCCCGAAAAGGCGTTCACAAGGGTGGTGGTGGAGCCGATCTCGGCCACGAGAATATCAATAAACATATATTTCCTTTATAGCTTTATTATTGCCGGTGCTACGATAGGCTTCCAAAGCAGGTGGAGAAGGAAACGTGCGCGTGCTTTGGAAGCGTATCGAAACCAATTTTCATAAGCGCGGAAAGGCGAAAAGCAAAAGCAGACCGCCTTTCCGCGATTCGTTTGATTTCAGGCGGGAAAAGAATTACTTTTTATCGTTCTTTTCCTTCTCCGCCGCCTCCATCTCCCAGCGGCGCTTTATAAGGAAGGTGGCGTTGTGAACGCCGCGGCTGCCTCTGCCGAAGCCCTCGTCCGCGCCCGCTTTTCTTGCAAGCTCGGGCGTGACCTGCGTGCCGCCCGCGATGAAGATTATCTTATCGCGGATGCCCATTTCCTTTGCGATCTGGTCGATCTTGGCGATGTTCTTATAGTGAATATCGTCGTGGCTGATGATGGTGGAGGCCATGATCGCGTCCGCGTTCAGCTCAACGGCGGCGTTCACAAGCTTTTCGGGCGGGCAGGAGGTGCCGAGATAGAATACCTCCATGCCGTATTTTTCGATGCCGCCGTGCTTGATGTCGATGATCTCGCGCAGACCCACGGAGTGCTCGTCCTCGCCCACGGTCGCCGCCACTATGCGCATAGGCCTTCTTTCGATGTCCTTGCGGATAACGTCGTCCGAAAGCACGTCCGGCTCCTTGGGGATAACCAGCTTATCCACGTCGATGGAGAACGGCACCTTGCCCTTCAGCTCGATCCTCGTGCCGTCCTGCGGGTGCATGATCTCCTTGCTGATGACCTCGCACTCGGTCAGATTCATCCTGTGTGCGCACTCAAGCGCCGCGGCCTCCGCTATCTGCTTGGGAGCGGGGAAGAACATCGTGAGCATCACGGTGCCGTCCGCCAGCCACTCCATCTCGGGGCGGAGCTGCCTGCTGCCGGGCGTGAAATCCTTCACGTTCGCCATGCGGACGTTTACGTTGTCCTCCTCGTCCAGCTCGTCGATATAGATTATCTTTTCGGGGCATTCAAGGGTGCAGCCGCCGATGAGCTTCGCGGGGTCGTCCTTATATTCCTCGCCGTACTGCGCCACGTTGTTGTAGCCGTAATGCGCGGTAACGGGCGCCATATAGTCCTCATCGCGCTTGAAGATGGTGCCTGCGCCGATGCCGCCGTCGATCTTTCTGGCGATGCCGTCGCCGTTGCGCTCGGGGTAGATGCCGCTGTCCACGAACATACCCTCCTGAACGGCGTTGAAATAGCCGCCCAGCTCGATCATTTCCTCCATGAACATGATCGCGCGCTCCTTGAGCTCACGCGCCTTTTCACGCAGCACGCCGTCCTTCTTCAGCTCCACCATCTCCATCAGGCCGTCAAGACCCACAAGCGTCTGCTTCGCGGTGTCGCACGCCTCGATATTGTAGATGTGCCACGGCACGTTCCTGCCCTCGTCCGGCGTGATGGTGGACTGGATATCCGCGCGGGTGAGCTTGGAGATCACCATGTTCAGCACGTGGGTCACGGTCGCCTCGCGGGTGGAGGACATGATGTATTTCGTGTTCATCTGCGCGCGCATACGGTAGTCGTGGAAAATGTCGCGCAGCGCCACGGCGTAGGGAAGATCCATATATACGCAGGGCGCGGGGGTCGCCGTCGGCGGAACGGTGGAGAGACAGATATTTTTCTTGTCTATGCCCACCCTTGCGGAGAAGATGGCGTTTATGCCGTGCTGAACCATCAGCTCGGGCATGACCTTCCATGCCTCGCGCGCGGTGGCGTTTGCGTTGTGTGCGCCGTCGATCTGCGCCATGCCCGCCCACGCGATAAGCTTTTTGCTCTCGCAGGCGTCCACGAAGGAGCGGATCATATTGATGTTGCGGTAGATAACGTTGTACTGCGGGTCCTGATGAACGCCGTTCACGCCCTCCTCGGCGAACATAACGGCGATATCCGGGCCTGCAACGCCGGAAACGTAGCTATGGTAGTTGATGGGCCTGCCCACCTCGTCCTCGATCATGTCCAGCGCCTTGCGCTGAGCGCGAACCTGCTTCCTTGTGATGGGAACGCCGCCCATGCCCTGCGGGGTGCCCTCGATGAGCCCGTCGAAATGGCTCTGACCGGCGGTGCGGATAACCATGATATGATCCGCGCCGTGGTGCGCCGCCATGCGCATGCGGCGGATATCGTCCTCAAAGCGGCCGGAGGCTATCTCGGTGGTGATAACGGGGCCGGGCTGGGGGTCGATATTCTCAAAATAATGCGCGGGGGGAAGGGGAACGCCGGATTTAAGCGGCTCGGTGCAGTCGTGGTACTCAAACGGGCCCATGTGAAGGTTCTTCACGGGCTTGCGCCAGGTCCAGCCCCTGCGGCGGGGACGGTAGGATTCAAGATCCTTCAGAATTTCCGCAACGTCTATGGGCTTATTCGGATCAAGTCTGTATTCGCTCATCAGTTGTTACCTCCTTTGAAAAGGCTCTCCGCCTTGTCCCAAAGCCTGCCCTCCGAAAGCGCAACGCCCGCTTCGCGTATGTCCATGCCCTCGGATCTTGCAAGCTTATACACCGCGTGACCCGCGCCGTGCGAGATGATGTCGTGCTTGATGCAGCCCTCAACTATCGCCTTTGCCTCGATGGAGGAAAAGCCCATGCGAAGCAGCACGGAGCGCTCAACGGCGGGGGAGGTGTATTCATAACCCATCTGAAGAAGGGGATCCACAAGCTTATTGGCAAGCTCCCAGAATCTCTGCTCGAGCTGCTCATCGGTAAGGCCCGCAAGATGCTCCCTGCGCTCAAGGTAATCATCGTTTCTTTTCATTATATTATCCTCTTATTTGTTAAAAGTGAAAAGTAGGTATTTATTTACAGCGAAGCCACAACGCCGCGCACGAACTGCTCGCTTGAATTCGTTTCCTCCATAAGGTAGCGGATATCCTCGTCCGTAAGCTCGTCCTTATGGGTGCCGACCTGCGATTTTATATTGCTGCGGCGAACGTGATCAAGGTCAATATCCGTAACCTGTATGAGCGAGGGATGCGCGGGCAGGATGATGCTCTTTCCGGGCACCTCGTCCTTGGGGTCGCCAAAGTGGATGTCTATGCCATTTTGGCGGGCGAAGGAAAGCTGCGGATTGATGTGCTTGCCCGCGCCGGTGTATTCGGTTTCCTGAACCACGATGCACTGATCCTCATCCATATCCTGAGCAAGGCGGAAGGCCGCCGCAAGCGCGGTGTTGCCCGCAGGGCCCTTCTCAAGCCCCTCGAGGGAGGCAAGGGTCTCGGTGATGAAGAAAACGCTGCCCTGCGTCACGGTCACGTATCTGTCCATGTAGCGGAGGGGACGTGCGGCGCTTCTGGGCACGTCGCTCCTGTCGGGGTTCACGCTGAAGGGCACGCCGAAGCCGGTGTGGCCCGTGGTGAAGCTCTTCTTATTAAACTGCTCGTCGCTCGCCATGTGAAGCCCCGTGAGGTTCACGCTTGCGCCGATGACCTTTGCGCGGCAATCCGCCTTGCGAAGGCCGCGCGCGGTGCCGGTAAGGTTGCCGCCGCCGGCGTTCGTGCATACCACCACGTCGGGATCCCTGCCGATCCTCGCGCGGAACTGCTGCGCTATCTCATAGCCCAGCGTTTCAACGCCCGCGATGCCGAAGGGGGTGTAGAGGGAGGCGTTGAAATAGCCGGTCTCCTCGATAAGGCGAAGCACGGTGCTGAAAAGCTCGGGGCCGACGGTGAGCTGAACCACCTCCGCGCCGAGGGCCTCGCATTTACGCGCCTTTTCGATTATCTCGGGCTGACCCACTCCGCGGCTGTCGTAGCATTCCTGAACCACGATGCACTTCAGACCCGCCATCGCTGCGTGGCAGGCAACGGCGGCGCCGTAGTTGCCGCTCGTGGCGGTCACAACGCCCTTATAGCCCTGCTTCTTCGCCTGATAAACGCTGGTGCAGCTCCTTCTTGCCTTGAAGCTGCCGCTGGGGTTGGTGGCCTCATCCTTTATGAATATGCGCGCGCCCTTGCCGGGAGCGGCACATTTTCTTGCAAGTGTCGTTAGGTTTTTAAGCTCGATAAGCGGCGTGTTGCCAACGGAAAACAGCGCCTGAACGCGCTGAAGCTCCTCAAGCGTGTAGCCCGTTGCCGCCATCATCGCTTCATAATCAAAGCCGATGCCGGGCTTTTCAAAGCGGGTGTAATCCATGCCCACGGAAGAGCGAATGATCTCGTTTTTCCTTGCCATTATTGCGGAATAGCTGTTGTCCATCATTCGTCACCTCCGAAGGTTATCTCGCGTACCATATCGCCTATCTTGAGCACCTCGGGCACGAGTACGCCGAAATTATGCTCGAAATAGGGCGCTTCCTTGACCAGCCTGCCGCTCGTGCGCCTGCCGGTGCGGGTGATGATCTCCACCTCGTCGCCAAGCTCGGCATCCTGCTGCAGCCAGCCCTTCACCCACATCTCCAGCGGGTGCTTTTTAGTGTCCTCCGGCAATGAAGCGGAGCGTTCCTCGGGCGTGAGCACTATGTTGTGCACCTGGACCCAATCACCTTTTTTTGCCATAATATCCTTTTATCCTCCTGCAGATAAAATGAAATCAATAATTAAGCCTGATCAACCGACCGGATAAAAGCCGGATCGGAATTAAGCCTGATCAACCGACCGGGTAAAAGCCGGATCGGAATTAAGTCGGATCAACCGACCGGGTAAAAGCCGGATCGAAAATCAAACCTGCGGCACGGCGGGCTCCGCCGTGCCGCAAGGCGCGTTATTCTTCGATATAGTCGCGGAAATCGCCCATGATGGCGCGCGGCACGGGCAGATCCAGCATGGTCTTGAGGCCGGGACGCGCGTTTATCACGTGCGGTATCATGTTCACTATCATGGCGATGGTGCCGATGCCGCCGTCCACCTCGGGGCGGATGCTCATATTGACCTCGGGGGTGCCCTTCAGCTCGATATAGTCGCCGGTATGGGTGCCTTCCATCTCGGGCTCGATCTGCTGGGGATGATACATATCGATCTTCACCTCGCCGTCCACGTAGCCCTGACCGGTCATGTTCACACCGGCAACGTCGCCCGCCTTGGCAAAGCCGTAGGGGCTCTTTCTGTCCACGCTCGTTACGATGGGGCTCATCTGCTGCTCGAATTTATCCACCTTCCAGCCGAGCGCCTCCGCTATCATGCCCACGGACTCCGCAAAGCCGACGTGGCCCGCAAGGGTGCCGTCCTCAACGCCCTTGTTGAACACGTCCACCGGCAGACCAACGCCCTGCTCCTCCATAACGGCGGGGCCGAAGGGGGAGAGGCTGTTTACCCTGCGGCAGGTAACGGACTGAACGTCCGTCATGCAGCCGGAGAGGCAGATGGCAAGCAGGTCCATCATAAGGCCGGGGTTGATGCCCGTGCCGAGTATGGAAACGCCGTTTTCCTTGGCAAGCCTGTCCATTTCAGCGGAAAGCTCGGGCTCCTGCGCCCTGGGGTAGCTCATCTCCTCCGCGGTGGAGATAACGTTTACCTTCTGCTCCACAACGTATTTGATCTTCGGGAATGCCTTTGCGGTGAAGGAATCGGTGGCGATAACGCAGATATCGCAGTTGCCGTCGTGAACCACCTTCTCTATCTGGGGGTTTACGAACACGTCCTCCCTGCCCGCATGGTCGATGCCGAGCAGATCGTAGATGCTCTTGCCCACGCGGGCGGGGTGAATGTCGCAAACGCCAACGATGTCAACGCCCTTTTTGCCCGCAAGAACCTTTGCGATGCCGGAGCCCATTGCGCCGAAGCCCCAGATTGCAACCTTAACATTTCTCATTTTTTCATGCCTCCTGCAATTTGATCGAATGGTTTATGTTTGTATGCGCATACCAACACAGCCTATATTATACTCCAATAACAGGAAAAACACAACATAGAATTTGAAAGATAGGATCGTATATATGAACCGCTCCGAAAACTCCGCAGACCGCGCCCAAAACGCCCCCGAGCCGCGCCCGCCGTTTGCGCAAACCGAGCGCGGCCCGCATCTTTGCGGCAAAATCCGCTTTGAGCGCATTTTAAAAGTTGCATGTGGAAAAAGAATGTGGTATAATGCGTAAATAATTATGAGCGATAACAGGTGCCGTGCCGAATGAGGCGAGGAACTGCTTCATGCGCTTTAACAGCGGGCTTTTTCGGGCCGAATCGCTCAAACGGCTTTAATGAGAGGGTAAGAAATTGAACAGCAGAAAAAAGCTCATGGTTTTGGGCGGCACGCGCTTTGCCCTGCCGGTTATCAGGGCGGCGCGCGAATTGGGACTGTACGTTATCACGGCGGACTATCTGCCCGATAATTACGCCCACAGGTTTGCGGACGAATACTGCAACGTGAGCATTGTGGATTGTGAAGCCACCTTGAAGGCGGCCGAGGAAAAGAATATAGACGGCATCATTTCGTTTGCCTGCGATCCCGGGGTCGTGACAGCCGCTTACGTTGCGGATAAGCTCGCTCTTCCCTCCTGCGGGCCGTACGATTCCGTCTGCATCCTTCAAAATAAGGGCAGGTTCAGGCGGTTTCTTGCGGAACACGGCTTCAACGTGCCGGTGGCGAAGGGCTACACCTCCGCCGAAAAGGCGCTTGGTGAAGCGGATATGTTCCATTGGCCGGTGATAGTGAAGCCCGTGGATTCCGCAGGCAGCAAGGGCGTGAGCAAGGTTGAAAAGCCGGATCAGCTTCGGGATGCGATAGAATACGCGCTGCGTTTTTCGCGCAGGGGCGAATTTATTGTTGAGGATTTCATCACCCAAAAGGGCTGCTCCTCCGATTCGGATTCCTTCTCCGTGGACGGGGAGCTGAAGTTCGTTTCGTTCAACTCCCAATTGTTCGATAAAAAGGCAGTAAATCCATACACTCCCGCCGCGTACAGCTGGCCCTCCACCATAAGCGAGGCGAACCGGGCGGAGCTGCGGGCGGAGATCCAAAGGCTGCTCGGACTGCTGAATATGGGCACCTCGGTCTATAATATCGAGGCGCGCGAATCGATGGAAGGCAAGGCATATATCATGGAATGCTCGCCCCGCGGCGGCGGAAACAGACTTTCCGAGTGCATAGAATTCGCAACGGGCGTAAGGCTCGTTGAAAACGCCGTGCGCGCCGCGGTCGGTATGCCCGCGGTGGGGGTTGAGCAAAAGGAAAACGACGGCTTTTGGGCGGAAATGATACTCCACAGCGACAGGAGCGGCGTTTTCGATTCGCTTTTCATAGATGATTCCATCGCGGCAAACGTTTTCGAGCGCGATCTTTGGATCGAGCCGCGCACGACCGTCGGCGGCTTCAGCGCAGCAAACGAGGCGATAGGCACTCTGGTGCTGAGGTTTGATAGTTTGGAGCGGATGAACGAGGTGATGGCGGATCCCGAAAAATTCGTCAGGGTCCGGGTGAGGTAATTCCGACCATGAAGGAGATCGGCGGATACTTAGAGCTTGAAACGTATCATCTTCCAATGCTTCACGAGGGCGCCCTGGCGCTGAACTGCGGAAGAAACGCGCTTGCCTATCTTTTGAAGGCAAGAAGGATCGCGCGCCTTTTCATACCGAGGTTCATTTGCGATTCCGTGACCGAAGTGTGCGAGCGCGAGGGTGTGCCGTACACGTTTTATAAAGTCGGCATGGATCTTCTGCCGGCCGAGGAGGTAGAGCTCGGCGGGGGCGAATGGCTGTATTTCGTGAATTATTATTCACAGTTTAACAACGATAGAATAGCCGAATTTGCCGCAAAATATAAAAATATTATCGTGGACAACGCGCAGAGCTATTTCCAGATGCCCCTTCCCGGGGTGGACACGCTCTATACCTGCCGCAAGTATTTCGGCGTTGCGGACGGCGCGTTTCTTTATACGAACGCCGTGCTCGACGGCGAGCTGCCCAGGGATGAATCCTTCGATAGGATGCGCTTCGTGCTTGGCAGATTTGAAAGAACCGCATCCGAGTTTTATGCGGAAAGCGCGGCAAACAACGAGCTTTTTGCGTCGGAGCCCATCAAAAAAATGTCCAAGCTCACGGAAAACCTGCTTCACGGCATAGATTACGAAAGCGTGAAAAGGATCAGGCAGGAGAATTACCGGCAGCTTCACGGGGCGCTCGGAACCGTAAACGGGCTTGAGCTTGCCGACGCCGCCGGCACCTTTATGTATCCGCTGATGCTTGAAAACGGCGCGGAGATACGCAAAAAGCTTCATAAAATGAAAATCTACGTTCCAACGCTTTGGCCGAACGTTTTGAATTGGCTTTGCGAAGAGGAAACGGAGCATAGGCTGGCAAGGGATATCCTGCCCCTGCCGATAGATCAAAGGTATAGTGAAACGGACATCACTGAGCTGAAGGAGGCTGTTATATCATGTATGAAAATTTAACCGGAAAAAAGCTGCTCGTGCTTGGCTCCGAGGAGCGCGATGCTTCTATCGTGAAAACCGCGCAGAAAATGGGTATCTATGTTATCGCGGCGGACGGGATCCCCACTTCAAACAAAACCATAGCCAAAATGGCCGCAGATGAATCATGGGATATAGACTATAGGGACACGGACGCATACGTTAAAAAATGCCTGGAGGAGCACGTTGACGGCGTTATTGCCGGATACAGCGAAAACCGCGTGCTCGCTGCCTGCAGGATAGCAAACAGGATCAACTCCCCCTTTTACGCAACGGAGGAGCAGATCGATATAACAAGAAACAAGCGCAAATTCAAGCAGCTTTGCACTAAAAACGGCGTGAGAGTGCCGAAGGAATTCAGCACGAACGGAATTCCCACGGAGGATGAGCTCAAGCAGGTGCAGCTTCCGGTGATAGTTAAGCCCGCCGACAGCGCCGGCAGGAAGGGCATCACCATCTGCAGCAGCTTTTCGGAGCTGAAGCCCGCCGTTGAAAAGGCGATCAAGGAATCGCTTACAGGCACGGTGGTGGTGGAGGAGTACGTGACCGGCACCGAATTTGCGGCGGTATACACTCTTCAGGACGGGAAGTACAGCCTTTCGTATTTTTGCGACAAGTATCTGAACACAGTTTTGCCAAAGCAGGGCTTGTGCGATCTTTCATTCGCCCCTTCGGTGTATCTGGACGGATTCATGGCCGAATGCCACGAGCCCCTGTGCAATATGATGCGGGATGCAAGGATGGAAAACGGCGTTGCTTTTTATCAGGGTATTGCAAACAAGAACGGCTTTTACGTATTCGAAATGGGCTATCGTATCAACGGCGGAAGCGACTGCATTCAGATCGAAAGATACAATGGCGTCAACTATATGAAAATGCTGATCTCTCATTCCCTTTGCGGCAGCATGGTTGGCGATCTTTCCAAGGATAACGCTAAATTCCCGGTGAATTACGGAGTTTTCTATCTGTATGCAAAGTCGGGCGAAATAGCGGAGATCGAGTACACCGGCGACGAAAGCATAAAGGAAATAGAGGAAGTGGGCATTTATAAGACTCCGGGAACCGTTGTAAAGAATGACGGCACCACACAGCAGTGTGTGTTCAGATTCAGGATCAGCGCCCCAAGCATGGATCGGTTTTGCGAGCTGATAAACTACGCGCAGGATCATGCAAGGATCATAGATACCGATGGCAACG
Organism: uncultured Clostridia bacterium; assembly: GCA_947168565.1. GTDB lineage: Bacteria > Bacillota > Clostridia > Christensenellales > CAG-138 > PeH17. Next base: position 71,785 of record CAMVMM010000008.1, on the reverse strand, counting down.
ATATGCTTTTGAGCAGGTTTGACACCGCCAGGATCAAGCGCTCGGTATGAGCCTGATCGAAATGAAAACGCATTGACACTGCAAAAGCTTGAGCCTCCGCCGCGCATAGCGCGGCGGAGGCTTTTATGCTGCACCAAGCTTGCATGCGAAGGCTTCGCATTTTTTTGCCGCGCAAGCGTGGGTTTTCGGTTTTTCGTGCGTATTGTTTAAGAATAAGGCATCCTTGCCGCAGTTAAAAAATGAAAGGTCAAAAGAAACCTATGAATATGATAAAGAGGATCGCTTATGTTTTGCTTTCATTAGCCATAATGATTATGCTCTATGCCTGCTCGGGAGAAACCGCGCCCGTGCAGACGCCGAAGCCAGCAGACTTTGAAACGAGCAGCGCGGAAAGCGGCAAGCCCGGTGAAACGCCCGATGCGAACAATCAGACCGCGCTGCCGGGCGAAAAAAGCTATTGTTTTGATTTCAGGCGCAGCACGGAGGGGGCACTGATGCATCCTGCTACTTCGATCTTCGAGACCGATGATTCGATATATTACCTTTCGGAAGGAATGCTGTATTTCAGCGATAAAACCTATAAGGAGTTTTTTCCGCTCTGCGCGAAGCCGAACTGCAATCATAAAAACAAGGACTGCGATGCAATGATAGACCCGATGCAGAACAGCATTTTCATCTACGATCGATATATATATTATTTCGAGGATAATGTGGGCGAAGACGATGCCGATGGTGTTAGCTACCCTTCACTCTGTAGGATGCGGCTTGACGGTTCGCAGCATGAGGAGGTTATGCGCCTTCCTGCGGCTGATTTCGGCTACACTCCGCTATACAATAGCTGGCTTTTCATCTTTTCCAATAAGTATATCTATATAAACTATAATGCAAGGGAAAAAAGTTATTCCGTGGAAGGCGATGACGATTGTACTCAATACGTTCTGAATCTCGAAACCATGGAAGTGAAGACGGCGGATAACGGCGCGGGCGTTCCGGTGATATTCGGAAGCGGCGAGATGCTTTACTGCCTCAGTCCGGAACAGGAGAACGAGGTGATAACATGGCACTTTATCGAGTTTAATCTTGAAACGTATGAGCGCCGCGTGATCGGATATGAGCATGAATGGCTCTATCTGCTTAATGATTGCGTTGGCGTTAAGGACGGGGAGATACTGTACGTTACCGCGGATCGGGCGGATCTAAGCGCGATGCGGCTTTGGGGCATGGATATAGAAACGGGCGAAAAACGGCTTCACTATTCAACGGATAATATCTACAGCTCGAAGTGGCATCCGTATCTTGATTACACGAACGGTTACTATCTTAACTCCTACAAGGGCTATAACGACGGCCCCGAGGAGGAAACACGGCCGAATTGGGGGCTGTATGTTACGGATACGAGCGGAAATGTGGTCTCGAAATTCCTGCATGAGGATATGCCCGAGGATTTCTTTGAAACACAGTTCCTTCTTCAAACCGAAAGCTATATCTTCGCGGGACCTCCAGGCGAGGACGGAGGCTTCTCAATCGCCTGTTCGATACCCACATGGTATTTGGATAAGAGCGAGATAGCGGCGGGAAAGCCGGAGTGGAGAAGATGGGCGCCGGAGGATTAAGCGTTCGGCTTCTCTCCAAACCGAAAACCGTATCCGCACCGCAAAACATCCCGTTTCAAGCAAAATACTTTAACAAGCAGCATGGTTTTTGGTTGGTAATATGAAACATCGTGAAAAGGAGAAAAATAAGAATGAAGGCACGCATGGCTTTGGCAGTATTGCTGTTAGGCTCTATGATCCTCAGCTTATGCTGCACTCCGTCCGGCTCCGGAACCGAGGCTCACGAACCGGCACCTTTCTATACGGTAGACCTATGCTCGGTTTATGCCAGTGCAGGCATGGAGCAGCTTTTTGAAACCGAAGAATCGGTCTATTATCTGCGCTCCACGGCGGCAAATGCCTGTCAACTGTTTTTCAGCGATAAGCGCGATAAACAGTGACTGCTGCTCTGCGCAAAACCGAATTGCACGCATAAGACCGAGGATTGTTCATCAATGCTTGAGGGCAATGCTTCAAACAAGGTGTGGCTGTACGGAGAGCATATTTATTATCTTATCAGGACCGACACCGATGGAACGAGCGCGCTGGAGCTGTGGCGAATGGAGCTTGACGGCAGCGCGCACGATAAGCTTTGCACCTATTTTGAGGACAGGGAGAACACCGGAGCGGCATACGCATACGATTGGTATTTTCATAATAAATACGCCGTTGTTATGTATCATCTGATGGATCTTGAGCGGGGCGGGTTTTCAACGGATACCTATAGGATAGATCTGAGCTCAAAGGATAAAAATGCGGTCAGGCTCGATATTCCGGAAGAAATCTCACTTGGCAATCCGGTTGCGGGAAAAGGAAGCGAGCTCTACTGCGTTTGCGGAGCGGAAGGAAACGAGCTTATCAAAGCCGATCTCAATGCGGGAACGGCACGGCCCCTGTGTACTCTTCCGTTTGAGCCGGATCCGTTCTCCTGTATGCTTAAGGATGACGCCCTTATCTTTGCCGAAGGCTGGGAGCTTGGGAAGATCCTGCGCGTTGATGCCGAAAACGGGAAGCTTGTTACGATCGCTTCCGCCGAGCCGCAGACCCGCCGATGGTATTATCCATACGGGAATTACATTTTCGGAAGCAATACGAGCGCGGTTCCGTCCCTTGCGGGAACCGAGGTGAGCGACCTTTCGGGCAACCTTGTTATAGAGCTGCCCTATTCGGAGGGCGAGGCGGATATTATCATCAGCAAGATAATCGGTGATTTCGTGTTCGGATACGAAAGAAGTGCGGCGAGTTCCGATCCCACCGCGCTTCCCTTATGGTATCTTGATATTAAGGAGCTGGGCACGGATCGCTTTGGCTGGCATCGCTGGGCGCCGGAGGATCAACGCTAATTGAAGTTAGCTTCCGCGCAAACCGAAAGCTTTGCTTCGGAAAAGGAGTGAATATGGAGCTTGAACTGAAAAACCTTACCAAGCGCTACGGGCAGAAGCTTGCGCTCAATGATTTTTCATACACCTTTTCAAAGGGCATCTGCGGCATACTCGGCGCGAACGGCGCGGGCAAATCCACGATGATGAACCTTATCACGGACAATGCTTCGCGCGACGACGGCGAGATACTCTTCGGCGGCAAGGACGTGCTTGCGCTCGGAAAAGCTTTCCGCAAAAAGCTCGGCTATATGCCCCAGCAGCAGGGCATGTATGACGAGATGAGCGCGTATTCGTTCCTCGTTTACATAGCAAAGCTAAAGGGAATAAAGCTGAAGGAAGCCAAGGCGCAGGTGATGCGCCTGCTTGAGCTTGTGAATCTTTCGGATGCCGCCCATAAAAAGCTGGGCGGCTTTTCGGGCGGCATGAGGCAAAGGGTGCTGCTCTGCCAGGCGCTGCTCGGAGAACCGAAGCTGATAATACTGGACGAACCCACGGCGGGGCTCGATCCCAAGGAGCGCATCCGCATAAGAAGCTACGTTCACGAGCTTGCAAAGGAGTGCATCGTGCTTTGGACAACGCATATCGTAAGCGATATCGAGACCATCGCGGATGACGTTATCCTTATGAAGCACGGAAAGCTCGTGGCGCACGGCACTCCTGCGGAGCTTATCGAGAGAGCGGGCGGGCGCGATCTTGAGGACGTGTATATGCATTTCCTCGGGGAGGATGAATGATATGCGCGAGCTGAGAAGGGTTTTATTCGGCAAAACTGCTCTGTTTATGCTTGCGCTTTTGAGTGCGCTCTCCGTCGTGCTGTTCATTCTTTCCGTTAAGGGCGGCGATGAGGACGGCGCAAAGGGATTGTATAACGAAGCCTATCGCTCGTTTATAGCGGAATACGGCGATAGAAAGCCCGAGGAGATAACGGAGGAGGAGTTAGATGAAAAGCTGCTTTGGATAGAGCGCGCGGACTCGATCGCGTCCCATATTGCCTTGATCGGCATGGATGACTCGTTCGCAAGCTGGCTTGAATCCAAGCCCGAGGTGCTCGAAAGGCTGAACGGCGGCTATTTTCAGAGGTATTTGGCTGAGCCCCTGCTGGCGAATGCCGAGCGGGAGGCTTTTTACGCCGTGCGAAGGCAGATAGAATACCTTAAAGAATTCAACGGCTTCTATCCGACGATTAAAAAGAACGCCGAGCGTATGCAGCGCACGACGCTTTTCGGCGATCCGAACAGCTTTGCATACAGAAACACGATCAAAACCGTTAATGATTTTGCCGCGATAGATGGCGCGGTGGGAAGGCTCGGCGACGATCGCGCGATAACGAGCGTTATGAGCGACCCGACAGCCGATTATCTGATACTGATCTTCATGCTCACGGTTTCGGTGCTGATGCTCAAGGAGCGCCGAAGCGGGCTGTGGCAGCTCGTTCGCGCCACCCCGAAGGGCAGGGGAGCGCTTGCCGTTTCCAGGCTCCTTACGCTGCTTGCCGCTTCCATTTTGGCGGTTCTGCTTGTGTTCGCAAGCCGTTTTATCGTTTCATACGCCGCATTTGACGGGCTCAATGGCTCGGATCGCCTTATCCAATCCATCGAGGGCTATAATGGCATACCGTTTCCTTTGAAAATCAATTCATTCGTTTTTCTCTACTGCGGCATTAAGCTCGTTACCGCATTTTTTGCAGGCATCATTATCTTTTTTATCCTTTCATCGGTCAAGAATATAAATATTGCGATAGCGATAACGGGAGCTGTGCTCGCCGTTGAATTCACACTCTATACCACGATCAGGGACAGCAGCATCCTCGTTCCGCTCAAATACGTAAACCTGTTTCAGCTAATACTGCCCGAAAACTTTGTTTTGAGCTACGTTAATCTGAATATCGCGGAGCATCCAGTAAACGCGCGGGTGGCAACAGCGCTCGTTATGCTCGCCATAACCGCTTTGGCGGCGGCCTGCATACTGCTGGTTCATATCAAAAAGCGCCCGGCGGGCAGGCAAAACCCGATAGAAAAGCTCGTTGACAGACTGCGCAAAAGGACCTATCGCCTCGTATTTTTGCAGGAAACGGGCAAGCTGCTCTTTGCTCAGCGCGGCATCCTCGTGCTTGCGGTGCTGGCGTTCGTTTTCACCTCGATGGGCAAGCTGCCGCAGCCCACGGTCACTGACGAACAGCGAAAGGCGCTCGATTACTACAAGAAATACGCCGGAGCCGTTTCGGAGCAACTGCTTGAAGCCATCGATGCGGAGATTGCAGGGCTTGAGGCGCGACTCAGCGGCGGAGAAGAAGAGGCATTTTTCAGGTCTGTTGCTCAGGATACCATAAAGGGGCTTGAGATGCTCAGACTTGAAGTGCAGGACATTATCAAAAGAAACGAATCCGGCGAATACCCGCGCGAGATAAAGCTTCTGCCGCCATTCACTTATATGACGGTTTTCGGCGAAAATTCAAGAAAATTTGCTATAAACCAAGGCTTGAAGGCGCTTTTGTGCATCGCGCTTATTTCGGCAGGTCTGTACGCATACGAGCGGCAGTCATCAATGAACAAGCTTCTGCGCTCGCTTCCGAACGGAAGAACGCGCCTATTCCTCAAAAAAGAGCTTCTGACGCTTGCCGCAAGCGCGCTTGTGTTTATCGCGGTCTACCTTCCCGAGATAAGAGCGCTTGAAGCAAACGATCTTTACAACGGCTTTGCGTACTTCGACTACCCTATGCAGGGGCTGAATATCGCAAGGGAAAGCCGCCTGCCGCTCTCGGTCGGAGCTTTGACGGTTTTGGTTTATTTCATAAGGTTTTTCTCGATCTTTCTTGTCGGAAGCGCGGTCGGCCTGCTTTCAAGCTTCGCACAAAGGGTGAATTCCGCATTGGTGCTTTCGGCTGCCGTTTTCGTTCTGCCCGCCTGCATCGTGGCGATGGGCGCGAATGGACTTTACCCCTTCACGCCGCTGCCGCTGCTGTTTGCCTCCGGAATGCTCTTTTACGGCGAGCTTCCCGCAGCGCTTGCACAGCTTTTCGCGCTTGTTCTGATGATCGCCGCAAACTATTATGGAGCTGCATCAAGACGCAGATCGCCTGCGTTTAGATCGTATTCTTGAATAGAAACAGCTAAAAGAGCCAGGAAACAAGGCGCTGCTCCCATTATCGTAATAATTTTTGCGATTTTATGCCGCAAAAGCCTCTTGACATAGGTTCGCCGTGAGGCAGGCTTTTTGCCGGGCAAAACAAAAACCCGCTTGCGGTAAAGCTTTTTTGCCCTGTTTGCCGAAAACCGAACGGCGATCTGCACCCGCGTAAAGAGTTCCGTGGAATAAAAAAGCATCCGGTATTCGCAGAGTATTACGATTTCGGGAGCAGAGCGCGGACAGTTAAAGCTGCAATTAACAAAGCAGAGCCCGGAAACAATACAAGCTTGACTAATCGGTCGAAAACAGCTATAATGCTTATCGTGAAAGGCGGGTGTTGTTTCGCCTTTGCTTCTGCGCGGATGTGGTGGAACGGCATACACAGCGGACTTAAAATCCGCCGGGGAAACCTTGGGGGTTCAAATCCCCCCATCCGCACCATAACTGTTGCAGTGATTGATACAAAGGTCAGTCACTGCAATAGTTTTTTTATGCTCGGAAATGCCCGTCCTGCAAATATCGTTTCAAGGGTAAGGGTGCATCCCTTTTTGCCGTTGCCGGAGACAGCCCGATTATCGGGCTTTCCCCAACAGTTCCCGGCGTAAAAGCAACGATAACCCCGCTCATCGTTTCATATCATTTCAATAGAAAATGCCCGGAAATGCTGACTTTTCAACACTTCCGGGCTATGTTTCTATGGTGATGGTCATAGGGAAACCGTGACCTCTTTTCCGTTTTTGAAGGTAAATACGAGACGCTCGTCAGCGTAGACGGTGACGTGGTCTACAAGACCGTTCCACAGGCTTTCCGTGAATTCAAAGCCTGCGGCCTTTCCCGCTTTGAGCATATCTGCGAACCGCCGTATCTCCTCGGCTTCGGTGAATCTCACCTTCTTCTTTTCTTCCAGGGCGGCGTGTTTCCGTTTGGCGGCCTCGAATTGCCGTTCAAACCGTCCGTACTTCTGCTGGTATTCACCCTGATCCTGTGCCACGGCGGCGTTCTCAGTGATCAGGCGCTCGATCCGAATGGACAGCGTCTCCATCTCATCAGCCAGGGTCTCGCATTCTGCGGCGATCCCGCTGACATCTGCAAGGGCGTCGTACATGAAGGAACAGTCCTCAAGAAGCGTATCGCTATCGGCAAGCAGACCGTCAAGGGCTGCGAGGAACGCTGCCTTGATGTCTTCTTCCATCAAATGCGGCGTCGTGCATTTGTAAGCGCCTTTGTACTTGCCGTTACACTGCCAGATGGTACGGCGGTACTTGTCGGTGCTGTGCCAGACCTTGCTGCCGTAGAAGTCTCCGCAATCCCCGCAGACCAGCTTCGCCGAGAACGGGCTGAGGCTGTTGTGGTGCTTGCCCCTGGATTTGCGCTTTGCCATCTCTCCCTGGACCATCTCCCACTCGTCACGGTCGATAATCGCCGGATGGCTGTTCTCCACATAATACTGCGGAACCTCGCCCTCGTTCACCTTCATTTTCTTTTGAAGGAAATCGACTGTGAATTTCTTCTGCAGAAGCGCGTCTCCCTTGTATCTCTCGTTGGTGAGGATGCTTTCCACGGTTGAGGTCTGCCACACGGTCTTTCCGCGAGGCGTGGGGATACCCCGTTCCATCAGGTGCTTTGTGATGGCGTTCAGCGTCTTGCCTTCCATGAAAAGCCTGTATATCAGCCGAACCGTCTCCGCTTCTTCCGGGACGATTTCCGGGCTGCCGTTCGGCCCCTTACAATAGCCGAGGAAGGATTTGAACGGCATACTGACCTTCCCGTCGGCGAACCGCTTGCGCTGCCCCCAGGTCACGTTTTCGGAAATGGACCGGCTTTCTTCCTGGGCAAGGGAGGACATGATCGTAATGAGCAGTTCTCCCTTGCTGTCGAACGTCCAGATCCCTTCTTTTTCAAAGAAGACTTCGGTGCCGTTTTCTTTCAGCCTGCGGATGGTGGAAAGACTGTCCACGGTGTTTCTGGCGAAACGGCTCACGCTCTTGGTCACGATAAGGTCGATGCGTCCGGCAAGGGCGTCGGCAATCATCTCGTTGAAGCCGTCCCTGTGCCGTGTGTTCGTTGCGGAGATGCCTTCGTCCGTATAGACTTTGACGAATTCCCAATCCGGGTTCGCGGTGATGTATTTCGTGTAATACTCCGTCTGCGCTTTGAAGCTGGTGAACTGCTCATCGCTGTCGGTGGAGACGCGGGCATACCCGGCTACTCTGCGGCGGGCTTGAGCATCCTTCGGCGCTGCGGTATGGATTTCCCGTGTTGCCGGGATCATAGTTACGTTAGCCATGGTGCTTGTTCCTTTCGAGTGTTCTTTGCCGTGCGGCTTCTTTCATTTCATCCGACCAGGATTCAGCCCTGGAGTGGTCTTCCCAATGACGGTCGATCTCCTTCCCGTCAGAAAGCAGGATGCGGACGCGGTTTCCGTTCTCGGCCGTGATCTGCCGAATCGAGCCTAAGTCAATGTCCGCCGTCATTTCCAGCAGCCGTTCTTCTGGAATCTGCTTTGAGGCGCAGGCGGCCTTGCCCACGGTGTTGAACGTGGCGCAGATCCAGACGATGCCTGTTTTCGTTGTCTTTCGCCTGTAGTGTTTTCCGCAGTTGGCGCAGATGATCAGACCGCTGAACGGGTATCGCGCCGTGCATGATTTTGTGTGCCGATACGCCTCGGCTCTGCGTTCGATCTCTGTCTGGACCGCCTCAAAAGTCTCAAGGTCGATGATCGCCTCATGGGAATCCGAGACATGATACTTCGGAAGAACGTCGTCATTCATCAGCTTGCGCTTGGTGAGATGGTTTTCCCGGTAGGTCTTCTGAAGGATCAGATTGCCCGTGTAGTTGTAATTCCGCAGCGTCTGGGCGATGACGTTGGGTCTCCAGGCGTAGCCCCGGCGCGTCGTAACGCCGTCAGTATTCAGCCCGTTCGCAATAGCGGTGGTGCCCCTGCCGGAAAGGTACTCGGAAAAGATGCGCCGGACGATATCGGCTTCTTCCGGCACTACCTCGAAGCGCCCGTCGACAAGGCGGTATCCGAACAGCTTGTTGCTCCAGGGCTTGCCTTCCTCGAAATTCTTCTTAATGCGCCATTTTTGATTCTCGCTTACCGAAAGGCTCTCCGCCTGGGCAAACGAGGCAAGGATAGTCAGCATCAGTTCTCCGTCCGTGGAGAGGGAGTGGACGTTCTGCTCCTCGAAGAAAACGTCCACCCCCAGCTCTTTCAGTTCACGAACGGTCTCCAAAAGCGTGACTGTGTTCCGCGCAAAGCGGGAGATCGACTTCGTAATGACCAGGTCGATGCGTCCCGCCCTGCAGTCGGCAAGGAGCCGTTGGAACTGTTCACGGCTGTCGCGGGTCCCCGTTTTGGCTTCATCGGCATAGACGCCAACGTACTGCCAGCCGGGATGCGACTGAATGTACTCGCTGTATCGGCTCACCTGGGCTGACAGCGAATGGTGCATGGCGTCCTTGCCTGAGGATACCCTTGCGTAGGCAGCTACCTTGAGGAGCGTGGGCAGCTTTGGCGCGAACGCCATGCGCTTGACTGTTTTCGGCATGATTCAGCCCCCTTTGTATCAATGTTAGTGTACATATTCGCTCTGATTCCGGGATATATCAAGCATTACGGGGCAAAAATACTGCCGGATTTCACGCCGTATTTCTCCGCCAGTTTTGTGCATAGCAGCCGCGCCGACTCCTCGGATAATTTCCCGGTCCTTTCCATATTCAGCACAAGAGCGATGGCAAGCCGATAGTTAACAAAGCGTCGTTCGTTATCCGCAAAGGTCACGGCAATCATCTCCTTTTCTGTAGCGGTGGTTCCAATAGCTGCTGCGGCATCTGTCACAGCAGTATTTCTTCATCTTTCTGCCCTCGTTCTGCGGAACGGGTTTCCCACAGTTGAGACAGTAGATGGTATTGGGAATATCCGGGTGGCGGCGGATATGTGATTTGACGGTATTGACCGATAAGCCCAGCGTATTGGCAATCTCGGTCGGCTTTTTGCCTGCGATACGCATCTGCGTGATCGCGTTCAGAACCTGTTTTTTCATCATGGCGTTGTTCTCCTCCTTGGAATAATGGTACCACGGAGAGCAGAAAGGCTCTGCCCTCCGCAGTACGAAATATGACTGTTACTGAGCAACGGAGAGGGCTTTGACGGCGTCTTTGCGGACGAGACGGGCGTCGAGCAGCTCGAAGGCCACATAGCCCACGCGGGCTGTCATGGCGAAGCGCTCTTTCAGAGCCTTCATGCTGACCGGGGAGCGGTCGATGATCCAGAAGTAGCGGAAGTCACCGAACAGCACGGGCTTCGATCCGGCGGCGATATCCGGCATATCGTTGCAGATACGGACGGGTTTGCCGAGGATGGTGTCGGTGCTGCCGTTCCACAGGTAGTTTCCGGCCTCGTCCTTCAGCTTTCGGAGAGCCAGGGCGGTGCGGTCGTTCATCAGCCAGGTCGCGTGGGCGCGGTACTCGGGCTTCACGGAGAAGAACAGATCAATGACGGAATCGTAGGTCAGCGCGGTAGCGGTGACGATCTCGGCTCCATTGGTATCGTGGAGCAGGCCGTAAGGCTCGTCCGTGCCGTTGCCGTTGACGAAGGCTCCGTCCTCCGTGCGTGCAAAAGACTTGCCCATGCGCTCGGAGATGTACTTTCTGAGGTCGAAGTCGGCATCAATGGCGAACTCTTCGCTCAGCTTGAGCAGACCGGCGATCTTGTGACTGCCGATGACGAAGCGGGTAAAATCGTCCTCCAAGTCGAAACCGGGGATGGGAGCGCCTTCCGACACGAAGGCGGCGTGATCGTCGGAATCCGCAGCCCAGATGACCGACCCACCGTGGTACTTCTTCAGTGTGGTGGCGAGGGAGCGGATCACGCTCTCGCGGGTAATCACCTTGCGAAGGTCGGCGTCTCCGGCAGCAGGGGCGAAATAGGTGCCCGTGATACTGTCCAGGGCGTCTCGCAGAGCGATCTCGGCGTTGGGCTTGAGACGCATGGCGTCCCAGAAGTGTCTGTCATATTCCTGTGTGGCCGTGATGGCTCTGATCTCATTGATGGTTTTCATGGTTCGTTATCTCCTTTCGACTTTTTTGTCACAGCTTGTGCATTTGTACAGGCCGTGGGTGACGGAATCCAGCGGCAGACCGCAGAGGCGCAGCTTGTCATGGCAGACGGGGCACTCGATATCGTATTCCAGAGTATCGGTGAACCGGGTCGGCTCACAGGTGCGGAGACGGTAGCGGTGATAGGTCCGGCCCCAGTTGCCCTTGACGAGGTAATCCGTCAGGAAGAGCTTTTCATGCTCCGCCAGGTACTCCTCGGTCTTCCATGCGTCTTTTGGGATCAGATAGTTGCTGCCCGTTTTGTAAGTGTAAAAAGTGTAATTTCTCATGTGGTTTTCCTCCATAATCGGTAGATTTTTGAAACCGGGGTTAATTACCCCTTTGAATTCGCTTTTTTTGCGCGTGAGACCCCAGGCCGCTGTCCCGGCAGAGGGTCACAGAGATTCAGACCGCCCCTGGATCAGCGCCGGACGGTGCAGTTGTCACAGGCATACAGAGGCAGCGTTCGCTCCTCGGTCACAACCGTGATGGTCTTCAGAGCGGCTCCGCACTTGGGGCAGTGGACGCGCAGACTGTTGACCGCGGAAACGGACAGCCTGTCCCTCGCGCCGAGCCGGAAGTAGTTCGGCACGACTTCCTCCAGCCACAGGCTGTGGTTCTCCCGGACAGTGCGTTCGCTGTCGGTGGGCGTCATGGCCGTGCAGTCCGTACCTTCCGTGTCGATGCGGATGTGCGGGTAGTAGCGGATGTACTCCATCATTCCACCTGCTCTTTCACCATCTCGAAGCCGTGGGTGTTGCAGAACGCCACAGCCTCGGCAAAGGAACGGAAGAAGATCTCGGAGAAGCCGTAGACCACCTTCCACGTCAGCGGCGCGGTGCGCTTGCTGTGCATGATGATGACCGGGTTCTCCTTCCTGTCGGTACGCAGCTCCACGGCGTCATATACGTCGGTGCTGTAGTCCGTTGCCCGCAAACGGGGCATTTTGGTATCGGCGTCTCTGTAAATGCCGATGGGTTTGAGTTTCATGATCGTTTTTCTCCTTTCATCAGTGTGGGCGGGCTGACGGTCGCTGTCGGTCATTTCATAAAACCCCCTTTAGAGCGATTTTTACTGAAAAAGGCCCTATAATGGGTTTTATACAGAGACTGTCATTGACCGTCAGCCGCATCGGACGTAAACTCGTTTTTCAGCCGAAGACCGTAGACGAAGCGTCCTCTCTCGGTTCTCCGCCTGGTGAACCCGGCAAGGTCGATTGCCGCGTAGAAGTCTGTAGTAGACCGGGTGTATTCGCCGGTCCTGGCGCAGTAGGCTCGGTACGCCGTGTAGAGATCGCCGGAGGAAGTGAAATAGGGGTCGGCGGTTTCACAGCACTCATCGAGAAAGCTGTCCAGCCAGTCGCTGTTCTCCCGGTAGAGCGCCGTTGCCGTTTTCACACATTCCGGCTGAACGATACGGAAATTCTCCGAGATGACTCTCTCGGCTCCTTCGATCATCCAGGCGAGAATGGCGGGACCGGCGTTGTCGAAAAGATAGTCGGCGTAATTCTTGACATCGCCGCCGCCCTCGATACGGGCGTTGAACGGCACGACGATCAGTCTGCGCCAGGTGCCTGGGTCGTTGGCTCCAACCTTCGGCAGATGGTTCGTGTACAGCACGAGCGTATGCGTCGGGATGAAGGCGAAAGGGTCTTTGTACTTCTTTTCGGCGAAGATCTCGTCCGTGGAGCAGAACTGCTTCACGATGGAAGTGTTGAGCCTCATGCCCTCCTCCAGCTCGGCGGCGATCAGCAGACGCTTGCCCTTGGTCTCCGCCAGCTCCGGCTTGACGTTCCGCTTGCAGCCCACCGTCAGAGCGTCGGCGGAGATGTTTCCGCTGTAGGAGCCCATGACGCGGGACAGCACGTTCCAGAAGGTCGATTTGCCGTTTCTGCCGTCTCCGTGGGCGATGATCAGCGCCTCGATGTAGACGTGACCGATCAGGGCAAGTCCAGCAATGCGCTGCACGTAGGCCTCCAGCTCCGTGTCTCCGCAGAAGAAGGTGTGCAGAGCGTCCGCCCACAGATCCTTGCCCATATCACCGGGAGAGACTGCCGTGCATTTCGTAATGAAATCCTCGGCGCGATGCGGCAGTCTGCCGTTCACGCCTTTCCGCAGATCCACGGTGTAATCCGGGGTGTTGAGCAGAAATCCGTCCTTGTCCAGTTCGCTGTGGTCGATCTCCACCATTGGACGAGCCTCGCGCAGAGCCGCGACCTGGTATTTGGAATCCCGGCGCTGCAGTACGAACTTCCTGTAGGTGATAGCACCTTGGTGAGCGTAGAGCGCCGTTTTCTGCTCCTCGGTCATGAGCTCAAGGGCGTTCTTCCCGTGTTCGGCGATGACGGCATTGGCTCCGGTCGATTCCATGAGTTCTTCGGTCCGGGCAAGCCAGGACTCGGCTTCTTCCAACTGGGCGTCTGTGAACTGCTGCATAGCCGCCTGGGAGCGTGGCTTCGATTCCTGCCAGCAGACTCCGTCATACACGATATAGTCGGTGGCCGGAGAGTAGCGGACGTAGTCCCTGCAGTGCTTGGCGAAGGCGTAGGCCTGTCCCACGTCGGAGTAATCGTCCGGCTTGCGCGGAGTGGGTCCGTTGTACTCTTCCGGCGGGACATACCCTGCCTGGGCAGAGACGGTCTTGCCGAATTTCACGGCGCTGCCCCAGATGGTCTTCAGCTCGTTCATGTCCAGGGGCGGATCGCAGGCTTTCGCCTTTTCGAGGAACCTCTCCCGTGCCTCACGGGTATTGCCGTATCGCTTGATCAGCTTTCCGGCGAGACGGGACATGGTCGTGTTCCGCTGTCCCTCGGGAATTCGTCCGTCCGGCAGTTCGGCGAAGGCGTCTGTCGAGGAAACGGGCTCCGTCTGTTCCGGTGCGGTTTCGAGCTTCGGCGGCGTCTTGTCCGCCATGAAGCTGTTAAGGTTCATGGGCGTCACCTCCGTGCAGCTCGACCTCGGGGTCTTTCACGCCGAAGAAGAACCGCGCGGCATCCTTGGCCCCCGTGTCGAAATACGGGAAGAAAGCGATGACCGATTCCTTCAGCGCACGGTAATCGTCTCCGTTCTTGACCGAATCGATGGGAAAGATGACGTGGAACCGTGGACGCGGCGAGTACTTGCCCTTCCACTTCATATGGTGGCGGCTGTAGACCAGGTAGAACGGAACGCCGGGAAAAGCCTTCTCCACGTCCGAAGCGGTCTTCCATTCGCATTCCGTATTGGAGTGGTCGTTGTCGCAGTCGAACGGCAGACAGTCGGAACGGATGAAATCCGTGATGGCTCTGTGGTTACCCTCGTATTCTGCGAAGACCTGGTCATACTGCACGGCTTCGCGCAGATCCTCGACCGAGGCGATCTCCCGCTTGACCGGGTAGACGGTGTTGAACTTATCGCCCCGGCAGTTTGCCGTATACAGCGTAATTGGTTTCACGGCGGCGTCCTCCTTTCGTAAAAATGCTGATCATGGTGCTTTATCTCCTTTCCGAGGAAGGTCTCCTCACCATACGGAGAAAACAGGGGCGTTTTGTACAGGGTGTTTTCAAAAGTTTTTGAGAAAATTTTTCTTCGCGGCATCCAGGCTCTCTTTCACTGCGTTTACGGATACGCTTTCCGTAGCGGCGATCTCACGCAGCGTCATGCCTTCGTCCAGCATGAGCAGCCGTCTGCGCTGCGTCTCGGGCAGAAGAGCCAGCGTTTCCCGGATATGCTCCGCCTCCTCCTTGCGGATGACGATGCGCTCTGGGGTGTCGTGGTAGGCTACGGAGCCGCCCTCGTAGTCCAGAGCCTCCAGATGAAACGGTGCATGATACCGTTCCCGGCGCTCAGCGTTCTGCACGAGACGGGCGTTCTCGTTGAGGAAGTCCTGGATCTCCTGCATCGCCTCCGGGTCTCCGTCCGGGACGATGATCTCCTGGGGCAGTTCGTAAGGGTCGTTGTAGCGTAACTTCATGATGCGTTCCTTTCCGCCCGAGAACGGAAAGAGCCGGAACGCATCGCCGCAGAATAAGGCCTGATTATGGGAAAAGGGCGCACTTATCCTGGGGTACAGTCATACTTCCCGCCGAAGCGGTAAAGTACAATATGTATCCCGGCCCTTATACGTAATCAGGCTATCGATATTTTTTGGGCAGTTTTTTGGTCCTGCCTCTGGTAAAATTGTAAATTGTGTGCTATGATATATTCAAATATCGAATGAAGCATATCGTTACGATAAGTTTATTACGGGAGCGAATAAGAATATGGAGAAATTCAATAACGATATTCTGATCTCTAATATCTCGGCGCTTATGTCGAATAACTCGGTGACGCAAGAAAAAATGGCACAGGCGATCGGTATGTCACAACCGAACTTCAACCATGCCATTCACAATACGGGTGGGAAGAGATTCACCATCGAGCAGATTTTTGATATTGCACACTACTTCGACGTTTCCATCGATTGGCTCATGGGAAACCAGGACGGCACTGCCATAACGCCCAAATCGGCAGCCGAGTTTATAACCAAGGCGGTTTCAAGCGGTGTCGCCAAGCTCACACCCCTTACCGTGGAAGAGGATAACTACTGTGCCGATGAGACACATCGTCCTGGAGAGGTTCACAAAACAGCTGTGCAGTATTGGGCGCTCTTTTTTCCGTCTTATTGGAATCCCGGGGAGGGAGTATCAGATGAAGAGCAATATAGCAACAAATTAGCAGACGCCCAAGTTGGTGGAAACCAGACGGCATTCTGGCCTCTTAATGCTTATCTGAACAAATTTGTACAGTTTCATGATCTGCTGAAATCGAGAAGCATGGATGAGGAGGATTTTCAAACGCTCATCGCAAAGCATCTCGGCAGAATCGAAGAATGAAAACGTACAATGTGAATGAACAACTAATCTGGAAAACAAAAAAGCCCTATGCAGAAGACTGCACAGGGACAAGACTGCTATGAATCCAAAAACCGACTTGATTTTAGACTGAATTTGTGCTAATATTAGTCTAAATTCAGTATGAGGAGGTTTTCCAATCATGAATGATAGGTTGATCTATTTGGATAGTTACCGGCTTCAGCAAGATATGCGGCTGCGAATGCCGAAATGTGTTCTTGAAAACTTGAATGCTGAAAAGGGTGTTACAATTTTCGATATTTATCTTGACAAATCCGCTGGATCTATAGTCCTCATGCCATCCCAAAAAGCAAAGCAAGATAAGGAGACTGCATATGAACCGTAATGCTATTAGTTTGTTCTCTTCGTCTGGTATTGGAGATTTGGGATTGCACGCAAATGGTATAAATACGGTTATTGCTTGTGAATTGCTTCCTGATCGTATGGACTTGTTTCGTAGCAATAATCCAGATACCAAGTGCTTTTGTGGTGACATATGGGAACTTGAAGATGAGATCGTTAGGTATTATAGGGAGAATTATGGGGATTCTCCGTTTGTGATTCTTGCGACACCACCATGCCAAGGAATGTCTCCAAATGGTATGGGAAAGATGTTGAGTGACTATCGAAAAGGGTTGCGCCCCAAGTTTGATGAGCGAAATCGGCTTATCATTCCCGCAATCCACATAATCAAAAAGCTACAACCTATGTGGGTAATTTTTGAAAACGTTTCAAATATGGGCAACACCCTTATTTACGACGAGAACGATGAGTTAATCAATATTATCGATTATATTCATCGTGAATTAGGACCGGGGTATGTTGGTGAGCCTAAGGTTATCGATTGCGCAGATTATGGGGTTCCGGAACATCGAGTGCGATTGCTTACTGTATTATCCAGATCTGCATATGCAAAAGAATACTTTAGAATTTACAAAACATTTTTACCGGAACCGACCAATTCTGCTGATGGGAATTTGTTCACAAAGCCCTGGATTACTCTTAGAGAGGCAATTGGAAACCTCCCAGAATTGAGAGCTGTAGCTGGACAAAACGTTGATCCCCATAACCCATTGCATAAAGTACCGCTCCTTGACAAAAAGAAGCTATGGTGGCTCGATAATACACCGGAAGGTAATACTGCGTTTAACAATCAATGCGTTAATCCAGATTGTCTATTTCAAGGAAACAGAACACATGGTGCCACACACGACGAAGAGGGCATTAACCGTTTCAATGCTGATACACCATTATTCTGTGAACGGTGTGGAGCGTTGTTACCACGCCCATATGTAGAGGATAAAAAGACTGGTGAGAAACGTATAATGAAGGGATTCGTCAGCGCCTACAAAAGAATGCTGTGGGATGAACCGGCCAGTACGCTTACTCAAAACTTTCAATACGCTTGTTCGGACAACAAGGTTCATCCATCACAAACGAGAGTTCTTTCCTTGTGGGAGGCAATAGTCCTACAAACCATCGCCGATTATCCGTTTGTATTTAGTGTAAATGGAAAACCGGTTAAAGATGGGCTAATTAGGGATACCATAGGTGAGAGCGTACCGCCGCGTGTTATCGACCTGCTGTGTCAAAACATTTTGAGCATTAAAGAGAAAGAATAAAAGACGAAGCACCTATATGCAATTGCTTAGGGGTGCTTCATAGTTTACACATTCAATAAGTGATGCTAAAGAGCTGAGCGTATTTATCCAGATACTTTTGTTGATTTGCGATTGCGAACCAACCAACTCCCATTTTTCTTTTCCCGGATACTTTCATTCCACAGACCTTTGTATTTCGCCCTTCTGTCCCGCTTACTGCGCCCCAATCGGAAACGGTAATACAGTCCGAATAGAAGGTTGCGGTTATCATTGGCTTGTTTCCTGAAGGGGTAATAATATAGTCGAACGTGATTCCAAATAATTCTGTTACTTCTTGATGGTGTGCCTGCCAAGTAACATTTGATAGATAGTCAATCCGAGGTGCAGCCTTTGGTAAAACGGTTCCTTTGGGAACACCGCCTATTGTACATTTTACTTCTAAACCAACCGGGTAGTTGCGTAACTCTTCTTCTGTTGCCCCAACAGCCGATGCAGGAACAAGATCTGGGTGTCCTTTTTCGATGGGATTAACGATAGCTTGTCCGTTAGATGATTGTGCAATATTCTCACAGAGAATACAACCTATCATTGCGCTTGTCGTTTTATAGTCAATGCTTCTAAACAAAGACGCAGGAAGAGCTTGGAGGACCTCATTTGTGCTATGTATTGCATCAATAACAGTCTGCGTTGAAAGCTGAAATCCGCAATTGAATGATATAGCCTCATTTATTCTGTAATCAGGCATGGTTTTCTAACCTCTCTCTATTGGTGCCAGACTAACGAACTCGGTAACCGATCCATTTCTTGTGTGAAAGTGCTGAGATGTATTTTTCATCATCAATCACTGCAATCCAACCAGTACACATTTTTGAAACCCCCGCACCGGTCATGATGGAAACGCTCGTAGTACGTCCTCCATCCTCTTTGGGCTGAACGATTTTTCCCCAATCGTCTATAGTAAGGTCATCTCTATAAAATGATGCAACGATGGTTGGGACTTCGTTTATAAAATCCCACAGAATGCTAATTAAGTGATTTGTCTCACGATGATGTGCTTTCCAGTCAAAAGAGGTGACCAGAGAAATACGTTGCTCACCGATTAAGGGCTTGGGGACTTTGTTGGCGGGAGGGGTACTACCACAAGTGGCTTTGACCTCAACACCACCATATAGATAGGGGCTGAAAAGAGCCTTATCTCGAGGGTACTTCTTTCCATTCACTACTGTATACAGAGATTCAAAGTAGGAGCGGCGTTCTTCGTTATTCGTAAGCAAAAGATCTGGATAGCCATCTTGGTGAAGGTTAGAATGTAGCTTTCCGTTAGAAAAACGCTGTAGGCTTTTTCCCAAGTATTCGCCAACAATTCCGCTAAGGTTACGCATTCCCAAGGCTTCAAAAATATTGATATCAAATGCCCGGGTTTGCTCATCCAAAGATCGTAAGGCATCATTGGCAAAATTCATAGCGTCCACAACCTGCTGATTTGTCAAAACAAGTTCGCCATTAACAAGCACTCGATTCTCTGATCTCACGATATATGTGTATCCCATATAATATCCCCCTAATCATCAATGGTTTCAAATATATCCTCGATACGGCAGTGCAAGGCCTCACAGATTTTCAGCAAAATGTCGGTTGTAACATTTCCGCTTTTGCCAAGCTTTGCAATCGACGAGGCACTGATTCCAGCTGCATCCTTCAAATCCATTTTTGTCATCCCTTTATCTATAAGCAATTTCCATAGTTTGTTATAGCTTATGCGCATCGTCCAGCCTCCTTTTTGAGACATATAATTAATTTTATCACATCGGCACAAGAAAATCTACACTTTCGCATGAATTGATCCTGTTAACACGCAAAAATAATGTGCGAAAGCAGAACCGCCGCACTTTTACTGTTTCGTTGTATTTCATGTCAGGTATTATTGCACCTTTTGAACCTCAAGTGTTCATCGTATCAAAAGCCGGGTACAGTCACATATATGCACGTCACTTTGGAGAACCTAAGTGTGTGCACCAAAGATCAGAATAACCCCTGTTAGCAGGGGTTATTCGCTTATAAAGCACTGTTCTTTAGTATATTGCAAAGTTTCGCCGTCACACTAACGCACCAATAAGTGAAGTATTATTGATGCGTTAAATCCACTCCACTGCACGCCTGCACCAATTCTGCTCGACTATCTTTTAATGGCGGCGTCTACCCTGTAAAACGAGTAGTTTTGGTTTCTTCCTTGGAGACATTTATTAGCAATTACGAGCAAATAGCAAAATGTGTTGTTTTGCATTCCTATTCTTCCAGCACAGAACATTTGAGCGCGCTTTTCATAATTTGCCAACTATCACGCCGTATGATATGGACGAATAGCGTCAAAATAAGCGCCGCTCCATCCGTTTCCCAGATGTCGCGACGCTTCTATAATGTGCTGTCCAACTAATTAATTGTAATTTCTTCCTCTCTGCCATCGGCAAAACGAAAGATAAAGCGGTTATCCGCATAAACTGTAACGCTTTCAATTATCGTACGACAATCGTCTGCGCTGTATATCTCGGCATAGCCCGCCTGTTTCGCTGCTGCCGCAAATGCCGCTCGGATATCCTCGTCCTTTAGGAACGGAGTATCGCAAACCCTTTCTCGTTCATATTTGCGGTTGCAATACCATACGTCATAACGCTTTGTATTATTATGGTTGTGCCATACTTTTCTGCCGTAGAACTCGCCGCATTCGCCACAGATAATAAGATTAGCAAAAGGATGCTTACTCTTTATCTTGCTGCGGTTAGCGCAATGCTTTTTCAGCTTTTCCTGTACTATGTCAAACACATCGGGATCAATAATGGGGTCGTGTGAATTCTCTACAAAATACTGCTTCACATCGCCATCATTTTTGCGTTTCTCTTTTGTCAGGTAATCTACGGTATAGGTTTTCATCAGAAGCGCATCACCTCGGTATTTTTCGTTGGAAAGTATGCTCCTTATCGTGCTCACAGCCCATCGTTCTCTCCCTGCAGGCGTTGGTATGCCCTGCCCGGTAAGATAGTCCGCAATATAGCGAATTGTCTTGCCGGAAAGAAACAGATCATAGATTGTGCGAACTATCTCCGCTTCTTCCTCCACAATTTCGGGTCTGCCGTCTGCGCCTTTTTTGTAGCCAAGAAAATGCTTGTAAGGTAAAGAAACATTGCCATCCTGCATACTCTTCTGTCGTCCCCAACGCACATTGTCGCTAATAGAGCGGCTTTCTTCCTGTGCGAGTGAGCTCATGATGGTTAACATCACCTCGCATTTCGGGTCAAAGGTGTGTAGGTTTTCCTTTTCAAAGATCACCTCCACGCCCGCCGCCTTTAATTTGCGAACCGTTTGCAGCGTATCCACCGTATTACGCGCAAAACGTGAAATGGATTTAGTTAAGATTAGGTCTATGCCACCACAGAGTGCCAAATCCACCATACGATTAAAGCTCTCGCGATTCTTGGTGTTTGTGCCACTAATGCCTTTGTCCGCAAATACACCCACAAACTCCCATTCAGGGTTAGCGACAATATGCCTTGTATAGAAATCCACCTGCGCTTCATAGCTGGACTCCTGTTCATCTTGTTCCGTAGACACGCGGGCATAAGCGGCAACGCGTAGCTTCTTTTTCTCAAGCGATTCTGCTTCTGCCGCCTGCTTTACGACAGGCTCAATTATTGTCACTTTCGGCATTTTTCTCACGCTCCTTTCGGTTTTTTTCTAAAGTTCTTTGCCTTGCTGCTTCACGCATTTCGGGAGTCCAACTGTACTTGCGGGAAATGTAATCCCACTGCACTGTAACCGAACTCCCATCATTTAAGTGAAAGCATAGTGTCTTATCTTCAGCGGTAATACCCACTATCTTCTCTGCTATCAGTTCTTTAGTAAGCTGCTCCGTTTGTAATATGGCTTTTGTTTTCTCTAAAAGAATTGACTCAGGCAGCTTATGCGACTTACAGGCAAATGTTCCGTATTGGAAATACAATCCGCACATCCAAACAGTTTTGTTGTATTTTCCGTTGGTGTTTTTACGCACATATCTGTATCCGCATCTTCCGCAATGGATTAAGCCGTTGAAGAGGTTTTTAGTATCATCACCATCATTATTGGCGGTCGTGAACCTTCGCTGTCTACTCTTTATTTCGCGTTGAACTGCATTGAAGGTTTCTCTGTCAATAATCGCCTCGTGGCTATCCTCCACATAATACATCCTACGCTCACCACGATTTCTGATCTTTCGTTTAGTTCTAAAATCATCATGATAGAACTTCTGTAGCAAAAGATCGCCTGTATATTTCTCGTTCGTGAGAATAGTATGGATGGTATCTCTCGGCCAAAATGCCGCTTTAGGCGGGAGCACCCCATCGCGCAACAACGCTTCGGCTATTGCCGTATGTCCCATGCCGGACAGATAAAGCTCATAAATTCTTCTAACGATCGCAGCTTCATCAGGTACTACCCGCAACTGTCCGTCTATAAGCCTATATCCAAGCATCTTACCTGTACTTGGACGACCAGCCTCAAACATCTTTTTGATGCGCCATCTTTGGTTCTCACTTACAGAGCGAGCTTCCTCTTCAGCATACATTGCAAGCAGCGTAATCAGCAGCTCCCCGTCGGGGCTGACACTGTGCATATCCTCCTTTTCAAAATAGACGTCAATGTTCAAGGCTTTGAGTTCACGGATAGTTTCAAGCAGGGTGACCGTATTGCGAGCAAAGCGGGCAATGGATTTAGTGACAATCATATCCACTCTCCCGCTGCGGCAATCCTTGAGCATCCGCTGAAATTCAGGACGGTTTATCGTTGTCCCCGAGATGCCATTGTCCGAATAAATATCCACAAGCTCCCACGTCGGTTGCTTCTTTACATATTGCTCGTAATACTCAGTCTGCGCTTCCAAGGAATGAAACGCGGCATCCTTATCCGCAGAAACGCGGGCATAAGCTGCTACGCGAATCTTCTCCCGTTCCTTTTTCTTTACGGGTATTTTTGTTATCTTCATGTAAATAGCCTCCTTACACCATACATCACTCTGTTTCGGTATAGACTCAAGTGGATTTTTCCACAACCTTAAGCTGCTTTCTGCGCCAATCGCTACGGCAGTAAGCCGAGCAAAAGATAGCATCGCTACGTACCTTGTCGCCAAGCGGCTTTAAGCAGTTTTTGCAAAGCAACGCGGTTTCTTTTTCAGATTTTGTCTTTCTAAAACCTTCCGCTAAAAAGCCTTTGCGCCTACAAATGGATTTTATCGTATTGACAGATATATTCATCTTCTCGCCAATAAAACTATAAGGAAAGTTATGAAGCCTTAAAACTGCAATCAGTTCCAATTGTTTCGCGGTCATATTCTACCTCCATTTTTATCTTGTTTGGAAATCCCCGGCAGAAGCCGGGGATATAAATGTACGCCAGTTCAGATCTTGCGGATATTGTCTTCTGCATAAACAACACCGAGAACGCTTCCAATGTCCCATTGCACGAATACCGTCCCGATATCATCCACCACAGTGACAGTCCCTTTATCTCCTGGTTTTAGCCTTGCGTAAGGATCGCACATTGAAATCAACTCCACTCGCGTTCCTGTAGGGTACTGCTTTTTAAGCTGTTCTACTATCTCTTTGCTTGGAAAACCTTTCATGTCATTTCCTCCTTTTCATCGGGAATCACTATCTCCGCAAGCGGAAACACATCGTAGTTGTGATTATCCCCAAGCGTATCAAGTATCTCCTGCTGCTTACTTGCAGTAAGATCATTCCAGTAGATGGCGATAGCTTCAGTCTGCTTTTGCTTCATGAGTCTCAATCTCCTCCACTTCGTTATGATCGGATGTCTCTTTAGCCTCCGCATCCTCAGCCTCTAATGAAAGCTCTGCCGCCACGTTCTTCTTCGGCGGTGCACCATAGCGCCAACCGCTGTTGCCGGAAAGATTCTTAAGAAGCAGCCTTCTCGCCACAGCATATTGCGCCCCCTTCATGCCCAGTCGCACCATAAAGATGCGCATAGCGAAGCGGTCATTGTCGCCATCATAGGGCTTGTCCAGTACCCGCATCTGCTCTCTCGCCATACGACAAAGCGCCGCAATAAACTGAGCGTAAGCCTCCTTCTCGCCATCTGCTCCTATTAGCCCAAACCACGGAAAAGCTATTTCCTTATCGGTGAGGGTTATAGGTAGTTCCTCGGTGCCGAGTGCGCGCTTAAACAGCAACGCCTTATTTGCAACAATCTGCTTAAGCCGTTCAATCACGTCGTCTGCGAATGTTTCTCTCGGCAGACAGACGGCAAACCTACCACCTTTGGCATCTTCTATACCTGAAACCGCTTCATCCGTTGTGGCTGCTATCGGCTCGTCGCTTTGCTTTTCCTCGGTCGCGACTTTCTCTTCCACGAACGTGGCGTTTATGGCATCTGAAGTGCCGTTTGTTTCGGAGTTCGCTTTAGTATCGGCAGAGCTGAAACCTCGCTCACGCAAAGCCTCAAACATCGCCGAAAGTTCTTCCTGTACCATGGTTTCTGGGCAAGAAAGGGTGCCGGATTTATCAATGACAAACCCATCGCCAATCCTATAAGCAAAGCCCGGTGCACCGAGGTACTCAACCTCAGCATGAAGATGCTCGCCAAGAGCCTGCGCCAAGCGTTTCCGCTCTGCGCCGCTTACGTTAAAACTAATAAACATAACATAAACCTCCTGTTTCTTGTTTTATCGTGTTCATCATATTTAGCTTTCTTCGCCGGTAAAAATGAAGTGAGCATACTTATCACGATGCTCCTCCAAGTAAATAACCAACTCATAATAGCCTTCGCGGTTAGCGATACTTTGAACGGTTCTCGCGTCAAGCATGTTGACTTCGCCGCTTCTTCGTATCTCTAGAATCTGTTTCTTGATCGTTTCATTCATGATCTTGCCGTCCTTATTTAAAGTAGGTGCATCATCTTCTTGAACTTTCCAGCCGAGTATCTCAATTTCAGATGCATCGTATTCATCCGCGATACTCTCTAACCAAAGTTCAAGCTCATTCAGGTTTTCGCCAACCCAGCGCGGACCGCCGTAAGGCGCTTCGGCTGTGCCATCTCCATAGTCAGTAAGCTCCAGCCCTTCGTCGGTAACTACGAGCTTGTCCTTATATAGATACAGAAACATCGCTTCGCCAAAATAGCGAATCACTCGCCACGCCTTAAAGCTAAAGTTGGCGGGAAAGCGAATTTCAATCGCACTTGCTGCCGCCTGTGGGTCATTTCGGTCTATGGCGCGATTAATTTGCTCCTTAAATGGTTCAATCGTGTGTTGCAAGAACAATCACCTCCCTTTTATTTTTGGAGCGTTTTGGCTTGTTAAAGTACACATCCTGCCGCCAGAGCAGATAGATTTGGCTTGCCTCCTTTCATGTATTTTGTGTACTTGGTGCCCATTACTGGGCATGATCGGTTTATGTTTACATTGTGTTTTTGTATTATCCGCACTATTTTCTTACGCACTTATTTCATACTGCCTCCAATCCTTTTCTTAGCCAACTCACAATAAAACGGATTTAGCTCAATTCCCACATAATGCCGTTCTATACTTTTGGCGACCGCACCTACCGTCCCGCTGCCAAAGAATGGGTCTAATACCACACCATTCTTTGGACAGCCTGCAACGATACAGGTTTCCGCAAGCTTAGGCGGAAAAGCAGCATAATGCGCCCCACGGTAAGCAACCGTGTTAATCAGCCATACATCCCTCTTGTTGCGGAAAAGCGAAATTTCTTTACCACTCCCGTAGTCAGTTTCATTAATTCTCTGCGTTTTCTGACCCTGCGCCAAAGAAGAATACTTCGCGCTACTGCTCCGTCCGTACTTCATACGAATCACGGTGCTTGCCGCGATTGGTTCGGCAATGCTTTTTGCATCATAGTAATATTGGCGCGATTTTGCGAGTAAGAATACGTGCTCATAGCATCTTGAGGGTCGGTCTTTCACGCTCTCCGGCATAGCATTTCCCTTCATCCATACTATATCGCTGCGAAGATACCACCCATCCTTTTTAAGTGCCAAAGCCAATAGCCACGGGATACCAATCATATCTTTGGGTTTGCAATCTGGAACAAGTGTGGGTCGTAAATAGTTTCGGCTATTCCTACCTTTGGGATATTTAGGATCTGCGGCACCCATTTTGCATCCCGTTCCCACATAAGTGTCTGCAATGTTAAGCCAAAGCGTACCGTCTTTTTTGAGTACTCGTCGCACTTCACGAAACACCTCTGTCAGCCGCGCGATGTATTCGCTTGGCGTGGACTCGCGCCCTATTTGTCCTTTTACCCCGTAATCCCGCAACGCATAGTATGGTGGTGAGGTCACACAGCAATCCACACTTTCATCTGGAAGTGTTTTTAGCACTGCAAGACTGTCCCCGGTGATAATGGTGTCTAAAAGATTCGTGTATTTCACAACAGCTCCTTTGCGTCTATATATTGGCGGAGCATCTTCTCAAGCTCGTTTGGCTCTATCACCAGAAACATTTTCGGGTGGGGGCTTAATCCTTCGCGAATACATTCTCGCAAACGGTTCTTGCGCGATACATCTCTCACTATCCATACTACAAGCGGAAACATTTCGGTCTCAATTTGCTCAATACCCGTATGGTAATAGCGGAGGTAGGCATTGCATTTTTCAACAATCTGCGCCGTGGATACACTCCCAAGATCCATTTCAATAAACCAACGATCTTCATAACCGTCATAAGACGTGATGGCAAAGAGATCAGGTTTAAGGTGGCAAATATGACCGTTCGCCCTAAAGCTACGCCAGCACGATGGCTCGGTGTCTACTGCTTCCAAAGCCAGTTCCGTACTATTCTTGCAAAGAGAGATAAGCTGCACGGCGCACTCTGCAATCGCAAGAGTGTGATTTAAGAACAAAGTTGAAGGTTCCATAAAGCGTTTGCGCGACGAACCATCGGGATCATTTAGGCAAAGCAATCTATGTCCAGCCTCGGAAAGATGCCACACTTGCACGGACGAACCACCACCAAAGCCGCCTACACGCCGCGATAACGGACGAATCAGCCCGTGCCCGCCAAGCCTCTGCAACAGCAGATTGCGCTGCCGCGTTTGCGATGTTTTGGTACGTGAGTTCGTTACAAAGAGCCTGCCTATCTGATCTGAAGTCAGAAAGCGGTACTTCTTAAGCGCAATCAGAACAGCGCGGTCACGATCTGAGAGTCTTTCGGATAGTCCTGTAAGCTGCGCTTTCGTTAGGCGTTTATTCTTCGCGGCCTTCTTGCCCGCCGAAACAGTATCTATCGCCCGATGGGAGATAGAGTCGTTTCCGTTAGCCGCCGTTTCCGCGTGCCATTGCGCGCTTTTCTCGCCTTTGAAGCAGTGGCGATAGGATGGGCGATTGGAAGCAGTAAAAACAGGGGTGGTGACTTGTTTATTGCTCTCAAAGTATTCTTGTTTCATAATATTCTCCTCATTTCTTCTTTCTCCGTCCAATAGGCGCATCGGTAATAACTTGGCTATCTGTAGGGGTAGCTGCATTCACGATGCGAACCAGCTCGGCTTCGGTTTCTTCCGCTGATATGCCATAGCGCCGCATACTCTCCGCTTTAAGCTCGGCAGCCATTCTTAGTGGCGGCGTTGGCGGCAGAGTGTTGCCACTTATCCACCCTGTGCTCTTACCTCCGCATTGGAAAGCGGTATAAACTTGGTAGCGCGGCAAGGTCATGAAATCCTGCGGCAAAAGTTCATGAGCCTCTGCCGCCATGTCTTTAGCATCGTCCGAGTTTAGCCCGAATACGATCTTATTGCGGCAATTGGCATCAATTCCTGCCCTGATATCCGTAGGTAACTGTTTTCTGTACTGATGAGCTACCGTATATGCCACACCAAGACCTCTTGCCTGTGCAAGCGCATCGCTAAAGGAAGTTGGCAAAGCAAGGTAATCCTGTAGCTCATCAATGTAGACTGAAACCATGTGGCGCTTTTCCGGCGCTATATTCGCCCTTGCGAGCGCAAGACTCCATGTTAGCCCTACGATCAGGCTGCCGAGCAGTTTGGCGCTCTCCGCACCGATCAGCCCGCGATTTAGCGGCACCAATACTATCTTGCGCCTGTAGAAAAGGTCCGAGAGCGAGAACTTCGAATCGGCTTGTCCAAGCACATTCCGCAAATACGGGCGATAGGTAATTTGCCGCAGCTTATTTAGTACGGGCGCAATCTCTACCCGCCGCTCAGCTTCCCGCATACTTTCAAAATGCGCCCAAAACGGCTGCAGGGCAATGGGGTCATTGATCCTCTGCGTAATTCTGTTTCTAAAAACATCATCAGTCAGAAGGGCAGGAAGCCACAACAGAGTTGCGCCCTTTGTTTGAGCCAATGTCATCAATGCCCCTGAAAGAATATCCGCGGAACGAATCCCCCAATTCTGTGAGAATATCTCCTGCAGCACAGCAAGAATTACATCCGCTGTTAATGCAGGATTTTGTCCATAGGATAAAGGATTGAATCCAACCGGAGTATTGTCAGACGGGTCTATCACGACTACATCGTCTTTTCTCTCTTCTGGTATACGTTCAAGAATCGCGGTGACCAAATCGGCTTTAGGGTCTATAATAAGCACACTTCTGCCCGCTTTAATATCTGCAATAGCTAAGTGCTCCATCACCATACTTTTTCCTGACCCGGTAGGTCCGAGGATGCACAGATGCTCTAATGCATCTTTGGGTGAAATTGTGAGTCTTCTCGGTTCACTTTCAAGAGTCACGGCGAAGGAACGCTCACTCTCTTTTCTGTTTGGCTCCCTATACCATTTAGGTGGCAGCATCAGTTTGGGATGTAGCCCCGGCACTCCCGGCAACTCGTCCTCACCCACGGGGAGCAACATAAAACAAGCAAGCTCCTTGACGGATAGTCTTAACGGCATCCGCCACGGCAACGCTACAGAATTAAGCAGCTCAGGGCGCTCTTTTTCTGCATAGATATGTACTCCCGCAGATTGCAATGTTCTCATTGCGGAAATAATGCTACCGATGCGCGAAGCGGCATATTCGCCGCTCGCGCCAACTCTGATAACTGCCTCAAAGCCATACTGGTTTGCATTTTCTTTCGCATTACGGCGTTGCTCCGCAGAGGCATTATGTACTCTGCCTATAACGGCATCTATCCATGTGGCATTAGGATCGCACATATTCTTCGGGATAGCTTTGGGGGCGTATGCCGCGCCGAGAATTATCTGTATTACAGTTTCATTATCGCCGCCGCATACGTTCATCGCCGCCACCACCGCACGTATCATGGCCGCAGCAAGCTCAGTATTAAGTGGCAGGACAGATTTGGAGATCTTGACTGACCTTACCATTGTTACCGTATTTCTTTGGGTTATTAGTGAAAACTGTGCCTTGCTATGCGCCCTAAATGCCTCTTGCACTCTCCCGGCAGACCATTTGGGAACACCCAAAAAGTAGTGCATTCTACCGTTCATACAACGGGCTTCCCAAATAATCTGTCCACGCGAAGTTATGGATGCGATATGCGTAAGTATATCCCGTAGATCTTCCATCTCATACGGACGTTGCAGCATCACTTCAATCCAAATTGGTTCTTTAGTAATCGCCATGCTCATTTCTCCATTTCCAAATGCGGCAAGCAACAAAGATTGCTCCAACCGCTAAAGCAATGATAATCAGCGGTGCTCGGACGGCCACGATGTAGGAAACGCCGCGCTTAATCAGTAAGCAACAAAGAAAGAATACTATCGCCGCCTCTACCGCCTTACCAAACAAATTACGCTCCGTGTCGCCTTCCGTATCCTTGTCGTCATGTTTACTTCTCTGCTTATTCATGAGAAACACCGCCTTCCTTGTTTTCAGCATCACAGTTGTCTTGTTCAAAGGAATACTTCGGCACAGGATAGCCGGGGATGTAGATATCGGCGCCATCTGCCGTTTCATTGCCCCAACAATACCAATCTCCTGCGCTTGCCGGGCGTTTCCTGCAAAACAGCTCCAAATACGGTCCCGGCGACACCTTCTCAACAATGCTGACAAACTGACGGGGCTTTTCAGAATGTAACGTGGGGTAGTCTATCAGCCAATTTATCTGTGTCCTGCACTTTGGCGGCAATTTGCCTCTTACGGCAAAGATACAAGTTTCACTTGCATTGCGCAGATAATTCCCAACACCAAGCTTCGGTTTTATCCAATGGAACATTGTAATGTAACGGAATCCCCACGCCTTAACCACATCCAAGCCTTCATCCATATTGCTATTGGTAACCCAGAGGTAAAGATGAGCATTGTCGTCCGCAAGATCAGCAATCGGCATCTGCTTAATGCGGTCTATCGTCATGAGATCGTAATGTTTAATCGCGCCGCCGTAGCCTCCACCCGATGTCTGATTATGAGTCCAAGGTGGATCCGCAACGATGGTACGGAATTTTGGAATTGTAGGGGTATTTTCTGGGATACGCTGCTCTACCTTTGCAGCCTTTTCAATTATGTGCTTTTTCATATTTTTCATCCTTTCAGCGTTATCTAAACTTGCCGCTGTTTCACCGTTTATACCATGAAGCGGCAAAACAGCGGCATTTTGAGACTCAACATTCTTGACATTTTGTCAAGGAAGCTGGAGAAGTAGTCCTTTTTCAACGAATTAACGGTCGCAATCGCGATCTGTTCCCGGCGGCACGAAACCTTGGTGTCTTCTTGCGGTATCCGCCATTTCCCGAAAAGCCTTCTGTACCATAAGGTTTAGTCGCAGACTTTGGGAGTTAGAGTTCACCATCTCCTTGACCTTCGGATTCTCAGGTCGTGAGTAATGCACATGGGAAACGGTTTCTGCCGGATGGTAGGATTCTTCGGGCTTTTTCTGTTGCTTCGGCGGTTGCTTTTTAAAGCCCATAGCAAGAAAAGCAGAGATCGTGATAATTCCAACAATAAGAATAATTCCAAGCGCATCTTCGCCCATTACAGATCACCTCGCATGATTTCTGTCAGTGCCATCCTCGCATACGCCCGAACTATAAGACGGTACTCATCTTTTCCGGTTGGCGCGAGTTGGTTATACGTGGCTTCCACGGCAGCCAACATTGCCGTATTGTCCATCGCCTGCTTTACCAGTGCGGTACGCAGCTTATCACGCAGACTATTAAGTTCTGCAAGCGCATACGTCTCTTCCGCTTTTTCGTACGACAGTACGGACAGATCTTCCCGCAGAGACGGGACTTCGCCGATGGCGGTCGGCAGATCATAGTTGTTATTCATTTCGTTTTCCTTTCTCGCCTTAGCGAATAGAATTTAGGGGGTAAAAAAGACGGCAGGAGATACCCGATTAATAATCAGAGTATCTGCACTGCCGTCTAGCGGTCCCGCAGAAGACCAGTTATTGAGTTACTATGCCATAGGTGGCTGTAGTCATGTCGTTAAACACCTCTACCGAGCCATCCGACATCAGCGCCACTACTGTGTAGCAGCTTTTGCGTTTGATTCGCAGCATCCACACGCCCTCAGCATAGAAGGTCTCGCATATCAAGCTGCCGTTCGCGTTCCTAATAGGTGTACTTTGACTTTGCATTTCTGCTCTCCTTTCATGTCGTACCGCGCAGGTGATCAGGCTGCTGCGGAAGGTTCCCCGACGGGAATAGGTTGCGAGCTCTGGCTATATGATAAGCGGCAAAAAAGTCAAATGCAAGACCCTCAAGCAAAGTTGAAACAAAAAAGAAAAGAATTGAAACGAAACGAAAAAAGTTAAAATGAAAAGAAAAAAGCTAAAATTATCGCCAATGAAAAAGAGCCCACGTGGGCACCTACGCATAAGGAAGTTTTAGAGGAACGGTGCAGTTCACATTAGGACTGCACCGATTTCTTATGCCAATAGCTTGGAGATCTCAGCGTTAAGTGCTGAGATTTCGGCTTCATCGGGGACTGTGAACAGACCCACTCCCGTGAAATGGATATCCACGGCGACGGTGCGTTTACCATTTACCTTTATGGGTGCATGGATATCTATGCGGCGAATGAGCGTATTCACAAGTTCGGGAGTGAGCTCATTTATGTCGGTTTGCTCTCTGATCGTTTTGAGAAGCAAACGAAGATCGGTGCTGTTCTTGGCCTCCTCTGATAGCTCGATTTCAAGGGCTTCGGTTTCCGAAAGCAGCTTTTTCTGCTCTGCTTCATAATTGCCGCTCATGGTCATAAAGCGTTCGTCGCTTATCTTGCCGTTCACGTTGTCCTCATAGATGCGCTCGATTAGGCGGTCTATCTCCTTTATGCGCTTGCGGTTATTGTCAACCGTGCGCTGCATACGCCTGATATCGGAAGCCTTTGCCTTTTGCCGCTTCTGCTCGATCATATAAATGAATATGGATTCATATGAGCGAACAAAATCAATGAAGCTGCTTATGCTTTCCAGCACTATCTTTTCGAGCACAACATTTCGGATGAAATGCGCCGAACAAGGTCCGCGTCCGGATTTGTAATTCGAGCAGACATAATGCTCCTGGTTTTCCGATAAGCTCCGTGATGTGCAAAAATACAGCTTTGCGCCGCAGTCCGCACAATAGACCAATCCCGAAAACATACTGAGCTTTCCGATAGCGGTAGGTCTCCGCTTATTCTGCCGCAGCTCATGCACGCGCAGCCACAGCTCCTCGAAGATGATCGCTTCCTGCTTGTTTGGGATTGTTTGATGCTCATCTTCGGGTTTGTGGATCACCTTGTGGATCTTGTAGCTCACGGTCGTGCTGCGGAAGTTCACCGCGCAGCCTGTGTATTGCCGGTTATCAAGGATATCTGCGACCGCATCTCCCGACCATCCGAAAGGTATCGCAGGAGGCTTGACGTAAGTCGGTCTTCCGTGATTCAGAGCGTGTTCCGTTGGTGTGGGAACGCGATCGGCTTCAAGGATCCTTGCGATCTGCGTGGGACCCTTGCCGGAAAGCGCCAGATCGAATATCCGTTTTACAACAGCCGCCGCCTCGATATCCACATGCCACACTTCCTTATCATTCTCGTCCTTGATATAGCCGTAAGGAGCGAGTGTTCCGACGCGCTTTCCCTGCGCGGCTTTGGAAGCCCATACGGCGCGTACCTTCTTTGAAGTTGAAGCCGCATGCCATTCGTTGAAGATACGGAACAACGATGAAAGTTAAATATATTTGCAAGTCCGCGTTTAATGGTCTTGAACGGGGTTTGCTTAGATGTTATACTGACGTTGCTGAAATTGGATAATGATTATGCAAAATTTGCATAACTCAGCGCGGAACGCCCTTGTTTTTATTACGAATCGCTTCAGCAACAGGAGTGTCTAAGGTTGGCAAGCAGGTCTTTGGTCGTTATTTTAAGCATACGATGCTTGTCTTTTTGGAGCTTATGCGATGTCAATACCGGCTGCTGATCGGATAACGGTTATTGCCCGGATCACAGAGACGCAGCGTCATCCATTTAACATAGCGGCGTAATGCGCATAAATAATTATTTCAAAAGGAGTAAAGTATGAGAAAAACCGTTTCTTTGATCCTTGTGATCGCCGTGCTGCTGTCTTTGGCACCCAATGTCGTTGTGGCCGACAACGATGTGGGATTAAGGTCGATCAACAACAATGTTATGATCGATACTGATGCGAACGGCGGATTTGACGGCGATTATGTCGTTATCTACAACCCTTCCACCGCAGAGTTCCCTTCAAAGTTCACGGGAAATATGGAGGGACTTATTGAAGCAGAGGATGACGGCGGAATCATTATCGTTACCGATACCGATGAGAGCGAAGGCGGAGATGTTCATGATAATGGCAGCGCAGATACGCACGATGACTCTTGCTGCGGTGTCTGCAGGAGCTTATCTCTTAACGACGGCATTGATTTGTCTGATTATTTTGAATCCGTCGAGCAAAGCAAGGATAAATCACCGCTCAGCTTCAATGTTGGCGACACTTCAAACTTTTATATTGAGCATTACAGTCCTTTCCCGACTGCGGGGTACTATCAGTTCAAGGTGATCGCGAAGGGAGAGCATTGCTATGTATGGACTACGACCTCAACTGCTGCAAATCACGGAGCATTGAACAATCCGTCGCTTGCATCAAGCATCGCAGCCGAGTTTGACGCAAAGTATGTGACTATGACTGAGAGTTTCGGTGTGCATAGCAACGGTGAGGACGGCGACGGGCGAGTCAACCTGCTATATTACAATTTAATCGGGGCTCAAGGATACCATTGGGTGAATGATTACATCCACAACAGGCGTCCTTGCCTTCATATGAACAGCACAACGGCCCAGAACTCGCCGTCGGCTTCGTTCAGCACGATGATGCACGAATATCAGCATCTTATCTATTATGCAGTAACCGGCACCAATGAACCCAAATGGTTCAACGAGGGCACAAGCACCTGCGTTGAGGAAATGTTTTACCCCGGCCACAAAGCGAGCACCTATATTCCGCTTTGGACGCAGCATTCCTACTATCCTCCATCCGAGATGAACAATCCGCCCGCCGAGTTTACCGCCGCAAGCGATTACCCTGCGCATAACGGTGGATCACTCTATTCGTGGTCCCAGGCGGATCTGAAGTATTATGCGCAGGCATTTCTGCTCTGCCAATTCATTTACAGCCAGTACGGAAACGCTTTGTTTTCCAGGATCACGAAGGCAATGCGCGACAAAGGCTATGACGTGTTTACCGCGTTCAAATTTGCCACAAGGGGCGAGGAGTGGGCGGACTTCATCGAACGATTCCGTATCGCCCTTGCTGCCAATACCACATGGGACGTTTACGGCGGAAGATACGCATTCAAGATGCAGGAAGGCTACGACCCGTCGCAATACTATGGCGTTCAGAACTTCTATAACTTGCTTGGCCCGATCGTTTACGGGAAAACAAGCGCGAATATCGGCGGAGGCGGTGCGATAACCGTAAAGCCGATCGGAGGAAACTATGTGCCGCCGCGCGATGCCGACAGCGGCCTGAGATACATTGGAATAACGGTAAACAACACCGCTGCCCCGGTGCCTTCTATGGTGCTCGATAAATCGTTCGAGCTGCAGAGCAATGGAAAATACACTTTGACACTCAGCATGTACGCCATGGGTGACGGTTACGGAGCGAACTCGGTCATGCGCCACTATATGTCAAGCGCGTTCAGCCTGCAAGGTCTGTATTTAAGCTATGATGTTTCCGCGAAAACCTATGAGTGCACCGGTAAGGGCGCGGACGGAAAACTTACGTTTTCAAACAACGGCGTAACCATCGGTCACCAGTCGTCAAACGGCCTGCGAGTCACGCTGAATAAGACAAGCGGTCTTATCTCAGCAACCGGCTATGACTATTCCGCAAACAAGTGCTGGTACAATCATTCCGGCGATTGCGGCGGCAGAAAGCTTGTTATCACCATAAAGAATATTGCGGTAAACCCCGGGGTAAGCGGCGTTGTTCATGTTGAAAATCGAAACGAGATATCCGGTCTGTTCACTGCCGCTTCAGCTCCGCTCGATACCGCGGATATCGATGGGGACGGCCGTGCGGATGCGCAGTTCCCGAATCTTTCGGTAACGGTTGCCGCTTCCGCAACTCCAACTCCGACACCGACGCCAACCCCAACGCCGACGCCAACCCCAACGCCGACGCCAACCCCAACGCCGACACCCACTCCAACGCCGACACCCACTCCCACGCCGACACCCACTCCCGAGCCGGAGAAGGCGCTGGTGATGGATAAATCGCTCGAGCTTCAGTCGGACGGCACATATACTCTTAAGCTGAAGATGTATGCTTTGACGGACGGTTATGACAGCTCCAGCGTGATGCGTCAATATGTTTCGATGTTCTTTGGCCTGCAGAACGTTACTTCCGACGATATTACCGCTAAAACGTACAACTGCATCGGCAAAGCACAGGACGGAACGCTGCAGTTCTCCGCAAACGGAATCCCGCTTAGCCAAAGCAGCAACGGATTCAACGTCAGCGTTCATCCCGACACCGGCATTATCACCGCCCGTGGCTTTGACTACTCTGCAAACAAATGCTGGTACAACAGCAATTATGATCGCGGTGGCAAGAAGCTTGAGATCACCATTGAGAACATCCGCCTTATGCCCGATGCGGGCGATTTGACCCCGTTTGATCCCTACGGCTCCGTATCCGGACTGTATCAGAGCGAAATGGCAGAGCTTGACACCGCCGATATCGACGGCGATGGGCTCGCCGATGCAAGATTCCCCGAAGCTTGGGAGTATGTTCGCCAGCTTGAATTCTGCTATGACTTCGGCGTTAGCATGATGGCTCCGAGCTCTTCCGCGTTCTTCGGTGTTGATCATATTGCCGAGATCATCTCACTTGAGGAAGGGTTTAATAAAGTTACTTCCCAGCAAGAGTTCGAGAATGAGTTATTCCGCGCTTCGATTGTTACCGATAGAAGCGGCAATCACATAGCCTTTGAGCCACGCGCCATAGTGGGCGACGGTCAGGTTGTGACAGCGCTGCTCAAACTCGCAACGGGCGAATACGAATGGTGCTGCGTGCTGTATCTGCCTGCAACTACCGTGCTCTATGAGGACGATCTCGCTTCGATCGGCTATGCTGACGGCTCCGAAAACGCAGTATGGATGACCGATTCCGTGATCGACAGCAGCCCCAATATTCAGTCCATGGAAAACAGTCGCTACGGATACGACAGCTCTTATGCGGACGATTCCGTGTTCAGCAACGGTTCCGCGCACTGCGTAACCGTCACAAGGGAGCTGTACAGCAGAATCCTGAATAACGACGGTGCTGCTTGGCCTACGCTGACATTTGAATTCGAAGGCACCGGCATCGACATCATAAGCAGATGCGCTTCGGACAGCGGCATACTCGTTCTGAATATAGTTCCCGATGGTGAAGAGTACACCTACACCGGGCAAAACAGTATTCATGTTTTGACTTATACCGGTTTTGATCGTGAACTCAACCAGATCCCCGTACTGCACTACGATGGGCTTGAGTACGGGAGATACAAGGTGCTTATATCGAGCGTCTATCTGCCTTATTTCGATGCTCAGCGCCCAATGCCGATTCCCGGTGTTGCAAAGGTCAAATACAGATTTGATTCGGTTTCCGGCGAAGCTATCTTTGATCTCAGAGGACGCGGGGAATTCAAAACTTACATCGATGCGATAAGGGTGTATAATCCGCTTAGCGACTATGAAGTTTTTGCCTATATGGATGCATCGGAGTTCGGCCCCATCTTCAAGCAGGCGAGAGCGCTCCTCGAAACGGGTAATGCTGATGAGACGATGGCATATTACAGCATTGATACGGCTGAGCCCGAACCCGTGCTCCAGATAGCCTATGATAGGATAAGCCCGAACAATGAGGTTTATCTTGAGCCGAACCGTGCTGCCGCATTCAAAATAGAAGGCGACTATCAGGCGGTGCATATCAGCTTGAAGTCTCCCACCGGAAAAGGCGTTATCGTTTTGGTGAACGGGGAGCGCCTGCTTGATGAAAACGGCGAAACGCTGGTCATCCGGCACGCAACGGAAATGTATTACGACATCACTTCAGAGGCATGGAATGAATACGTAACGATATCCTGCGCTGCTGCGGATGAGGACGGAGAGTCCGCGATGCTCTCCATAGTAAATGTAAAGCTTATCCCATATATGGAGCTAAGGGCCCGTTCGATCCCTCAGATCGTTGCCCCGGTGGGCTTGACGGAATTCGTTGATGCTGTATACTGTGGGGTAACGGGTGATGTCGACCGCGATGGGCTCGTTACGGTAATGGACGCACTTACTGTTATGCGCAGCTCTATGGGCCAGTCGACACTCGGTCTGTACGCAATGTACTGCGCCGATGTCGACAAAAACGGAGCGGTCAACCTGGCGGACGCGGTTGAGATACTGCGAATGTCGCTGCGTATTGGTTGATCGTTCCCAAACTGCACAAACAACATCCGGTGCAGGACCTTTTACATACCTCCTTAAACGGACTGCACCGGATTTGTTTGACTCGGAAGAAATAAAAAGCGAAGGATATAACTATGTTAGTGAATGTGGTTAAAGAACCGAACATGCTGTATGAGACCTTGGCGATGGTTAGCAATCGCTACGACGGCAAGTCATACGCTGAAACTGCGAAACGACTCATAAGCCGTTTCGATTCCGTACTCTCTCAAAAACAGATCAGCACGCTCAAAACCAATGCCGATCTTGCCGATCAGGTGTCCGATGACATTTGCGGAAAATTCAATTCGATTAAAAGAGCGAAATTCGAGTTTTTCTTTAAGCAATTCGACAAGGAGCACCCGAACAGAGTGAACAATGTTGCGAGATTGCTCTTCCTTTCCCTTTCCGGCCTTGGCAGCAGCGATTTTGACTCATCTGTTGAGGAAACGAAACAGCGTTGGCGCAAAATAAAGGAAGGAAAGCTGGGATTGCTCAATATATCTTCAAACGGAATACAGCTTGAAAGTGCAAGCAGCGAGCTTGAAAAATCACTTTTTGAGAATGTATACCAAATGGACTGCCCTGTGGAGGTGAAAATGAATGCCTTCAGAGCGATTGACAGATCTGATGATTACATCGACAAGCTTGCCGATCTGCTTCGCCCATATTGCAGGAGCTTGGTGCGGCATATGCCGAGACTAATGCCATACTATACCATGCTTACCGACAGTTGGGAGTACAGATTCAAAATAATGCCTTCGCAAGTATTCAGCAGGCTGACCCGCATTGATGCGAAGATACTTGAATCCATGCCTCTAAATGCGGTCGTGAGCCTTTTCTACTTCAACGAAGTATGGTGGGGCTATGAAGATACTTATGAAAACGCTGCGCAGTCGGAAATGATAAACGTTTGCTTGGGCGCCGCCGTGCATTCGGAGTTTGTAAGCGGAGCAGTTGAGACCCAAACCGACGATATCGGTTTGATCATGCAGCTTCTTTCCAATCCTGTCAACACTGCGATCCTTGAAGTACTCTCTAAGGGGAAGGACTATATCTCTTCGCTCGCTCAAAAACTCAATATGAACGCGAGCGTGGTTTCACGGCATCTTCAAGCGCTGCATGAAGCGAAACTTGTAAATAGGGAAAGGCTGGACAGGCGTATTTATTACGAGCTTGACCTTGCGGTTATCGACGCCGCTTTGTCCGGATATAAATCGAACCTGTCAAAACCGAATGACTGATAGGCCTTGAACATCATTCATTCGCCGCAAACCGTAACACGAACAGATAAAAAGTGAAAATATCTGCTGATGAGTCGGCTTGCTTACCGCAAAACGCGGGTGAGCAGGCCGATTCTGTTATTGAAACGGAAGAAAGAATGAAATTATATTAAATATAATGAAAAGTCCGTTCGTGCGGATTTAGCCTTTACGAATGAGCGCGGGCCGAAGCTTGTGCCATTTATATTTCGCGTTATAATATGAATTATCCACGATCGGCAAAACGCCGGCATAATTATCCAAAACGAGCAACAATCCGCGCCTATCAAACAGGCTTAAACGGCAAGCAGTAATATGTAAAACCTATTAAATGAAAAATATTGCTATATTACACAATGCTTGTTCGGGTATTGACAAAATTTTGCTGATATGGGATAATCTTCGCGCGTGAAATTTGCTGCCCAAGCAAAACGGTTCTGCTTGGCCGGCGCAAGAATCAATGCAGAATAAATGGAGGTAGAAAATGACCAACCACAACGTACTAAAAAAAGTGCTTGCCGCTTTCCTTGCGTTTGCAATGGTATTCGGCGCGCTTGTCTCCCTTCGCGGTATGCGCATCGGCGCTGTTTCTGCAGAGGGCACCAAGGACGGCAGCACGTCCAACGCCTTCCTTGATAAGACGGCATATCTTGAAGCAGACGGCACCTACACCATCAAGCTTTCGGCTTATGTAACCGGTAAGGTTACCACGAACGTAAAGATCACCGAGAAGCCCACGGACTTCATTCTGCTCATTGACCAGTCGGGCTCAATGGAGAATGTTCTCTCGTATGCGAACAATACCTATTATCAGTACCACCTGAAGGCGGTTCAGGAGTCCTGCAAGGCGTTTATTAACGAGGTTTACTCCGCTTCGACCGAAGCGGCGAATCACAGGATCGCCATCGCGGGCTTTGCGATGGGCACCGAGTTCGGAGCGAGCTATAATTACAGCAACACCGGCCACTTCGATACGAGCGGAAACTTCGTTACGTACGACGGCAGAGCTTCGATCAGCAGTCCGTTCATCGGCGTAAGAACGCTCGAGGACAGAAATAAGCTTGAGAGCTGCGTGAACAAGCTTTCCGCAAACGGCGGCACCGCTACCCACGAGGGCTTCAACGTGGTCAAGGCTATTCTTGAAGGAAGCAAGAACGACGAGCGCAACAAGGTCGTTGTGTTCTTCTCCGATGGCGTTCCCGGCTACTATGGCTATTCCGGTCCCATCGCCGCAAGCGCGATCAACAGCGCCAATACGATCAAGAAGGCGAAGGAAGATGGAGGCTACGGCGCGCAGATCTTCTCGATCTCGCTTGTTAACTATAAGCTGGCAAACGATACCCATGTTTATTACAGCAACGGAAATTCGTATCCGAAGTACAACGCTCTCGGCGTTAACAACTACAGTGAGATCACGCCAAGCGAGGCGACTGTTGAAAACTTCATGAAGGCGGTTTCAAGCAACTTCCCGAACGCAACCGCTTCCTATAGTGCAACTGCGGAAGCGCATACCACCATTAACTGGGGAACTTCTAATCAGAACAGCAGGTATTTCGTGAACGTTCGCAATGCCATCGACTGGCCTGTCGGCGAGGACGGAAGAGCGGATAACGTTGCAAACCTTGTTAAGGTATTCATCGAGATCCCTTATATCATCGAGACCGAAACCACCACCGAAACCACCACGAGCACTCTCGGTCCCGATGCCGTTATGAAGGACTACCTCTCGGAGTACTTCACCTTTGGAATCTTCGATGAAAATGCGACCCAGGATGTAATCGATCAGGTTGAAAGCTCCGTTCAGAGCCAGATATCGATCAAAACATATCCCTGCACCGGTATCTCCAACGGAGTTGCAACCTTCGATATGAACAAAGGCACCGCAGTTGCGACGGCGGCTGCAAACGAATATGAAGCAACCCAATATGTTTGCGCCGGCCTCGGTTGTATACCGTCCCAGTATCCGTATTATTCTTACGGAACGAATTGGTACGATGTGTCCAGCAATGGCCGAAACATGGATGCTGTTTTGCAGGAAGCCGATGGAAATTACTATCATTGGTATGAAGTATATGTAACGGACGGCAGCGGCGGTTACCGAACCGATTGGAACAAAAGGATCATCAGGTACTGGCTTTCCGGCGGCAGATCCGAAGACAGAGCGAACCCCTGGACTCCCGAGGAGTCTAACGCTACCGAGGCTCGCCTCGAGGCGCTTATGGCCCAGGCTTATCGCGGCGTTACCCCTTCGGTCGATGTTGAAAGCTCCTGCGTTTCCGTTACCGGATATGATTACGGCGCAAACGCCTGCTATATCGACAATAACGGCAAGGTGCAGGGCAAATTGCTGGAAGTAACTATCAAGCAGGTTCTTGCCCGCCCCGATTCATCGGGTCAAAACCTTCCGACGAATAATTTCGTTCGTTCCGGTATTTACCCGACTCAAAATGATAAGGTCATCCCCAATGCCGTCAACCTCGATCCCAACGATCCCGCGAATAAGGGCAAGGGACCGGACGGCTGGCCCGAGAATCAGGATTATTCAGATGCAGTATGGAATGACGGCCACACCGTTGGCACCATGCCCGACGGAACCTCCTACACCGTGGAAAAAGCGGAACTTCAGTTCCCCCTTCCGCGCGTCAATATTCGCGAGCACGTTATAGTCTACGATTTCGG
This sequence comes from uncultured Clostridia bacterium, assembly GCA_947168565.1. Classification (GTDB taxonomy): domain Bacteria; phylum Bacillota; class Clostridia; order Christensenellales; family CAG-138; genus PeH17. The sequence continues at coordinate 30,267 of CAMVMM010000008.1, read as the reverse complement.
CGTCCAGCTCAAGGATGAGCATGCGCTTGACTTCTTCGGCAAGGGCGGCGACAGGCTCAATGCCCAAAATCACGACGTTGCAAATATCCTCTGCCTTGATGACTGCTACAATCAGCAGATGCCGCAGGACATAATAATCGGCTTCACGCTTCGCGGTGAAAACACTCGCGATTGGGGCAGCGACTACTCCGGCAGCTACAAGTATCATCAGGTATATCCGTGGAGCGAGGATGGAAACACCAGCAATGATTACGCTAAGCTCAGCGAATGCTTCCGTTCCGAAATCACTTATGTCGGTGACGGCGTCAGCGCCGGCGACGGCGACTATATCGTCACCTTCGATCCCTTAACAATCAGCCATGAGGACTACACCTTCGCAGCGCTGCTGCAGCTCAAGCAATCGCACAGCAAGCATGAGTTTGAATGGTGCCGCCTGACCTTCCTGCCCGCGACCAACGTGCTTTATGAGGAGCGCGGCGTACCGTTCGGTAACGATGATAATAAGAACTTCATGACCTTTAATAATGGTGTGGCTTCCGAGAATATTATTGACGCTCCCGCATGGCAGCATACCAATGGCTGGAACGATGATAACGACTTCCAGAGCGGTCAGAACAAGATCTACGGCTATGACGCCGACTATGCCAAGCATAACGACACCACGGACAGCCATGGCGGCGCACATTATGTGACCGTTACCAATGCGATGTACGAAGAGCTGAGGGATAATCCGAAAAGCACCTTCGACTGGCCCACCGTCGAATTTACCTTCAGGGGCACAGGCATGGATCTCATCTCCCGCTCCGGCGTTGATACAGGTCTGCTTGTCGTGAACATCGTTCCCATAGATAAGGATTGGGGTTACAGCGGCAGGCACGCACAGGATTGGTACGATATGTATCTTTGGATCAACCAGGACGGTTACTTCGAATCGACCGAAAGTATTGAAGAGGGCGAAGGAAAAGGTTGGACACCCGTTATGACCCAGGATTACGCACATATCATCGTTGATACCTATTATAAGGACGGCAATGGCGAGTCCCTGTATCAGATCCCCGTTCTGCGTTACGAAGGTCTTGACTACGGCGATTACAAGGTGCTTATCTCCGCTGTCTATATGCCCTATTTCGATCATCAGACCGCGAGCGTAAACGTCAAGGGTGCGGATCTCTCAGCCATTCCCGGCGTTCCCGCTGCAGAGTATGAGCTTTCCGTCGTATCTCCGAACAGCGAGGACTGCCCCACCAAAGCCGCCAAGGGAGCTTTCACTTCCTACATCGACGCGGTACGCATCTATCATCCCCGCGGCGAGAATATCTCCGGTCGCGGCGTAGACGAGCGTGCGTATCTTGAGGCGAACGGCGAAACAGGCTCCGAGCTGAACCCGACTTACCTTCAGTTCAGAGACTTGCTGATCTCTCTTGCCGAAGATAACACGGATTACAGCGCCTTCATCTACATTGATGAGTATTCCACTGCCGGTGAAAACGGTGGTCAAAAGCCCATTGAGGTTCAGGACTATATTGAGAATGGACCGAACAACGAGCTGTATATCAAGAAGACCTCCGATCATAGCACCGGCCTTGCCCTTAAGGTGGAGGATATCCATGACGGCGTACATATCAGCATGAAGTCCGCTTTCCCCGTGCTCGACGAAAACGGCAAAAACGTCGGCTGCAAGGTTTATATCAACGGCAGTCCTCTCCTTGATGAAGCAGGCAACCCCGTTATAGTTAGCCATGCGACCGAGCTGTACTACGACATCACAAAGTATCTCGTTGTTAAGACGGAAGAAGGCCTCAAATACGCCTACTGCACCATCACCTGTGAACCCGAGAAAGAAGTGGGAGTTAATCCGGTCCTCTCTCTTGTAAACCTCAAGCTGATACCCAAGCAGCGCAGTGGCGAATCAACAAACAGCGTTGTTGGCAATGTTATTGCGGATCAGAGCTGCATCGACTTCTCCGAAGCTGTGCTCATGGGTGTTGCAGGCGATGCCAACCACGACAGGCAGACCGATATGCTTGATGCGCTGATCGCGATGCGCTATTCCCTCGAAAATGGCGAAATCGACACCTATGGTCGTATCTGCGCCGATATGAACTCTGATAACTGCATCGATCTTATTGATGCCCTAAGCATTATGAGGCTTTTGCTAAACAATAACTGATAGGAGTAATTAAATGAAGAAAAAGTATTCTAAACCCGATCTGCTTTTAGCGAGATTAGAAGTGCAAGCTGCGATAAGCACCGCATGCCACTACACAGCCGATGAAAACGGCGATCCTATCCCTTATGGGGTGGGCGGAGGAGTGAATCTGTTTCTCAGCGAAAATGCTGCTTGCGCTTTACATCCCGAGAATATGGGAATTGAGATATGCTACCATGGATTCGATGAGAGTCACAATGTTTTTCAGTCATAACCTCCTATATTGAAACTTGAACCGACCGAAACACCCGCTTCTGCGGGTGTTTCGGTCATCTGTTTTGTTAACTCAATTCGGGTTTGCTTGACACCATGATATAAGATAGCACTGCTATGCAAGCACAGTTTCTCTAACCACAATTTCCACAGCTCTTGCCCTGCATGAGTTTACCGCCTGCACCCGGCCGAGCTGTTCGCGGGCTTTGAGCTGATCGGATACGCCTTCGGCTTGGGCAAGTTGGGAAGAGATTAGCTCGATCTGCTCAATCGCTTGTTGATTGATCTCGCGCAGATGATCATTCAGCTCAAACTTTATGCAAAAGATCGAATAGAAAGCCTTGCGATGCTCCTTAAGATACTGCTCGCGCATACGCCCGAAGCGGCCGATGTCCTCGTCGGACTGCGCCGGCAGAGTAAGGCCGGGATACAACAGCCCGTCCTTCTCGGTGTAGGTAATACCATAACTATCGTTCGACTTTATCATAATGATTCCTCCTTATTATCGGCTTGCGCCGTTTTCTTGCATAATCATAACAGAGCAATCAGCGTATGTCGAATGTGCGAAATCGAATTTGCAAGTTTTCATAAAAAGAAATGAGATAAGCATTTTTGCCTATCTCAAACCTCTTTGCCTTTGCTGTGCGCCGACTGAATTTGCTTACTTCCTTATCAGTAGGTGCCGCGGGCTCATCGCACTAAACGATAATAGTGATTAATTCATACTCGCCGTTATCATCTTTTCCGAACTCCGAAATCCTCTTCAGTACGCCATTCTCGTATTTTTCAATGACGTAATCGTCCTCGGTAGCCTCTGCTGTCTTCCTGTTGATGATCAAATATGATTCTGCATTATAACCAAATCCAGCATCAACGTCCACTTTGATCCTAACGTGTGCAGGAAGCTCCTTGAAACGAATAAAGCTCCACTCCGTCATCTCATCTCCACTGCCAAAGGCAACAACGCAGAATGTGACAAGAGTTTTACTGACCGAAACATTAACGAGCTTCAAGTTTGGCAATGGCTCATGGATTATATCTATATAGTCTTGATCCAGAGTGTAGTTACCCACGAGACAATCGTATGGTTCTACCTCTATGTAGCCATCAAAATCTTGCTCGTCAGTAGAGAATGTAACGCGCATATCCCGATAATCACTAGGGTCATAACGGTTGCTCCTTTCTGCAGCAAAGTGCCCAAACTCAGAGGCATCAATATCCACAATATTCATATCAGGCCTGATGCCGCAGATGATTCTTTCCCCACCGCGCAAGTCTAAATAATGTTTGAACTTGGTAATCAGCATTTTTTGCCCCCTTTAAGGTATAGATTGTTGTTTTATTACTAGTCCAAATCGAACTAGTAAATTCAACAACAATCTCGGAGGATATACATCGTTTAGTTATGAAAATTGCTCACAAAAAATGCAATTGTGCAATTACATTATAGCATACTTTCGTACATTAGTCAACAAGCGTAACATTAAGCTCTGTCGGTTTAGAGCGTTTCAGATTCTTCCACCATATCAGTTCTATGTTTTATGGGGTTGAAAACAAGTGATTTAAACTGTATAATGCCGAATAGAAGATTATGTGAGGTGGGCAGTATGGCAAAAAAGGCACCACGCGAACCGGCTCCTGAGATAAATATTGATAATTATGTCGATGCCCGCAAGTTTGCAAGGCGTAAGCCCTCTGTTGAGAAAATTGTAGGAAAAACAGTTACCGATACTCAGGCAAAGGCCTTTCTTATTAATTTAACAATGCTATCCATAGCCGACCCGAAAGAGCGCGATATTGTTTTGTGCTCATTTGGACTATTAGACGGCTATGTTAATATATTAGAAGTTGAAAGTCGTAGAGATCAGTACATCCGTACTACTGGTTATTTTGGGAAAACTCAACCCCGCTACGATTCAAGCCCTTTTGATTACTCTTCAGACGACTTAAAAAAACGACGCGGCACTCTTACCAGTCACGAAAAGGATTTATATCTACAAATGGCCACTTGTTATCTTGACTCAAGAGAAGATATTTTGGCCATCGCCACCGAAAACTATATATGCAAAAAAACAGGCAAGATACTAATACCATCACCTTCGTATTCAGAGACTTGCGATACGGTAATATTGCCCGCCCATAACGACCAAGCGGCTCAGCACGGCAACGATACGCCTCCTGCCGATAATGTTGAGACAAGTGGCGAATCTTTGGATAAAAAGAGTAACCTCCTCCGCAAATTTACCAAGTGTCTTTTGGGTTCAAAAAAGCGCATTGTTGTAACAGCAATACCAGTTATCTGCATGATATTGGCTGCTTTTTGTATTATCTCCGTTGTGAATGGTATCAGAACCAAGTCGCTAATCAACGATAATGACACCGGATTTGAACAAAACATGGATGCCAATCTTGTATTTAAGCTCGCAAATGCCAACCATCTATATGAAGTCGGTTTGGAGAATTGGAGAAGATTGGAATACAATAGGGCAGAACGGGATATCAGTGCGGCACTTAGCGAAATAAGTACGCACAAGCCTCAGTCTGAGCTTGATGTTGCGCGAGTTAACAATAGCCTTGGTTGCCTATACCTTGATATGGGAAAATATAAAGATGCGTATGACTATTTGAACTCCGCGTACATTACCTTTCGTAACAAGCTTGGGAGCAACAGCATCGAAGCACGCGCCGTGCGCGCAAGCCTGTCAAGATACTATTATTATACTGGTATGCCAGATGAAGCACTAGCCGAAACGCAATACATTCTTGATAATTCTGATGAAAAAACCGAAAAGGCAGTTGTTGCGAATACATATCATCTTCGCGCAATGATATTTGATGCTCAGGGTAAGTATGAGCAGGCTCTCGCGTTATATAGAACGGTTCTTGAAATGTACGATGACATCTCATTGGATGGCAAACTGAGAGAGCAGCTTGCTGATTATGCAAACGATTCCAACCTCAGCCAAACCGAGAAGGACTACTACACTAATTCAATCAGATGGATTATTCTGACTTATAATAACATGGCAACGGTGCTGATTCATAAGGGCGATAACGAGACTGCTATTAAGGCAGCAAATACTGGCATAAATATGAGTCTCTCAAACATTGATATTCGCAAAAGGAATATTACCGCTTCCAAGCTATATATGAATTTGGCTATTGCTCAAGGTGCACTTGGCCCGGCAAGAGATGCTTTGAACAACGCCGACCTCGCCATTAGAATTCAAAGGAATTTATTTGATTTCAAAGATGTATTCCCGGGGCTTGTAGAAGCCAAAATCGTTTATGGGGATTTGTTGTTGAAACATGGTAGATCCTCCGATGCAAAGGATAGCTATGCGGATGCGCTCAATCTTGCGAAAAATGCCGTAGGCGAAAACCACCCATATACAGCGGCGGCTTTCGCCGCATTTGGCAATTATTGTATCGAAAATAATGATCCGCAAGCTGCCATCAACCACTTTGAAGAATCGATCGAGATTCGCAAAAACATACTTGCAGAGAATCATCCCGATACCGCCAAAGTTTATTATGACTTGGCATTAGCGCAAAGAGCGGTCGGCAAAGACTCTGATGCGACCGAATACCTGCTTCGCGCAAAGACCATTTGCGAAAAATGGGGTGTCGAAAGTCCACTCACAGACCACATTGAAGCGGCGTTAGCCCGATAACAACTCAAAACAAATAACACCAGCAAGGAGAAACATACTGTGAATTCTATCTCAACTGCCAAGCCTACATGCACTTCAGGATTAATACGCTTACTCCTGCTCCCGATTGGCATTGTCTTGATAAGCTTATGGGGGTGCAGCTTCGACAACGGCGTAGCGAATCTCGAATACCAGCTCCAGTTCAATAAAGCCACTGATCAAATAGCAAACAACAATTACGATGAAGCCGAAAAAAGCTTTACCGCGCTGATTGATATGTTGAGAAAAGAGCCATCGCAATCCTTGCAATTAATTATTACTACAGTTGCTATTTTGCAATGAGACCTGTTTCGCTTTTAGCGAAATTATATGCACTAATTACAATATCGTGAAGCATTCTCTGTTATTCTCAGAATCTTCTTTATGTACGGCTCGGCTTTGTCAATATTGCAGTTGGTTGTTTGCCCCCATCTGCAAATAACCTCAACGATAATCTTAAAGTACATACTAACTCGTTCGCTCCCAATCCGCGGCGAAGGCGCATTTACTGGCAACCAAACAATTTTGATTTGAGGATACGCCACCTCCATCAGCTTATAGAGCAAGCCCTGATTGCCAATATCTTCACAAACGTGCTTAAATACCCCCTTATGCCGAAAAATAAGAATAAAGATAGTCAAGAATACTTGCCGATTCGTGTTTTTGGCACTAATGTGCCGCTGATTGAGCATTGCCTTAAACTCATCCATAATTGTTGCTTCCCCGACGGCAATTGCATCATCAAGATTTTTATAGTGATAGTACATTGCGCCACGCGTAATCCCCGCATCTTTGGCTACACGCTTCACGGTTACTTGTGCCCTGTTATAGCGCATATTCTTCATGGCGCTTGCTAAAATTGTTATGCTGCTTTTAAAGAACCTACGGTTGTGTTTGCACTGTTTATGTTTACCCACCATGATTTATGCAATTTCATAGAACTAAATAACAACCCTATTATATCAAAAACAATAAGACAGAATCAACTCAAGCAATGAATAATTAAGCCTCGTCAGCCCTCAGCGAGTTTTTGTGAATAGGAACGAGGAAAAAAACTGTTCGTTTTCAATAAGCGGCAGAAGCACAGAATATGTCTTACGAATAAATTTTTGATCACCCATATTATACTTGATTTGAACATTTCCAGTTTATATCTTTATTAAACAACAATCATCCTCCTCGATCCTGAGTTCATTCAAACTGCTCTAAATATTTATCGATGTCGTCAAACACATTATCGCCTGTATGAATCCAGTTTTCAAAGCTTTCATCTGAATCGATAACATCGTAAATCCTCTTTAATCGATTCATGACCGTTTCATATAAACCTTCATTCACTACATTGCGATCTAATATCAAACGATATACCATTAGCTCGATTGTGGCAGCTCGGTCATAGGCTGCTTTTGATTCATATACGGCAGCAATATTATTTAAATACTGGCATAATGAATAATAGTCTCTATCGGAAAACATGTCAGCATCGTAAAAGTCATCTTTCATCCTATTTTTCATCGTTTTCAATGCACATAAATAGAACGGGATCGATGCATCATACTCGTCATTAGAATAATATGTGAATCCCAAATATAAATATGAATTCTGAAGATCTGTTAGATACCACTCTCCGAGTTGTTCATACAATTCGGCAGATTTCGAATAATAAAAAATAGCATCTTCATACAGAAGTAATTTTGAAAAACCAAATCCTAAAGAAACGCAGTCTTTTGCCATCATGCTGATGTCAGAATAATATTTACGGATACACAATGCGCCATAATAATAAGTGATCGATTCTTTATAGTATTCCAAATCATAATACACCCTGCCCAAATACTCATAAACTACTGCTAAGTAAAGAGTTTCGTCTACGTCCTCTATCAGTTCTTCGCAAAGCGTAATGTAGTTTTTGGCGTTTTCAACATCTCCTAATTGCTCATATGATACCGCAAGCATTGCGTAGGATTCGGCAGCATCGGTTTTCAATCCAGAATCCAAAAAAATAGTGACCGCACGGCTTCCATAATCAATCGACGTAGCGTATTGCCCGACGGAAACATAGTAATCGCACAGACAGTTACATAGACTTGCAAATGACGGCGAATCGATGAGCAGGAGATTCCTATATATCTCATCGGCTGCACAATAATAAACAATAGATTGCTCGGTATTGTTAGTGCTAAATAATTGCCCAAGGTATGTATATGCGAGAGCTGAAAAAGTATTGTTATTACCTAATGCCGCGGATGCCACCTCGGCAGCTTTTAGGGCAGACTCTGCTGCTTCGCTTTCTTTTCCTGTGTTTGCAAAAATATGTGCTTTCAGCAATAGTGCGCGTGCTTTGTTTGCGCTAATACTACCGTAAATCACGGTCGTCATATCGATTGCTTGATTACAGTAGTACAATGCATTTTCATAATCACCAATCTCAACATATGTCTCCGAGAGATTATAGTATACATTTTCGATTTCTGGACTAGGCAACTCGTTTTTCGAATACGCTAGATAGATTTTCTCTGCAAGTTTAAAAGGAATGATTGAGAGTTCATATTTACCCATCTTACACAACATTACACCATAATCATTATAAAACATCATTTGATATGGACCTGGCTGTGCAGACAATTCAGATTCATCCGTTATTATTGATTCATATAACTGCTTTGCTTCCTCGTAATTCCCTTCATCACTGTATATCTGCAGAGTCATTTGCAGAATCGCAAATTTGGTTTCAGAATCCTCTGCCATTTCGTATGCATCAAAGTAGTCTGATATCGCGTTTTCGTTGTTTCCCACACAAAACTCGCAAAGTGCAATTTGACATTTTGCAAGCAATGCTTTATGTGAATTTGCCCCAAGTTTGCTTTTGAACACAACATACGCGCTAATCAGATGTTCGTACGCATCATCATACTTATCTCGTTCGAGCAGTAAAGCCCCTAATCGTTGCTCAATCACGGCAACGCTTAAATTGTCACCACTTCTCTTTTCTTCATCAAGCGCCTCTCGGAGATGCTTCTCCGCAGAAACATAATCATATTGGTCCCAAAGACTCATCCCTTTATCGAAGCTTTGGTTCTTGCTACGAATCACGGAATCAATACTTACCTCCTGCGCAGTATTATTGGTTTCTCTCGTTCGAATACAGCCTGACCATACTAAAGAAACTGTAGTCAGGAAGAAGACAACAACGACGACAATTATGATTTTCCTTTCCAGTTGCATACAACCTATACCCCCCATACCATAATAACGACCGCTTAATTAGTCAACCCTGTAAATATACAATCTCCCGCCTCGCCCACAGTATTACACTTGTTGCAGATTTGCTACAGTCTCAAGGTTCTCTTTCCATCACTGTTATCTCTCGCCATAGTCTTATTCATGCCTACACCCGTTTATTATAGTCGCCAATCCATTGAATAAAAGCAGAGATATCAGCATTAAGTTCGTCTATACTGATTCCAACTGGCGGACTATCGACTGGCTGGGAGTGCTCAGTAAAGGAGTATTTCGTCATCATGTCGTCCACTAGTTTGCAATCTTCGTCAGTTATCTTCGTGAGTCTATTCACTTTATCTTTTGTCATGATTCTTCGCTCGAAGCGATGAAGTATGCCAAGTAATAGAACATCTTCAACAGATCTTTCTATGCATATCCTGAATTGCTGACATTGTCTACCGACGGCATCTATAAACTCAGAAGAATCAGGATCTTTCATCTTAATTTCGCTAAGGCGTGATTGAATGCCGCTCAAATGTTTTTTCACACTACCTCTATATATGTCAGATAAATCAGGAACGCCTTTTCCTCTGAGTGTACTGCGAATATAGTTTTCTTTATGCTGAACGTCGAGGCTTTTACAAATCTCTTCAATGCCTGTCAGCATTGAGATCCTGTGAGTGAATACAATAACCTGTCTGCTTCGCGCAAGCTCAACAATACGGCGAGTTGCTGCGGATTCATAATTCAGATCCAGTGAGGATATAGGATCATCGATAATAATCGGGGTTAACGCTTCTCGTCCTGTTGCATCCGCAAAAAATGCCGCAAGCGCAACAATTCTTTGCTCTCCCTCACTCAAAATATCTTCAGGATTACACTTGATGCCAGAATCGGTGTCTATAGTGACTCTGTAAGGCGTGCTTCCTTTTTGTGAAGGTGCTTTTTCAAGCTTGACCTTGATGCTCGGAGCCAGCCGTTGTAGTTCTCTTGCGAAACGCTCGATGTATGCGTCAGTTATCAGTCTGCTTGCAAGTCGATTCGATTCAGCGGTTATTCTATTTGTAGTTAAAAGCGATTTAGTCGCGGTGAGTTCCTTCTTTACTATGATGTTTTTAATTGCATCCTCAATAGATACCTTGTTGTCATATATCCATTTATGACATGTAAGCCCTGAAAGCTGCTCTTGCAATAAGGCCCGACCTTCGTCTTGAAGCGCCTGTTCAAGAGCTTCAATCTCATTTTTTAAACTATCCTTCTTTGAAGAGAGTACCTTAATAGCCTCAGAAACACTTATTGTAGATAAGCGCGCATATTTTGCTTCTGTATCTCCAATAATTGTTATACCGCCAATTAGCTCATAGGCTTCTTTTATTATAGCCACTTCCTCTTCCTTGAAAATGCCTGAAAGCAGCTTCTTAATCTGACTTGCTGAAAATTCTCTTGTTGCGATTGCTGTTAACAAATCTTTTAACTTCCTGTCGGCTTTATTGAAGTCTTCACTACATGTCCCATTTACATACTCATTAACGGACCTAAACCTTGTAATGGTTGGCTCAACAAGAACCTGATGGCAGAGAGGGCAAATAGTCCCAGGTTCGCCAAAATGGGCAACACCATCCTTACATACAGATGTTTCGTAATAACGTTGAGCAATCTGCCAAAGCTCTTTCCAGTGAGATATGCTAACGCTGTTCTTATCGTAATCATCCGCCGTTTCTTTAAAAAGCAATTCGGCTGCATCGTATTTTTTCTTTGCTTCAACCAATGCATTATGCGCCGCAATTAACTCTGGTGAGCGTATAGCAGAGTCGGCTGTCATTAAATCATCCAAAATAGACCTAACGGTCGCGATTTGAGATCTGTAAAGCCGAAGGTCACTGTTAACTCTTTCTGTATCCAGCCTTTTAGGTATCTCCTCCGTGGCTTTTTGCTGATCTGTTGTCCAACTTGTGTATTGCGCAGGAAAAACTGTTGACTCGTCTAGTTTTTGAATCCATTTAACTTCGGTGCGATTTTCCAAATCTTTAGGTATGAAAATATTTGGAGACGGAATTGCATCCATACGACTATTTATATGCCGTGTAATTCTCCCTGCGATACTAGCAAGTTCAGCCAATACAGAAAACACTAGTGGCTGATATGAGACATGATTGTTTTTCGTTATATAATCGTTAGAGATCCGAGTATCAAAAACATCACAACTCGCAAGGGGCGTTTCTTTCGAGTTTGAAGACAGGTTGCAGGAAATCTCTTGTTCACTACTGTCCTCTTTTATAATAAATTTGCATGTCGGTTTTTCTGCAGCCCCCTTCTTATATACATTGGGATGAATTATTTCTTCATATGGACTTCCGCTCAACTGTTTAAAGATGCGCATAAAACCCGATTTTCCGGCTCCATTCAACCCATAGACGACAGTAACGCCTTCAGTAGAGAAATCAAGACTAGCATCAGAAGCAAGCGCATTTACACCGAAAATATCAAAAAGCCTAACAACAGCCATATGCGAATAGCCCATCTGCCTACTAGATTCGTTCTGTGCTAATGTTTCGTGTACAGGCTTTTCTTTTCTTATCTGCATAATACACATATCTGCATATGATGAAATTTGCGCCTCGTCTATTGCAAAGCCATGATAAATGCGATAAGTTGCATCTTGAAGCCAATATGGCTGTTCTCCCAGCCACTTCTCAAATTCGGCATAAGCATCTATATTGTTTTGGGCTATGCTTTCTGTCATAATAGTCACCTCGCTTATTGTTCTTCTGATTCTTATTTCTTCAGATGTCGTAAGTACGGACGAAACGTCCTTCAGCTCATGGTTAGCAGTGTCTTTATTATATCACTATCTTCATAATTTTTCAACATTCGCATTCGTGACCTAACTCAACTGCAAATGCAAATTAAAGTCTGTCCTCCAAAGTGCGCGTACCAAAGATTAGAATAACCCCTGTTAAACGGGGTTATTCGCTTATAGCGTATCGTTTTTTAGCTTAGCGCAAGGTTTCACCGCCATCGTAACACATCAATAAGTATAGTTATGAGATCTTGCAAAAAAGAAGCCCTAGGCGAGGCTCTATGCGAGCCCTCTAGGACTTCGTTACTATCGTCTTACCGCAATAACTCATTTATGTCAATAGCTTTTCCATCGCGAGTCACGAAAATTAAGCGCTTTATGCCTTTCTTGCGTTTCAACCTCGAAACAAGGTAGCTTACAATACTCTTATCTCGTATATTCTTCATGCGACACGAATCGATCACGACATTTTTAGACTGTTTTCTTAAAGCTTTATTAAGGTTATTTTCCACACATTTAACTGTTGCGCCCTCAGGCGACTTAAATTCAAACAATGTTCCATTTAAATATGCATCCGCTGAACCAAAAGAATTATGAGCCGGAACAAACCTTACTGTATATCCAATCTCCTTTAATGCAAGCGCCGAATGCATTTCAAACGGCCAAACATTTTTCACACCCGGACCTACAATTACCCTACCAGTATTCTTTTTCTTAATGTCACACATTATAGCACATTCGCCAAACTTTACCCATAAAGCTTTTACTACGATTAACTATCAAATTTACGCATCAAATTGGTGCAATGCGAGTCATAAGTAAATAACGGTACGATCTCAGCCTCCAAAGTGACGTGCTAGGACATAGCGAGCATTGATAACGGTTTTGATCGATGCTCGCTTTGTTTTGCTCATTTTTTGATACGAATCAGGTGTAAAAAGCTAAATCAAGGTTGCTTTTCCGCCGCCTGCGGCACATACTCCACAGCAACGCCTTGGCGGGTGTCCTGTTTGACGTTCTTCTCGAAATAGTCCTGCTCCATCTCCAAGTAGCCCACAAAGCGGTAATGGACGGCTATGCGCTGGATACGGTTCTTGCCTTTGCCCTGAACTTCGGAGACATCGATTCTGCTGATCAGCTCTTTGAGCAGCGGCGCGGTCAAGGTGTCCATATCCATAAAGCGGCGCACGGCTTTGATAGAGAAATCATTGTTCTTTTCGGCGGTTTGCAGCTTCTTGAGTTTGGCTTTAAGGCTTGCGATGCGGTCTTTTGAGTTCCAAACGCACATGCTAATACTTAGCGACACATGGAGAAACCGCTCGTTCGCAGCCTTATCAAAGCTGCTTCGCAAGCTCATAGCTGCCAAGTCCGTTGGGTTCGCACTTAAGAACGCCGACTTCGACGCAGCCGTTATTTTTGAAAAAGCCGACATTCCAATCAAATGCATTCGCAATCAGCATATACGCGCCTTCTTCGCGCGCCTCCCGCTCGACCTCACGAAGCAGGTACGAACCAAGCCCGCGATTGCGATACGCCTGCTCCACATACATATTGGCGATATAGCAGCCGTCCCAGCCGTCGACTCCGGCAACGATGCCCGCTATCATTCTGTCATTCTCATCAACGAGCTTTTTACTGAGTTGGATAGTTTTATGAAGATTCGGTGCAAATAGATCGTCGTACTGTTTCAACCCGCGGGCAATAATTTTTGCATCGTCCTCGCTTCCAAGTTCAATTGAAAAGTATTCTTTGGTTCCATTGTTTTTTGAAAGGCAGAGTGAATTATCGCCGTCGAGCCGTTTGAACATATAGTAGACCGAATGCGTTCGCGGGCGATCCTCGTACACCGCGTAAACAGAATATCCGTGCTTTTTATATAAGTCTGGCGCTTGAAAATCCAGCGTGCAAAGGCTGGAGATATAGCAGCCCTTCTCCTTTGCTATGCGTTCGCTTTCGCATATCAGAATAGAGCCGAGCCCCTTTCTGCGGTAATGCTCATCGACCCACAACGCGGAAAGCTGCATGCGCGCGCCTGCTGAACCATCGAACTCAAGAATACTTCCGCCTATGGTCTTGCCTGCGCCGTTTTCCACCTTTAGAACGATTTCTTCTTCGATTGTTATATGCTTTATCGGTGCGTGAAGGCGGAGGGATTCATTCACTTTATCATCGATATACTCGGCATCCTCCGCCGTTAAAGGTTTTATTCTATAGTCCATGATCAGACACCTCGGTTACAGATTTCACAAAGTTACCATGCGGGTTGAAATAGATTATTTTAAGTAAAACAACGGGGCTATCGTTTCATTGCCCTTGCCTTCAAGCCGCATCTTAAAGATATCTCTCACAACCGCGGCCGCTTCGGGCTCGACGATCCAATGCTTGGGATTGTTCGAATCCTTTATGTAGCCATACGGCGGAGGTCCGAGCGGTTCTCCCATATTGCCGCGTATCCTGTGCGCCGAGCGCACCTTGCGGCTGGTATCGCGAGCGTACATCTCGTTCATAATGTTCTTGAACGGCGCAAGCTCGTTGTCGCCATTTTCGCTGTCGATACCGTCGTTTATGGCGATAAAGCGCACACCTCTGTCCGGAAAGATTATCTCCGTGTATTCGCCAACGCCGAGGTACTCCCTGCCGAGGCGGGACATATCCTTGACAATAATGGTACTGATGTATCCGAGTTCAACATCCTCGATCATCTGCTTGAAGCCGGGACGGTTGAAGTTCGTGCCGGTGTAGCCGTCATCCACATAAAAGCGGGTGTTGTGGAAACCGTTTTCCTTCGCATACTTTGTAAGCATGCGCTTCTGATTGGCGATCGAATTGCTGTCGCCTTCAGCGCCGTCATCGCGCGAAAGCCTGCAATAGAGCGCCGTGATGCCTTGCTCCGTGGTCTTTTTCATTCTGTTTCCTCCTTTCCACAGTCAACCTCGGAGCACGCATATCCTTGCGAGTCCATATTACCGCAATTCTCTTCATCAGTCAACTCTATTAGACCGCTTTTCAAGCTGTGAGCAACGGGATCACGCAGGGTTGTTCCAAAAAATGTATCGAATACCTTGAAACGGGCAGAAACGATGTAGTTCACCCTTCCGATCTTGTAAATGCGGTAGCCGACCCTATCAAGCATTTTGTTTTCTTCTTCATCTTCATTTATCTCCAAGTCTTTTCCCATTCATGCAGTTTTTTCAGTATTAGCTCAAAAGCCGCTCGTGTTGCCCTCAAATCCTCATCGGTAACATAGCCAACGGTGTGAGCTTTATAGACGAGCTGATTGTAATTTATGCCTATGTTCGCGCTCCGTAAACAGGCGCAAAAGCCTTGCAAGCTCATTAGCATAGAACAGAAGCCCCGGCGAAGCAAGCACGAACTCGCGAATGAGCTCGTCATCGGGCAGGCCGTATTCATAATAGACCTTCGGATTATCGGCACGGTATCGAAGTTTTTCCGAGATCGCCGCAAAGGACGGGGCTATGCGCGGCTCAAATTTGGGGAAGCCGTATCTCTCCTTGGCTTGTGCCCACGGTATCGCATCGTAAAAATCCTCATTATAGCCAATGAACTTTTGTTTTATCTCCATGTAATTCATTTTTATCTTACCTCTGCCGGCGGTTTTTAGTTTTTCCGATAATGTGCACCGCCTCAATTCTCAACGTTTTTAAATTCGCTATCTTCGCTCGAGCTTTCATCGCCTTCGTCTTTGGAGGCCAATATCATTTGTTCCGCTTCCTCGGGAATAAGCAGCTTGATCATAGAGCCTTCGCCGCTCTTGATCCAGCCGACAAGCTCGTCGTCGTCCGGGCATTCGAAATCATCAGTGTCAAGGCTTTTTCCGAGGAATGAAGCATCGTTTAGATCGGCATCGGTAAAATCTGCCCAGTCGGTGTTTGCAGTATGATCGAAGAGCGCATTCTTGCAGTCCGCACCGCTGAAATTCGCAGAATCGAGATCGGCACGCGAAAGGTCTGCGCCGACAAGCGTGGCGTTGCAAAGCCGCCCGCTGCACAGCGGAGCCGCGTGCAGGTCGGCATTCGTGAGATCCGCTCCGGTAAAATCGGTGTTCCAGAGGAGCGCGTGCGCAAGGTTTGCTTTTTTTAAGCTTGAGTTGACGAACTTGGCGCTGAAACATTGTGCTTCGAGGAATACGGCTCCATCGAGCTGCGCATCCGTGAAATCGGTATCGGATAGAGACGCATTAAAAAACCGGGCACCGAGCAGTTTGGCTTCAACGAATTTCGCATTGTCGAGCTGTGAACCGATGAAATTCGCTTCGCGCAGATCCGCGCCGGAAAAATCAAAGCCTTCGAGCTCGGCATCGCTGAAATCGGCTCGGGCGCCGCCTTCCTCTCTTTTCAGCCACTTCTCGTGCAAAGCGATGATGGAGGAAACTTCATCGGCGGAAAGCTTGCGATCGGCCCTTATTCTGTTTACGTGCATCGATAATGTGATTGACATATTTTTCATTCTCCTTGATCTGTTTTTTTGATACGCGCATTTGCGGTATCGTTTTGATCGCCAATACTATATCATAAACAGTGCGTCAAAAACAGGCCATCGTTTTCCTGCTCTCATAAGCAGGAACCGCTATTTTTTAAGAAAAGTGGAACCGATGCGCTGAAAAGAGTGCATCGTTTTTCGTAAACTGTCCACATCACAGATATGGAGGCAAAAGGCAAAAATGAGCATTTACGCTATCTCGGATCTTCACGGCTATCCGCTTGAAAAGTTCAAGGCGCTGCTTGACAATGCCGGCTTTTCGGATTCGGACACGCTGTTCGTGATCGGCGACGTTATCGACCGAAACGGCGACGGCGGCGTTTCCCTGCTGCGCTATATGATGAAGCAGCCGAATATTGAGTTTATTCTCGGAAACCATGAGGATATGCTTCTTAAAAGCCGCCTGCTCTTTGATGAAAACGAAAAGCGTCGCCTTGGAGCGCTGCCGCCGCTAAGCATTGAGTACTTCAACAGCCTTTCCGAATACGGGTTTTGGATGCAGAACGGCGGTAGGGTTACGCTCGGTAATCTCAAAAAGCTTCAAGCGGACGATCCGAACGAGTTCGCAAATCTGATGAACTATTTGAAAAAAGCAAAGCTATACCGTGAAGCCGAGGTGAACGGCAGGCGCTTTCTGCTTGTTCACGGCGGCCTGCCCGACTTCTCGAAGAATAAAAAGCCCTTCGAGTATTCAAGGGACGGCCTGCTTTGGGAGCGGCCGGAGCTTGCCGATGAGTATTATGACGACATCATCACGGTTTTTGGGCATACGCCGACGGTCTTTTACGGCAACGAGCATCGCGGCAAGGTCATAAAAACGCGCACGTGGATAAATATCGATACGGGCTGCTCGCACGGTTTGCCGCCCGCGCTGCTGCGGCTGGACGATCTAACCGTATTTTACGGGGGATGATGCGCCATTTTTAACCCACCGCTTATTGTATAATTACGTTAATTATGGTATAATGCAATCAGGGGGTGATATAATGTCTTCCAACAAACCCAAAAAGCTCCTGATAGTCAATATTCTGGACATACTCCGCAAATACACCGATGCGGAGCACACGCTTTCTCAGCGCGATATTGCGGATATTCTTAAAAGTGATTACGGCATGACCGTCGACCGCAAGGCGATAAGGCGAAACATAATCGATCTTATCGAGGCGGGATACGAGATAGAGTACAGCGAATCCATCCGCATGGTGCCGAACGCCAAGACGGGCGAATTTGAGGAAAGCTATATCTGGTCGGATTTTTACCTTGTGCGCGATTTTACGGACAGCGAGCTGCGGCTTTTGATCGACGGCGTGCTGTTTTCGGGGCATATTCCCAATGCACAGCGCATGGAGCTTATAAAAAAGCTTGAGGGGCTTTCAAATAAGTATTTCAGCTCGCACATGAAGCATATCTATACCGCGCCGAACACCCTGCCGCAGAACGATCAGCTATTTTGGACGGTGGAGCTGCTCGACGAGGCGATCGCCAAGGGGCGCAAGGTCCGCTTCCGCTACCTTGAATACGGCACGGATAAGAAGCTGCACGAGCGCACGCGCGAGGACGGCAGCGCGCGCGAATACGTCGTGAGTCCTTATCAGATGGCGGCGAAGGAGGGCAAGTATTACCTCATTTGCAACTACGATAAGTACGACGATATTTCCAACTACCGTATAGACAGGATCGCGAAGATAGAGCTGGAGGATGAGCCCGTGAAGCCATTTGAAAGCCTGCCGTGGGCGAAGAGCCGCCGCCTCGATCTTGCGGAGTATATGCGCGAGCATATCTATATGTATTCAAGCGAGAGCGTTCGGGTGAAGTTCCGCGCCGTCAAGCCCATGATATCGGACGTGATAGACGTTTTCGGAACGGAAGTGCGCTTTTTCGATGAAACCGCCGAAACCGTGACCGTCAGCGCGATGGTGAACGAAATGGCGATGCTGCAGTTCGCAAGAAGCTTTGCGCCGGACGTGGTGGTGCTTGAGCCGAAAAGCCTTGCCGAAAAGGTGATTGAAACCGCCGTGAGAACGGTGGAGGTTTATAAAAACATTTATGGAGGATAAAAGAATGAAAATGAATGATGAAAACTGTTCTTTCGCATTAAATGATTATGCCCGTGACTTTTTCCTGTATGCTTACTTTGGAATTATAACAAAGAAGCTGAAAGCAGGAGACAAAACAATAGAAGCGGATACGAGAGAGAGCGCAGCTCTCAAGTGTGCATATCGAGCATATTTAGATATGTGCAGAACGCTTAACTATATGGAGAAAAATGATCCAAACAGGTCTTTTTGCATTAAGTGTATTTGTTCAAAAATTGCAAGTATTCTTTGTTCTGCTGATTCTATGTCACAAAAAAGGGTTCAAGCTTGTAATTTGTTTTCTGACGATAAGCAGGTACAGGAATGCTTTATAGACAAGCTTGAACCGCCTACAGCTTCTGATGCTTCTCAATATGTTAACAGCAATGGAAAGAGAAGTTTTAATAGATTCTATTATGGTCAAGCCCAGAAGTGGATTAATATGACGATAAAGTACATGTGGTTAATTGGCATTTTGGGTGAAGCAAGGGAGGGCGCCATTGATGTTCCTATTGATAGTCTTGTAATGAAAGCAGCATATAGCGATTTCCAAATGGATTTCCCGAGAGACAATAAAACCTATAATATTGCCTATTATAAACTTGATCCAAAGGCATTTGATCAATGGCAATGCTATTCAAAGAATGCCACAATGCCTTGGAGCAAGCTTGAAAAATCCGAATATGATCACATTCAGAATTGTATTAGGGATAATTCAAAAAATAATCCACTAATTTGGGAATGCGATGCTTGGATAGCTCAAGCGGCCATGGAAGCAATAGATTCAAATGACTGGCGATTTGCGGCCAATAAAGAGAAGGAATAAGGAAAAATGCTAACCATCCCTGGCGCCTACACTACAGTAACAATCTACACCGACGAACTCGAACCCTCCGCAGAGGGGCAGACAAAAGCGCTCTGCGACAGGCTTTTGAACGGTCGTGGCATATAAAAGATTACAATGAGGAATTGGAAAATGGAAATCAAAGATTGGCTCGAGGCATTTAACACCATCCGAAAGAACGACGTGTTTAACCGCGATATGTCCTACGACCTTTGCAGGGAGTTTTTCATAAACAACTACAAGGATCCTGAAAAAGATGAGGAGAAGAAAGAAAAAGGAACAATGATATAAGAAAGAAGCATATCGTATTTCGCCCGAAGCAAGCGCTTCGGGCTTTTTATGTCCCGAAATTAGCCCACGGCTTCTGTTATGATGTATGCAAAAGCTAAGGAGGATGCAAAATGCCGAGCGATATCAAAACCGAGAGGCTGATGCTTCGTGAAATGACCGATGCAGACTGGGCGGAATACGTAGCCCGCATTACGAAAACCGACGAGCTGTTTGTTCAGTATGGCATTGAGCCGGATGAGCGGCTGATGGAGTTCATAAAGGAGCCCACGCCCGGAGTGCTTTACCGATCGATCATTCTAAAGGAGACCGGAGACATGATCGGCTATATCGGTGTTTTTGAGGAAGCGGGCAACCTTGAGTTCTACGTCTTCAAGGAGTATCGCCGCAAACATTACTGCTCGGAAGCGGTCGGGGCCTTCATAAAGCCCTATCTATCCGGCGAATTGACCGGAACGCCGCATGACCGCGTTATCGCGGAAACGCTGTGGGAAAACGACACCGCCGTCGAGATGCTGAAAAAGGCCGGCTTTGTGTCCGATGCGGTCGGCATCAAGCTTTCGGAAAATACGGAAAACACGATTTTAGGAACACGGAGGTTGAAATATGAGTGTAACGGATAATCGAGGCATCGAACACAGCTGCGCCTTTACGGGGCACAGACCGGAGCGGCTCGCACTGCCGGAAGCGGAAGTGATCATGTGGCTGAACGAACAGGTAAGGCTGGCGGTAAATGACGGATATACGGACTTTATCACGGGAATGCAGCGCGGCGTGGATATTTGGGCGGCGGAAGCGGTTATGAAGCTTCGTGAAGAGGATAAAAACATCCGCCTTATAGCCGCCTGCGCATTCCGCGGAATGGAGGAGCGTTGGGAAGCCGAGTGGCAAAACCGATACCGCAGTATTCTTCAAAGCGCGGATGAGATCCACTACATCGGCGATCGTCCGGGCAGGCAGGCTTTCTTTGCGAGAAACCGCCGGATGGTGGAGCGCGCGTCAAGACTGATCGCCGTTTACACCGGCGCGCCGGGAGGAACAAAGGAAACCATCGAATACGCGAGATCAAAGCACTTGCAGATCGTTTCAATAAGGTGAATAAAACAGGAGGACGATTATGGGAATCATAAATCATTATCATGATATCAAGCTGGTGTTATCCGATTTTAGCGAGGATCTTATCGGGAAGATAGTCGCCGATCGTGAATTCGCCGTGATAAAAGTACCCGTAGACATCTACAATAAGCTGGACCGCCATTACATCCCAAGAGACGATTTTAACTGGATCTTATTCAGATACAGCAGCTCTTTCGCGGTGCAGATCGAGGCCGGGAATGATCCCGCAAACAGGTATTGCCTGCTTCTCAAGGATAATACTCGTCCGCTGCCGCGACGTCGTGATATTGAGGGCGTTGAAATAACGCATCCAACGGTCGATGAGCTGATTAAGCTGCTCCAAGGAAAACGACTGCTATTTACCTGCCGTTTCGCAGAGGACTACTGCGCCGTTGAAGAAGTGGTCAACAAAACGCTGCAGAAGGATGTCTTCCGGCTGAGAAATGAGAAAGAGTATTACTATACGGATAAATTCTTCCATGTGAAGATATTCTTGCAGCAGCTTTCCACGGGCAGCGCTCCCGAGCGTCAGCATATGCAGCCGATCGACGTTCGAAACCTTGATATCAACGCCAAGCTGCTGACTATATTGAAGGAAAAGAGCAATCGCTTTTACGGCGATGCGGAGATAATGACCTATGCCGCCGAATCCGAAAAGCTGCAGGCGCAGTATTTCCTTTCAAAGTTTCACAGCAACAGAATGTGGAGCGCCGACCCCGTGAACATTTTGAATTGCCGGATATCGGCGTTCGTGCTTCCGAGCATTGTTTCAAGTGAAGAAGCCGACGCATTGCCTGAGGACAGGCTCGCATTTGATACGGTCAACGGAGCCAAGTACGCGATCGATTCGATACACATGGGCTCCGATATCTGCTTCGGCGTTTCGGAATTCGAAGAGCTGATAAAGGGCCTGATGGTAAACATTTCTATGGACTGAACACGATGAGAAACGGAGGTGGAAAAATGAAAAAGAAGTTCATTACCGAGCGAGAATGGAATCGCAAATTCGATAGTCTGCCCGATGGCTTGGGCGAGAGAAACAATGCTGACGGGAGCATATCATTCAGCCCGGAAAACTTTGGCGCATATATGGAAAGAGTTATAAATATGCCGGATTATCGGATCATCGGCGTGCGGCATCAGCTCAAGGTACTTATTCGCCGCTTCAAGCAGAGACGGCGTGATCGTCGATAAAACGATCTTCCCTGCAAAAAACAAATGCCCGAAAGGAGAAACAATGATAAACGTTCAGATAATAGCGATGAAACCGCTTACAAACCGCAAAATGTTCCTCGGAGGCTCTCGGAGCGTGAGCAAGCTTACCACGTGGATAATGGATGAGTTCGATTGGTATCTTTCCGATCGCAGCTATGAGTATCTCGTCGGCGACTGCCAAGGCGCGGACTCGCTGTTTCAGCAGGTGCTGTTTGATAAGAAGATCGAGCGCGTTACCGTTTACACCTCGGAGAACGAGCCGCGCGTCAATATAGGCGGTTGGCCCGTCGTTAGGGTCGATGCGCCGAATAAGGGCAGGTATCCGTATCTTCACCATGCCGCGAAGGATCAAAAGATGGCGGAGGATGCGGGCAGCGCGTTCATGCTTTGGGACGGGCGCAGCCGCGGAACGGCGGCGAATATCGCCGGGATGATACGCGCCAATAAGCCCTGTCACGTGCTCAAGAGCGAAACTATGGAGCTTTTCGAGACCGAAACTTATAAGGACCCCGCCTCAATAGATAAGCTTCGCGCGATGCTGCCGGAGCCGAAAGCGGATCGCATCGGCTGCTTTGAAGCTATGCCGAGGGAGCTGCTTGAAAGGGTCATTCCGCAGCTCGTGCCGTCCAAGGCGGTGAGCGATCACCTTATCGAAAGCGGCATTAAACCCCGCGTGATGATCGAGATCATACTCAATGCACCCGTTTCGCTTGAGAAGAAGGCCGCGATCCTCGAAGAACTCGCCGAAAGAGAGAGCTTTCTTCACGATTACTGCGATAATCTCGAGACGCATAAAGGCATATTCTCGCCGTGGGAGATCATAGACGCTATGGAGAGGGATCATTCCTTCGGGTACTGCCTGCGTGAGATAAAAAAGGCGCTCGCTGCGCTCGACTGCAGCGGCGGAGGGATACTGCTTCTTGGCAATGCATGGTTTGACGATGAAGCAAATGAAGCGCTGGTGGGCGGAGGGATCGCCTATTATTCCTCGCTTGCATCGCCGTGCACGAGCATGGAAGCGGTTTTTGCAAGCATTCGCGATAATAACGAGATGTATGCTCTGAACGGCGTTGATACGGAGCCCGACGAAGACGATCTCGAATGGTATGAGATAGAAAAATGCGAGCCTATGAAAAACGGCCGCATGAAGAAAACGTACAGGTATTATATGATCGGCGATGAGCTTATGTATTTCGATAAAAACCGTTTTGACGGGGACGAAATGCTTCCGCATTCCGACCGACGCTTTTCTTCCGGCATGACCGATCCCGATTTCCCCATACCGTTCGAAACGGGCGATATAGTTACGCTTGACTGCCGCCCGTTCGCGCCCGTAATGCACGCTCTTCTTCTTGCGGTCGACAACGCCGACTGCTGCGGCGTGCGTATGCTGCATCGCGATAAAAACGGTCTGTGGCATAACTCCGCGCTCAAGCATAAGCACGGCTGGGGGCGTTATACGCCGCTGCTTTCTCCGCTCTACCGCCTTGAAAAGTACGAGGGCGAGCTTCCGGAGGATCATAAGATACTTTTGGAAGTCCAAAACTTTATACGCGATAATAAGGTCAAGGCAGGCTGGATGGAGGATCAAATCCTGAGAAAAGACGGGGCGACGGCGGAGGAACTAATAGACATTATGAATAAACGATGAATGTTCGTTCTCTATTGAAAAAGAGCCGCCGGTATGGTGGCTCTTTGCTATGTTCCGTTTTCATCCCATCCATTGTGGTATCATTTCGGTACACAAAGTGAAAGGGGCAAAAGCAATGCTATTCTATCAATTTACGGGAAAGCTCAAGGATGAAAACGAATTTGTAAACGATATGGCTTCGAGACAGCAGAAGCGCTCCAAGGCGAACTTTATACAAAACAAAGCAGAGCAGTATTGGGAAAGCGCGAAGGACGGCTCATGTTTCTTTGTTGTGGACATTGCGGATGGCAAAGCGCTTTGCGCGGCAGTATCGTATAAAAAGTTAGATATCAAAAGAAATGCGGCGGAGTTTTTCGCGGCGATAGAAATCGACGCCGAGTTTGAAACGGGGGACGAGATAACCTGCAGAAAACTGTTCGATTTGCTCAATACTGCGGAGCGCGAGTGCTTTATGAACCGGCGCGCAGACGTGCTTGAGCGTTTTCGAATCGATTCCATCGACGATTTATCTCGCAGAGCACTTCCCTTCCGTGAAGATTTTTTCAAAACGGTCGAAGATGAAAAGGAGCTTTACGATCGGGCGAAAATCATGCTTTGCGGCGAAACGCTTATCCCGGAGCTTGATCGCATTTTAACGGCGGAAAAGAGCGTAAAGCAGTATGGGCATCCGGTGCATTACATAATCGAATCCGATGATGAGGCTGCCGCGGACGGCATGCTTGACACCTTGCTTCCTGCGCTCTATGCGCGTGATCGCATCATCAGCCGCAGGTATATAGATTTTGGCAGAGAATACAACAGCAGAACGTTTGCCGAAGTAATAGATGCCGCTTTTGAGAGCTGCGGCGGAGGAACGGTCGTGATCTCGCTGATAGACGAGCTTACTGAAACCGGCGATCATCTTGAAGCGTTCGGAGAGCAGAACTTCGATACGCTCTGCCGCCAAGCGGCAATGTTCGGCAGCAAGGTGCTGTTCGTGTTCCGTCTTCCGCGAGAATGTACGGCTATTAAAAAGAGGATCGCAGAGCTTCTCGGCGGAATGACTTTTATTGAAATCAAGGAGGATAATGTTGAAAGCGATAAGGCAAGAAGCGCTCTTGAAGCGATGGCGGCAGAGAGCGAACTCAAAAGCGACGAGCTGCTGCTTGATCGAATACAGGATGGGAAAACCTATTTCGGAAGCGAGCTGAGAAAGATATTCGCAGATTGGTACGCCATCAAGCTCAAAACCGAGATCTATCCGCAGTACAGTGGGTTTTCGCAGTGCCGCGCCGAAGTTATCCGCGCGGAGGACAAGGGCGGTGCGTACGATGAGCTTTCATCTATGATCGGGCTTTCGGCTGCCAAATCGGTTATCGAAAAAGCACTCAATTTTTATAAGCTGCAGAGGCTCTATAAGGATAGGGGTATAGATCAAACCCGCCCCGCGATGCACATGGTTTTTACGGGCAATCCCGGCACGGCGAAAACGACCGTTGCGCGCCTATTTGCCCGCATTATGAGGGAAAACGAACTGCTTTCACGCGGGCATCTCGTTGAGGTCGGCAGAAACGACCTCGTCGGAAAATATGTCGGCTGGACGGCAAAGGTGGTTGAGGATAAGTTTCGCCAGGCGGACGGCGGCGTGCTGTTCATCGATGAAGCCTATTCGCTTGTTGATGACAGGGACGGATTATACGGCGATGAGGCGATAAACACGATCGTTCAGCAGATGGAGAACCGCAGAGACAGCATGGTCGTAATCTTCGCAGGCTACCCCGATAAAATGGAGGGCTTTCTCAATAAAAACCCGGGCCTGCGCTCGCGCATCGCGTTCCATGTGCCGTTCAGCGACTATTCCGTTAACGAGCTTATGGATATAACCGCGCATATCGCAAATGGAAAGGGTCTGCGCATTTCAAGCGGCGCGATGGATAAGCTTGCGAGCATCTATAAAAATGCACTTGTTTCAAAGGATTTCGGAAACGGCCGCTTCGTCCGCAGCCTTATCGAAAAAACCGAAATGAATATGGCCGGGCGCCTGCTCGCACTCGATCCGGAAAGGATCACGGCTGATGAACTTACCATTATAACTTCGGATGACGTAGATTTGCCCGAAGAACGGCAGGAAAAAACGGAAAGAAGGATCGGGTTTTGAGTATGAAGGATAAACAGATACGCAGTATTCTGATCGCCTACCTGAAAACAAACGCAAAGGAGATCAGGATCTATCAGGAAAAAAGCATCGGATCGTCCATATGCGATGTCATGGCTGTTACGAACATACTGACAGGGTATGAGATAAAAAGCGACAGCGATAATTTTCAGCGTCTTGAAAAGCAGATAACAGCGTACGACCGGTTCTTTGATGAAAATTATATCGTTGTCGGCAAACAGCGGCTCGCTTCGGCGGAAAGCCGAATTCCGAAGAATTGGGGAATTCTTTGCATTGATGACAGCAGCATAACTGTTGAACGAAAAGCAAATCGGAACACGCTTGTATCGAGGCGAGCGCAGCTCACCGTATTATGGAAGCTTGAGCTGAAGAATCTGCTTGTGAAAAACAATTTGCCGCTCTTTCCGTTGAAGCCGAAAGAGTATCTTGTGAACGCGATTGATGAAATGGTGGCTCCCAATATTCTTGGACCGCAGATAGCCGAGGAACTGCTGAGGCGCGACTACTCGGTTTTCGGAGCGGAGGATCTTACGGATTATTCTTTGAATGAGGATGCTCTGCCCGAAGCGGAGATCGTTGATGCGTTGTCGGAACGCGACCTGAACGACTTCACGCTCGATCAATGGATAGAGTTATATCGCCGCGCCAAGCAGGTACGGGAAGTCAAGGATGAAGCTGTACGGGTGCTGCTGGTCGAAAGAAAACCGCATGCCATTCCTTATACGGAAATCGAGGTGGGTATAGGCGCTCCATGGATAGACGTGCGAATCATAGCGGAATTCATAATTGAAGTCTTCAAGCCCCGCAATTACAAATCAAGTATGATTGACATTGTTCATGAACCGATAACCGGATGCTGGACGATTTATCTGAAGGACCGTTTGGCGGAGCGAATGCCGGCAGAAGAATCCGTGCGCTTCGGGATCGCCGGATACAGTGCGCTGCACATACTCGAAGCGACACTGAATCTGCGTGAAATCAAGCTGTTTGATAACGGAACAACATTCAACGAAAAGAATACTATCGCAGCCGTTGAAAAGCAGCGATTGATTAAACAGGCCTTTCGTGATTGGCTATGGCTTGATGAGGACAGACGTTGGCAGGTAGAGGAAGCATACAATTCGCTGTTCTGCGTATATGGGAAGAAAACCTATGACGGCAGCAAGCTTCCTTTTCCCGAAATGTCCGATGAATGCACTCTTTACGATTATCAAAAAGATGCCGTTAAGAGAATAATGGATGATCCGAACACGCTGCTCGCTTTCGATGTTGGCGCAGGGAAAACTT
The DNA here is from genome assembly GCA_947168565.1 of uncultured Clostridia bacterium. Lineage (GTDB taxonomy): Bacteria > Bacillota > Clostridia > Christensenellales > CAG-138 > PeH17. The sequence goes on along the minus strand of CAMVMM010000008.1, from coordinate 3,000 downwards.
ATATTATGATCGCTGCGGCTATGAAACTGAGGCAGGAAGGCAGTTCGCGCAAGAATCTCTTTGTGGTTCCCAACAACATCGTTGGACAATGGGAATTGATTTTCACAACTATGTATCCAAAAGCAAAGGTGCTTGCAATAGAGCCCAAAAGCTTCAAACCTGAGTTGAGGCAAAAAGTGTTGCATCAGATGCGTGACGGAGATTATGACGGTATCATAATCGCATACAGTTGTTTTGAACAGATACCGCTGTCCGCTAATGAAATAATGAGTAATCTTGAAACGCGGATCTCTCGCATAGACGGAGCAATACAGCAGATCAAGAATTCTTCGCGCATATGTGAAATATCAAACCTGTTGAAAAAAGAAAAGGACAGAATTAAAAAAGAAACGTATGAGTTTATTGCAGGTATAGGGGAACCCGCTCTGAACGGTTTAACTTTTGAAGAGCTTGATATAACAGGGCTGTTTCTTGATGAGGCGCATAATTATAAGAACTTACCGATACGCACCCGCATGAAAAACCTTAACGGGATCAACACTAAAGGCTCAAGGAAATGCTTGGATATGCTCCATAAGATACGCTGCGTTCAGTCGAAGGGGCGAGGCGTTGTGCTTGCGACCGGAACACCGCTTTGCAACTCCATTTCGGATGTTTATACGCTTCAAGTGTATCTTCAGCATAACGAGTTGATGAAGAGCAACCTTGATTTCTTTGATAATTGGGCAAAAACATTCGCAGAGCCGGAACAGGTTTTCGAGATAGATGTTACAGCGAACAAATATCGTATGGTTAGTAGGTTTTCAAGGTTCTTCAATCTTGCGGAGCTTTCGAAAATGTTTTCGCAAATCGCCGTTTTTCATGCAATGGATGATGCTGAAAATATACCAAAGCTTGACGGATACCGTGATATATCCATCAAACCTTACCGCGAACTCTCGGATTATATGACGGAACTTGTCGAACGCACGGAGAGGATACGCTCAAAGAATGTTCATCCCGGTAAGGACAATATGCTTAAGGTAAGTACGGATGGCAGAAAAGCCGCGCTTGATCTCAGGCTTGTGGCGCGCGCTCAGCCCGGAGGCGTGAATTCAAAAATCTGTCGCTGCATCGAAACTGCAGTCGAAATTTATAATGAATTTCCGTCGAGCACACAATTGATTTTCTGTGATTACTCCACGCCAAAGGGCGGAGATGCGTTCAGCGTTTATAAAGAGCTTAAAGAAGGGCTCTGCATATGTGGAGTTAAACCGCAGGAGATAGCATTCATCCACAGTTACGGAACCGAAATGCGCAAGCTTGAGTTATTTGCAAGATTCAATAAAGGTGATGTGCGATTTATCATAGGATCGACATTCAAATTGGGGATCGGAGCTAATGTTCAAACCAAGCTCAAGGCTATTCACCATATCGATGTTCCCTGGAGACCTGCTGATATGGTGCAGCGAGAAGGCAGAATACTGCGGCGCGGCAATGAAAACGAACGAGTATTCATCTTTCGATATATTGCGGAGGGCAGCTTTGACGCGTATTCATGGCAGCTGCTTGAACGGAAACAAAGATTCATTTCTCAATTCCTGAGCGGGAGTTCATACCAGCGATCCGCAAGCGATCTTGAGGACAATGTGCTGACATATGCTGAGGTCAAGGCGCTTGCCTTATCGGATCCGATGATGAAAGCGCTCGCCGAGAAGGAGAACGAATTGAAAAACATTAGAATACTGCATAGCCAAAATCTTGCGGAAATACGTATGAAAACCGATGAACTTGCCGAACTTGAAAAACGCTTGCCTGAAGTGCTGCATAAAAAACAGGCTGCCGCAATGAATGCTGAATATTCTGCGTCGCTAAGCGAGGATCAGTTTAAGGAAGCATTGAACAAGCTTGCGCTCAATGAGGCTTGGATTCGATATGCAGAGTTTTATGCTCCTGAAATGCCGTTGGAGCTGCTTGACTTTATCGTCAATATGCCCGATATGCAGGATGAAAAAAAGCCTCGTATATCAGTTGAACGGCTTGGCGTAAAATACCGGCTTGAAGTCGGACACTCGGCATCCGGAAACGCGCGCAGAGTAATAAACCTGATAAAAAAGATGGGCGATTATGCCGTTGAAGCCGAGAACAAATATCAAAGAGACTTGCTTCGCAAAGAAGAGTTAGCAAAGCTGCTCAAGAATAGCAAAAGTGAATATTTAGAAAAGATCAAATCCTGTGAGGAGGAAATCGAGGCTATGCAGAAGAAAATCAGAGAGTAGGATAAAACTAAAAATCTTAAGCGATGATTTAAGTTTAACAATCAGCTCTGCATGTATTGCATATACGGAAAGAGCATCGGCGATTCGTTCCGATGCTCTTGATGCTTACTTATTTTGTGCTTACGTGAGAACTGTCTCTCGAACAACTTGTTCCTCCGCTCTTGTCCTGCAAGAGTTCATAGCCTGCACCCAGCCGAGCTGATCGCGGGCTTTGAGCTGTTCGGTAACGCCTTCGGCTTTGGCAAGCTGATCGGTGATAAGCTCGATTTGCTCAATTACTTGCCTGTTGATCTCGCGCAGATGATCGTTCAGTTCAAGCTTCATGCAAAGAAGCGAATAGTACGCTTTGCGATGCTCCTTGAGGTAGCGCCTGCGCATACGCCCGAAGCAGCCGATGGCCTCACACGGTTGCTCCGGCAGCTCAAGGTCGGGATAGAGAAGTCCGTCCTTCTCGGTGTAGGTGATGGTAAAGCTTTCGGTTGTCTTGTCCATAATGGTTCCTCCGTTTCTCGGCTTGTGCCGATTTTAGGTGTTGTGTTTTCTTAGTAGTTGCAAGGATATTTGTGCTCCGCTTGGATAATCCGTTATCGTGACCCGCACCAGATGGGGCTGTTGCACTAAGCCCCACCAAAAAACAAGACGGGGCTGTTGCACTAAGCCCCACCAAAAATAATGATCCCCCGGCATATGATCTGAACCCCAAAAGTTAGACAAAAGAATTAAATCAGGCAGCATCGAGGGC
>CAMVMM010000007.1 GCA_947168565.1 uncultured Clostridia bacterium | reverse complement strand
CCCTCGATGCTGCCTGATTTAATTCTTTTGTCTAACTTTTGGGGTTCAGATCACTTCCGGCGGGGTTTTCGGGTTTTCAGCTCCCGTACACAAGCTTTGAAAGCTCATACATCAAAATGGACGCCGCCGCAGCCGCGTTCAGGCTCTCGGCCCTGCCGCGCATCTTCAGGCGGAAAAGCGTGCAGAGCGCGGCAATCTCATCCGAAACGCCGCTGCCCTCGTTTCCGATCACAAGCACGCAGCCGCCCTCTATCGGGGGAAGCTCCTCGCTTCCCTCAAGGTGGCCGCAGATAAGCGCATAGCCCGCAGATTTCAGCCGCAAAAGCTCCGTTTTAAGCTCGCCCTCGTACACGGGTATATGATAGGTGCTGCCCATGGCCGATCGCAGCGCCTTGGGGGAGAAGGGATCGGTGCAGCCCTCGCCAAGGATAACCGCACCTGCCCCCATCGCATCCGCCGAGCGCAGTATGGTGCCGAGGTTGCCGGGATCCTGAAGGCGGTCCAGCGCCGCAATCAGCGCGTTTTCGGGGTAGCGGGGCGGGGGAGCGGTGAGCGGCGTTTTAACCGCGGCGCAGATGCCCTGCGGCGTTTTCGTGTCCGAAACGGCCTCAAGCACCGCCTCTGAAACGCTTATAAACGAAAGCCCCATTTCGCCAAGCCGCCTCTCTATGCTCTCCGCGCCGCTTTCCGCAAGGATTGCTTCCGGCAGAACGCCGGACTCAAGCGCGTCAAACACAAGCCGCTCGCCCTCTATAAGGTGCAGCCCGGTTTCGCGGCGGCTCCGGCGCTCCTTCAGCGAGCGCAGCAGCCGAACGGTTTCATTTTTTGTGCTCGTTATAACCATCTCAATGGGGGGCTTCAGCTCTCAAGCGCCTTTTTAACAGCCCTTGCAAGCTGATCGCCGCAGCTCGTGCTCTTGAAGCCGCACTCGATCCCCGAAAGCCTTTCAACTGCAAGCTCGGCATCCGCCCCTTCAAGCAGGCTGGCTATGGATTTAAGATTGCCGTTGCAGCCGCCGGTAAAGGCGATATTGTGCAGCTTGCCGTCCTCAATGTCGAAATTGATCTCGCTTGAGCAAACTCCGCTCGTTCTGTAAGTATAGTGCATAATACCTCTCCTTTTTGCGCCTTCGCGCCTTTTGCTAAAGCATTATAGCAGATTTGCGGCCGTTGGGCAACAGCAAAGCGCGGAAATTCCCAAAGGTATACCGCAGTGCGCCGAATGCGATAAAATATATTTCAATTATCGGAGGAAAAGCTGTATAATAATGGTGTATATTATCGGCGCGTGATCGCGCGATCGCGCTGCGCCGAGCATAAAGCAAAAACGAGAATCAAGGAGGAGCACCGTGATAAATTTTGAAAAGCAGGGCTATATCGGCATTTTAACCATCGACCGCCCGCATGCGCTGAACGCCATCAATTCCGAAATGCTGAACGAGCTGAACGAAAAGGCGGTTGAAATAGCGGGGGATGAAAGCCTGCGCTGCCTCATCGTGACCGGAGCGGGAAAGGCGTTCGTGGCCGGCGCGGATATTTCCGAAATGAAGGACCTTTCACACGAGCAGGCGGTGGATTTTGCCCGAAACGGCAATCGCGCCTTCTGTGCGCTTGAAAACCTGGAGATACCCATCATCGCCGCGGTAAACGGCTTTGCGCTCGGCGGCGGCTGCGAGCTTGCGCTCTGCGCGGATATCCGCATAGCAAGTGAAAAGGCAAAATTCGGCCAGCCCGAGGTGGGGCTTGGCATCACTCCCGGCTTTGGCGGCACGCAGAGGCTTATGCGCACCATAGACCGCGCAAGGGCTATGGAGCTTATTCTCACCGGCAGGGTGATAGATGCAAACGAGGCACTGCGCATAGGGCTTGTGAGCCGCGTTGTGCCGCCCGAAAGCCTTATGGACGAGGCGATGGGGCTTGCCAAGGAAATAGCCGCAAACGCGCCGATAGCGGTTCGCAATTCCAAAAAGGCGATGCGCTTCAAGTATATGCGCCTGCTGGAGGAGGATCTGGAAAACGAGGCAAGGCTTTTCGGCGACTGCTTCGAGAGCTGCGATCAGCGCATGGCGATGACAAGCTTTGTGAATAAAACTCCCAAGGAGGAGTTCAAGGGAAAATGATCCCGTGCGCCGCAGGGCGAAGCAACACAAGGAAATTTATTTAATTCAGAAAGGAAAAGGCATGAACAATATTTTTGTTATCGGCGCGGGCACCATGGGGCTTGACATAGCGCAGGTTTTCGCGGCCGCCGGAATGAAGGTTACCGTAAACGACATAAGCGACGAGATCCTTGAAAGATCGCGCCAAAGAATGATAAAGGCGCTTGATAAGCGCGTGGAGCGCGGCAAGCTGGAGCGCGAGGCGGCGGACAGGCTCATTGCCTCCATCACCTTCACCACCGATCAGAGCAAGGCGGCGGAGGCGGAGCTTGTGCTTGAGGCCATAATCGAAAGCGTGCAGATAAAGCGCGAACTGTTCAAAAAGCTGGACGAGATCTGCCCCGAAAGCACCGTTTTCGCCACGAACACCAGCTCCATCTCCATCACCGAGATCGCCTCCGCCACCGCCAGGGCGGACAGGTTCATCGGAATGCACTTCTTCAACCCAGCCACGGTGATGAAGCTTGTGGAGATAATCCGCGGGATGAACACCTCTCAGGAAACCTTCGATAAAATCAAAGCGCTTTCGCTTGAAATAGGCAAGGAGCCGGTGGAGGTTGCGGAGGCGCCCGGCTTCGTGGTGAACAGGATCCTCATCCCCATGATAAACGAAGCCATAGACCTCGTGCAGCAGGGCGTTGCCTCTGCGGAGGATATCGACAGCGCCATGAAGCTTGGCGCAAATCACCCCATGGGCCCGCTCGCGCTGGGCGATCTGGTGGGGCTGGACGTTTGCCTTGCCATCATGGACACGCTTTACGCCGAAACGCACGACGGCAAGTACCGCGCAAGCACGCTGCTGCGCAAGATGGTGCGCGCCGGCAGGCTCGGAAGGAAAACCGGCAGGGGCTTCTTTGAGTATTGAGAGCAAGCGGCTTTCGGCATGGATAATGTGCATTAATACTATCCTGCACCTAAACCCTTGATTCGGACGGCATCTTTTCCGCCGTATCTGCTTCGTCAAATCTTGATTGACGCTCAGAGTCAATCAAGATTCTTCTCATTGATACGACGAAAAACCTGCTCGCCCGCTCTCAATGCTTTAGATGTAGGATAGTATAACAAAGCGGCGGAGGGATCGTGTATGACCCTTCCGCCGCTTTGCTGTAGAGAGAATAGTATCGGGTGAAAAGCGAACGCTAAGCGCCGCCTTATGCGCTCACTGTCTTGCGCCGCCGCTGCCTGCACCGTGGCCGCGGCAGCTTTCGCTCATGGCGCAGCTTGAGCAGCCGCAGCCGCAGGAGCCGCCCTTTCCGCTGCGCCTATTTTTTATCATGCTGATGATGATGGACACAACGCCCGCCGCAATAAGCGCAAGCACGACTATCGTGCCGAGGTTTTTGCCTATCCACTCAAACATAATATCACTTCCCTTTTTGAATATGTCCGCATCCGGCAGAAGGTTTTTCCTGCCGGATGCTTTTGCGTTTACGTTTATACTGTATGCTTTCGCACGGTTTGACGCTTATTTCTTGAGCTTCATCTCAAGCCTGGTGGATTCCTTGTAGGGCTTAAACAGCATGTAGCAGATGCCGGCAAGGAGCGCAAGCGCGATGATGAGCCAGATAACGTTCGGGCTGCCGCCAAAGAGCATTCCGATCTGATACACGATAAGCGCGATAACGTATGCGAACACGCACTGATAGGCGATTGCGAACCAGGTCCACTTCGCGGAGTTCATCTCCCTGCGGATGGCGCCGATAGCCGCAAAGCAGGGCGCGCAGAGCAGGTTGAAGATAAGGAAGCAGTAGCCCGCAAGCTTGGTCAGGCCGCCGAAGTCCAGCACGCCGAACACGCCGACGACCTCCTCCTTCGCCACAAGACCCATGATGGTGGCGATGGTCGCCTTTGCGCCTTCGCTGCCGCTGCCGAAGCCGAGGGGCGCGAAGATCCACTTGATGGCGTTGCCGATCCTGCCGAGGATGCTCGCTTCAAGCTCCATTTCAACGTCAAACATGAATTTGCCGTCCACCCAGCCGAAGCGGGAGCCCGCCCAGATGATGATGGAGGAGAGCAGTATGATGGTGCCCGCCTTCTTGATGAAGGACCAGCCGCGCTCCCACATGCTGCGAAGCACGTTTGAAAGGGTGGGCCAATGGTACGCGGGAAGCTCCATCACGAAGGGAGCGGGGTCGCCTGCGAACATCTTCGTCTTTTTAAGGATGATGCCGGAGATAACTATTGCCGCAACGCCGATGAAGTACGCGCTGGGAGCGACCCACCACGCCCTGTTGAACAGCGCGCTTGCGATAAGCGCGATGATCGGGATCTTTGCGCCGCAGGGGATGAAGGTGGTGGTCATGATGGTCATGCGGCGGTCGCGCTCATTTTCGATGGTGCGCGAGGCCATAACGCCGGGAACGCCGCAGCCGGTGCCGATGAGCATAGGTATGAAGGATTTGCCGGAAAGGCCGAACCTTCTGAATATACGGTCCATAACGAAAGCGATACGCGCCATATAGCCGCAGCTTTCAAGGAAGGCAAGGAACAGGAAGATGAGCAGCATCTGGGGCACGAAGCCGAGCACGGCGCCAACGCCGCCGATGATGCCGTCGATAATAAGGCTGTTCAGCCACTCGGGAGTGTTCAGCTTTTCAAGCAGACGCTCCGCAAGCACCGGAATGCCGGGCACCCAAACGCCGAATTCCTCGGGCGCGGGGGCCTCCTCAAGCCTTTCCTCAACCGTTTCGGTTATTCCGTGGTCCGCTTCGTCGAGCGCGTCGCCATAGGTGCCGAGCGCTTCCTCGAACGCGCCGAAGTCCTTTTCCTTTATAGCCTCAAGCACCTCGTCCGCGCCCACAACGCCGGCCTTCTCGGCCTCCTGCACGGTGGATTCAATATCCGGAGTGAAGATATGCTGCTCGGCGTATTCGTCCATCCTGTCCCCATACTCCTTCTCGCCTATGCCTAAAAGATGGAAACCGTCGCCAAACAGACCGTCGTTCGTCCAGTCCGTCAGCCAGCCGCCGACGGTGGAAACGGAGATGAAGTACACAAGGAACATAATGAGGGCGAAGATCGGCAGCGCAAGAAAGCGGTTGGTCACGATCTTATCTATCTTATCGGAAACGGTGAGGCTGCCCGCGCTCTTTTTCTTGTATGCGCCCTTGATGATGGAGGCGATGTAAACGTAGCGCTCGTTGGTGATGATGCTTTCCGCATCGTCGTCCAGCTCGGCTTCAACCGCCTTTATGTCCTTTTCGATATGCGCTCTGGTTTCGGGGGAAAGCTTCAGCTCCTCCAGCACCTTTTCGTCGCGCTCAAAGAGCTTGACCGCGTACCAGCGCTGCTTCTCCTCGGGAAGTCCGTGAACCGTGGCCTCCTCGATATGCGCAAGCGCGTGCTCCACCGTGCCGGAAAAAGTGCTCACGGGGGGCTTCTTGCCGCCGTGCGCCGCGCTGATGGCGGCCTCCGCAGCCTCCATAACGCCCGTGCCCTTCAGCGCGGAGATCTCCACTATCGGGCAGCCGAGGCTTCTTGCAAGCTCCTGCGTGTTCAGCTTGTCGCCGTTCTTTTTCACAAGGTCGATCATGTTGACGGCTATAACCACGGGGATGCCGAGCTCAAGAAGCTGCGTGGTGAGATACAGGTTTCTTTCAAGGTTCGTGCCGTCCACGATGTTCAGTATCGCGTCCGGCCTTTCGCCGATAAGGTAGTTTCGCGCAACGACCTCCTCAAGCGTGTACGGCGAGAGGGAGTAGATGCCGGGAAGGTCCGTGATGATAACGTCGTCGTGCTTCTTCAGCTTGCCTTCCTTTTTTTCAACCGTAACGCCTGGCCAGTTGCCAACGAACTGATTGGAGCCGGTAAGCGCGTTGAACAGCGTGGTTTTACCGCTGTTCGGGTTGCCCGCAAGGGCAATTCTTGTTGTTCCGTTCATAGTTTTCTCCTGTTGATGTATACGCTGGATCGGCGGTAAATCGGTTAGCGTAGACTAACGCACTTTTCGTAAAAAAAGCGGATCAACCGCGCCGAATGATAACGAAAGCGAAAATAGCTTATTCGACCTCGACCATGTCCGCGTCCGCCTTGCGGATGGACAGCTCGTAGCCGCGAACGTTTACCTCGATAGGATCGCCAAGCGGTGCAACCTTGCGAACGTACACCTCAACGCCCTTTGTGATGCCCATATCCATGATCCTGCGCTTAACAGCACCCTCGCCGTGAAGCTTCACAACGCGAACGGTCTGACCTATGGGGGTCTGCTTCAGAGTTTTCATTAAAACACCTCCTATGGTGGAAAAATAAACAAAGCCTAAAGGTTTAAACGAAAGCCGCAGCCATCAAATCGCTCAAACCATTATCTTGAGCGCCATCTCGCGGCTGATGGCTATTCTGGATTCCTTAACGCTGACGATAACGTTTCCGCCAAGCGTGGAAATAACTTTCACCTCACCGCCGGGCACGAAGCCCAGATCGCTGAGATGCTTTTTGACCTCGGCGCTACCGCCGATACGCTTTATGATACTTGCTTCGCCAACCGGCGCAAGAGTAAGGGGCATCAAAAAAACACTTCCTTTCAGCAGTTCTGAAGAGAGCAAAACCGATTGCCCATGGCAAACCAAGTTAGTGCTTGCTAACCAATGCTATAATACTGCAAGTTTCGTAAATTGTCAACAGCAAGAATAAATATATTTACGCAAAGGATTTTGCGGGGGGATCGGGGTGAAACGCAGCAGCAAGGCGAAAGGAGCGCGGCGCGATACAGCGCTGGCAAAAAGCAGTGCGCGGGCGAGGGGTAAACGAAGCGGGAGCGGTTTGGCGCGGGCGCATGGGCTGAACGGAGCGCGGCGCGGCAGTCGAACGGGCTTTTGGGCTTAAAAAAGACGTGAAGCGAACGGTTGCAGGGGATGGGAACGCATTGTATATCATTTTTTCGTTTTTTCGGCTTGACAACGCCGCTTCCGCCTGCTATAATGGCACTGTTGCACTACATAGGGAGAGATGTCCGAGTGGTTTAAGGAGCCGGTCTTGAAAACCGGTGATGCCGCAAGGCACCGGGGGTTCGAATCCCTCTCTCTCCGCCATAATATGGAGAAGTACCCAAGTGGCTGTAAGGGGCTCCCCTGCTAAGGGAGTAGGCTCTGCGAAGGGGCGCGAGGGTTCAAATCCCTCCTTCTCCGCCAAAAAGCCCGAAAACTTAATGTTTTTCGGGCTTTTTTGTACTCTTTTTCGCCTTTTTTAAGCTTGTTTCATGCTCGTGCCGCTCCCCAGATTTTCAGCACAATTCTGAAAAGTGCTTAAAAAAGCTATTCTGTGCAGAGTGTTGTGTAGACTATTTGCCGAAAAGATAACGGCAAAGCTGCCACAAGTGCAAGCTCAAGGCGGCTTATATAGAGCGTGAAGCCGCCCGTGAATACCTGCGCAAGCAGCATCACAAGCACCGCGATAAACAAGTCCGTCAACCGCACCGTGACTCTCCCTGCGTGGCTCAATGCCGCCGCCCTGGAGCGCGGGATCAACTTCTCTCAGGTGCTTCAGGAAGCACTTAAGGCACAGATCGCGGCTAAGTGATGCACCGAGTTCTGCGGCATTTTGCAGGGTCGAGAGCCGAGCAGGAGAAAGGGGCGTGATTGGGAGACCGACGATTACGTCAGCCTTCTCAACGAGCAGAGGCCGGCTTATTCACCTGGTTATCTGCAAAGCCTTTTTATTCATACGACAACACCGCAAAGGGTTTGAAAAATCCTTGTACCGACATTCCGCCGGCACAAGGCTTAAATTATGCTCAAATATGCTTAATTACTTCGCGCTATTGCAGCACTGCCGGATCAATCATCCGAAGTCGGGCTTTTGAAACCGAGGCCGTAGGCGGCGTCGATGGAGCTTACCATAACGAAGGATTTATCGTCCACATCGTGCGCAATGCGCTTTATTTTGAAAACCTCGGTTTTGTTGCAGGCGCAGAGCAGCACGTTCTTTTCCGCGCCGGTATACGCGCCCCTGCCGTTGATCATGGTCACGCCGCGGTCGATATCCTGCAGGATGCGGTCGCTTATGCCCTGGCCATTCGTGGTGATGATGGTGAGCAGCTTTCTGGAGTCATTGCCGTACATTATCTTATCGATGATAAGGCTGTACGTGATGGTCATAATAAGGCCGTAGAGCGCCGCGTCGAAGGAATTGTAAACGAAAGCGCCAACGAGGATGATTATGCCGTCCACCGCAAGGGAGATAACGCCTATGGAAAGCTGCGGATTCTTTTTGCGCACGGCGAGGATCACGAAATCCGAGCCGCCCGTGGAGGAATCGCGCATATAGATGCAGGCAAGGCCCGCGCCGGCAAGGATGCCGCCGAAGATGGCCGCAAGCATGGGGTTGCCCTGATAGAGCGGCAGCAGCGGCATGAGGGTATCCACTATCAATGCGGAAAAGAGTATGGTTTTCACCGAGCGCAGGAAGAATTCAAGCCCCAGGAATTTGTAGCAGATCAGTATGATGGGCACATTTATGATAACCGTTGCCACGCCGACGGGGAAGCCGGTGAGATGGTTTATGATAAGCGCAAGACCCGAAACGCCGCCCGGCGCGAAATTGGAGGCCTGAGCAAAGTTAATAATGCCAAGCCCGTACAGAAAGCAGCCGACGATGTCGTACAGCACGTCGATCGCAAAGGCCTTGCGGTTGAATTTGCCGATAAGCTGCTTGATATCGGGAATGACGCTCTTTTTGGGTTTGTTGGACATTTTGTTTTACTCCTTATCTCTTGATTCTTTCCGCGCGAACCTTTTGCCGTATCCAACGCCGAAAAGCAAAGAAAAAAGCCCGACAGCATACAGGCTTTTTGGGCGTTCCACGCGGCTACGGCGGCAATTTTATCACTATTTTCGGCATTTTTCAACCCCCACGATGAAATATATCCAAAGCGAATGAAAAAGCGCGCGGTTTTTGGAGCAATATCAGCCATATTTCGCGGCTGCCGCCTTGGCTGCGAGCGAAATGGCATAAAATCTGAACTGTTGATGTGCCATACATACTACCGAAATATTCAAGCTTTTATAGGCACATCAATAGTTGACAATCCAATGATTTGCGGTAAAATATTACCGATACAATCATCGTTAAGCGCTGTGAAAGGAGCGAAAGGTTTTATGAAAATACTTGTGGCGCTGCCGACCGACAGAAAGCACAGGGAGCTGCTGACCGCCGCCTGCCCAGATGGGGAATTCTATTTTGCGGAGGGGGATTATTCAACCGAACGCATTCGGGATGCCGAGGTGATAATCGGCAATCTTCCGGTGAACAGGTTCGCGGAGTGCGAAAAGCTGCGCTTTGTGCAGCTCGGCATGGCAGGCTCGGACAACTATCGCGGCAGGGTGCCGGAGGGGGTGCTGCTTGCAAACGCCAGCGGCGCCTACGGGCTTGCGATAAGCGAGCACATGCTCGGCAATATGCTGATGCTGATGAAAAAGCTCCATCTTTACAGGGATAATCAGGCCGCCTCGCTCTGGCGCGATGAGGGCAAGGTCACAAGCGTGGAGGGCGCGCGCGTGCTGGTGGTCGGCCTTGGCGACATCGGCGGCGAGTTTGCCAAAAAGTGCAAGGCGCTTGGCGCGTACTGCATCGGCATACGCCGCAGCATCCATGATAAGCCGGATTATATAGACGAGCTGCATACGCTCGATATGCTGGATGCGCTGCTCGGCACGGCGGACGTGGTGGCGCTTGCGCTGCCGCAATCCGCACAGAGCGCGGGGCTTATGAACGAAAGCCGTCTGCGCGAAATGAAGCGGGGCGCGATCCTGCTGAACGTGGGCAGGGGCAGCGCCATAGATACGGACGCGCTTGTGAGGGTGCTGAACGAGGGGCATATCATGGCGGGCGTGGACGTGACCGATCCGGAGCCGCTTCCCGCCGAACATCCGCTCTGGAAATGCGAAAACTGCCTCGTTACGCCCCATATTTCCGGCTTCTATCACCTGAGGCACACGCATGACCGCATCATCTCCATAGCCGCAAGAAACCTGCACGCCTATGTGAGCGGCGGGGAAATAGGCAACCTTGTGGACGCGCAAACGGGGTACAGGGTGATGGAAAACAGGCTGTGAACACACCCTAAAAGAAGCAAAGAGTAATACAAAAATAACGCTGAATTTACGAAATCAAGCAGGGCAAAGCTGAATCAGGGAAGGAACCAAAGCGGCGCACCTCCAAAAGGCGCGCCGCTTGCTTTGCCGTTCGTTTGTTATACCATCCTTATACTATCGTACATCTAAAACATTGAGAGCGGGGGAGCGTGTGTTACAGAATATTCCGTATCAGCTCCGCAAGCTCGGCGGCATGGGTCTCGGGTATGCCGTGCCCCGCTCCGTCCATAACGATATGCGAAGCGCGGGGGATGATATTTGCGATATGCTCGGAATGATGCCTTGAAATGAAGCTGTCGCGGCTGCCGATAACCACCGTGACCTCGCAGATTATCGAGGCAAGCTGAGAGTCGGTGATATGCGGCTCCTCAAGCATAAGGCGGTTGAGCTCCGCCGCAAGCCCGTCGCCCTCCGCGAGCGCCGATTTAAGCGCCGCCGTCATAATGCGCCTTGCCTTGGGCGTGAGCCCGATAGGATCGGTATTCGCGCCTATCGTCATCACCTTGCGGATCCTCATCGAGCGCATCGCCATCATAAGCGCCGCGATCCCGCCGTCCGAATAGCCAACAACGTCATATTCGGGAATGCCGAGGTGCTCCATCAGCGCCAAAGCGTCGGAAGCGATCGCCTCGTAGCTCAAGCTGAGGCTGCCGCCCTCGAGCGGGCGCGACCTGCCCTGGAGCCTTGAGTCCATAAGCACGAAGCTTTTCATGCCGATAAGGGGGAGCAGCACGTTTTCAAAAATCTCCATGTCCTCACCGTTGCCGTGAAGCATGAGTATGGGCGTGCGGGAGTCAAATCTGCCTGGGTTCACAAGCTCATAGAATATGGATTGGTTTTCATGAATGAATTCGGGCATATCGGTTACTTTTTTCGTTTTTCGGAGCGCCTGCTCCGGTCAAACAAAACGGAGCGGCAGCGCCGCTCCGCAGAAGCATAATTGCTCAGTTTTTGTTGTTCTTATTCCTGCGAAGGAAGGCGGGTATCTCAAGGCCGCCGCGGTCGTTCTGATCGCGCCGATCGTCCGAAGGATTGCGCCTGTCCTCGCCGATGGTGCGCCGCTGAGCGGGCGCGCTCTCGTTTTCATCGCGCCTTGAGCCGAGCGGGGAGGAGTATCTGCGGTCGCTCTCAACGCGCTCGTCCCTCTCGGGGCGGTCGTATCTTTCGGGCCTCTCGGTTCTTTCGGGCCTGTCAAACCTGCTGTCGAACCTGTCGGGCCTCTCGATGCGCTCGGAGCGGGCGCTCTCGCCGTATTCACCGCCGCGAATGCCCCTGGAATGCGCGGGGTTCTCGGAGCGAAGTCCGCCAAGGCCGGGGCGCTCATCGCGGATGTCACGGCGATTGTCGCCGCCGCGGATCATGCCGGAAACGCGGTTGTTCACGTGGTGACCCACCTCGTTGAACTCGTCCGGCCACTCAAAGCCGGTGGCGATGACCGTAACGCGAACGGTGTCCGCAAGGCTGTCGTCCGTACCCATGGAGAAGATGATGCTTGCGTCGGGATCGGCGGCGTCCTGAACGAGGGAAACCGCCTCGTCGATCTCGAGCATGCTGAGGGAGCTGTCGCCGACTATATTGATAAGCACGCCCTTCGCGCCGTCGATGGTGGTTTCAAGCAGCGGGCTTGCAACGGCCTGACGCGCAGCCTCGGCGCAGCGGTCGTCGCCCTGAGCGGTGCCTATGCCCATGTGCGCCATGCCCTTTTCGGCAAGGATGGTGCGCACGTCCGCAAAGTCGCTGTTTATCATGGTGGGGTTCGTGATGATGTCGCTTATGCCCTGAACGCCCTGACGAAGCACGTCGTCCGCAGTGCGCAGCGCCTCCTCAACGGGCGCCTTGCCGACTATTGCAAGCAGCCTCTGATTTGGGATAACTATGAGCGTGTCCACAACGTCACGAAGCTCGCGGATACCGTCGATGGCGTTCTTCATGCGGGGGCGGCCCTCGAAATTGAAGGGCTTGGTTACAACGCCAACGGTGAGAATGCCGAGATCCTTTGCTTTTTTCGCAACTATGGGAGCCGCGCCGGTGCCGGTGCCGCCGCCCATGCCCGCGGTAACGAACACCAGATCCGCGCCGCGCAGCGATTCCTCGATATCCTTGATGCTTTCCTCGGCGGCCGCCTTGCCGACCTCGGGCTTGCTTCCCGCGCCGAGACCCTTGGTGACCTTTTCACCGATCTGGATGCGCACATCGGCGTTGGAGGTATTGAGCGCCTGCTTGTCGGTGTTCACCGCGATAAATTCAACTCCGCGAACGCCGAAGTCAACCATGCGGTTGACCGCGTTGCCGCCCGCGCCGCCGACGCCGACGACCTTGAGCTGCGCTACGTTGCCGCGGTCGTTGTCAAGTTCGATTTCAAATGCCATAGGTAAAATACCTCCTTTGAGTATAAAAATTTTGATTATTTAGCTTTTATTCCTGCGGGCAAACAGGCCCGGGGTGAAAAGCCCCTTCACACTGCCTAAAAGCCTTCCTGCGGCGGAATCAAGGCCGGAGGATGCTTCAAGCGGCATTCCGCCGTCGTACAGCATGAAATGAGCTATGGAGAGCGGGGGAATATGCCTGAGCCCGTTCAGCTTGCCGGCCTTCGGAGCATTTATAATGATGCTTCTGCCGGTTTTTTCGGATAGATAGTCCGCCAAGCCGCGCATTCCGCAAAGCCCGCCGCCGACGAGATACACGGGGGAGCCTGCGGGAAGCAGCTTCTCCACAGAGGTGAGTGCGCCGGAGAGCCTGTCCGCAAATTCCTCGGCGCGGGATTCGACTATGAACGCAAGTTCGGCCGCATCAAACACAAGGCTTGGATCGCCGGCAGGGCGAACGGGCTCATCGGGCCCTGCGCCGCCGGACGCGAAGCGGTATCCACGCTTTAGCTCCTCGGCGGTATCGAGCGGAAGCTCGAAGCCGTAGGCAATATCCTTTGCAAAATGTATGCCGCCTATACCGAAGGATTCGGTGGAAAGCACGGCGTTGCTCCTTATCGCGGAAACATCGCAGTGCGTGCCGCCGCAGTCCACCAGCACGGCGCCGCCCATCCTTGCGTTGAAGGGGATGGTGAAGGAGGCGCATGCCATCGGCAGGGAGATGAAGCTGCTGACGTGCGCGCCGCAGGATTCCACCGCGTCGCTCACAAGCGCATGGAAGCGTTCGCTTACAAAGGCGTGGCAGAATTTGGCGGTCAGCCTTTTGGATTTGAGCCCAACGGGTGAGCCGCCGCAGGGAATGCCGTTCACCGCATAGTCAAAGGGCGTGGTGTGCATAAGCACGAAGCCCGAGGGCGGCTCTATATTTTCGCCGCGATCGAGCAAAAGCTCAAGGTCCGCATCGCGCACCCTGCCGGAGGGCGTGTCCGCATAGCGGGTGGTGACCGCCGTGGTGATAAAGGGGGCGGGAACTCCCACGGTGATGCCGTGCGTGCGCAGATCGAACGCGGAAACGCCCTGCGAAAGCAGCTCGTCAACGGCATCGGAAAACGATGGCGCGTCGGGCGATCTTCCAAGGGAATATCCCGAATAGGGGCATGTCCTGAAGCTGTTTATTATCAGCGCGCCGGCGGAGGCGGAGGAGTCCAGAAAGGAAACCTTGCTTGAGCCGACGTCCATCACTAAGCTGCGTTTCATGAGGAAAACTTTCCGTGTTGGGGCTTGTATTCAAAGCGCCGCCCTTCCGAAGCCTGCGTGAGGGATAAAGGCTTTTTCACGCGGGTCTGCGGCGGATCATGCGCCGGATACATAGACTGTTTTATTATACCATAGATTTTCCGATCGGCGCAATACCGATGGGGGAAAAACAAAAGATTTTGCCGATAAAACGGAGCGGATCAGCCGTTGTTCGGAGTGAAATCCGCAATGGTTGAGCCGGGGAAAACGTTTATAGTGCCGCCGCGGGGGTAAACGCTTGAAAAGCGCGTATAGGCAAGGTAGGCGGTGTCAAGGCACTCATGGGCGGTGGTGATCGCACCAAGCACCACGCGGAAGCCGCCCTCCAGATCAAGAGCGGTGTATGCCGCGCCGGAGAAATCGATGCGCAGCACGCTTTTTGCTATCTCGCTGCCCTCAAGCGCGGTGAGCATATTTATGCAGCCGACGGTGCGGATATTGCTGCTCGTTTCATTTATATAGGTGTTCGGCGCGAAGCTGTAGCCGCTCATGCCGAGTATCTCTATCAGCCCGTCGGGCTTTTCGTCCGCAATGCTCAAAACGTACCCTTCCGCGCTTATCACGGAATATCTGCCGTTTGAGCCGAGTATCGCCGCGCACGGCGTTATATCCTCAACAACTATCTCTATCGTGCGGGGAAAGCGCCTTGCAACGGAGGAAACGCGCACGTTCGGCACCGCGCCCACCGCCCTGCGGATGGCGGAATCGCTGTAATCCTCGCTGTAAAAGCTCTTGCCCGCGGCAAGCCCGCTGATGCTCGCAAGCTGCGCGCCGCTGTACACGCTGGAGCCCTTGAAGGCGATGCTGTTCACAATGGTTATGCGCTTGAAAAGCGAATACGCCGCAAATATCAGCAGCAGCGCACACACCACCGAAAGCACCTTTATAAGATCGCGCGTGAGCTGTTTGCGTCTGCGCTGCCTGTGGTCCGCGCCGCGATTTGCGCTCCTTGCGCCCATTTTGTTTTTGGCAGCTTTAGCGCCGTTGGCATTCGGGGCGTTCGCTTCGCTCCTTGCGCCCGCCGCTCTGCGCTCCCTTGGGGCGGCGCCTTCATAGGCGGCAGCCGTGCCTTCATGGGGGGCTTCGGTTTGGCTGCGATCGAAATTTATCTCGCCGAATTTCAGCTCGCCTGACACGGGCTTTTCCTTGCCGGCTGCCGGTTTTTTGCCCGTTCGGGCTCGTCCGCGTTCCTGCCCTGCTTCGCCCTTCTCACGGGGCGCCTTCATTTCCGCGCCTGCTGCGGAGGCTGCGGAGGCTGCGGAGGCGGCGGAGGCGTATGAGGCGGAGGAGCTCCGAGAGTCCTCAGAGCCCAACTGCGAAACCGGCTCCATGTCGAAGGTGGGATCGACGGCGGGGAAGGAGGCCCTGCCGTCCCCCTTTTGGTGCAGCCTTCGGGGGCGCTCGCCCTTCTCGCGCCTTGTGTTTATGCCGCTTTTTATGCGCTCCCTATTCTTTTTGCTGTCGTTTGCATTATCCATTCCGTTTGCTGTCGTTTGCAGTATCCGTTCCGTTTGCTGTCGTTTGCAGTATCCGTTCCGTTTGCTGTCGCTTGCGGTTCCGTTCCGTTTGCTGTCGTTTGCGGTTCCGTTCCGTATCAAAACGCTTTACGTAGCGGCAGGTGCATTATCGTCCTTAAAGGCGGGCTTTTTCGGCACCTTCGTGTTTCTTGAAATATTCAGCAGCACGCCTATCGCCGCGAAAAACACAACGAGGGAGGAGCCGCCGGAGCTGATGAAGGGGAGGGACTGACCCGTGGAGGGGATAAAATTGGTCACAACGCCAACGTTTACCATCACCTGAAACGCGAGGGCGAGGGTGATGCCGAGCGCGGTAAGCCTGCCGAAGCGGTCGCGCGCGTTCAGGCCTATCCGGATGCCGCGCCAGATAACGAACGCAAAGGCGGCAAGCAGCGCGATAACGCCCACAAAGCCAAGCTCCTCGGCGATGATGGCAAGGATATAGTCGTTCTCCATCTCGGGCAGGAAAAGCAGTTTCTGCCTGCTGTTGTTGAAGCCCTGACCGGTGAAGCCGCCGTTTGCAAAGGCGTACATGGACTGTATCACCTGATAGGCGTTGCCCGTGGGGTCGGACCAGGGATCCTGCCAGGCGTAGAGCCTTTTCATGCGGTAGCCCTCGAATAAAACCAGCACAAGAATGGCCGCCGCGCCTATCGCCAAAACGGTCAAAAGATATTTCCACGGCGCTCCGCCCAAAAACAGCATCGTGCCGCTCAGCACCACGATTATGATTATCATGGACATATTGGGCTGAAAATAGATCAGCGCCACGGGCAGCAGCACCATTGAAAGCAGGTAGATAAAGCCCTTGGGAGTGGCGATGCGGTCGGGGTATTTGCTCATATAGCTCGCCATGCACACCACCAGCACGAATTTCACAAGCTCCGAGGGCTGCATCCGAAATGAGCTTGTTATCTCAAGCCAGCGCCTTGCGCCAAGCACCGTTTTTCCGAAGAAGAGCGTGAGCAAAAGCAGCAGAGCCGTGCCGAAATAGCCAATGAGCAGCACCCATTTTTTTGAAAAAAAGTGGTAGTCCCAAAGGGAAAGCAGATACATTGCCAACACTCCGGCAACAAGGTAATAGCCCTGGTTGCCGAATATGCTAAGCACGTTGCCCTGTTCGGAAAGCGATTTATAATAGCTTGCCGAAAACAGCATCACAAGGCCGAAAAGCGAAATGGCGCAAACGGCGAAAAAAAGCAGAAAATCCATTCCCTGCTTTCCGCCGGATGCTGCCGCGCGGCGGCGGCTTGCCGTGTTTCTGAATTTGATGGGAGTTACGTTGCTTTCCATATTTCGCTCTTTGCCCTTTTCAAATCTGGGTCGTGTCGGTTAGCATTATATGCGCATTCCCTCCGCATGATGAGGGGGAATGCGCTTTTGCAGCCAAAAGGATCAAGGCTCAGTAGATCGAGTCCTCCTTCATGTCGTTCACGATCCGCTTGAATATATCGCCCCGCTGCTCGAAATTGTCAAACATGCCCCAGCTTGCGCAGGCGGGGGAGAGCAGCACCGCGTCGCCCGGCTCGGCGTATGAAAACGCGGAGTAGATAAGCTCCCTGAAATCATCTGGGCAGGCGTGGATATTCGTATAGCCCTCGTCCGCCGCCGCCTTCATGATGGCGTCGGTGTTTGAGCCGTTCACCACAACCGCCTTTATCCTGCCGTTGAACGCGCGGAAAACGGGGCGGTAGTCGCTGTTTTTATCGTAGTTGCCCGCGCCCAGTATAAGCACGGTGGGCTTGGTCATCGCCTCCACCGCCTTCACGGTGGATTCGGGGTTGGTGCCCTTGGAGTCGTTGTAGAAGGTAACGCCCCTGAACTCCCTTGTGTACTCTATGCGGTGCTCCACGCCATTGAAGGAGCGCAGCACGTCGCATACGGTTTGCGCGTCCACTCCCATTGAAAGGGAGAGACACACCGCGCAGAGCGCGTTTTCAAGGTTGTGCGCGCCGATTATGCCAAGCTCGCTTGCGGGGATAAGCTCGGTTTCCTCGCCGTCCATGCGGAAAACCATTATGCCATCGCGCACGAAAGCGCCGTTTTCAACCTCGTGCAGGAGGGAGAAAAAGAGCTTCTTTGCTTTTGTTTCCGCGGCGGCAACGATGGGATCGTCCGCGTTCAGCACGGCGAAATCCTGCTCGGTCTGATTTTCAAACATACGCATTTTGGCGGCTATATACGCCTCCATGCTGCCGAAGCGGTTGAGGTGATCCTCCGTGATATTCAGCAGGCCCGCCGCGTTGCAGCGGAACTCCACTATGCTTTCAAGCTGAAGCGCCGCGGTCTCCGCCACAACCGTGTCGCCCGCGCGTGTTTCAAGCGCGTGCTCGGTGATGGGAATGCCGATATTGCCAAGCGTGAAGCTTCTGCCGCCGACCTTTTTATGATGCTCCTCAAAAATTTTGCCCGTGAGCGCGGTGGTGGTGGTTTTGCCGTTCGTGCCGCCGATGCACACAAAGCGCGTTTTCCGATCGCAATAGCGGTAGCCAAGCTCTATCTCGCCTATTACCTCCACGCCGAGCTTTATTGCGCTCTTCACAAAGGGCTTGAAGATGGGGATAACGGGGGAGAGGATCATAAGATCGGCTTCATCAAGCAGCGCCTCCGGCGCCACGCCGAGACGGTTTGTGTAGCGAATGCCCGAAAGCGCTTCCTCAACGCCGGGGATCTCGCTTTTAAGATCGTTTATTATGATCCGATAGCCCTTTTTATACAGCAGCTTCGCAGAAGCAATGCCGCTTTTCGCCATGCCCACGATGAGGGCGGTTTTTCCGTTTTGCCTGGGGGCTCTCTCCATTTCGTGTCCTCCTTTTCATTCTTCGCGCATGCGCTCCCTATGAGGCGCTCCGAGCGCAAAGAGAATAATTTTTCGTGTTCTGTGAGCTTTTATCGCTTTATGCGGTGCTTGTTCGGTGCTTAATAAACTATAAAAACCGATCGGGGCTCCAAGATATTTGAGGGATGTGCCGCTGCTTATCTCTCAAATAGCTTAGCGCTGCCAAGCGCGCCAACCGTGCCAAGCGCCAACAAGAATCACGGTGGACCCGCCTTCCCCCGATCGGCTTTTTACGGGGAAATATGCCTGAGGATCACGAACTGCCGCCGCGTCCGCCGCCTCCGATCAAAGGAAGAGCGCCAGCGCCGCCAGGCAGCATATCGCCGTCACTATCATATAGCCGGCCACGATCTTTGTTTCGGGATAGCCGAGCATTTCAAAGTGATGGTGCAGGGGAGCCATTTTGAATACGCGCTTGCCGTGGCGCAGCTTGAAGGAGCCGACCTGAAGCACGTCGCTTACCGCCGAGGCCACGATGCAGCAGCCCATCAGCAGGAAAAGGAAGGGCGCGCGGCTGTAAATAACCATTGCGCACATAGCGCCGCCAAGCGCCATTGAGCCGGTGTCGCCCATGAAAACCTTTGCGGGGTAGCTGTTTTTCCTTAAAAAGCCCAGGCAGCCTCCCGCAACCGCGAAGGCGAAGATGGCCATATTCAGCATGCCGTCGCTCTTGGCTATGAAAAGCGGCTCCCTTCCGGTGAAATCGACCGAAAATGCCCTTGCAAAGAAGAGGAAAAGCGCGCCCATGGCAAGCGAATAGATGAGCGTGGTGCCGGAAAGCAGCCCGTCAAGGCCGTCCGTAAGGTTCGCGCTGTTCACTATTGCAATAACGGTGAACATAACGAAGGGAATATAGAACCAGCCGAGCTCTATCTCACCGAAGATGGGGTCGTAAAGCTTTGAACCGATGTTTTCGCTCTTGTAGGCGTAAAGCGCCACCACGAGCGAAAGCAGGAATTGGGCGATTATCTTTTGATACGCCTTAAGGCCCTGATTATGCTTTGCCTTTACCTTGATGAAATCGTCAAGGAAGCCCACCAGACCGAAGGCGACCATGATAAGTATGGACGGAATGGAATATTCAAGCGCAATATCGTATTTGCTCGAGATAAGCACCGCTGCGATAATGCCTATTATGAACATTATGCCGCCCATGGTGGGGGTGCCTTCCTTGGCGGAGTTGGCATGCGGCCCCTCAACGCGCTCCACCTGGCCGTATTTAAGCCGGTGCAGCAGCTTTATGAACGGAGGGGAAATAAGCATCGTTATTACCGCTGCTTCCAAAAAAGCGAGGATCATCCTTTGCATAATCTAAAACCTTTCCTGCGTATTGTTCATCGCCCGCGCTCATTGGATCGGCCTTTTCGCCCGATCGGGGAGCAGGGGCGTGGTGTGAGTGAAACAGCGGCAGTGCTGCGGGGGAGCTTACCTGCGCTGCTCGCGCATCTCCTCAAGCAGCTCCGCCACTACGACCTTTTCATCGAAGGGGTATTTAACGCCGTTTATCTCCTGGTAATGCTCGTGACCCTTGCCCGCAAGCACAACTATATCGTCCTTTTTCGCGGCATTCAGCGCGTATCTTATAGCCTCGCGCCTGTTTTCTATGACCACATGCTCGCAGCTCACCCGATTCACGCCCTCAAGCACCATGTCTATGATGCGCATGGGATCCTCGGTGCGCGGATTGTCGGAGGTAACAACGCAAATATCGGAATGCTTTGCGGCGGTTTCGCCCATAACGGGGCGCTTGGAGTTGTCCCTGTCGCCTCCGCAGCCGAACACGGTGATGATGCGCGCTTTTGCGAAATCGCGCACGGAGGAGAGCAGGTTCTCAAGCCCGTCCGGAGTGTGCGCAAAATCAAGTATCACGGAAAAATCAAAGCCTTCGGTGGGCAGCGTTTCCATTCTGCCGGAAACGCTCTCAACGCTCGCAAGGCCCGCCGCTATGTTCTCAAGCGATATGCCGAGCTTAAGACATACGCCTGCGGCGAGCATGGCGTTGAACACGTTGAAAAGGCCGGGCATCGGCACGGTTATATGCTGCATACCCATGGTGCAGCACATATCGAATTCCAGGTGCGTGGCGCAGATGTCTATATTGCCGGCGCGAATATCGGCGGTGTTGGTGCGCACGCCGTAGCGCATCGCGGGCAGGTTCAGTCCGTCAAGCAGCATATCGCTGTGGATATCGTCCGCGTTCATAACGGCGAACTTGCTGCGCCGGAACATTTTCTTTTTGGCCTCAAGATAGTTTTCAAAGGTCTTGTGGTAATCAAGGTGGTCCTGAGTAAGATTGGTGAAGCCGCCCACAACGAACTCTATGCCGTGCACCCTGTCCTGATCCAGAGCGCTGGAGCTTACCTCCATGACCACGATATTCACTCCGGCGTCGCGCATCTGACGGAAAACCCGCTGCAGCTCAACGCTTTCGGGCGTTGTGAGCCTTGTGTTTATAACCCTGTCGCCGATAAGGTTGCAGATCGTGCCTATGAGCCCCACCTTCATGCCGGCCTTTTCGCAGATCGCCTTTATCATATAGGTGGTGGTGGTTTTGCCGTTCGTGCCGGTGATGCCGATAACGGGTATGCCGCGGAGGGGATGATCGAAGAAATTTTCGGCTATCTCCGCCATTGCGGTGCGCGAATTCTTAACTATTATCTGCGGCACGTCAAGCGGAAGCTCCCTTTCAACGAGCAGAGCCGCCGCGCCCGCCTTGACCGCCGATTCGGCGTAGTTGTGTCCGTCAAGATTGGTGCCGACTATGCAGCAAAACAGCACTCCGGGCTTCACCTTTCGGGAATCGTATGCTATTTCGGAAATATCCACGTCGCTTCCGACGAGCCTGTGATCTATGTTTTCGGTCAAAGCGCTGATAAGCATGGGTTTTCTCCTTTCGCAAAGAAGCGGATTCTGTGTGTTCTGCGGCGCTGCCGCGTCATGGGTTCGCCGTAGGCTCCGAACCGCCGCCGGCCTGATCGGAGGGCTGCTCCGTCGGCTGCTCTGTCGGCTGCCCGGTCGGCTGATCGGAGGGCTGCTCCGTCGGCTGAGCCGTCGGAACGGCGGTGGGGGCAACGGTCACGATGGGGGCGGTGGCTCTGAAGTAAACCGTAACGGTGGAGCCGTATTCCGCCATCTGGTGCGCGTAAACGCTCTGCGCGTACACCTCGCCGTAGGGATCGGAGGGCTCAGACTGCATTTTGAGACCGGCCGCCTTCAGCGCGTCGTAAGCCTGAAGGGGCGTCATGCCGATAAGGTTCGGCACCTCCACCATATAGGGCTCGTCGGGTTCAAGCTGCTGCCCCTCCATGCCGGTGTAAAGCAGCACGGACGAGCCGTAGGGAACGCTTTGCCCGGCGGCGGGCACCTGCACGGTCACCGGCGCGTCGCATTCGTAAACCGCGTAAAGCCCAAGCTCCGAAAGCGTCTGCACCGCCTCCTGCATGCTCATTCCGCTGAGGGAGGGAAGCTGAACGGTGGTGGTGTTTATATCCGTTTTGGGTACGCCCGCATGATTCAGCACGTCCGAGAGCACCTTGCGCACGTACGGCGCCGCCACGGTGCTGCCGAAGATGGAGCTGACGTGCGGCTCATCCACAAGGATGAGGCAGAGATAGCGCGGCTCGTCTGCCGGCGCGAAGCCTATGAAGGAGCAGATATAGCTGCCGCTCGACACCCTGCCGTATTTATCGTATTTCTGCGCCGTGCCGGTCTTTCCGCCAACGGCGTAGCCCTCGATCTTCGCGTTTCGGCCCGTGCCGTTATCCACAACGGATTGAAGTATCTGCCGCACGGTTTTGGAGGTTTCCTCGCTTATCACGCGGCGCACGGGCGTGGTGTCCATCTCGTAAACCACCTTGCCGTCGTGCGAAACTATCTGATCCACTATATAGGGCGTGAGCAGCTCCCCGCCGTTCACCGCCGCAGCAACGGCGGCTGCAAGCTGGATGGGGGTGACCGCGATGCTTTGGCCGAAGCCTATCCTTGCAAGGTCGTTGTCCTTAACGTATTTTTGGTTTGTAACTATGCCCTCGCCCTCGCCGGGAAGCCCGCTGCCGGTGCTTTGGCCAAGCCCGAAGGAATAGAGGTAATCGTAAAGCTTTTCCGCGCCCATGGAAAGCGCAAGCTGCATAAAGCACACGTTGCAGCTGTTTTCGGTGGCCTCGGTAAGATTCTGGCTGCCGTGGCCTGCGTGCCTCCAGCACTTGATGCGCTCGGAGCCGACGATGTAGCCGCCGTTGCAGTAGAAGCCGGAGGAGAGGTTGGCGCTGCCGGAATCGAGCGCGGCGGCAAGCGTGAGTATCTTGAAGGTGGAGCCGGGCTCGTAAGCGTCGGTAACAACGCGGTTTTTGGAAAGCGCGGCAAGCGTTTCAAGGCTGCTTCTCGGCGGCGCGTTCAAATCGAAATCCGGCTTTGTGGATATGGCCTTTATTGCGCCCGTGTTCACGTCAAGTATGATCCCCTGCGCGTTTGAAGCGCTGTTTACCTTCACCGCCTCCTCAAGCGCGCTTTCAAGGAAGATCTGAAAATCGGTGTCCACCGTGAGGCGCAGCTTGCAGCCGTCCTCGGGCTCGACGTATTCCACGGTGCTGTTCGGCAAAAGCGCGCCCGCGCGGTCGGTTTCGGCGATATACTTGCCGTCCCTTCCGGTGAGGTATTTGTCAAACACAAGCTCAAGCCCGCTCTGACCCACGTTATCCACGGTGGTAAAGCCGAGCGTCTGCGAAAGCAGGCTGCCGTAGGGGTAGTAGCGCTTTATATCGGGCAGCACGCCCACGCCGTTTCCAAGGCGCAGCGCCGTTACGGAATCGGCGGTCTGCTTATCCACGGCGCGCTTGACGACGTATTCGTTGATGCGCGTGCTCTCAAGCCTTGAAAGAAGGTTTGCTTCGTCCACCTCCAAAAGGGAGGCAAGCTCGGTGGCGATGCGCGGCTTTTCAGAGCTTTTTGCGGACTGCGGCCACACCACTATTTTGAAGGCGGAGGCGTTTACCGCAAGCTCCGCGCCCTTCGCGTCCACAATGGTGCCGCGCGAGGCGGAGATGGCGGTGGTTCTTCGCCATTGACCCTGCGCCTTTTCAAGGTAGAAATCGCGTCCGGAAACCTGAAGGTGGAAGATGCGAACGACGAGCGCAAGGGAGAAAAGAATGAGTACAATAATCAGCCACGGCATTCTTCTTTTAAAGGATGCCGCGGGCTCGAAAGCGGGGTTCGCCCTGTTTTGCGTCTTTTTTCTGCGGGATGATCTCTTTCCGCCTGGAATGGAATTGATATTCATTGAGCAAAAACAAATCCGCGCCACCGTTCGGACGGGCTTCCTTTCATTACAGAATTAACCATAGGGAGCGAACGGCGGCGCGGCAAATGTTTTTACGGTTGTGGCTGAACCAGCCCCACGGCTTCGGCAAATTCCGCCGCGTTTACCACCGGCTGGGAGCTCAGGTTAAGCTCCCGAATGGATTCGCCCGCAGCCTCGATGCTGCCGTTCAGCTCGTTTATATCTGCCTGTACTCCGGCGATGCCCGCAAAGCGGGTCGCCGTGAAAAATGCCACCGCCGTTACCGCTGCGGCACAGCCGACCACAAAAAGCTTGGGCAGAAAACGGTTCTGCTTTAAAAACTCGCGGAGGGAGAACGGCGTGCGCTCCGCCTTGGCGCGTTTTTGGTTTCTTTTTTCGGTCTGCTGCCTGCGCTTTTGGGTGGGCGCAAGCTGCGCGGTGCGGTAAACGTAATCGGTCCTGTATGCTAAAGAGCCGTTGCTGGGAGCGTAAACAAGCTCCTTTCCGTTTTCGGCTGAATAAAATTCACTGTTCCTTGCCATTTTATTCTTCCCCCTGAGAATTTATGAGCATTTATCTATCGAGCTTTCGTGCCGCGCGCAGCTTTGCGCTGCGGGAGCGCGGATTCAACTCAAGCTCCGGATCCGCTGCAGTAAGCGGTTTGTTTGTAAGGATCTCTATTTCCCTCACCTTGCCGCAGGTGCATATGGGCGCGCTGGGCGGGCAGGTGCAGGGATTTTGAAGAGCTTTAAAAACTCTTTTGACCACGCGGTCCTCAAGGGAGTGAAAGGTGATAACCGCTATCACTCCTCCGGGGGCCAAAAACCGAACCGCATCCTCTATGGCTTTTTCAAGCCCGTTCAGCTCGCCGTTCACTTCTATGCGTATCGCCTGGAAGGTTCTTTTGGCGGGATGCTGGTTTTCGCGCCTTGCCGCAGCGGGCATCGCGCGCTTTATGACCTCGGAAAGCTCGCTCGTGGTCTCAATGGGGGAGGCTTGTCTTTCCCTCACGATCGCGTCTGCGATACGGGAAGCATAACGCTCTTCCCCATAATACCTTATTATATCATACAGACGCGCGGTTGGGTAGGTGTTTACGACCTCAAACGCACTTATATTTTGGCTCCTGTCCATTCTCATATCAAGCCTTGCCTCCGCCATGTAGGAGAAGCCTCGGCTTGAATCGTCAAGCTGGTGGGAGCTCACGCCAAGGTCGAGCATTATGCCGTTCACCTCGCTCACCCCGTATGGGGCAAGAAGGGTGCGCATATCGAAAAAATTACCGTGTACGGCAGTAAATCTTGGGTCGTGCCCAAGCCTTTTGCCGCATTCCGTAAGCGCTTCCTCGTCGCGGTCGATGCCATAAAGGCGGCCGCCTTCGGGCAGAAGCGAGAGTATTCCGGCGCTGTGTCCGCCGCCGCCAAGGGTGCCGTCCACAAACACGCCGCCCCGCGAAGGCTTAAGAAGGGAAAGCGCTTCGTTCAGCATTATCGGAACATGGTAGGTGCTTTCCATAGTGCATCAGCCCCTGGTGCGCGCAGCTTCCGCTTCCTTCTGCAATCTCAGCTTAGCGGAGTCGGCGGAATAGGTCGCCACGTTGTAGTCCTCATGGTTGACCGCGTATTGCTCGGGGTTCCATATCTCGATAAGATCGCCAACTCCGAAGAGCAGCACTTCGCTGCCGAGGTCGGCGTATTGGATCAGGTGCTGGGGAATGAGCAGACGGTCGCTCTTGTCCAGCGTCACGTCCTCCGCGTTCGAGAGGATGAAGCGCTTTGCCCTTGCAAACTCGCTGTCGTACATGGAGGAGCTTGCAATGTCGCCAAACTTGGTGTCGAAGGTTTCCAGATTCATGAGCTGAAGAAACCTGTCCTCCGCCTTATCGCTCAGGCCGTACATGATCACAAGGTTTTCGTTAAGCCCGCCGCGCCATCGAACGGGCACGGTGAATCTGCCCTTGGTGTCAACGGTGTTCCGGCTGGAGCCCTTGAACATGGCGTGCCCTCCTTTCGCGGCGTGCTGCGTTGTGTTTGGGGATGAATACCCATATTTACTATCCTCAGCCCCATTATACCATACGCATTCTCCACTTTGCAACACTTTTTCCCACCCAACGGTAAAAAAATAATGATTTTTTCTATTTTATTGATTTGCGGCGCATAAACTGATAAGATAAACCTGCGCCGTGAACGCTTCAAGTGCCGGATTTGATTCGGAAACGGGCGCGAAACCCGCAAAAAAACTACAAAACCACGAAGAAAACGGAGAAATATTTCAATATGAAACTTATACTTGCCAGCGCCTCGCAGCGCAGGCGCGAGCTGATGCACATGTGCGGCTACGAGTTTGACATAGTGCCTTCCGAAACGGACGAGCACATAGCGGAGAGCGACCCGGGGAGGCTCGTTTCGCGGCTCGCGGAGGAAAAGGCGCGGGAGGTCTTTTCGCGGCTTTGCGGCAAAGAGGGCGGAGCGAATAAAACGCGGGCCGGCCTTGGCGCGGATGGCGCAAAGGAGGATATCGCGGTGCTCGGCTCCGATACCATAGTATACCACGAAGGAAGAATAATTGGCAAGCCCTCGGACGAAAAAAACGCTTACAATATCCTGTCCGCGCTTTCGGGAAAAACGCATGAGGTCTACACGGGCGTTGCGGTGATAACGGCAAAGCGGCGGCTCGTGGAATATGACGTTACCCGCGTTGCCTTCGAGAGGCTGAGCGATGAGGAGATAGGAAAGTATATCGCATCCGGTGAGCCCATGGACAAGGCGGGCGCCTACGGCATACAGGGGCCCTTCGGAATGTTCGTTAAGGGGATAGAGGGCAATTATTTCACCGTGATCGGGCTGCCGCTGCCCAAGGTGTATCGAATGCTTGCAAGCGTGGGGGTGCTGCCGCGCGATTTCAAATAGCGCGTCGGCTCCGACCGGCGATTTAAGACGGTGTGCACAATCCGCCCGGCGATTTAATACAGTTCGCACGCTCCGCCCGGCAATTTAAGACGGTGCGCACAATCCGCCCGGCGATTTAAGATAATGCGCACGCTCCGCCCCGCCGTGAATCGTTTTAAAGCCTTCGGAATAAGCTTTAACCATGATTATTCCGGAGGTTTTGTGTGTATGTTTGCGTCGGTGATCGGGGCGGACGTGGGTTCGCAGAATACAAGGCTTGCGCTGAAAAGTGGATGCGTATGCGAAAAAACGCTTGCTTCATACGGCATGGAGGCAGCTTCGGGAGGGCGTATGCGCTCTTCGCTCGATGCGGCAGGGAATTTTGAGCGCTCAAGCGCAGCTCCAATCAGAAACGGCCGCTGCGCCAATATCAGGCTGCTTTCGCTTGAGCTTTCGGCGCTCAGTCAAAAGCACCTCGGCAGAAGGGGCGTTCTTCGCGGCGCGGAGCTTTACTATGCCCTGCCAAAAACGATGCCGTTTCAAAGGGTGAGGGCGTTTGAAAGGGCTGCGGAGGAGGCGGGCTTTCGCTCGGTGCGCATTTTGGAGCGCATGCTGATGGGCGCGCTCGGCGCAGGGGAGGATATCGAGGCGGGCAGAGCGGGCATGATAGTGGATATAGGCGCGCAAACGGTGTGCTGCGCCGCGTTCGGCTTCGGCGGCATCATCTATGAATGCTGCGAGAGCTTCGGCAGCGAAAGGTGCGATAGAGCCATCCGGAATTATTTTGCCTCGGCGCACGGCGTGCTTATCGGCTCGCGCACAGCGGAGCTTATCAAGATGAATCTCGGCAGGCTCGGCTTCACCGTGGACGGCCGCTCCGTTGAGGACGGGCTTCCAAGGGCTGTGAGGGCGAATGCGGAGGATATTCGCGCCTGCGCCCTCACCGCGGCGGGGAGCATCGTTTCCCTTGCCGCCGACATGCTGCGCCATATTCCGGTCGAGGTCTGCGCGGATATCCTCGATTCGGGCGTAACGCTCATCGGCGGAGGCGCGAAAATGGAGGGTCTTGGCGAGCTGTTTGAAGCGGAGCTGGGCATTCCGGCAAGAGTGGCGGAAAACGCCGAAACCGCCGCTGCGGACGGCATGAGGACGTATCTTTTTCCGGATAAAGCCGCCGGAAAAGAAGGAAGAGGGGAAGGAACGGGAGCGAGGCGTGCCATACATGCCTCCGAAATACTCAAGGCCTGATTCACACGCCAATAGGTTAAAATCGCGCAGGGGGCTTTTATTCTTTCGTTCGCCGTGCTATAATTACATTGGAAGTTTATACGGGAAAACGGAATGCGCGCGCTCCGGTTTTGCGGCTCGGCGCTCTTTCCGTTTTCGGATAAACGAAAATTAAGCAGCGGAGGTAAGTATAATGGCTGTTAGAAACATATTCACGGACGACGCGAGCTGCCTTTACAAAAAGGCGCGACCCGTTGAAAAATTCGATAAAAAGCTTCACGATCTGCTCGACGATATGTCGGAAACCATGTATGCGGCGGAGGGCGTGGGCCTTGCCGCGCCGCAGGTGGGCATACTGCGCCGCATCTTCGTGATGGACTGCGGGGACGGGCTTATCGAGGCCGTGAACCCCGAAATAATCGAAACGAGCGGCGAGCAGGGCGGCATGGAGGGATGCCTCTCCTTCCCGGAGCGCCGTGGCTACGTTGTGCGCCCGAACAGGGTCGTTTTCCGCGCGTACAATCGAATCGGCGAGCTTATGGAATACGAATGCGAGGGGCTGAGCGCAAGATGCGTTATGCACGAAACCGATCATCTGGACGGGCACGTGTACCTTGAGAAGGTGACGGAGCCGCCGGAGGGCTTCACCGAGGAGCAGGCGGAGGACGAGCGCGAGCCCGAAGCGGGAGCCAAAGCCGAAGCCGCGCCCGAAGCGGGAGCCGAGTCGGAACCCAAATCGGAACCCAAATCCAAAGGGGAAGCGCAGGAATGAGGATCGCTTTTCTGGGAACGCCGGAATTTGCCGTTCCTTCATTAAAAATGCTTGCGGAATGCGCTCATGAGCTTGCCGTTTTCACCCAGCCGGACAGGCCCAAGGGCAGGGGCAATTCGCTTGCGATGCCCGCCGTGAAGGCTTTCGCGCTCGAAGCCGGATTGCCCGTGTATCAGTTTGAAAAGATCCGCTCCGAGGAGGGGCTTGCTTCGCTTCGCGCCTTCGCGCCGGAGCTGATGGTCACAGCGGCGTTCGGGCAGCTTTTATCAAAGGAAAATCTGGCGGTGCCCAAGCACGGCTGCATAAACGTTCACGGCAGTCTGCTTCCAAAATATCGCGGCGCATCCCCGATCCAAAGCGCAATAATAGAGGGCGAAAGGGTCACGGGATGCACCACCATGCTGACCGATATAGGCATGGACACGGGCGATATATTGCTTTGCAGGCAGGTTGAAATAGGAGAGGACGAAACCTACGGCGAGCTGTATTCGCGCCTTGCGGTTGTCGGCGCGGAGCTGCTAAAGGAAACCATCGCAAGGCTTGAAGCGGGAAGCCTCGTGCGCATCCCGCAGAACGACGAGGCGGCAACGCATTGCAAAACCATAAAAAAGAGCGAGGCGCAGATAGATTTTTCGCTTCCCTCTCAAAAAATTCACGACCTTGTGCGCGGCTTCGACCCCTCGCCAGTTGCCTACGGCATCTGCGGCGGCGAGCGCATAAAGCTGTTTAAAACGAAGGTGCTTTGTGCGGGATCGCCCCTTTATGAAGAAGCCGCCGAAGCAGGCGAAGCCGCAAGGCTCGGTGAATGCGTTGTGGCAAGCTCCAAAAAGGGGCTTGCCGTTAAAACGGGCGACGGCTATATAGAGCTGATCGAGCTGCAGCTTCCGAACGCAAAGCGCATGAGCGCGAAGGCGGCGCTGAACGGCAAAAAGCTGCTCGGCCTTGTGTTTGAAGCGCCGGATAGAGCATGAGCGAAGGCAGGGCAAATCGGAATACAACGGGGCGGCTTTCTTCGGAGCGCCCGCGAACCGCGCCGGGGGAGGATATACTGTGCACGGCATACTCCGTGCTGAAAAAGGTCACCGCGGAAGGCGCGTTTGCAAACCTTGCCCTGAAGCAGGCGCTTTTTGGCGCTCACCCCGGCACGGCAGCCGCCGTCACCGCGCTCGTTTACACCACGCTTGAGAATATTTCTTATGCGGACTATCTTATTTCGCATTACGCAAAGGGCAGGGTGCAGAGCGGCATAAAGAACGTGCTTCGCCTTTCGATCGTGCGCCTGCTTTTTATGGACGTGCCCGCCCACGCAGCGGTGAACGGCGCGGCGGAGCTGACCCGATCGATTGGCAAGGCGGCGCTCTGCGGCTTTGTGAACGGCGTGATGCGTTCGATCGCGCGCGCTGCCGCCGAAAATTCACTTTTTCCGCTGCCGGATGAGCCGGCGGAGCGCCTATGCGTGCGCTTCGGCATTCCAAAAGGGCTTGCCGTGGAGTATATAGAGGACTACGGCTTTGATTTTGCGCTCGAAATGCTTTCCTCAAGGGTGCATGAGCTTACGGTGCGCGCGCAGTATCCCTTTACGACCGATGCCCTTGAGCGCGGGCTTGCGCGGCTCGGCATAGCGTTTCGGCGCGGAAGATACGATAAAAACGCGCTGACACTCTCCGGCGGGGTGAACGCCGCGGAGCTTGATTTATTTAAGGAAGGAAGGCTTGCCGTGCAGAGCGAGAGCGCGATGCTTGCCGTTCGCGCATGCAGGGCGGAAAAGGGCATGAGGGTGCTCGATGCCTGCGCCGCGCCGGGCGGAAAGAGCGCGTATCTTGCAAGCCTTATGGAGAATACGGGCAGCATCACCGCATGGGAGGCGCACGCTCACCGCACGGAGCTGATGCGCTCGGCGCTGAAAAGGCTGGGCGTTTCATGCTGTGAATGCGAAACGCGGGATGCTTCCTGCGCCGCATTCGGAGGCGAAGGCTTTGATATAGTGCTTGTGGACGCGCCCTGCTCCGGACTCGGAGGCGGCGGCAAGCCGGACGCGCTTTTGAAGCGCACCGACGCAAGCATAGACGAGCTGAAGGAGATACAGCTTAAAATTCTTTTGAGCGCCGCAAATTTCGTGAAATCGGGCGGCGCACTCGTGTACTCCACCTGCACCGTTTCAAGGCGTGAAAACGAGCTGAATATCCGCCGTTTTCTTGATGAGCGCAAGGATTTTGAGCCGCAGCGCCTCGATTGGCTGATAAAGCCCGAAGCCGAGCCCGAACCCAAGCCCGAAGCCGAGCCGGAACACGAGCCGGAACCCAAGCCCGAACCCGAGCCCGAACCCAAGCCGGAACACGAGCCCGAACTCAAGCCGGAACACGCTCCGGAAAGCCCCGCTTCCGCCCTTCCGGGCGGCCTTCGCGGAGAATACGGGCTTCAGCTTTTCCCGAATATCGACGGGATGGACGGCTTTTACATAGCAAGGCTTGTGAAAAAGGGCTGACCCGTGAATTGATTATTGCCAATTGCTAATTGCTAATTGCTGACTGCTAATTGTTAATTACCGTTTGCGTCTTGTTCGCCGCCGTGTGCGGAAGGATTATTTGGTATGATAGATCTGTTATCCATCACAAAACAGGAGCTTGAGGAGCTGCTTTCACAATGGAAGGAGCCGCGTTTTCGCGCCGCTCAGATCATGGACTGGCTCAAAAAGGGCGCAAGACCGGAGGAGATGGGCAATATTCCAAAGGCGCTGCGCGAAAAGCTTGCCGCGCTGCCCTTTGGGGGAGTGCGCCTTATCGAAACGCTCCGCTCAAAAAAGGACGATACCGCCAAAATGCTCTATGAGCTTGAGGACGGCAATATTATAGAATGCGTGCTGATGCGATACAGCTACGGAAACACGCTCTGCATCTCCACTCAGGCGGGGTGCAGGATGGGCTGCGCCTTCTGCGCCTCCACGCTGAACGGCAGGGTGCGCGATCTTACGGCGGGAGAGATGCTTTCCGAGGTGATCGAAACCGAAAAAAACTTTGAGCATGGCGGGGAGCGCAAGCGAACCGTAACCAATATAGTGCTGATGGGCAGCGGCGAGCCCCTTGATAATTATGAAAACACGCTCCGCTTTCTTCAAAGGGCAACGGCGGAGGATGGGCTGCGGATAAGCCCGCGCAATATCTCCCTCTCCACCTGCGGCATAGTGCCGAGGATCCACTCCCTTATAGAGGAAGCGCCGCATATCACGCTCTGCATATCCCTTCACGCGCCCAATAACGAGATAAGGGACAGGCTGATGCCCATAAACGCCAAATGGCGCATGGAGGAGCTTTTGCCCGCAGCAAAGGCGTATGCGGACGCAACAGGACGCAGGGTGATATTTGAATACGCGCTGGTGGACGGCGTTAATTCCTCCGAACAGTGCGCGGCGGAGCTTGCTTCAAGGCTTCGCGGCATAAACGCGCACGTGAACCTTATTCCGCTCAATTCCGTTAAGGAGCGCTCGCTGATGGGCGTTTCGCGCGCCTACGCGCATTCCTTTGAGGAGCTTCTTAAAAAGCGCGGCATATCGGCAAGCGTGCGAAGGGAGCTTGGAAGCGATATCGAGGGCGCGTGCGGGCAGCTTCGCAACAGGCGGATGAGTGAAAAAAAGATGCGTGAAAATGAAAACGAAAACGTGAAGGCGAACCCGGAAACCAACGGGCGGGCGGAGGACGACCAATGATCTTTGCGCATAGAACCGATATAGGCAAAAGAAGCTCGAATCAGGACTTTTTTTACGTGCCTGCCGAGGATGAGCCGCAGCTTGTGATAGTTGCGGACGGCATGGGCGGGCACAGAGCGGGGGATCTTGCAAGCAGAAAGGCCGTGCAGAGCATGGTGGATTATATAAAAGCAGCCGGGGAAGGTGCGCCCCCGGAGCGCCTGCTTTCACAGGCCGTTTCAAATGCGAACAGGCAGATCCATAATATCTCCGCGCAGGATGAAAGCTGCGCCGGAATGGGCACCACCGTCGTGGCGGCGCTTGTGGAGGCGGAGCGCTTTACCTTTGCCAACGTGGGCGACAGCAGGCTGTATCTTATCGGCGCCGAGGGCATAGCCAGGATCTCGCGCGATCATTCGCTTGTGGAGGAGCTCGTGCAGTCCGGCATTATCACAAGGCAGCAGGCAAAAACGCATCCCCAGCGAAATATCCTCACAAGGGCGGTTGGCGCTTCAAGGTTTGTGGAAACGGACACGGGCAGCGCTGCATGGCGCCGCGGGGATATAATCATGCTTTGCAGTGACGGGCTTCACGGCAGCCTTACCGATGAGGAGATGGCGCGGATAATCGCGGAAAGCCGCGATCTGCTTGAGGCCTGCGATGCGCTCACCGACGCCGCGCTTGCAAACGGCTCAACGGATAATATCACCGTGATACTCGTTCAGAATACGGAGGGCGGGTTATGATAGGCAAATTGCTTTCCGAAAGATACAGGATCACGGACGAAATTGCAAACGGCGGCATGGCGGAGGTTTACCGCGCCTTTGACGAGATCGAGCGGCGCGAGGTTGCCATAAAGCTTATAAAAAAGGAATTTTGCGAGGATAAGGAATACATCCGCAGGTTTGAGCGCGAGATAGACGCCGTGCTTTCGCTGGATCATCCGAACATCGTGCGCGCATACGATTTCGGCGTTTACGACGGGCGGCATTTCCTTGTGATGGAGCTTGTGGAGGGCTATACGCTCAAGGAGGTTTTGGACAGGCGCGGAAAGCTCAACCCGCGGGAGGCTGCGTACTATGCAAGCAAGGTGCTGAACGCGCTTGAGTGCGCCCATAAAAGCGGCTACGTTCACAGGGACGTGAAGCCGCAAAACGTGCTTATTTCAAACGACAACGATATAAAGCTCACCGATTTCGGCATAGCAAAATCCCGCCAGAAGGTCACAAACACCTTTGAGAGCACAAAGATAATAGGCTCGGTGGAATATATGTCCCCGGAGCAGGTGAAGGGCGAGCGGGTGACTGAAAAAAGCGACCTTTACTCCGTTGGCATAATGCTTTATGAGATGCTGACGGGCGCGCCGCCCTTTGACGGCGATCTTGCGGTGAATATAGCTATGCGCCATGTGGAGCAGCCCGTCACGCCCCCCTGCGAGCTGGAGCCGAGGATCCCCCGCGCGCTGAGCGACGTGGTGCTCAAGGCAACGGCGAAGGACAGGCGCGCAAGGTACGCCACCGCCACCGCTATGAAGCGGGACATCATGCGCACCTTCAAGAACCCGAACGGCAGGTTTGCGCGGGTCAAAAAATCCGCGCTCACGCATTTCGACGGCGACGAGGAGCCCTCGGCAAGACACGGCCCCAAGCTCAAAACCGGGCTGATCCTCGGCGCGGCGGCGCTTGTGATAGGCTTTGTGGCGGCGCTGTTTTTCTCCTGGCTCAAGATCATGAGGGATGACGGCGGCGGCAGGCTCTCCAAGGTGCCGGATGTGCTTGGAAGAACGGCGCAGAGCGCCAAAAGGCTGCTTGAAAACAGGGAGTTTATTATTCAAATCGCGGGCACGATGGCGGATCCGGAATACGACGCGGGCACGGTGTGCAAGCAGATGCCGGTGGGCGGCACGGCGTTTGAAACGGGCTCCGAGGTGCAGGTTTGGGTATCCAGCGGCACGGAAACCGTGGCGATGCCGAATCTGGTGGGGCAAAGCTTTGAGGAGGCGGCGCTGCTGCTTGACGCATACGGGATCGCCGTGGAATCCATCAGCTTTGATGCAAGCGTCGGCTCGGAGGGCGTGGTGCTTTGGCAGTCCATACCGGAGGGCACGGAGCTTGTGAAGGGCGATGAAAGCATAAGCATCGAGATAAGCGGCTCGAAGGATACCACGCTTGTGCCGATGCCCGATCTTTCCAAATATAAATCCGCAAAGCGCATCGCGGAGGTGCTGAGGATATACGGCTTTGAGGATTTCATATTCAGAATCGCCGGGGGCGAGCCGGGCGAAGGTGATTTCGCGGTGCTTTCGCAGCTTCCAAGCGCGGGCAGAATGGCGCTTCCGGTCAATTTAAGGGCCGAGATCACGCTTTCACCGGGCAGCATGAAGGCGTTTTCCGATATTGAATTTTCAATTCCCGCAAGCCAAACGGGAAAGGGGCTTTCGGTAACGCTTCTGTCCGAAAACGGCGAATTTGTGCTGTATGAAGCGGAGATGGAAAAATCGGATTCGGCGGCAACCATAGCCTTTCGCGCGGGCAGCCCCGAGGCGGGAAGGTTTACGGTGATCGTGTACTCAGGGGAAAACGAGCTTATGAGGCTGCTTGCGGAGTTTACAGCCTCGGAGGAATAAGAAAAAGCGGCGCTTGATCCGCCGTGTTGATAAAGCATGATCAAAGCGAATGAAAGAGGCGCATTTGGAAAAAGAATACAAAACGGGCAGAATAATAAAGGGCATAGGCGGCTTTTACACCGTTTTGCTTTCGGACGGCACAAGCTGCGTGTGCAAGGCGCGCGGGCTTTTCAGAAAGCAGGGCGTAACGCCGCTTATAGGCGATATGGCGGAGATAGAGCTGAACTCCGCGCAGTCCAAAATGGACGGCAGAGCGGCGGACGGGGCTGCCGCTTCGGGCTGTCTTTCGCGCATTCTGCCAAGGAAAAACGAGCTTGTCCGCCCCGCCGTTTCCAATATAGACAGGCTGTTTGCCGTGATAGCCGCAAGCCGCCCGCAGCCCGATCTGCTGCTTATAGATAAGCTGCTGCTGCTTTGCGAAAAATACGGAATAGAGCCGATAATCGTTATAAATAAGTGCGACGAGGCGGAGGGCGCGGATATAGAAGCGCTCCGTGCGGAATACGAAAAAACGGAGTACCCGATCCTTGCGGTTTCGGCGGAAACGGGGGAGGGGCTGGCGGAGCTGCGGCAAAGGCTCGCCGGCGCGGTCATCTGCCTTGCGGGGCAGTCGGCCGTTGGCAAAAGCTCGCTTTTGAACGCGCTCATCCCGGGCATAAAGCTTGCCGTGGGGGGTCTCAGTGAAAAAACCGAGCGCGGCAGGCACACCACGCGGCACACGGAGCTTATTCCGCTTGATGAAACGGGCGGCG
This sequence comes from uncultured Clostridia bacterium, assembly GCA_947168565.1. Classification (GTDB taxonomy): domain Bacteria; phylum Bacillota; class Clostridia; order Christensenellales; family CAG-138; genus PeH17. Next base: position 79,103 of record CAMVMM010000007.1, on the reverse strand, counting down.
CGGTGCTGGATACGCCGGGCTTCAGCTTCCTTGAAACGCTGGAGCTTGACGAGGCGGAGATAAGGCTTCTGTACCCGGAGCTGCGCGGCATGGAGGAGGGCTGCCGCTTCAACGGCTGCCTGCACGTGTCGGAGCCGGGCTGCTGCGTTAAAAAGGCGATGGCGGGCAAGCATCCGCCGATACATAAAAACCGATACGAAAGATATATTCGCCTTGTGAATGAGGCAATAGAAAGAAGGAAGCATAAATATGATTAAGATCGCACCCAGCATACTTTCGGCGGATTACGCCTCCCTCGGCAGCGCGGTGGACGCGCTGAAGCCCTGGGGCGCGGATTACGTTCATCTTGACGTGATGGACGGCGCGTTCGTGCCGAATATCACCTTCGGCGCTCCGATGGTGAAGGCGCTGCGCAGCCACACCGACCTCGTTTTCGACGCGCATCTGATGGTGGATGAGCCCTCCAAATGGGTGCAGGATTTCAAGGCTGCGGGCGCGGATATCCTCACCATCCATATCGAGGCGGACCGCCACGCGCACCGCACCCTCCAGCTCATCCGCTCGCTCGGCATGAAGGCGGGGATAGCGCTGAATCCCCAGACCCCGCCGGAGGCGATAGAATACCTGCTTGAGGCGGTCGATCTTATCCTCATTATGACGGTGAACCCCGGCTTCGGCGGGCAGAGGTTCATACCCGAGGCCGCTAAAAAGATCGCCGTAATAAGAAAAATGCTTCAGGAAAAGGGGCTTGCGGGTAAGGTGGAGATCGAGGTGGACGGCGGCGTGAACGCCGAGACCGCGAGGATCTGCCGCGAATACGGTGCAAACGTGCTGGTTGCGGGAAACGCCGTGTATTCTGCGCCCGACCCGAGGGAAATGATTGGGCGCTTGAGGGGTGAGTGAAATGCTGACAGAGGAAAAAAGCATCGTTTTAAAGGGCGGCAGCACCGCGCTTTTAAGAAATCCAACCGAAAGCGACGCGCAGGGTCTTTTGGATTATCTGCGCATAACGGCTGCGGAAACGGATTATTTACTGCGCTACCCCGAGGAGTGCGACAGCCTGTATTCGCTTGAGGGCGAAAAGGCAATTATAAACAGGATAATCTCATCCGAAAACGAGTTGATGCTGCTTTGTGAAGCGGACGGCGAGATCGCGGGCGTTTGCAATCTGAGCTTCAATACGCGCATCAAAACAAGGCATATTGCGCGGGTCGCCATCGCGGTGGTGAAAAAATACTGGCGGCAGGGGATCGGCAGGCAAATGATGAAGGAGCTTATCTCCATCGCAGAAAAAAGAGAGGGCGTGCTGCAAATAGAGCTTGAGTTTATCGAGGGCAACCACCGCGCCCGCGCCATGTATGAAAGCCTCGGCTTCCGCATAACCTGCGTTCGCCCGAACGCATTCAGGCTCAAGGACGGCACGCTTTTGAACGAATACGCGATGGCGCGCCCGGTAAACCGGAAGGAGAATTAAATATGAACGCTGAAATAGAAAAAATAGCAATAAATAAAGAAAATGCCCTGGAAAACGCGGAGCTTCTTGCCGAGCTTGCCGCGCTTTCAAGGGAATGGGCGGAGGAGGGCGTTTGCCCCGGCTATTATGCGAACGATGCGGAGGAGTACTTCGATAAGGAGCTGTATATTGCCCGCATTGAAGGAAAAACCGTCGGCTACGCGCTCGGGCATATCAGGGTGCTTGAGGAAAAGACCTCGTATAACGCAGTCGGAGAAAAGGCGTTTGAGCTGGACGAGCTTTTCGTAACGAAGGCTTTCCGAGGAAGGGGCATAGCGAGCGCACTCTTTCGCTTTGCCGAAAACGACGTGCGCAACAGGGTGAGCGTTATCGGGCTCACCGCCGCAACGGATAATTACAAGCCGCTTTTAAGGCTTTATACAGATGAACTCGGCATGCGCTTCAACCATGCGCTGCTTGTGAAGCGAACGGACAATACTGAAAAGGAGAACGCTTGATGGATAATAAGAATAACGGAACCGGCGGCGGGAAGAACAACAGGCTTGCCGTGGGTCTTGCTTTGGGAATGAGCATAGGCGTTGCAATCGGGCTTGTGATCGGCGCCGCAACCAAAAACTTCGCCCTTTGGACGGGCATTGGCGTGAGCGTCGGAATGTGCGTAGGGCTTGCCGCTGCAAGCGCGGGCGGCGAAAAGGAGTAAAAAAGCAAGCGCAGCAGAATAAATAATCAAAGCAAAAGCAGCAGGGATAAATGCAATCATCTCGGAGCTGTTCAAGGGAAGTATTAAAGGAAGAATAAATGGCAAAGAAGAATCAACCGCAGGAGCCGCGCGAGCCGAAGCTCCCCATAATTATAAAGAGCATGGACGACGTGATGCACCAGTCCATGATGCCCTACGCCGAGCACGTCATCCTGGAGCGCGCCCTTCCGCGCGTTGAGGACGGCTTGAAGCCCGTTCAAAGGCGCATCCTCTACACCATGATGGAGCTGGGGCTCTCGCCCGATAAGCCGCACAGAAAGAGCGCACGCATCGTGGGCGACTGCCTGGGCAAATATCATCCGCACGGCGACAGCTCGGTGTACGATGCAATGGTGCGCATGGCGCAGGATTTCAATATGCGCCTTCCTATGGTTGATGGGCACGGCAATTTCGGCAGCATGGACGGCGATTCCGCCGCCGCAATGCGCTATACCGAGGCGAGGATGACGCCCGCCGCCATGCAGATGCTGCGCGATATCGAGCGCGACACCGTTAAATTCAGCCTGAATTTCGACGACACATTGAAGGAACCCGACCTGCTTCCGGGAAGGCTTCCGAATCTTCTTATAAACGGCTCAAACGGCATCGCCGTGGGTCTTACCACCTCCATACCGCCGCATAACCCCACCGAGGCGATAGACGCGGTGATCGCAAGAATAAACGATCCCGAAATCGGCCTTGACGAGCTTATGAAGATAATGCCCTGCCCGGATTTTCCTACGGGCGGCTATCTTATAGAGTCCGATGAGATCCGCACCGCATACGAAACCGGCCGCGGCAAGCTCACCAACCGCGCCAAAACGCATTTCGAGCCGCTGAAAAACGGCAAAACGAATATCGTTATCACCGAGTTCCCGTATCAGGTGAACAAGGCCTCCGCGCTTGAAAAGATACTTGCGCTCGTTCAGCAAAAGAGTAAATCCGCGTTTGCGGGCATCAGTGATATCAGGGACGAATCCGACAGAACGGGAGTTCGCGCGGTCATCGAGGTCAAGAAGGATTTCGACCCGCAGAAGGTGCTGAACGCGCTTTTCAAGTATTCCGATCTGCAAAAAACCGTAAGCGTCATAATGGTTGCGATAGCCGAGGGCAAGCCCAGGCTTTTGAGCCTCACCGAGCTTATCGACTACTATATCAAGCATCAGGACGAGGTGGTCACAAGGCGCTGCCAAAACGAGCTTGAGCAGGCGGAGCGCAGGAGCCATATTTTAGAGGGCTTGATGATCGCGCTGCTTAATATAGACGAGGTTATCGCCCTCATTCGCGCCTCAAAATCGCCCAAGGAGGCGAAGGCAGGGCTGATGGAGCGGTTTGAGCTTACCCAGCTTCAGGCGGAGGCGATCCTCGATCTAAGGCTGCAAAGGCTCACCAACCTCGAGCAGCTTGAGATCGAAAGAGAATTTAACGACATAAAAAAGCAGATAAAAAAGCTCAGGGATATCCTTGCATCAAAGAAAAAGCTTCATGCGCTGATAGTGGACGAGCTGACCGCGATACGCGAGCAGTTCAGATCCGAGCGAAGAACCCAGCTCATTGGGGACGACGGCGCGGAGGTGGAGCAGGAGGCAAAGGAAGCGATAAGCGAGCCCGCCACGGTGCTGCTTCTCTCGGATAACAGGATCAGAAGGCTTTTGCCCAAGCTCGTTACGCCCGAGCTGCTTGCCGCCGAAAAGCCGCTTGCGGTTTTCCCAAGCTCCACCGAGCGAAGCCTGCGCCTTTTCACAAGCCACGGCGCGCTCATCACGCTGCGCGTGGAGGATATTCCGGAAACCAGGCCGGATAAAAAGCCCGCCAACCTTTCCGCAATAGTGGAGATGGAGGGGGAGGAGCGCATTATCGGCGCGTTTGACGATGATTTTATTCGCGGGCTTATGTTTTTCCACACGGCGCAAGGCATGGTCAAGGCCACCGAGGCAAAGGAGTACGTGACCCGCACAAAGCGCATAGCCGCCGTAAATCTAAAGGAGGGGGACACGGTGCTTGCCGTGGAATACATTCCCGAGCCCGCCGAGGAGGACAGCATTATGCTTGTGACCGAAAAGGGCATGAGCATACGCTTTGCGGCGGATTCCGTGCCCGTGACGGGCAGAGCCAGCGCGGGCGTGAAGGGCATAAAGCTTGATGAAGCCGACCGCGTGATCTTTGCAGGCCATATCACGGACGAGGGCGAGCTTTTGACCGTTACGGACAGGGGCTATATGAAGCGCAGCTTCGTTTTCGACCACGATATACAGGGGCGCAATGGCAAGGGGCTTCAATGCTTCGGCTTCAAAAAGAACGGCTCGAACGGCACGCGCATCGCCGCAGCCATGCACGTCACCGTGCCGCTTGAGCTTGCCGCCGTGCAAAAGAGCGGAAAGGAAACGCCCTTCAACACGGAGGAAATAAAAATAGATCAGCGCGCCGGAAGGGGCGAGCCCGTGGTAATGGCGCTGATGGACGACGTTGTGGTGGGGCTTATCAAAAAATAAGCCGTGAGCCGAACGACGCAATACATATTTGATATTCAGGGGGATAAAATGCTGCAGTTCTTCACTCTTGGCTATATGGAGGAATATCTTCCTATCGGCGCCGCGGTGGGCGTTCTGTGCGGTGCGTACACCTTTTTCCGCACGAAGGGGCTTATCCGTGCGCTCGGCAAAAACCCGCTCAGCGCGAAAAGCTGCCTGCTGCGCTCCTTCCTTGCCGTGCTGAATATTCCCTTTTGCCTGAATATGTGGGCGCCAAGCTGCGTTTTGGCGTTTTACATAATGCTGAGCGGAATAATAGCCGATATTCTTGCATTTGTGTTTCACAAGCTGCTTAAAAAGAGCGGCAGCAGGTTCTATCTTGCGGGGGGACTGGCCGCCGTGGTGTTCGCGCTGCTGCTTGTCCACGGGCTGTACGGCATGAACCGCATCGTTAAAACCGAGTACCGCGTGGCCTCAAAAAATGTGAAAAATCCTTATAAAATCGTGTTTATAAGCGACACGCATTACGGCACCATCCAGAACAAGGCGCTGCTCACAAAGGCGGTGGACGATATAAACGCCCTTTCGCCGGATATTGTGGTGCTTGGCGGCGATATTGTGGACGAGCGCACCTCGAAGGAGGATATGCAGGGCGTTTTTGCCGATCTGGGCAGGCTCAGGCCCAAATTCGGAACCTATTTCATTTACGGAAACCACGATACCCAGCCCTATACGGTGGACCTGCCGAACGGCGAGCGCACCTTCAGCGATATTGAGCTTGAAAACGCCGTAACGGACAACGGAATAGTGATTTTGAAAGAAAACTATGCCGTTGTGGGCGGCGAAATGCTGCTTGTGGGGCGCGGCGATTACGGCTGGAATGTGGGCAGCCGCGCGAGCACGGAGGAGCTTATTCTCGGTGCGCCGGAGGGCATGATGCGCGTGATGCTCGATCATCAGCCCCTTGATACGGAGAAAAACGCGGAGCTCGGCTTTGAGCTTCAGCTTTCGGGACACACCCACGGCGGGCAGATCTTTCCCTATTCCGTGATGCATAGCCTTATGGGCATTCTGAATTACGGCGAGTACCGCTTCGGGGATATGACGCATATCACCTCCTCCGGCTTCACGGGCTGGGGCTGGCCCGTGCGCAACGCCTTCTACTGCGAATACGTGGTGGTGCAGGTTTCGCCCGCCGAGTGATGGGCGCGTGAACGGGTTTTGCCCCCGCAAATATAAACTTTATGTGACAAAGGCTCGTTTTGCTTGCAATTCGGGCCTTTTTAAACTATAATTTTTATGGTATCCATTGAAAAAACCGATTAAAAAGGAGGGCAATCCATGAAAAGAACAGCCGCCATCGCCGCCGCACTTCTTGCCGCGTTTTCACTTTTTGCCTGCGCAAATAATAACGGCGGAGGTGCGCAAACCGAAGCGCCCAAGCCCACGCAGGCCGCCGAGCAGACCGCCGCCCCGCTGAGCTTTCCGACCCAGGGAAGGCTTGGCAACCTTATAGGCGGCGAGCTTTTTCCAAAGCCTGCGGAATACCTCGTGCTCAAGGGCGAGGGCGATCTTTACTATGCCTACGACCGCATGGGCGAGCTTGCGGCGGCGTTTCCCGCGTTAGGGCTGTTTTCCGGCTTCTACGGCAGGGACGGCATAGTGGGCGATTTTTCCCTCCGCCTTATGAAGCGGCTGGATGATTACAGCGTTTTCGGCCAGCTCATGCTTCGCTTCGAGGACGGCGAGCTTGTTGATTTTTTGGACTGCTATACGGATAAAACCATAGCGTTAAAATCGCAGGGGCTGAGCGCGGGCACGGCGGGCGGCGTGCTGCCCTTTGAGGGCGGAAAATACCTGCTGCTGGAGGCATACGATCAGGAGGGCTACGGAGCGCGGCGCGCCATTCGCTACGGCCGCTGCGTGTGGCTGGATGAAAACGGAAACATCACCGGAGAATTCGACCCCGCGCCCTTTGGGTATATCGAGGGCGTGTTCGGCGGAAAATACATTCTGGCAAGGCCGCCCGTGCAGGATAGCGCGGAGGAGGATTATTTCTGCACCACCGTGTATTCGCAGCAGGGCGAAGCGCTGCTTGGCAATGTAGAGGCGGCGACCGCGGCGGTGTTTTATATGCCGGTCGGCGGCATAATAACCGAAGCGTCGCTCGCCCGCTGGCTTGAGATAGCGAGCTACGTCTATGACGAGCACGACAATATGTTTGATCAAAGCCTGAACCGGCTGAGTGCGTCGGTGCAGGATATAAGCGGCGTGGACTGCGTGCGGATGCATTACAGCATGGAGGTGGAAAACCGCTTCATTGTTTCGGACAACAGCACCATCAGCTATTCCCCGCTCTTTGGGCAGAGCGCAACGCCCGAGCCCGTGCGCGTATACGTGGGCATAAAGGACGAAAACGGAAGCTGGCTCTTTAAAATCTTCAATCCCGCCCTTGCGAGCGATTCAAGGCGCGGCTCCCGGTTTAAGAGGATAGGCTAATTATAAACAAATTATGAATTTTTATAAAAGCACTTGAATATACAGACATTCTGCTGTAAAATACACTGGACTTGCGGCAAAAGCCGCGTATTGAGAGGAGAAAACCATTATGATGAAACGCTTTATCGCTTTTACGACCGCCCTTGCCTGCGCCGCCGCGCTTGCTTCCTGCAACGTGCAGAATAAGCCCGGCGATACCCCCGCGCCCGCTTCCGAAGCGCCCACGAGCACGCCCGCGAACGCGCCCACCGACGCGCCCACCGATGCGCCGACCGACGCGCCCACGGATGCACCCTCCGACGCTCCCACGGACGCACCCTCCGATGCGCCCGCAGTCGAGCGCCCGCAGTGCTCCTATGAGGATTATCCGCGCTTTGACGGCTCCACCGCCAATATCCCCCTTGCCATGAGCCTTATCCGGTTCGTTACCGGCTGCTCCGAGGAGGAGGCTGAGGCGAAGTGCGGCGTAAGCACCACCGATTATTCCTATGAGGCGCTCGATAAGGGCGAGGCGGATATGCTGCTCGTGTATGAGGCAAGCAAGCCCACCAAGGAGAAATTCGACCCCAAGAACCGCTTCGATATGCGCCCCATCGGTCTTGACGCGCTGGTTTTCATCGTAAATAAGGACAACCCCGTGGAGAGCCTCACCGAGGAGCAGGTCAAGGGCATTTACAGCGGCGAAATAAAGAACTGGAAGGAGGTCGGCGGTCTCGATCAGCCGATCAAGGCGTTCCAGCGTCCCGTTCTCAGCGGCAGCCAAACCCTTATGCTCGACCTTGTGATGAAGGATACCCCGATGGCGGATCCCGAGGAGGTCACCGTTTCCGTTACCATGAGCGACGTTATAAACGATATCGCCGCCTACGACAGCAGCGCGAACGCCATCGGCTACTCCGTGTTTTATTACGCAAGCTATATGTTCAATCAGCCCAACCTCAAGTTCATCACCGTGAACGGCGTTGAGCCCACCTACGAAACCATCAACTCGGGCGAATACCCCTACATCAACCCCTTCTACGCGATCCTTCCCAAAACGAACGTGAACGAGAACGCGAAGAAGATCGTGGACTGGCTTGAAACCGCCGAGGGGCAGACGCTCGTGGCAACCTGCGGCTACGTGCCCTATATGAAGGGCATAACCGTAAACAAATAATTATAATATAGCATAATTGAATTGAGCGCCGGTCATTCGGCGCTCAAAGCCTGTTTTATACGGAGGGAACACTATGAAGCCGCGAGTAACCGCCGCGCTCACGCTGTGTATGGCAACACTCCTTTTCTGCGCCTGCGCAACCGTTGAAAAGCCCGAAACCACACCCGCTCCCACGGCGGAGATCACCGCCGCGCCGACCGATGAGCTGACGGCAGCCCCGACCGAAGAACTGACGGCAGCCCCGACCGAGGAACTGACGGCAGTACCGACCGGAGCGCCCGCCGGAAGACCCACAGCGCCGCCGGATTATGGCGAGATGCCGAGCTTCCCGGGCTCTGTTCAGCTTGGAAAGCTCATAGAGGGAGAGATCTTCCCCGAATCCGCGAAGTATCTCGTTATTCCCGGAGAGAGCGGTCTGCACTACGTTTACGATAGAAACGGCGAGCTTGTGGACACCTTCCTTTCAACGGGCTGCATGAGCGATGCGGATGGGCAGGATGATATGCACGGCTTATACGGCGCATACGGGATATGCCATGGCTACAGCTTGAAGGATAAAACCTCGGTGGATTGGGTCAGGTTCTATTTTCAGGGAAAATGCTTCATGCGTTACGGCCTCGACGTATATGAGGTGCGCGATATCTCCTTTGAAAACCCAATGCGCTTTTCGGGCGATCCGGATAGTGTTAAAGAAGTGGCTGCTGAAACGGGCGAGCCTCCGATAACGGCAGAGACCTGCAGCATCGGCTTATGCGGCTGCATTTTTAAGCTGGATGATCGCTATCTTGCTCTAAACGCATGGCCGGATACAACAGTTGATTACGGTGATGATGATTATTACAGAAAAATGTATGCTTGCGCCTACGCAAGCATAAGAGATGCAAGGCTTTACGATGAAAACCTACGCTTTTTGGATGAGCCGGTAAACTATATGGCCTTCGGAAAGGTCAGCGGCGTTTTCGGCGATCGCTATATCTTTGCGGAAAACGCCATATTCACTCTTGACGGCGAAAGGGTGATGGAGAATGTTGAGCTTGTCAAAAAGGGAAGCTGCCCGTTTGATATCTCGGGGCATTTCACCGATGATAGCTCCGATAAGGGCGAGATCACGTATATCTATGGCGACTATATAGTTGATGAAAACGGAGTTTATTACGATAGGGATCTGAATATCGTGGATGGAAGCGAAGTCGAAATCAGTAAGCCCGATAGCATTTACGATCCCATCGTCACGGATGATAGAGTATTCACGCGGAGCGGCGTTTATGCCGGAATCAAGGACGGGGAGGGAAACTGGATATTTCGCATCTATGATCCGAGATCGACGAACGACGGCTTGGGAAGGGAAAGCTGGCCGGAGTGGTTCTGGCAATGGTATTGGGACAATCTCTCGATCGATGAATGAAGAACCATTCGCTCTGTCGAAAGGAAAGGATGCTGTGAAAAAGCTTTTTGTGCTTGCCTGTGCGCTTGCGCTTTTTGCTCAAGCCGCGTGTGCGCCGAATATTGACAATAAAACCACCCCGGCGCCAACGGCGGAGATCACCGCCGCGCCGACCGAAGCACCCACCGAAGCACCCACCGCCGCGCCAACGGAAAAGCCGAGCGAAGCGCCGGGCACTCCGGCGAAGCCTGAGCTCGTTTTCCCAACCCCCGGCAGGCTTGGCAACCTTGTGAACGGTGCACCCGTGCTGCCCGAGGGCATGGAGTATTTCGTGCTGGACGGCGAGAGCGATCTTAAGTATGTTTACGATCGTTTCGGCAAGATTACTGCGGTGTTCAACGCTGCGCCGGATTTTGATTTCGATTGGTCTTGGTCAAACGAACCGGGGATATACGGCGAATACGGCGTGCCTTATGGGTACTGCATCAAGCTCGGAAAAATGCTCCCGAACGCTTCGGCTATCCCGTTTGCGGACAGGGTCTTTGAAATGCGTTGGATCGAGGGTTCGGAATTCTCCGATTATAGCGGCATTGTTCTGACCGCCATATGGGATGAAAAACTTGAAAACCGAATCGATTTGGCACCCGACCGCTTGATGGGGCTTGGCGATCAAGGCGCGGTACTCCCTGTGGACGGAAAGTTTATCGTCATCGCAGACAGGGCGTCATGGGAAGACGGTGCCTATGTCTATCGAACGGAAGCAACGCTGATCGATGAAAACGGCGATCCTATGGGCGCGTTCGATCCCGAGCCCTTCGGAGGCTTCGAGGGCATCGCGGGCGCGTTTGGCGGAAAGTATCTGCTTGTGAACGCCGAGCTGCAAAAGCACCCGATGGAGCGCGAGGATGATTGGTCAAGGTATAATAGATACGATATCTACGCTCTTTCCGGCGAATGCGTCATGAGCGATTGCTGGTTGAGGCGGAGGGATGATCGCTTCAGATATGCAGGCGGCCTCGGCAGGGAGCTTTTCTACGCAAACTGCCTTATCAACAGCTGTGGAGAGGTGTTTGACGGCGAGCTCAACCTGCTTTATACCGTGCCCGAGGGCACCGACCTGAGCAATTTTGAGATCGTGCCAAGCGAATACAGCTCGATCTTCCATGAAAACTACCGCTGCAGCTATACCGTGGATCAGGATGGAGTTTACGCGGGCGTAAAGGATGAAGCGGGCAACTGGGTCTTTCGTATCTATAACCCGAAGCTCGCAAGCGATTCGCAGATCGAGATAACGGAAGATGATGAATGGTGACGACCGGTAAATCGCCCTATCATAGAGAAAGAGAGAATAAACGCATGAAAAAACTCGCAGCTTTATTCGCGCTTCTGCTGCTTGCTTCCTCGGCTTGCACTCCAAATGTAAAGCCCCAAAATACACCCGAACCCACGGCGGAGATTACCGCCGCGCCGACCGATGTGCCGACCGAAGCACCCACCGCCGCGCCAACCGATGTGCCGACCGAAGCGCCGGGTACTCCGGCGAAGCCTGAGCTCGTTTTCCCAACCCCCGGCAGGCTTGGCAACCTTGTGAACGGTGAAGCCGTGCTGCCCGAGGGCATGGAGTATTTCGTGCTGGACGGCGAGAGCGATATCCACTATGTTTACGATCGATTCGGAGAGCTTGAAGCGACCTTTACCGCCCCTTCCGATGATTACACCTGCTGGTCAAATGCTGCGGGCATATACGGCGAATACGGCGTGCCCTACGGCTATTGCATAAAGCGCGGCGATATGATGCCGGAAAATATCATCGATTTTGCAAACAGGCTCTTTGAATACAGAAAGATAGAGGATGATGAGGAAGGTTATTCCGAGTATGCAGGGTACTACGGCTTCGTTTTAACTGCATTTTGGGATAAAAAGCTTGAAGGGCGCATCGAATTCGACAGCCCCGTAGGGTTTGGGTTCGGCGGCAGCATACTTCCCGTGGACGATAAGCTGATCGTGATAACATCAAGGGATACCGAGGAAAACGGGGAGCAGATCTCACAAACCGAAGCGATAATTCTCGATGAAAACGGCGAGATCATCGGCGATCTCGATCCCGCGCCCTTTGGCGGTCTTGATAAGATCGATGGCGTGCTCGCAGACCGATATCTTCTTGTAAGAGCGGATGACGAATTCCACCCGCTCGAGCTTGACCGCGAATGGCGGCGGTATGTAAAATACGATCTCTATTCGCTTTCGGGCGAATGTGTTTTGCGGGATCGTTGGGCAATTCCGAGTGAGAGATTCCACTATTGGGACGGCGTTGGCAGAGGGCTTGTCTATGCAAACTGCTTCATAAACAGGCAGGGTGAGGTGTTCGACGGCGATCTCAACCTGCTCTATACCGTGCCCGAGGGTACCGACCTGAGCAGCTTTAATATCGAGCCGAGCGAATACGGCTCGATCTTCCATAATAAAAACGACCTCTGCGGCTATACGGTCGATCAGGAGGGCATTTACGCCGGCGTAAAGGATGAAGCGGGCAACTGGGAATTCAAGATCTATAACCCGAAGCTCGCAAGCGATTCGCAGATCGAGATAACGGAGGATGATGAATGGTGACGACCGGTAAATCGCCCTATCATAGAGAAAGAGAGAATAAACGCATGAAAAAACTCGCAGCTTTATTCGCGCTTCTGCTGCTTGCTTCCTCGGCTTGCACTCCAAATGTAAAGCCCCAAAATACACCCGAACCCACGGCGGAGATCACCGCCGCGCCAACCGATGTGCCGACCGAAGCACCCACCGCCGCGCCGACCGATGTGCCCACCGAAGCTCCCACCGCCGCGCCGGTTTTCCCAACGCCCGGAGGAATGGGCAACCTTTTGAACGGCGAAGCCGTGCTGCCCGATGGCATGAAGTATTTCGTGCTGGACGGGGAGAGCGGTATTCGCTACGTGTACGACCGCTTCGGCGAGCTTGTCACCACGTTTCGGGCAACTGCGAGTTTCAACTGCTGGTCAAACAGCCCGGGCATTTACGGCGAATACGGCGTGCCCTACGGCTACTGCATAAAGCGCGGCGAGCCGATGCCGGAAAACTGCATCACCTTTGCGAACAGAGTTTTTGAATTTAAAAAGATATGGGAGGATGAGGAGGGCTACTCCGATTTTTCAGAGTATTACGGCTTTGTTTTAACCGCCATGTGGGATGAAAGGCTTGAAAGGCGCATTACGTTTGAGCCCAACGGGCCGATCGGGCTTGGCGCATCCGGCGGCGTGCTTCCGGTGGACGGCAGGATCATTGTGATCGCCTCGCGCGTTTCGGAGGAAAACGGCGAGCAATTGAGCGTGACCGAGGGCAAGGTGCTGGATGAAAACGGCGAATATATCGGCGAATTCGATCCCGCGCCCTTCGGCGGCTTCGATAAAATAGAGGGCGTGCTCGGCAAAAAATACCTGCTTGTGAACGCGGGGGTCGAGCAGCATCCGATGGAGTCCGGCGACTGGGGCTCGTATATGAAATACGACATATACACGCTTTCCGGCGAATGCGTGATGACGGATTGCTGGGCGAGCGCGTATGCGTGGGGCAGGTTCCATTACTGGGACGGCCTCGGAAGGGGCTTTTTATATGCGGACCACTGCGTCACAAGGAGCGGTGAGGTGCTTGACGGCGAGCTGAACACGCTTTTTACCCTTGAGGAGGGCACCGATCTGCATAATACGGATATTATGTCCTTCGAGCAGACCTCGATACTGCATGAATTCTACAACTGCCCGTATAAAGTCGTTCAAAACGGCGTTTACGCCGGCGTAAAGGATGAAAAGGGCAACTGGGTTTTTCGTATCTACGATCCGAGGCTTGCAAACGATTCACAGGGAGTGAGCGAGGGCTTTGATGAGCTCCACGACTGATAAAATGCGAAAGGAATACCGGAAATGAATAAAAAAACGACGATGGCTTCACTTGCGGCGCTGCTGCTTTTTGCCTCCGCCTGCGCTCCGGCGGTAAAGCCGGATACTACACCCGCGCCCACTGCGGAAATAACCGCCGCGCCCACCGATGCGCCCACCGAAAAACCCACGGATGCGCCCACCGCAGCGCCCACGGACGCGCCCACCGATGCGCCCACCGCAGCGCCGGGGCCGCAGGAAAGGCCCACACTCCCGCCGGATTTTTCGGGGGATACACCCGCATTTCCCGGCGCGGTGAGGCTTGGGAACCTTATAGGCGGCGAGCTTTTTCCGGAGAGCGCGAAGTATTTTGTTTTGGATGGGGAAAGCGACCTGCACTACGTTTACGACCGCTTCGGCACTCTTGTGACCACCTTCAACAGGACGGAGTATGAATACACCGATTGGGACGGAGAGGGCTTCTACGGCGAGCACGGCGCGCCCTACGGCTACAGCATAGAGCGGGGCGAGAACCTGCCGGAATACCAAAGATTAGGCGATATCATGATACAGACCGAGTATTGGGAGTATATCAATGAGGAGGGCGAAACGCGCGGAAACGTTTTTATTACAGATATAAGGAAAATTGATCTTGAGCCCTCACCTCTGATGAACGCCGCGCCGGAGTATACCTTTTTGCGCACGGAATATACCGAAAACGGTATGGAGCAGGAGCGCTTAGTGCGCCGCGCGTTCAAGGTGGACTACGCCGGAGCAATAGTGAAGATAGACGGCAAGTATCTTATTCTTGATCGCACTATCAATTACGGCGCGGAAACGCCGTGGCTTTCGCTTACAACGCACAGCGCGATGCTGGTTTCCGAGAGCGGCGAGGTGCTTTCGCAGTTCGATACAGCGCCGTTTGGAAGGATCTGCGGCGTTTTCGGCGGCAAATATATCATCGGCACCCAAGCCCTTGAGGAGCCGGAGCAGCGGATCGACGGCGGGATATCGTATGAAAGGATCAATCTTTACACGCTTTCGGGCGAGCTTGTGATGGAGCGCGTTCTGCCGCTCTATTATCAGGGGTATCATCCGGAGCATGAAATGTATATCACCACGGGCTATGCGGATCATCTTCAGGCAAGTGACGGCAACTATTACAATGCGGAGTTTGAACGCATCGACAAGCCCTCGGCCGCGGAGCGGCACGGCGGGGAGAGGGCGGATATCTACGGCGCGCTGCACATCGAGGACCGCGCGGTGGCGCATAGCGAGCTGTATGTCGGCATCAAGGACGGCGAGGGCAACTGGCTTTTCCGTATCTATAAGCCCGGCTTTGCAAGCGACAGCGAAAACCCTGAGCTTTGGTGGTGATTCTTTTTTGATCCATTCTCCGCAGGCGCAGAAAAATGCGGCGCCTGCGGCTTTTTGAAAAAAGTCTGTTAATACTGTTCTGCACCTAATACTATCGTACATCTAAAACCTTGATTGCAGATCGGGCATCGCTCTGCGATCCTACGGACTGGATCGGGCGAAAAAGCGCCTCGACCGCTCCGCCTAACGCTCAAAAGCTCAAAGCAAACGCTCCCTTCGCCAAAGCGAAGGGAGCGTTTTTCTATATCTATATTCACTTTTCTGCGCCTCATGGCCGCGCCGCTTCACCGCCGATTGCCGCTTCACCGCCGATTGCCGCTTCACCGCCGATTGCCGCTTCACCGCCGATTGCCGTTTCACCGCCGATTGCCGGATTGCCGTTTCAGCGCCGATTGCCGTTCAGCACCGATTGCCGTTTCAGCGCCGATTGCCGTTTCAGCGCCGATTGCCGTTTCAGTGCCGATTGCCGCTTCACCGCCGATTGTCGTTTCACCGCCGATTGCCGTTTAACCGCCGATTGCCGTTTCAGCGCAGATTGAGTTCAGCGCCATCCGCCGCCGAAGCCGCCCCGGCCGCCCGTCATTTGGGAGCTTATCTGCGAAGCCTGCCGTCCGTTTATCGTGATAGTGCCGCCGGTGTGGGTTATGGTGCCGTCGCAGTCAAAGGCGGATTGGCCGGTGATATTTATTTCGCCGCCGGTTACGATAAGGTTTCCGTTGGAATCGATGCCGTCCGTATCGCCCCTTGCCATGGAGATGGTGATGCTGCCGCCGTTTATCTCCACCGTGTGGTAATAGGCGGAGGATTTGAGCGAGGCGTTTATGCCGTCGTCGCCCGATGTGACGGAGATATCGCCGCCGTTTATAAGGATATAGGTCGATTCAAGCCCCTCCGCCGCCGCAATCTCGAATTTGCCGCCGTCTATCTGAAGCAGCGAGGTGGCGTGGATCCCGTCGTCCGCGGCGCTTATATTGAAGCTGCCGCCGCAGACGTATATAGTGCCAAGGGCGTCGTCATCGGAGTTTTCCGAATGCAGCGCGTCCTTGCCGGAGCTGAGGGTAAAGCTGCCGTCCGAGATCGCAATGCTGTCCTTGCCCTGAAGCGCGTGCCCGCCGGCGGTAACGGAATAGCTGCCGCCGGTTATCACAAGCTCATCCTTGCTCACGATGCCGTTTTCGGCGGGTGAAGCTATGGTAAGCGCGCCGCCGCCATTCAGGGTGACGTCGTCCCTTGAGTAGATAACGCCGTCCACGTTGTGTTCATCGCGCTGAGTGAAGCTTCCGCCGTTTGAAAGGCTGTTTTCCGTGCCGTCCGCAAGGGAGATAAACACCTTGTCCGCCTGGAAAACGTAGATCGCGGCATAATCCTCGGAATGTATCTTCGCGCCGTTCAGCACGAGCTGCACCTTATCCTCCTTGCCTGCGTTCACTATGATGCTGCCGTTATCGAGCGTGCCGCTTATGATATAGGTGCCTGCGGCGGTAATGGTGATGGTGGAGCCGCTTACGGTTACGCTTTCGGAGGAAGCGCTTGCCGTGCCGCCCTCAAGCGAAATGAGCACCGCGCCCTGTGCATCGTATTCGCCCGAAAGATCCCTGCTTGAAAACGCGCTTGCGGCAAGCTCCGTTTGAGTGGAGACCGTCGATGCGGCGGTGAATGCGGAAGCGTCCGCGCTTTCTGCGGTATTCGCGCTTGAAACCGTGCTTGAAACCGTGCTTGAATACGCCGCACTTTGAGCGCCCGCTTGAACGTCTGCGCCTTCCTCCGCGATCCTTATGCCGCACGCGCCAAGCGCCGCGATGGAGGCGATAAGCGCCATGGAGAGCGCCGCCGAAAAGGTTTTTTTGATAATGCCGTGTTTCATTTGAAACACCCCCTTTGCTTTTTTGCTGGCTTTATTATACCCGCTTATTTAAGCCGTATCTCCGAAAAAGAGCGGCGAAAAATACGCAAAGCATACGAAAAGAGCCCCAGCTTCGCCGAGGCTCCGTTTTTTGCGGCAAACAGCCGAATGCCGCCCGAAATCAAATCCGATTCAAAAGCCGAAAAGGAATAGTCTTCATCAAAGGCCGATTCTATTCCGCCCTGGGAAAGCTTGCGGTAAACACCGCGCCGGGCGCGTTTGAGGCCTCAAGGCTGCCGTGATAGGCTTCCGCTGCCTCCCGCGCGATCGCAAGCCCTATGCCGTGCTTGCCGCCCTCGCCCTTGTAAAACCTTTCAAAGATATGCGGCAGATCCTTTTCGGGTATGCCGGGGCCGTCGTCGCTGATGCGCACGGTGATGCCCTCGCCCGTATCATGGCAGGAAAGGCTTATCGCGCTTTTTGCGTATCTTATCGCGTTTGAAACCAGGTTGCCGAAAATCCGCTCCGCGTCCTTGGCGCGTATTCTCACAAGCGCGGGCGCATCGTCAAAATCGAATTCAAAGTGCAGCCCCCTTTTCGCGGCCTCGGCGCGCTGCTCGGAGGCGCAGAGCGAAAGCGTTTCCCTTATATCCATGGGCTCTGCGCTCTCGGCGGGCTCGGTTTTATTTATTCGGGAGATATAAAGAATATCCTCCACCATGGCGGTGAGCCGCTCCGTTTCGCGTATGATCGTGTTTCCCGCCTCAACGGGCTCCATAACGCCGTACACTATGCCCTCAGCGCTGCCGCGTATGCTTGTCAGCGGCGTGCGAAGCTCGTGCGACACGTTCTGAAAAAACACCTCCTGCCCGGCCTTCGCCTCCTTCAGATTCGCCGCCATATCACGCATGGAATCGGCAAGCCCGGCAAACTCCAGCTCACGAAAATCCATGCGCCTTATCTCAAGGTCGCCCTCGCCGATGCTCCGCGCATAGTCCGAAAGGTCCTGAACGGGCTTTGAGATCGCCCTTGCAAAAAAGCGGCTCAGCACGAAGCAAAGCACTATCGCCGCCGCTATAAGCAGCATCAATACTATGTTTACCCTTGCGGCAAGCCCGCTTATCGCCGTAATATCCAGAAAGGAAACCAGCAGGGAGCCCTTTTGAACGGGATCGTCCGCAACGGCAACGGCAAAGGTGCCGTCCTCCGTGGAAACGGTGGTATACGCGCCCTTTGTGAGCGCGCCGCTGCGATATTTTTCCGCGATCACGGCGGCCGTGTCCTCATCGCCGTGCAGCACGCTGATTATATCGCCGCTTTCGCTCAAAACTATCGCGCTGCCCCTTGCGCCGGTGAACCTGTCGGGCCTGTTGTCAAAAGGCTTGCCATGCCCGCGCCGCTCGTCCTCCACGGCGGTATTCATGCTTTCAAGCCGGGAGTTTACGCTTGAATTTATGTAGCCCCGAATGGAAAGATTGAAAATAAGCATCACGGCGATAAGCAGAGCGCTCGTCAGCCCCGCGAAGGTGAGCAGCAGCTTGGTTTTTAGACGTATCTTTCCTTTCATTTGCCAGCTTCCTCAAGCCTGAAGCCGTAGCCCCATACAGCCGCAATATTCACGCCGCTTCCCGCAAGCTTTTGGCGCAGCCTGCGCACGGTGTCGTCCGTGGCGCGCGTTTCCACCACCGCCTCAAAGCCCCACACCCGCTCAAGCAGCTCGTCGCGGGAAACCGCCTCGCCCGCATGCAGCATAAGATCGCGCAGCACGCCGTATTCGGTGGGGGTCAGCGCCAACGGTTCGCCGCCGACGCGCACGCTTCTTGAGGCTTCGTCAAGCTCGAGCGGCCCAAAGCCCGCACCCGCCGCAGCGGGCTTAACGTATTTGCTGCTTTCAAATTCTATCCTTCGGAATATTGCCCGCACGCGCATCAGAAGCGCCATGGCCGAAAAGGGCTTGGTGATGTAATCGTCGCTGCCAAGCCCAAGCCCCATGGCAAGGTCGTTTTCCGAATCCCGCGCGGTCAGCATTATAACAGGCACGGTGCTTATCTTCCGCAGCTTCGTCAGTATTCCGAAGCCGTCCGTGCCCGGCATCATCACGTCCAGTATCACAAGCTCGCAGCTTTTCTGCTCAAACCTTTCAAAAAGCGCGTCCCCCGTGGAAAAATCCTCGGTTATATAGCCGTCGTTCACAAGAAAGGTTTTAACTATCTGCCGTATGCTGTCGTCGTCATCGGCAATATAAACGGTTTTTCTTTTTTCTTCCATTCATTTAACCTCGGCTTTGCGCCCCTCGGCACTATACTGGCTTAATTGTATCAGCTTTTTTCTTTAAACGCAATGATCCGGGCGCGAAAAGCCTGCCGCAGATCATACGCGGCTTTTCGTATGATTTTCGTAAATTTCGCCGCTTCTTTTCGGGGATTAATGGGGCGGAAGCGGGTTATAATGCAGTCAGCGGATGAAAAAGACCGCGAAAAAACAAAAAAAGGAGTTGATTCATTTGAAACACGTCAAAATCATCGCAGCGGCGCTCATCGGCGCAGGCATTCTGAGCGCGGTCACCCTTCCCGGGGCGCTCGCGCAGGCATCCTCATCCGGAGAGTCCCAAGCTCCCGCAAACGAGATTCCCGCCATCGAGGCTCCCCAAGAAAACGGCGACCTCGGAAAAGCGCAGGCAGGGGCGGGGAATGCCAGGGGCGAAACGGCCGAGCGCGGCGGCAGCTGCCATGGTCGAGGCCACGGTCACGGCCACGGTCACGGCGCAAAGCCCGCCGAGGCAGCCGAGCCCGAGGGCGCGATAGGCAAGGACGCCGCCAAAGCCGCTGCGCTTGCGGATGCGGGGCTCACCGCCGAGCAGGTGCAAAAGCTGAGATCGCGCGTTTCGGATAAGGACGGCACGACGGTTTACAAGGTGAAATTCACCTATGAAAACCAAAGTTATTCCTATAGGATAGACCCCGTGAGCGGAGCGGTGCTGGATAAAACCGTTTCCGAGGTGACGAACGAGGGCGGCCGTCACGGAAGGCCGCAGAGCTCCGGAGCCATGCAGGGCAGCGGGGGAGAGGCGGCGCAAAACGGTGCAGCCGAGGCCGCTCCCGCGATCTGATACGGGGCATGGGAAAGCTTTGATTTCCGGCTCCTGATACTGTCCTACGCCTAAAACCTTGTTTCGGACGGCAGCTTTTCCTCTGCGCCCGCTTCGTAAAATCTTGATCGACGCTCAAGTGTCGATCAAGATTTTCTTTATTGATTCTGCGAAAAATCCGCTCGCCTGCTCTCGATATTTTAAATGCGGAAAAGTTTTGCCGCGAAAAAAAGGCGGTACGAAGGCAAAAGCGCTTGACACACGGCTGCTTGTGGGCTATAATGAATTTGCGACTTTATCGCAAATTATCGGGAGGCGGTTTTGATGAGCTACACCACAAAGCAAAGAAGGGCATTGATCGAAGCGCTTGAGCGCCATCGGGACGAGAATCTGAGCGCGGATCAGATCATCGCCTTGCTGGGCAATGATGCGATCAGCAAAAGCGCCGTATACCGCAATCTGTCTGCGCTTGAAAAAAACGGGTGCGTGAAGCGGATCACCGTTTCGGGCACCAAGCGCATCTTTTACAGGTATACGGGTTCGCCGGAGTGCAGGGAGCATCTGCACATGGAGTGCTTTAAATGCGGAAAAACCTTCCACATGAATATTCCGTCCACAAACGCGCTCATTGAAAACGTGAGGCGGGATTCAAATTTTGAGGTCGACAGCGGCACAACGGTGCTGCACGGCGTTTGCGAAAAATGCAGGAAAGGCTGATATGAAAAGATTTTTTACCACACTTCTCTGCCTGCTGCTGGTTTCATCGGTACCGGCGGCATGCGGCACGAACGGCACAAAACAGAACGGCGGGCTCAGCATCGTTGTCACCGTTTTTCCGCAATACGATTGGGTCAAAAATATATTGGGCAGCCGCGCGGAGAATGCGGATATCACCCTGCTTCTTGACAGCGGCGTGGATCTGCACAGCTTTCAGCCGTCGGCGGAGGATATCGTCAAAATCTCCTCCTGCGATATGTTGATTTACACGGGCGGCGAATCCGATAGCTGGGTGCGGGAGGCGCTGAAAAGCACGGTCAAAAAGGATATGGTCGTGGTGAACCTTATGGACGTGCTCGGCGATAAGGTGAAGCAGGAGGAAATAAAGGAGGGCATGCAGGAAGAGCATGAGCATGAGCATGAGCATGAAAACGAGCATGAGCATGAAAACGAGCATGAGCATGAAAACGAGCATGAGCATGAGGGGGATGAGCATGAGCATGGCGGGGCGGAATACGATGAGCACGTGTGGCTCTCGCTTCGCAACGCGGCCGAGTTCTGCGCCTTTATAGCCGAAAAGCTCTGCTTGATCGATCCCGAAAATGCTGCCGAATACAGGAAAAATTCGGAAGAGTATATCCAAAGGCTTAATAAGCTTGACGGCGAATACGAAGCCGCCGCTTCCTCCGCAAAAATAAGGACGCTGCTTTTTGGAGACAGGTTCCCGTTCCGCTACCTTACGGACGATTACGCGCTTGATTATTACGCCGCGTTTGCCGGATGCAGCGCGGAGACAGAGGCAAGCTTTGAAACCATCGTTTTTCTTGCAAACAAGGCGGATGAGCTCGGCCTGAGGGCGATCATGCAGATCGAAAGCTCGGACGGCAGAATAGCCGAAACCATCAGGAACGCGACAACCACGAAGGATCAGCGGATACTGACGCTTGACTCCATGCAGTCTGTCACGATGGAGAAGGTGAAAAACGGCGCATCGTATTTGAGCATTATGGAAAAGAACCTTTCGGTTTTAAAGGACGCGCTGAATTAAGGAGGAAAAACCAGAATGGCGTTGCTCACCTGCCATGATCTTGCGCTCGGCTACGAGGGGCAGCAGATCGTGCAAGGCTTGAATTTTTCGGTAAAGGCCGGCGATTATCTTTGCATAATCGGAGAGAACGGCTCCGGAAAAACGACCCTTATGAAAACCCTCCTCGGCCTTCAGGCGCCCCTTGGCGGCAAGGTGCTGACGGGGGACGGCTTAAGGCACAGCGAGATAGGCTATCTGCCGCAGCAAACGCTTGTGCAGAGGGATTTTCCCGCTTCGGTTTGGGAGATCGTGCTGTCCGGCTGCGGCGGCAGAACAGGACTCAGACCCTTTTATAATAAGGACGAGAAGGCGCTTGCGAAGCGCAATATAGAAAAAATGGGGCTTGCGAAGCTCACAAGGCGCTGCTACCGCGAGCTTTCCGGCGGGCAGCAGCAGCGCGTGCTGCTTGCAAGGGCGCTCTGCGCCACAAGGAAAATGATCCTGCTCGACGAGCCTGTGGCGGGGCTCGACCCCAAGGCGATGAATGAGCTTTATGAGCTTATACTCTCGCTGAACCGCGAGGACGGCATAACGGTCGTGATGATAACGCACGATATCGAGGCGGCGCTCCGCTGCGCCGATCATATCCTCCATATCGGGCGGGAGGTCTTTTTCGGCACAAAGGATGAATACCTGCAAAGCGCGTTCGCGCAGTCGTTTTTGAAGGGCGGTGAGGGGAATGGCTGAATTATTTGATAAGCTTTCGCTGTATCTTCAGTATCCCTTCGTGCGCTACGCGCTGATAGTCGGCGTGCTTATCGCGCTCTGCTCGTCGCTGCTCGGCGTTACGCTCGTGCTGAAGCGCTTTTCATTCATTGGGGACGGGCTTTCGCACGTTGCGTTCGGCGCGATGGCGGTTGGCGCCGTGGTGGGGCTCACAAACGAAATGCCGCTCGTGCTCGCCGTGACCGTAATAAGCGCGGTGCTGCTTTTGCGCACCGGTCAGAATACGCGCATAAAGGGCGATGCGGCCGTGGCGATGATCTCGGTGGGGGCGCTTGCGATAGGCTATCTTTTGATGAACCTGTTTTCAAAATCAAGCAACCTCTCCGGCGACGTTTGCTCCACTCTCTTCGGCTCCACCTCGATACTGACGCTCTCGCAGGCGGAGGTTTGGCTCTGCGTGGCGCTCTCGGTTCTGGTCGCGGCTGTGTTTGTGTTTTTCTATAATAAAATCTTCTCCGTCACCTTCGATGAAGCGTTTGCGCGCGCCACGGGCATCAGGGCGGGGCTTTACAACCTGCTTATTGCAATAGTTACGGCGGTGATAATCGTGCTTGCCATGAATCTGGTGGGCTCGCTGCTCATCTCCGCGCTCGTGATCTTTCCCGCGCTTTCGGCTATGCGCGTGTTTAAAAATTTCAAGGCGGTCACCGTCTGCTCCGCCCTGTTTTCAGTCACCTGCGCCCTTATCGGCCTTTTGACTGCGATCCTTGCCGGCACGCCGGTCGGCTCAACGATAGTGGCGGTGGATATACTTGGATTCCTTATTTTCTGCTTGATTGGAAGAGTTAAAGGAGGTATAAAGGCATGAAAAAGGCACTTGCCGTGCTGCTCGCGGCGCTGATGCTCGCCGCATTTTCAGGCTGCGGGGAAAAGCCCGTTTCGGGCTCCGGCTCAAGCAGTCAGGGTAAAACCGTAAACGACGTTTTAAACGAAGGTACGGGGCAAACGGGGCAAACGCCGCCCGCATCCGTGAAGCCCGAGAGCGGGGCAAAGCCTGCGAACGGCGGGAGCGAAAAAAACTACGATCGCGTGGATATAGACCTAACGGCCATGAGCGCCACGATGGTCTACTCCGAGGTGTATAATATGATAAGTACGCCTGAGGAGTATCAGGGCAGGATAGTTCGCATGAAGGGCGCTTTTTCGTATGAGGAGGGCGACAACAGAGTGTTTTTCACCTGCGTGATAGCGGACGCCACCGCCTGCTGCTCCACCGGCATAGAGTTTGAGCCCGCGGACGGGGGCGCGAAGCTGCCGGAGCCGGGCGAGGAGATCACCGTAACCGGCGTTTTCCACACCTATACCGATGAAAAATACAGGTATTGCAAGGTGATAGACGCCATTGTAAACTGAAACTGAAATAAAGCCTTACCCCCTTTGCGGCTCAAATGCGCATGGGGGTAAAATTATCTTGACGGAAAATGACGAATAAGCTATAATTAATAAGTAAATTTTAAGAGAAAAGAGGAGTGGCGCGCAAGCAGGCTTTCGGGCATGAGTGCGCGCCGAAAAACAGTATGATAACCTTTTTGATCGGTCTTGCCATACTGATCCTCGGCGGCGCGGCCTACGGCAAGCTCACCGAGCGGGTAATGAAGCCAACGGATCGAAAAACCCCCGCTGTTGAAAAGTACGACGGCGTGGACTACGTTCCGATGAAAAAATGGAAAAACAGCCTCATCCAGCTTCTTAATATCGCCGGCTCCGGCCCCATCATCGGACCCATCCAGGGCATTCTCTTCGGGCCTATCGCCTTTATCACGATCCCGATAGGCTGCGTGATCGGCGGCGCGCTGCACGACTATATGACCGGCATGATCTCCCTTCGCCACGGCGGAGAGCAGATGCCCGGGCTTATAAGGCGCTTTCTCGGCAAATATGTGAATATTGTCTATTACGCCTTCGTGTGCCTGCTGATGCTGCTTGCGGGCGTTGTGTTCATCTACGCCCCCGGCGATCTGTTTGTAACGCAGATGCTTGGCAAAAGCTCCTCCGGCGTGGTAATGATAATCGTTTACGCCGCGATCTTCGTGTATTATATCGTGGCGACCCTGCTGCCAATAGATAAGATAATCGGCAAGATCTACCCCGTTTTCGGCGGAATTCTGCTGCTCTCGGCCGTGGGCGTGTTCGCGGGATTGTTTTTCAAAGGCTATAAGCTGAATGAGCTTTGGGATTCCGGCTTCTCCTTTACCAATATCTATGGCGAAAACTTCATTCCAATATTCTTCCTCACCGTTTCCTGCGGCATTCTTTCGGGCTTCCATTCCACGCAGGCGACCATGATCTCGCGCACGATGACTCACGAGCGCGAGGGCAGGATGACCTTCTATAATATGATGATCGTTGAGGGCTTCATAGCCATGGTTTGGGCGGCCGCCGCGATGGGCGCGATGAACGCGGGGCTTGTGACCGCCGAAATGATGCATAATCAGCCCACCGACGTGATCGGCATAGTGGCAAAGAATATGCTCGGCCCCGTGGGAGGGTTTATCGCCATAGTCGGCGTTATAGTGCTGCCAATCACCACGGGCGACACCTCGCTCAGATCGCTTCGCCTCATCCTTTCGGATACCTTCCATGTGGACCGCAAGAATAAGCGCGGCACCTATATCATCACTGCGTGCATATTTGCCGTGGCCGCCGTGATCCTCGTGTTTGCGAAGGCAAGCCCCAGCGGCTTCAATATGCTGTGGCGCTATTGCTCCTGGGTGAATGAAACCACGGCGGTGTTCGCGTTTTCCATGATCACAATGTATATGATGAGGCACAAAATGCCGTATCTGATGGCGCTTGTGCCCGGCACCTTCTATTTCTTCGTTGTAGTAAGCTATATTCTGAACGCGCGTATCGGCATCAACCTTTCGTGGCCGGTAAGCTACATAATCTCCGGCGCGCTCACAGTGCTTTATATCTTCGCGCTGATCTATGCGGGAAAGAAAAACGCGGGCAAGCCCGGCGAAATGCTGCCCGGCGGCGCGAAAAACCGATAGAGCATGTTGATAAACCGATAGAGCAATTTAATAAAAGGAAACCGGACGAATTCGGTTTCTTTTTTTGTCGCCGCACAAGCGACCACGCCTCCCGAATTCTAATGTATAATGCGATCACAGGGTGAGAAATGCGGCAGAGCGTAAAGCGTAATGCGAATGCGTAAAGCGTAATGCGAATGCGTAAAGCGTAATGCGTAATGCTAAAAACCTCACCAAGCGGCGAAAGCGCAATACAATAAGAATTTGGAGGACAAAACCATGAAAAAGAACCTTACTGAGATCGTATTCATCCTTGACCGCAGCGGCTCCATGAGCGGGCTGGAGGGGGACACCATCGGCGGCTTCAACTCGATGATCGCCAAGCAGAGGAAGGAGGAGGGCGAAGCGCTGGTTTCCACCGTGCTGTTTGACGGCGTCAGCGAAGTGCTGCACGACCGCGTGCCGATCGACAAGATCGGGAGCATGACCGAGAAGGACTATTTCGTTCGCGGCTGCACCGCGCTTCTGGATGCTGTCGGCGGCGCCGTGCATCATATTTCAAACGTGCATAAGTATATCCGCGAGGAGGACGTGCCGGAGCACACGATGTTTATCATCACCACGGACGGCATGGAGAACGCCAGCCGCGAGTACAGCGCGGACAGGGTGAAGAAGCTTATCGAGGAAAAGAAGGCGCAGGGCTGGGAATTCATCTTCCTTGGCGCGAATATCGACGCAATCGAAACCGCGAAGCATTTCGGCATAGCGGAGGATCGCGCGGTCAATTATCACAGCGACGCCGCCGGAACCGCCCTCAATTTCTCGGTGATGAGCGAGGCTATCTCCTCGGTCCGCAAAAGCGTGCCCCTCGGCAGAAAGTGGAAGGCAAGCATCGAGGAGGATTTTGAAAACAGAAAGAAAGACTGATGCAGTAAATTAGGTGTTGCAAACGGAAAAAGCGCTCCAAGGGGGCGCTTTTTTACGCTCTGATAAACGCCCCGAAAGCACTCTCCATGTGGAGAGTGGGACCGCCGAAGGCGGTGGGTGAGCACCTCTAAACGGCCGCGCACGGCGTTTTATCCTGTTTTATCCTCCCAAAAGCTAATCAAGCCAAGCTTTTTCGGCAAGTCATTCGGTAAATCAAAATATGCTCAAATCCCCTGCGGGATTTGTGAATTATGCCACCTCATCCGTCTTCGCGGCGCTCCGCGCCGCCTCAGCCACCTTCCCCTCGGAGGGGAAGGCTTAAACCGCGTCCCGAGGCATTCCTGTTCCTTAACTCCAAAAGCGCTCCAAGGGGGGCGCTTTTTGCTTGAAAAGCTTTACTCTTTTAAATCCCGTATCACAGCCGCCTGACCCCAAGCCAATAGATCCTCCCATCCTCCGCCCTCGCCGTGCGGATGCTCGGAAAGGGCGAAAGCTCGTTTGGCGGAAACCTGCCCTCGCGCGGCAGCGCCATCACTTCATGCAGCCTTCCGCGATGCTTCACTTTGCCGAAAAGCGCCGGGGAGCCCGCGTCCCTTCGCCAGCTTGAATTGGGAAAAAGCGCGGGGAAGGGGTTCTTCACCGCCTCGTTTTCGGCGGAATACGGCCTGATCTGCGGCCTTGCGCGCTCCTGCGCGGAGGGCGGGGGAGGGGCGGAGAATTCACGGTGCGATGCCGTCGGCGGCTCGGCTTCGGGCTGCTGCGCATCGGAAATGATCGCGTCCGAATAGCCTGTGCCGAAAAGCGCCTTTGCCTGGCTCAGAATGCGCCTTGTGACGGGCGAAGCGCCGACATTCGCCCCACCCTCGGCAGCGGCCCCTGCGCCGCCATTCGCGCCGCTTTCCGCACCGCTTGCGCCTGCGGTTTCATCCAATTCCGCATGGCCCGGCGGCCTGCCCGTTTCCCGATTGCTTGACGGCTCTCCTTTTTCCGCATGGCCCGCCTGCCTGCCCGTTTCCCCGGGGCTTGACGCGGCGATAAACCCGTCGCCGCGCTCCGCCGCCGGCTGCCCCGCGGAGGCAGCGCTTGGGGAAAGGCCGAGCCTCAGCTGCACCTTGGCGCGCTCAAGGGCGGTTTCGCTCATGCCGCTCGAGCCTTCGGAAACTATGCCGTTTGCGCCCGTGATCACCATGCCGCGCACGCCGTCTATCTCCGCGCCGCCGGAGCCGTTTTTTATGCCCGCGCGAACCATGCGAAAGCTCCCTCCCGCCGCCGGAGCGATAAGATACGCGCTCAGGCTCCCTTCGTCTATCTCGCCCGCGTTCCGCGTTTTAAGCATAAATTCGGTTTTACCGCCGGATGATCTGAGCACGGCCGAACCGCTCAGCCTTCCGTGAAGTGCAATCAGCCTTATCATAGTTTCGCCCTCCGTCCAATTCATACTATGCGCGGCGGTGGGAAAGGGTGCATGGCTTGCGCTTTTCGTTTAGATCAAAGAAAGCACGCAGGCTGTCGCTTCCGCGCATATTTTCGGAATCGCCGTCATATCATGGTGAAAAAAGCAGAAGGGAGCGGAATTATGGCACACACCACCTATTCGGAGCTGAAGCGCAAGGAGATAATAAATATCTGCGACGGGGCGCGGCTTGGGTACATCTGCGATCTGGAGCTGGACGACTGCGCCGGCACCATCTGCTCGATAGTCGTGCCCGGGCCGCCGAGAATGCTTGGGCTTATAAAAAACGCGGAGGAGCTTGTGATCCCCTATTGCAAAATACAAAAGATAGGGGACGACGTGATCCTCGTGGATCTGAACGACCTGAAGCGCATCGACTGAGCCGCAGCGCACAAACAACGCGAAAAAGCACGAAGCGCTATTGAAAAAATGCCGCAATAATGGTATTATTATGCTTGATAAGCTATTATTGGAGGCAGTATGGCGGCAAAACTACTTGCAAAACGCGAAAAACAGGCGCAAAAGCCGGCGGATAACGGCATAAACGCCAGGTATATAGACGTGCTGGACGGCATTCGCGCGATCAGCGTGATAATCGTGCTCATTTTCCATTTCTGGCAGCAGACGTGGATCTTTCCAACCATCAAAACGCCGTTTTTAAGCTTTATCGGGCTGAAGCAGATAGATTTCACTTCCCTTGCGAAGGTGGGCTATCTGTTTGTGGATATGATGGTGCTTTTGAGCGGCTTTCTGCTGTTTTTGCCGCTGATGAGGCTTGTGGTGATGGGCGAAAGCATGGCAGGCTGGAAGGAATACGCACGCAGGCGCGTGGCGCGAATCGTGCCAAGCTATCTCTTTGCGGTGCTCGTGCTGTTTTTCCTTGTGGCGCTGCCGAATAAGCTCTATGCAAACGCGGCGGACGCGATACGCGACCTTGTGACCCATCTCACCTTCACGCAAACCCTTTTCGTGAAAACCTATATCGGCACGAAGCTGGACGTCGTGCTTTGGACGGTGGCGATAGAGGTGTGGTTTTACATACTGTTTCCGTTCATCGCAGAGGTAATAAAGCCCGAAAAGCGGCTTGACAGCAAAAGGGGCAGAACCGTTTCATACGTCTGCATCGCGCTGTTCTTCGTTGTTTTCCACGCAATCTCGATCTGGTGGGAAAAAACCTACGTGCTAAAGCCCGGCATCTACGTTGCCATGTATATCAATCAGCTTCCCGCGTTCATGGGCACATATGCAAACGGTATGCTGGCTTCGCTGCTTTTTGTGCTTGCGGCAAAGCACTGCGAAAGAACGAGGGGCCTTTCCATAATCTGCACCGTCGCCTCCGTGCTGAGCATAGCGTATATTGCTTCTATGGTGGATGAATGCGCCAAGCTGCAAACGAACGCGGCGCAGCTTTGGCAGGTTTCCGAGCGGGCAAGGCTCACGGGCGCGTTTTCGGTGTTCATCCTCTCCACCGCGCTTGCCGCGAAATGGTACCGCTTCATCTTCTCAAACCGCCTTATGCGCTTCCTTGCGGGCATTTCGTATAACCTTTATATCTGGCACCAGTGGCTCGCCGTGCAGATCAAATACGAATGGCGCATCCCGCACTGGGTGGGCAGCACTCCGCCGAATCAGGCGGGCGATAAGGTTTGGATGAACCAATACGCGCTGATCATAACCGTGGCGGCGTTCGCTGCCGCCGTGCTTGCAACCTATCTTATTGAAAAGCCCTTTGCAAACCTTATCATGGGCAAGCCCATGTTTAAGAGGCTTGGAAAGCGGGAGAAGCCGGAAAAGGCGGCGAAGCGGAGCTGATACCTCTTTTAGCGATTTTAACATTTCCAACCGAATAATGAATATGGATCCTCGGCCCCATCCGCGCACTCCAAGGCATAAACGGACGGGGCTTTTGTGTGCTCAAAGCTGCCGCCGCATAAGCCGATTTGAACGGCGAAAGAGGAGCGGGGGATAGATAATATATAGAATTATGAATAAAATATTAAAAACGTAAAAGCGCATTGATTTGGCACTGAATGAATAATACTTTCTCAAAGCGTGAAAGCGCCCCATCCCGGGAAAAGCGATACGGGATGGAGCGCTTTTTTGAAAAAGCTTTATTTGATAAGATCGGCAAAAAGGGAGATATTCTCCGCCCTCGGCTCAAGCTCGCCGCTTTGGATGCGGTGAACCACGCTCACTATGCGCTCGTTCACCGGAGTGGGCACGCTATGCTGCCTGCCGAATCCGCACACCACGCCGTTTATTGCGTCTATCTCGCATTTTTTGCCGTTTCGCAGATCCTGAAGCATGGAGGGCACTATGCCCGCGTGCTTTTTCATGGCTATCGGCACGAGCAGCTCCGAAAGCTTCCTCTTAAATGCGCTCTTATAGTAGAAAAGCTTTGTAACGTCCTTGCCCTGCACGGGTGCGAACTCCGCGCCGGAGGCTCTGCCCACGTCGATGCATTCCTTCATGCAGCGCACGGCGAGCTTTCGCGGAAGCCTGCCGCCGCTCACTGCGCCAAAGGTGCCGCCTATCGCCGTGCCGATGCCGGAGAAGGTGGCATTTATCAAAAGCTTGGACCAGCGCGCGCCGAGCAGGTTTTCCTCAAGCTCCACGGGGCACATTTTTTCAAGCAAGGCTTTTACGTGCAGCAGCTTTTCCCTCGGCACCTTTTTCATGCCGCCCATGTGAAATGAAAGCGCGGCGGGATCGCTCGTGAGCCTTGCCGTGCCGGGGGCTTCAAGGCTTGCGCCCCATTCCACCACGCAGCCTATCGTGCGCTCCTCACCCACGATCCGCGCTATGCCGGGCTCCGGTATGCCGTTTTGAAGCGTTACTATAACGCCGCTTTCGCTGAGCAGGGGCTTTAAAAAGGCAACGGTGCCGTCGTTATCAAGCTGCTTTGTGAGCAGAAATATTACGTCATAGCTCCCGCTCATCTGCTCGGGCAGCAGCGCCTTCACGGGAACGCACATATCCACCGTGCCGGTTATCCTTGCGCCGTGCTCCCGCAGCGCTCGAACGTGAGCCGCGTTGCGGTTCACAAGCTCTATATCCACTCCGTTTTCAGTCAGGTATGCGCCAAGCACCGTGCCAAGCGAGCCCGCGCCGTAGATCGCGTATTTCATCTTAACTCCTAAGGCGAATTGTTTTTTCAAAAAACATTATATCATAAAACGAAAATAAATCAAGCGTTTTGCATAAAAAAGGCCGAGCCCCTTTCGGAGCTCGGCCTTCGCGTGCTTACGCCCTGTTGATTAACTGTGGTTCAGCGATAGAATCAGTCCATCATTGCAAGGCGCATGATCTCAAGAGCCTCGCCCATGGAGATGACGCCGTCACCGTCGAGGTCGCCGTGAGCGAGCTGAGCGGCGGTGGCTTCCTGGGTGCCCATGGCGATACGCATAGCTACGAGAGCGTCGCCCACAGCAACGATGCCGTCGCCGTCGAGGTCGCCGTCCGCAGCCGCGCTCTGGCCGGGATCACCGGAATACTGAACGTTGTCGATCTTGACGCAGTCGTCGCCGTTGTTGACGCTAACGTCCTTGGAGTACTCCCAAACGAAGGTGTATGCACCGGCGGAGGGAGCGGTGAAGGTGTAGGTATTCCAGTTGTTGTTGTTGGTGCCGGAGAGATGCTGCACCTGCTGACCGTTTACACGGAAGGTGTACCAGTCGTAGTTGTTCTCGGAGCTGTACTTGTATTCGAAGCTCAGAGTTTCGCCGGCCTCCATGTTCACAACGGTGGTGAGGGTGGAGGTGGAGTTGGAAACGCCGTTGTTGGTGCTGCGGACGTAGTGCCTGTCGCCTTCCTGAACGGCCTCGAAGGGATAAACCTCGCTGGTGCTGAAGGCAAGGGTGCCGTTCTCAACGTTGAGAGCGTCGCGCAGGGAGGTGTCCTCAACAACGTTCACGGAAACGGTGGCAGCGCCGAACACCTGACCGTCTACCATAACGGTGCAGGTAACGGTGGTGTTGCCAAGGCCCGCACCGGTGATGGTGCCGCGGCGGTTGTTGCCGTTTACGGTGGCGATGGCTTCGTTCGCGCTGGACCAAACGAGCTCGTACTGGTTCGCATTCTCGGGAACGCGGATGAACTCAACGGCCTGGCTCCTGCCGATATACATCTGAACGTCGTTGATGTTGAGGCTGTAGTTGGTGAGCGCAACGGGCTCTGCGTTGCCGTAGAGGATCCAGTCGCAGGTCACGACCTGAGCCGCGTCGGGATTGGAGGGGAAGGGATCGGTGGGGCTCATAACGATGGGGTAAGCATCGCCGTAGGGATCGGGAATACCGTGAGCGGATACCATCGCGTTGTAAGCCTCGGCAACGGTCTCGCCTTCCTTCATGTGATTCCAGAAGGTCTCCTCATAAACGTAGTCGCCGCGGAAGGTAACGCTCTGGGAATAGCCGTACACAACGCCGGCGCCCGCACGGAGAAGCGCGTAGCCGGTGGTGCCCTGACCCTGGCGCTTCATGCCTTCGCAGATCGCCATCCAAACCATGCAGTTGGAGAGGGTTGCGTTTACGTGGTTTTCAACGTAGCGGCCGTCGATGTAGGCGGCGCTGCCTGCGTTGACCGCCCAGCCGTTCTGATAGTCCTGCTGGGTGATGCCCGAGTTGGTGGTGAGGCAGAGGTAGCTGGAGGTACCGCTCTGGGTGCCGTGGCTGTCGTAGATAACAACGCCCTTATCGGTGAAGTTCTCCGCGATGGCGGGGCCGGTTGCGGCGGTGCTCTGGATGAGCAGGTAGTCGCCGCCGGTGGCTTCGGCTATGGACTGAGCCTCTTCCTTGTACTGGTTGGTGAAGCTGCCGTCATGGCCGTAGTAGGGGGCCACGAGGAATACATTGGGGGACTCGGCGTCGGCAACGGAGGTGCCGGTGCCGCTGCCCTTAACGAGCACGACCTTCTCGGTCTCGGCTACGGGCTCAACGTTGGTGTCCAGCTCGTTGCGCAGACGGAAGTCGTAGGAGCAGAGCATGCCGTCAACGGTGAAGAAGAAGCCGTCCTTGGTGAAATCGGAGAAGCCGTCCTTATCAACGTTGGGGAGGTTCAGGGCTGCCTGGTAAACAGCGTTGATGACCTGATTGCGGTCATCCATGCCGGAAGTCATAGCGACCTTCTCGGCCTTTTCAAGAGCTGTCCAGGTGGTGTCAAGCTTACGCATGGCGTTAGCTTCGCCGACGAGCTGTGCGGTGCCTTCTGCAAGAGAGAGGGCGGGAACGGCCGCAAGGACCATTACCGACGCAAGCGCGGAGGCAAGGAGTTTACGAATCTTCATTTGGTTTCCTCCATAAATGAAATTTTTCCCATGTAGGGGCGCTGCGGACAAGCAAAGCTTCCGCATGGGCAGCACCGTGGCGCCGCCAAAGCAAACGGTCCTTTTGCAGCATCCGCATTACACCTATATTTTATCATGTTTCAAGCGTTTGTCAATCGAATTTTCAAGACATTTCATTTATATTATACGAAAAGAAAAGATATACAGCGCAGGCGCCGGGATACTTAAGAGCCTTGTCTAACATACTGTGAATGCGGCCGCCGCTTTTAGGATATAGTATAAAATCGCGGCGCACCCGTCCGGGTGCGCCGCAAGGCGGGATCGATCGGATCCGCACAGGATCAAAGGGAGTTATGCGACAAGGCCCATCGCCATGCGCAGTATCGTGATGGCGTCGCCAAGCGCGATGCGGCCGTCGCCGTCAAAATCGCCGTGCGCGACCTGCTCATCGGTGGGGGTGATAAGGCCCATGGAAATGCGCAGCGCCACGATGCCGTCCGCAACGCTCACGCCGCCAACGCCGTCAATGTCGCCGTCGGGCGTGGGAACGCTTGCGCCGGAATAAACGACGTTGTCGATCTTAACGCAGTCGTCGCCCTCGTCAACGTAGGGATCCTTTTCGTAGATCCACTCGAAGGTGTAGGCTCCGTCCGCTGCGGCGGTGTAGGTGTAGCTCTTCCAGCCGTTGGAATTGCCGGAGACGCGCTGAACCTGCTGGGCGTTTACCCTGAAGGTGTAGAAGTCGTAGCTGTACTCGGTCATGTAGGCATAGTCGAAGGTGAGTGTTTCGCCCGCACGCATATTCAGCGAAAGGGTGAGCGTGGAGGTGCTGTTGCTCACGCCGCGGTTGCCGGAAACGGCATAGAGCCTGTCGGCGCCCTGCTCCGCCTTGAAGCGGTAGCTGCCGGTGGAGGAGAATTCAAGGCTTCCGCCCTCAACGTTCAGGGAATCGTAGAGCGAGGTGTCCGGAACCACGGTCACGGCGATGGTGCGGGTGCCGAAGGCCTGCCCGTCCTTCACAACGGCGCAGGTGATAACGGTGCTGCCGGCGTTGTTTGCGGTGATCACAGCCCTGCGGCTGTTGCCGGAAACGGAGGCAACGGCGGGATCCGCGCTGGTCCAAACAAGCTCGTAATCGTTTGCATTGGAGGGAACGCGGTTGAAATCGACCGTGTGCTCATAGCCGGCGTAAAGCTGAATGCTCTCGCTGCTGAGGCTGTAATCGGTGAGCTCAACGGGGGGAAGGCCGCCGAAGAGCCTCCATTCGCAGTTCACGACCTGGGGACCGTCGGGGTTGGAGGGGAATTCGTCAACGGGGCTCATAACGATGGGGTAGGCGTTGCCGTAGGGATCGGGTATGCCGTGCGTATCGACCATAAGCTCATACGCCTTGGCAACGGTAGCCTGATCCTCCTTCATGGCGTTCCAGAAGGTTTCCTCGTATACGTAGTCGCCCGCGAAGGTAACGCTCTGTGAATAGCCGTAAACGCAGCCCGCGCCCGCGCGAAGCAGAGCAGAGCCGGTGGTGCCCTGACCCTGGCGCTTCATGCCCTCGCAGATAGCCATCCAAACTATGCAGTTTGCAAGCTCGCCCGGGGCATGGTTTTCAACGTAGCGGCCGTCGATGTAGGCGGCGCTGCCTGCGTTGACCGCCCAGCCGTTCTGATAGTCCTGCTGGGTGATGCCCGAGTTGGTGGTGAGGCAGAGGTAGCTGGAGGTGCCGCTCTGGGTGCCGTGGCTGTCGAATATGACCACGCCCTTATTCACGAAATTCTCCGCTATGGCGGGGCCGGTCGCGGAGGTGCTCTGGATAAGCAGATAGTCGCCGCCGGTCTCATCCGCTATGGACTGGGCCTCGCGCTTATACTGATCGGTGAAGCTGTTGTCGTGGCCGTAATAGGGGGCGATAAGGAACACGTCCGGCGAGGCGGCGTCACGCAGCGCTTTGCCGCTGCCGCTGCCCTTTACGAGCACCACCTTTTCGTCAACGGGAGCCGCGCTCTTGTCGGTCTCGTTTCTGAGGCGGAAGTCATACGCGCAGTACATTCCGTCAACTGTGAAGAAAAAGCCGTCGCTGTCAAAATCGGAAAAGCCGTCCTTGTCAACGTTGGGAAGGTTCAGCGCCGCCTGATAAACGGCGTTTATCACCTGATTGCGATCCATGCCGGAGGCGAGCGCCGCTTCTTCGGCCGCCTCAAGCGATGCCCAGGTAAGATCGAGCTTTCTCGCTGCCGCGGCTTCACCGAAGGTTTCGGCGGCACCACTGGCAAGGGAAAGAGCGGGAACAGCCGCAAACACCATCGCAAAAGCGATGAGCGCGGCAAGGAGCTTACGGGATTTCATAGTTTTCCTCCGTTTTTTTGATTTTGTTCATCATTTGCCGAGCGCGTCGGCAAAACAACAAACCAGTATAATTATATTATCGTTTCGCGTGGGTGTCAATGAGTTTAAAAGGGAAAATACAAGAAAAAGCCCGGGCGCGAGGCTCGGGCGTTAAAAAACGGCGGCGGAACGGAAATGATATATCAGATCACAAAACGAACCGTATACAGGTTCCGCGCAGTATGGATCCGAAGAATCAGAAAAACAGCTTCTTTTTAAGCGTTTCCTTGAGCGGCTTTGAGATGGCGATGATTATCAGCGCCATTCCCGCCATGAAGCAGCCCACGAGCGGAAAATAGGACCAGCGCAGCGTGGTGTCCTTTAGGAAGGTGTAGCCGATCAGAAACTCCAGAAGCACCATCCACGCGCCGTGCGCGATCAGCGCGCCGCCGAAGATATACAGATACCCCCTCCGCAGATAGTAGCAAAGCACGACTATCGCCGTAACTATAAGCGCGTTCGCGCCCACTATCGGGAAGGCGAAGCTCAAAAACCAGCCGCCTTTCACGGTAAGGTCTATGTATAATAGATACAGCAGCACCGCCGCATAGTCGCAGGGCACGAATATGACCGGGTTGGGCTTTTTGAACCAGAGCGGCAGAAACACAAGTATGTATAACAGCGCAACGCCGCCTATCGCGTACCCTACCCACTCGCCCGCGGCGGGTATGCTAATCCAGCATATTATCAGCTGAGCGATCACCGCGGCAAAGGCGAAGGTTATCGCAAACATCACGCCGCGAAAGCTCACCTTCACCTCCGTGTCGCTCCCCTGAGGGTAGTTCGGCTCGGCGGGCCGGCGAGCTATGTCCGGATGATAGACCCTTGTGCCGCAGAGCGGGCATACGTTTTCCGTGTCCGCAAGCTCGACCCCACATTTAACGCAATACATAATATTACCTCGCAAATTCATAATACTCGGTTCGTCCCTCCACAGCCTTTGAAAAGCCCGCTTCGGAAGGTTCGGTTTAAAAGCCGCGAAGCCGGATGGCGCGGACAAGCCCATCTTAATACCACGAGCCCTCGTGCTGCGTGTGCTTCAGCTTCATGCCGGAGCGCGGTATGGAGGAAAGATTGCTTTCCACCGTGGCGTTCAGCCCAAGCTGCTTCAGCACGTCGAAAAACCGGCTTTCAAGGCTCGGCTCAACGGTGTTTCTGATAAAATTGACGTAGAGCTTGCCATTGTAGGAAACCACGCCGCAGTTATGGGGCTTTGTGGCCTGCACGCCGAGGATAACGTCGAACCTGTCCACGTACTGCCGCATCACCTCCGGCAGCTCCACAGCGCCCATGTTTGAAACGTTCAGGCAGTTCGTGCGCTCGCCAACGGTATCGTAGATAAGCTTCATCGCAATATTCTTCACGAAAAGGGGCATCACGCGCAGCACAGGGTTCCTTTCGGCGTTCACGTTCGGGGTGAACATGGCCTGAAGGTTCTTTTGGGTCGTGAGCAGGCCGAGCTGATGATGCACGGCGGAGGCCGTTTCGTCGAAGCTGAAATCGCCCATGCGCGGGTCGATCTCCGGCATCACCACGTGCGCGAAATTGCGCAGCGTTTCGCTTGGGAAAACCTTTCTTAAATTCACCGGCACCACCACGCGGATGGGGCGCTGCTTTTTCTTATCCGGTATCTGCTCGTTTTGAAGCGCCTGAAGCGCAAGCAGCATGCAGCTTGCAAGGCAGACCGTGAGGCTTATGCCCTTGCTCTTTGAAAAGGCAAGCACCTTGTTTACGTCCAGTATAAAGGTGGTAAGATGGCGAACGCCCACGGGCTCCGGCGTGCAGCTTATTTTGTATACCGTGCTGGCGTTTCGTTTAAGGCTCACCTTGCCGGCATACTTGGAAAAGCTGTCCTCCAGCTCCTCCGGCCTCGGCTCCTCGTGGCGGTCCAGCACGCCGCATTCGCAGGGCACGCGCACGCCGTATTTCTGCTCCACGTATTCCGCAAGCAGGGATTTTAAAAATATCATGCCGCCCGTGCCGTCCGTCAGCGCATGGTAGAATTCCACGGCGATGCGCTTATGGTAAACTATCACGCGCAGGGCGCATTTGTTGAGGTCGTCGAAGGGCGTGTGCGCAAGCGGCCAGGGCTGCTCCTCGGAGATCTCCGGCGCGGAGGATATTTCCTCTAAATAATACCAGAAAAAGCCCCTGCCAAGATGCACGGCTATGGAGGGGAACCTGCGCATGGTGACGTCCATGGCGGAGCGCAGCACGGCGCGGTCAACCTCCTCGCTCATCGTGGCGGAAAGGCGGAAAAAATTATTCCAGTATCTGCGCCTTGCGGCGGGGAAGATCTTCGCCGCGTTGTCAAGCCGCATCCAGCGAAGCTTGCGCGGCGCGGTGGCGGTCTGCTCCAAAAAGCTCTCGATGGTTCTGAAATCCTGATGGCGCTCCTTTAGGCAGTAAAGCACGTACCCGTGCCACATCCGCTCCGCAACGATAAGCCGCGAGGAGCAGCCGCTCTTTTCAAGCGCATCGTGCAGCCTTCGGGAGTCGTCCAGCAGTATTTCATCGCCGCCAACGAAAATAAGCGAGGGCGGCAGACCCTTCAGATCCGCAAAAAGCGGGGAAACGTATGGGTCGAGCGGATCGGTGGTGTAGCATTTCACATAGCTTTCGATGGTTTCAAACGAAAGGCTCGGATCATGCTCCTTATTTGTGATGATGCTCTCACCGCTGATGGTAAGATCGGTCCAGGGCGAAACGGCGATAATGCCGCTCGGCAGCGGAAGCCGCAGCTCCTTGAGCTTGCAGCAAAGCGCATAGCAAAGCCCGCCGCCCGCGCTCTCACCGCAAAGGGTTATCCGCTCGGGTAGATAGCCGGAGGAAAGCAGGTAGCGGTAAGCGTCCAGCGTGTCCTCAAGCGCGGCGGGGTAGGGGTGCTCGGGCGCAAGCCTGTACGCAAGGCAAAGCACCTTCACGCCGCATTCCGCCGCAAGCACGGAGGCAAAGCCCTTCGCGTAGTCAAGGCTGCCGCAGGTGTAGCCGCCGCCGTGAATATAGAAAATAATGCCGCCCCTGCGTTCATCGTGCGGAACGGCAAGCGCAAGGGAAAGCCTCGGATGCGGAATATCCGCAATATCAACGTTTTTACGCTTGGTTCTTGCGAGGATGGCGCCAACGCGGTCCTGACCCTTTCGCATGATTTCAAGGGACTGCGCCGTAAGAAAATGCTGCATCCTCTCAAGCTGCTTGCGCACAAGCTTTTCTGAAAACTCCATAAAACTATATATTCGGTCTGAAATTATCGCCGCAATCCGCTCCTTAAAGCCCGCCGGGACTATTTGAAGCAAAAATCCGGCAAATTAAATTCTATCATATTATTGCGGCGATTGCAAACGCGGAGATAGCCGATTCCGGCAAAAATCGGGGGATACCGGAGGAATATCCGAGGCGCTTCATCAATATGCTTTACCATAAATAAACGGAGGATGGTATGATGAACGACAGACCGAGCCTTGAAGGAAGCACCCTGCGCCTTAGAAGCCATTCCATACATATTGAAAACAGGGAGCTTATCAGCATTTCCGGCGTGAAGGACGTGGGCAGCTTCAACGAGCAGGAGATAATTCTTATGACCGATGGCGGCGGACTCACCGTGGAGGGCGAGGGGCTGCACATCACCAAGCTGAATCTGGACGACGGGCAGATAATCGTGGAGGGGCAGCTTATTGCGCTTGAATACGACGATATGCCGATCCAAAAGGGCTCACTGTTTTCAAGGATGTTTCGCTGATGGGCGATAATCTTTCGGAGTTTCCCATCCTGCTGTGCTGCGTCTGGGCGGGCGCGCTGCTCGGCATCGTCTATGAAGCGCTGCGGCTGCTGCGTTATAGCGGCAAAAGGCCCGCAGTGTTCGCCGCAGACCTGCTTTTTTCGGTATGCTTTTTCGCCGTGGCTTCGGCCGTGCTGTTCTATGCCGATCACGGCAGGCTCAGACCCCACT
This sequence comes from uncultured Clostridia bacterium, assembly GCA_947168565.1. Taxonomy (GTDB): domain Bacteria; phylum Bacillota; class Clostridia; order Christensenellales; family CAG-138; genus PeH17. Next base: position 39,694 of record CAMVMM010000007.1, on the reverse strand, counting down.
ATTTCGCCGCGATCTTCGCCTCGATGCTGCTTTGGATCTATTTTCCGGGAAGGCTTATCAGGCAAACCCTTGCTTCGCTTCGCGGCAGGCTTGCGGCAAGGCGCGGGGAAAGGAGGCGCTGAAAACCATTGATGTGCCAATAAAAGCCTGAGTATTTCGGCAGTATGCCGGCACAGCAATAAATCAGAATATACTGCCATTCCGCTCGCCGCTAAAGCGGCAGCCGCGAAATATGGCCTATATTGCTCCACCCAAAGAATCAAAGATTTTATTGGGGAAGCAATAAAAAACGAGGGAAATAACGGCAGCCCGAATAGCGGATAAAAAAAGAATGGCAAGGTTAAAAAGCGGGCATACTGCACCTATGGAAAAGAATAAGAAACGCAAACGAAACGCAGGCAGACCCGAAAAAGCGGGCGCCAACAAAGCTGCGGCGGGAGAAGCGCGCACCGCGCCCGATCTGTTCTCGCCCGCGGACCCGCTCGGCAGCTATACCGGAGCTGCCGAGGACGGCGGTGAACCGGTGCAGGATCAGGACGATCTTTAAAGGCGGCGGGGGAGCGGAAATGCGCCCCCGCTTTGCCGTGCGAATCAGGGTCCGGATGCAGGATAGTATTAAGCAGCGATCTCCACGCTTAACGGGCACATGCCGTTGTTCAGCATATGCCCGTTAAACTGCTTATGCTGTTTGGCTAGTTTTAATAAACTTTCGTGAAACAGGCCTAATGACCTTGTATTCTATCAGCCAATGCCCCATAGGCTTGAATGGTTGCTTAGCCGTTGTTGCTTGCGCCTTTATGATCTTCTGAGAGGTAGTCTTTAACACACTCTACCCACTCTTGCTCATCAATGGTGAAAAAAGCTTCGGAGATTATCTCGTTTTTGAGTCCACAGACATAAGTGGATGCGATACTGTAGCTGTTTTCGAGCGTGATTTCAGCCGGTACCTTTTCACAAAAATTGGCAAAGACTGCTGGGTCGGCAGAGCCTATATCGTCAAAAAGAAATGGGTTAGCATCGCTCAAAAACGCACCGAGCTGTGGGCTTTCATTCTCATCCCACTCAGCCTCAAGGACATAATAAATCATGCAAAATAATTCAAACTTGTTCATTTTTTCTTTTTCCTCCTTAACACAGGATTCTTGTTCAAGCCAGTTTCATTATTCCAGACTCGGGGGGTGGAATTTCGGCCACCTTCGTTGATAATGCCGTTTTGGTATCTAACCCAGTTCTGCGAGCCGTCGGCATTGATGGTAACATTCCATGAGTTCCCGTACTTATCTGTGCCGACGTATTTGCTCTTATCGTTTGCCAAGTCGTGAAGCAACTTGCGATTTGAGGGGGTGTCACTCAAGTGACCATCTTTCCCGGAAAAAATGTGCTTCAATTGCGACTCGTTCTTTGGTAATGCTTGTATGTTGCCATGGTGTTCCTTGGCGCCAAGGGTATTAACACCAAATCCTCCATGAATGCCAGTACCCATCAGCAACTCACCGCCTTTCGGTGAGCCTCCATGCAGCTGCTGTCAAACTGCAGTATCGTTATCCCGGATTCTTTGTACTTTTCAAAGACGCTGTCAGGCGCAGTATCACGCTTGAAGAAGCAAGATAATCATTTGCAGTTGCGTATGCCTTTGAAAAACTCGGCTTGATTTCTTCGCTCATTTCACTCCTCGTCATCTTCGAAAATATCGTCAAAAACCGCCTTAAGTACAGCTTCCGCCTTCTTTAACCTTTCGGGGTCGAGCTTGCCGAGATTTCTCTGCAGATAGAGCAGCTCCCTGTTATCGGCTTTTTCCTCGGTGTCTGAGGTGCCGAGCAGATAGTCGGTAGTCGTGCCGAGCTCCTTCGCCATGCGTGTGAGCACGTCGCTGCGGGGAACTCTCGCTCCCTTCAAATAATAGGAAATTGCGGATTCGGTCACGTTGATCTTGACCGCAAGCTCCTTTTGCGACAGCCCGGATCGCTTCATCAAGGCCGCCAACCTTTCATTAAAAACTGCCATGTGGTGCACCTCCATATCTCTCACTTAACATTATACACCCATACTGCTAAGTTTGTCAAGTAAGATTTCGATATTTAGTGGTATCACATAATAATAACGCAATATTTTGCGTTTAGACCCGAAGAAAAAAACAAAAGGATAATTACAGGAGCAGTGATAAGCTTACGAGCCGGTCACATCCGCCGAGCGTTTTTTAGCAATCTAAACACGCGCATCGCAAAGGTTTGGAGCAGCCAAGCTCCGCCGATCAAATATTTTTCTTTAAAACAGCCCGCTTGGGTATTGACAGGGCGTGAAAGAGTGATATAATAACACTTGAACAATCGTTCAAGTGTTTGCGAAACGGAGGTGGACAGGATGCACGATACGGCACCGCACTGCGCGTCGTTTTCCGCGCATGAGGAAATAATCAATAAGGTTACGGACGAGCTGCCGGACGAGGAGATTTTATACGATCTTGCGGAATTGTTCAAGGTTTTTGGGGACAGCACGCGCATCAAGATCCTTTATCTTCTTTTTGAAAGCGAAATGTGCGTTTGCGATATTGCGCAGCTTCTGGGCATAAGCGTTTCGGGCATCTCGCATCAGCTCCGCGTTTTGAAGCAGGCGCAGCTTGTGCGCTTCAGGCGCGAGGGCAAAACGGTTTATTATTCGCTTGCAGACGAGCACGTGCGCTCCATCCTTGCTCAGGGCATGGAGCATGTGTGCGAATGAGCGCAAGGCTTTCATAATACTGTAAATATAGCTTAAAGGGGGAAATATAATGAGAAAGACCTATAAAATGTGCGGAGTGGACTGCGCGAACTGCGCGGCAAAGATGGAAAACGAGATCTCAAGGCTGGACGGCGTGAACTCCTGCAGCGTGAATTTCATTCTGCAAAAGATGACCATAGACGCGGATGCGGAAAAGCTTGAGGGCATAGTGGAAAAGGCGGGCGCTATCTGCAAAAAGATTGACAGGCACGCGGAGATACTTGCAAAATAATCTTGAAATCGGGATCGGAAACGGTCCCTTTTTGCGTGAGCCGTGTGCTCAAGGGTGCTTTTTATGAACAGCAGCAATAAAAAAGAACTGAAACAGCTTGCCATAGGCGCGGTGCTTTTCGCCGCCGCATTTGCGGCAGCGAAGCTTTTCCCGTCTCTTCCGTGGTACGCGGTTTCGCTGATCTACATCGTGCCGTACCTTGTGGTGGGCGGCGAGATACTGCTTGAGGCGGCGCACGGCATAGCGGGCAGGCAGTTTTTGGATGAAAACTTCCTTATGTCAGTTGCCTCCCTCGGCGCCTTCGCAATAGGCGAGCAGCCGGAGGCGGTGCTGGTCATGCTTCTGTACCGCCTTGGCGAGCTTTTGCAGTCCATAGCCGTCGGCAAAAGCCGCGATTCGGTTTCCGCACTCATAAATATCTGTCCGGAAAGCGTTGAGGTCGAAACGGAAAGCGGCGTAACCGAGGTTTCGCCGGAGGAGGTGCATAAGGGCGATATCTTCATCGTTCGTGCGGGCGGCCGCGTGCCGATAGACGGCACGGTGATCGAGGGCAGCTCCTCCGTGAATACCGCCGCGCTCACCGGAGAATCGCTGCCGGTGGACGTTGCGGCGGGCGACCGCGTGGCTTCCGGCTCCGTGAACACGTCCGGCGTGCTGCGCGTTCGTGCGGATTGCGAATACGAGGATTCCACGCTGGCGCGAATGCTGGAGCTTATCGAGGGCGCGGCGGCGAACAAATCAAAAAGCGAGAAATTTATTACCAAATTCGCGCGGGTTTACACGCCCGTTGTGGTGGGGCTTGCGGTGCTGCTTGCAATCGTGCCGCCGCTGTTTTTCGGCGCGGACTGGAAGGAGCATATCTACCGCGCACTCAATTTCCTTGTTATCTCCTGCCCCTGCGCTCTGGTTATCTCGGTTCCGCTCACCTTCTTTGGCGGCATCGGCGCAGCAAGCAAAAACGGCATCCTTGTGAAGGGCTCAAACTGCTTTGAGGCGCTGAACAGATGCGGCACGGCGGTTTTCGATAAAACCGGCACGCTCACAAAGGGCAGCTTTCATATCGCAAGGCTCGTGCCCGAAAGCGGCGTGAGCGAGGCGGAGCTTTTGAAAAAGGCGGCCGCGGCGGAGCAGCTTTCCGCGCATCCAATCTCCGAATGCGTGATGAGCGCGTTTTACGGCGGTGAAAGCGGCGCGGCGCTTCCCAAGGCGGAAAACTACGAGGAGCACGCGGGCTTCGGCGTTTCGGCGGATATAGAGGGCAAAAGGGTTCGCGCCGGAAACGCAAGGCTCATGGCGGAGGCGGGAATAGCGGTTGAAGTCGCGGATCACGCCTCGACCGTGATCCACGTTTCAGAGGACGGCCGGTATCTCGGCAGGCTTGAGATAGAGGACGAGGTGAAGGAGGGCTCGGCTTGTGCCGTTGCGGAGCTTAAAAACGATCTTGGCATAAAAACCGTGATGCTTTCGGGCGATCGAAGGGCGATCGCGGAGCGGATAGCCTCGCAGCTTGAACTGGACGGCGTTCGCGCGGAGCTGCTTCCCGCAGATAAGGTGAGCGCGCTTGAGGAGCTTATCGCGGGAGCCGAAAAGGGCAGAACCGTTGCCTACGTGGGGGACGGCATAAACGACGCGCCGGTGATAGCAAGAGCGGACGTGGGCTTTGCAATGGGCGCGCTCGGCTCGGATGCGGCGATAGAGGCGGCGGACATCGTGCTGACGGACGACGATATACTTCGCGTGCCGCTCGCGGTGCGCATCTCCAAGCGCACGGTTCGCATAGCGTGGCAGAATATAGTTTTCGCGCTCGCTGTCAAGCTCATAGTGCTGCTGCTCGGCGCGCTCGGGTACGCCGAAATGTGGATGGCGATAATCGCGGACGTGGGCGTCTGCCTCGCCGCCGTGCTGAACGCCATGCGCGCAATGCGTATCCCGCGCGGGAGGGCGTGAAGCAAAGTATGGGCTGAGCTTGCGGCAAGCATCGGCATAATATATAAAACCTGCAAAAAGCACCCTGCCCGGAGGATGGCGCTATATCCTTTCGGACAGGGTGCTATATCATTGGTGATAATCGCCAAAAATCCAATAAAATACTGATAAATATATTTGCGGTTTTGCCCGCTTTCGGGCGCGAAGCCGCTTGAAAACGATTTGGAAAATGCTATAATTCAATATTGGATGAAGATCCGAATCAGAAGAATAACCATCGCTTTTTTAAAATGAAAGGAGCAGCAATGGATTTTAATCTTACTCCGCAGCAGCAGCTCATGCAGCAGCTCATGCGCGATTTTGCGGAAAACGAGGTCAAGCCCCTCGCCGCCGAGATCGACGAAACGGAGCGCTTCCCGCGCGAAACCGTTGAAAAGATGGCGCGCTTCGGCATGCTCGGCATAAACGTTCCCAAGCAGTACGGCGGCGCCGGAGCGGACACGCTCAGCTACGTGCTTGCGATCGAAGAGATCGCCAAGGTATGCGCCACCACCGCCATCATCCTGAGCGCGCACACCTCGCTTGCCTGCGGCCCCATCCTTGCCTACGGCACCGAGGAGCAGAAGCAGAAATACCTCGTGCCGCTTGCAAAGGGCGAAAAGCTCGGCGCGTTCGGCCTCACCGAGCCCAACGCGGGCACCGATTCCGCCGCGCAGCAGACCGTTGCCGTGCCTGAGGGCGATCATTACGTACTGAACGGCAGCAAGTGCTTCATCACGAACGGCGGCCAGGCGGATATCTACATCATCTTCGCCATGACGGATAAATCCAAGGGCAACAAGGGCATCTCCGCCTTCATCGTCGAGAAGGGCTTCCCGGGCTTTTCCATCGGCAAGAAGGAGCATAAAATGGGCATCCGCGCCAGCTCCACCACAGAGCTTATCTTTGAGGACTGCATAGTGCCCAAGGAAAACCTGCTGGGCGAGGTGAACAAGGGCTTCAAGATCGCCATGACCACGCTCGACGGCGGCAGGGTCGGCGTTGCGGCGCAGGCGCTTGGCATTGCGGAGGGCGCGTTCGAGGAAACCATCCGCTATATGAAGGAGCGCGTTCAGTTCGGCAAGCCCCTCTCCGCGTTCCAGGGCCTTCAGTGGATGGCGGCGGATATGAAATGCGCCATCGAGGGCGCGAAGCTGCTGCTCTACCGCGCCGCAATGGTGAAGGACAGCGGCAGGCCCTTCTCCATGGATGCGGCTATGGCAAAGCTTCGCTGCGCCGAAACCGCGATGGACGTGACTTCAAAATGCGTTCAGCTTCACGGCGGCTACGGCTACAGCCGCGAGTATCCGCTTGAGAGGATGATGCGCGACGCGAAGATAACCGAGATCTACGAGGGCACCACGCAGGTGCAGAAGATGGTCATCACCGGCCAGCTCTTCAAATAAGGAGGGAAAACCGTGAAAATAATCGTTTGCATAAAGCAGGTTCCCGATACCACGGAGGTCAAGCTCGACCCCAAAACCGGCAGGCTGATACGCGACGGCGTGCCCAGCATCATCAATCCGGACGACAAAAACGCGCTTGAGCAGGCGCTTTCCATTAAAGACGAAAACCCCGACGCCACCGTTACCGTGGTTTCCATGGGCCCCCCGCAGGCGGATATAGCCATGCGCGAGGCGCTTGCGATGGGCGCGGACGAGGCAATACTCATCAGCGGCAGGGAGTTCGGCGGGTCGGACACCTGGGCCACCAGCTATATTATCGCCACCGCCATCAAAAAAATAGGCGAATACGATCTTATCCTGTGCGGCCATCAGGCAATAGACGGCGACACCGCGCAGGTCGGCCCCCAGATAGCGGAGCAGCTCGGCATTCCCCAGATCACCTACGTTCAGGCAATGCGCATCGAGGGCGATGAGGTTATCGCCACCCGCCAGCTTGAGGACGGCTATGCCGTGGTCAGCGCCAAAATGCCCGTGCTTCTCACCGCGATCAAGGAGCTCAATTCCCCCCGCTATATGACCCCGCGCGGTATCTTCGAGGCATACGAAAAGCAGGTCAGGGTTTGGGGCTTTGCGGATGTGCCGGTGGATGAAGCCAGGATCGGTCTCAAGGGCTCTCCCACCAACGTAAACAAAACCTTCAGCCCGGAGCCCAGGGGCAAGGGCGAGATGCTTGAGGGCGCGGATCGGAACACCGTGAAGGCGCTCATCTCCAAGCTAACCGAAAAGCACGTGCTGTAAGCGGAGGTAGAATTATGGTAAAGGTCATAAGTGAAAAATGTATCGGCTGCGGCGCGTGCGAGGCGGGCTGCCCGGTTGGAGCGATATCCACCGCAAGCGGAGCCGCAAAAATAGATTACGACGTGTGCATCGGCTGCGGCGCGTGCGCGGGCAACTGCCCCTGCGAGGCTATCGAGCAGGACGACGCCGGGGAAGCCGCCGCAGAGGAAAAATCCGGCGCGGAATACAGGGGCGTTTGGGTTTTTGCGGAGCAGAGGGAAAATAAGCTCATGCCCACCGTGTTTGAACTGCTCGGCGAGGGCAGAAAGCTTGCCGACACGCTCGGCGTTGAGCTTTCGGCGCTGCTTCTGGGAAGCGGCGTGGAGGCGCTTTGCACCGAGCTGGGCGCTTACGGCGCGGATCGCGTTATCCTTGCGGACGATGCGCTTTTGAAGGACTATAATACCGAGGCCTACGCCAAGGTGGTTTGCGACCTTGTGAAGGAGCGCAGGCCGGAGATACTGCTCATCGGCGCCACCAATATCGGCCGCGATCTTGCTCCCAGGCTTTCCGCAAGGCTGTATACCGGCCTCACGGCGGACTGCACCGCGCTTGCGATCGACCCCGAAACCAAGGGGCTGCTGCAGACCCGCCCCGCGTTCGGCGGCAACGTGATGGCAACCATCATCACGCCGAACCACCGCCCGCAGATGTCCACCGTGCGCCCGGGCGTTATGAAAAAGGCTGCGTACGATCCCGCGCATAAGGCGGTAATTGACAGGGCGAGCTTCACTCTTTCACAGAGCGATATCCACACCAGGGTGCTTGAAACCGTGAAATCGCTCAAGCAGACCGTAAATCTCGTGGAAGCGGAAGTTATCGTTGCCGGCGGCAGGGGAGTCGGCAGCCGCGAGGGCTTCAAGCTCATTGAGGAGCTTGCCGAGGCTATGGGCGGCGTGGTCGGCGCAAGCCGTGCCGCCGTTGAAGCGGGCTATATCGACGCGGATCATCAGGTGGGCCAAACCGGCAAAACCGTGCGTCCGAAGATCTACGTCGCCTGCGGCATCTCCGGCGCGATACAGCACCTTGCCGGAATGCAGAACAGCGAGTGCATCATCGCAATAAATAAAAATGCGGACGCGCCCATCTTCTCCGTTGCCACCTACGGCATCGTGGGCGATCTGAACAAGGTCATACCCATGCTGATAGAGGAGCTGAAGGCGAGATAAGCCGCAAAAGGCGCATTTCTCCTTCCATTAAAATGAACAGCATTGTTTCGAGCGCGCCGCTCCCGCCCGGGGGCGGCCCGCTTTTTTCGGCGGGATTTGGAAAAGAAGTGAAAAATATACCTTAAACGGGTGTTTTTTTACTTGAGATTATGCTATAATCTAAAACAAATCTATCCGGTTTTTGAATCGGAAAACGGAGGTATTAAATGGCAGCACAGAAGACAGTTCCCAAAAGGAGCGAGGTCAAAAAGGAATACACCTGGGCAACCGAGGATCTTTTCGCAAGCGACGAGCTTTTCTTTGAGGCGCTGGAGCAGATGAGCTCCGTGCCGGAGAAGATAGCCTCCTACAAGGGCAGGCTTGGAGAAAACGCCGACACACTGTATGAGTTTCTTACGCTTTCGGACGAATGCGACGTTAAGCTCAGCAGGCTTGCTTCCTACTGCATGCGCAAGGCGGATGAGGACACGGCAAACAGCTTCTATCAGGGCATGAAGGGCAAATTCATGAGCCTTTACGTTAAGATAGCAAGCGCTTCAAGCTTCGATACTCCGGAGATAAACGCTATTGAGGACGGTGCGCTTGCAAGCTTTTATAGTCAGAAGCCGGAGCTTGAGCTCTATCGCCGCCACCTTGAAAAAATCAGGAGCTTGCGCGAGCACACCCTTTCGGACGCGGAGGAAAAGCTGCTTGCCGCCGCAAGCGAGATGGCGGACGCTCCCGGAAACATTGCCTCCGCCTTCAGAAACGCGGATCTTAAATTCCCCTCCGTGAAGGATTCCGAGGGGAACGAGCTGCGCGTTACGGCGGGCTCATACGGCCCCCTCGTTGAAAGCGGGGACAGGAGCGTGCGCAAGGCGGCGTTTGAATCCATGCACGGCACCCATAAGAGCTTTGAAAACACCTCCGCCGCGTTTTTGAACGCGCAGATGAAGCAGCTCACCGTTTATTCAAGGGCAAGGAAGTATTCAAGCAATCTTGAGGCTTCCCTTGCGCGCACCGAGGTGCCGGTGCAGGTTTACCACAACCTTATAAACACCGTGAACGCCAATATGAAATATCTGCATCGCTACATGGCGCTTCGCAAAAAGCTGATGGGGCTTGATGAGCTTCATATGTATGACCTCTATCCGTCCATCATACCGGACGCGGATTCCGAGATCCCCTACGAAAAGGCGAAGCAGATCATAGTTGAGGCGCTTGCACCGCTTGGCGAGGAGTATCTCGGCATTCTTAAGGAGGGGTTTAGCAGCCGCTGGATCGACGTGTATGAAAACGAAGGCAAGCGCAGCGGCGCCTATTCCTCCGGCGGAGAGCCCCACCCCTACGTGCTTTTGAATCAGAAGGACACGCTGGACAGCATGTTTACCATCGCGCACGAGATGGGTCACGCGCTGCACAGCTATTATTCCGTTCACAATCAGCCCATTGTGTACCGCAATTACGTCATCTTCGTGGCGGAGGTCGCCTCCACCTGCAACGAGGTGCTGCTTGTGAAGCATCTGCTTGCAAAAACCACCGATAAAAAGGAAAGGGCGTATCTTATCAACCATTTCCTGGATCAGTTCAAGAGCACGGTGTATCGCCAGACCATGTTTGCGGAGTTCGAGCTTTGGATGAACGAGCGCGTGGAGAGCGGCGAAACGCTGACCGCCGAGATGATGAACAAGGCGTATTACGAGCTAAATAAAAAGTATTACGGCGAGGCGGTCGAGGTGGATGAGCTGATAAGCGTGGAGTGGGCAAGGATCCCCCATTTCTTCTATAATTACTACGTTTTCCAGTATGCCACCGGCTTCTCCGCCGCCGTGGCGATAGCAAACCGCATTCTGCGGGAGGGCGAGAGCGCCGTGAAGGACTATATCAGCTTCCTCAGCGGCGGCTCAAGCACCGACCCCATCTCCCTGCTCAAAATAGCGGGCGTGGATATGGGCTCCCCCAAGCCCATTGAGGATGCGCTCAGCCTCTTCAACGAGCTTATCAGCGAGATGGAGCAGCTTGCGGAATAATTCCATACCGGGTTTTGCGGCGCACCGTGCTTTATCGCGCGGTGCGCCTTTTGAAAGAGCGGGTGCGCCTGAAAAAGGCGGAAAGGAAATGCAATGAGCGGGATATTGCGTGAGCATGCCGATGCGATAGTGCGCGGGGCGATCTCGGCGGTTCTGCCGGAGGCGGCGGTGCTTCGTGCGCTGGAGGGCAAGCGTTTTTCGGGAAGAATAATTCTCGTGTCCGTTGGCAAGGCGGCATGGCGCATGGCGAAGGCGGCGGGCGAGGCCCTCTCGTGGCGAATGGAAAAGGGCATAGTGCTCACAAAATACGGGCACGTGATGGGAGAGCTGCCGCGCTGCACCTGCATTGAGGCGGGGCATCCCGTGCCGGATGAAAACTCGTTTCGCGGCACGCAGGCGGTGATAGACCTTGTGAGCGGGCTTTCTCCGAGCGACACGGTGCTGTTTCTGCTTTCCGGCGGCGGCAGCGCGCTTTTTGAAAAGCCGCTCCTGCCCGATTGCGAGCTGAAACATATCAATAATCAGCTTCTCTCCTGCGGCGCGGATATAGTGGAGATAAACACGATCAGAAAACGCCTTTCGGCGGTGAAGGGAGGCAGGTTCGCCGGATTCTGCGGCGGCGCTCATATCGAGGCGATAGCGCTTTCGGACGTGATGGGCGATCGTGCGGATATGATAGCCTCCGGCCCGGTTTCGCCCGATCCCTCCACGGCGGAGGACGCGAAGCGCATTATTCAAAAATACGGTATTGAATTGTCCGAAGCGGCGAAGCTTCTCATGTCCGAGGAAACGCCGAAAACGCTTGAAAACGTTTCCTTCACCGTGTCGGGCAGCGTGCGCGAGCTCTGCCGTGCCGCCGCGAAGGAATGCGCCGAACTGGGCTATACGCCCGTGATACTGACCGATTCGCTTTGCTGCGAGGCGCGGGAGGCGGGCAGCTTTCTTGCTTCAATTCTGAAAACCCATGCTTTTTCGGAGGAGTCGCTTGCCTTTATCGCGGGCGGCGAAACCGTGGTCAGGCTCAGGGGCAGCGGCAAGGGCGGGCGAAATCAGGAGCTTGCGCTTTCGGCGGCATTGGGAATAGCGGGAATGGAAAACGCCGCCGTGTTTTCCTTTGGAAGCGACGGCACGGACGGCCCCACGGACGCTGCGGGCGGCTTTGCGGACGGCACAACGGCGCAAACGCTTTCAGCCGCCGGAATTTCGATAGAGCGTGCGCTTTCGGCTAACGATGCGTACAACGCGCTGAAGGCCTGCGGAGGGCTTATCGTCACGGGGCCGACCGGCACCAACGTAAACGATGCCGCCGTGGCGCTTTTGAAAAGGGGACGGGGGAGCGGCAGGTGAAAAGCAACTTGCCAAAAAACAGGCGAATTTTGTTTGTAGCGAATTTTGTTTGTAGCGAATTTTGTTTATAATCGTTTAAAAACTTGCAAAGCAGGAAAAATATGGTATAATGCAAACGGTGCATCATTTTGCATGGAGGTATGGATTTGATAAACAACAGCATAATTTCTGCGGTTTTGTATGAGGCGCTCAAAACGGGCGGCGATTTTTCGGAGCTGTTTTTGCAGGACACGGAGATGAACTCCGTTTCCATGGTGAACGGCAAGGTTGAAACCGCAAACTATCAGCGCAAGGTGGGCGCGGGCGTTCGCGTGCTCAAGGGCACGAGCAGCGCCTATGCCTATTGCTCCGAGCTTGGCGAGGAGGCGCTTATTGCCGCAGCGAAGGCGGCTGCAGCGGCGCTCAAGGGCGCGCGCGAATTTGAAACAAAGGCCGTCTGCGCGGAAAGGCTCGGCAGAAGCGGCGCGCGCATTCCCTTTTCGGAAATAGATAATCTAAAGCGCATAGAGCTGCTCAAGCGCGGCACGGAGGCAGCCAAGGCGCATTCAAGCGAGATCACTCAGGTGATCGCATCGTATATGGATTGCGATCATAGAATTTGGGTATACAACAGCGAGGGCGTTCACGCGGAGGATCGCCGCCCGCGCACCCGCTTTGCGGTGCAGTCCGTGGCGATGGCGGACGGCGTGGCGCAGACCGGCTCGGTCAGCCCGGGCTTTGGCATGGGCTTTGAGGCGTATTCCGAAAGAATAGACGCAGAAAAGGTCGGCGCACGCGCATCCGAAATAGCCGTAACCATGCTTCACGCGCCCGAGTGCCCCTCGGGGCAGATGCCGGTGGTGATAGACGGCGGCTTCGGCGGCGTTATTCTGCACGAGGCCTGCGTTCACGGGCTTGAGGCCACGAGCGTGGGCAGGGGCAATTCCGTTTTCTGCAATAAGCTTGGGCAAAGGATAGCAAGCGATATTGTCACCGCCGTGGACGACGGCACGATCCCCGGCGAATGGGGCAGCATGAATTATGACGACGAGGGCAACCCCGCCGGGCGCAACGTGCTGATCGAAAACGGCGTGCTCAAATCATACCTTGTGGATATTCTCGGCTCAAGGCTGATGGATCACCCCGTTACGGGCAGCGGCAGGCGTCAGGGGTACGATTTCGCGCCCACCTCCAGAATGACGAACACCTTCTTTGCTCCCGGAAAGGACGACGAGGCCGAAATGATAGCCTCCATGGGCGAGGGCCTGTTTGCCGCAAAGATGGGCGGCGGCTCGGTGGATCCGCTCACAGGCGAATTCAATTTTGCCGTAAGCGAGGGCTACTGGGTCAAGGACGGCAAAATAGCCTATCCGGTTCGCGGCGCAACGCTCATCGGCAAGGGCGCGGACGTGCTTATGAAGATAGACCGCGTGGGCAAAAATATGTGGATGGAGCCGGGAATGTGCGGTTCCGTTTCGGGCAGCATACCCACGAACGTGGGTCAGCCGAGAATCCGCGTAAGCGAGCTCACCGTCGGCGGAAAGGGAGGCTCAAAATGATCGGTTTCGATGAATTCAAAGAGGCTTGCTTCAGAGCGGCAAAGGAGCTTGGCTGCGACGAGGCGGAGCTGTATGCCGTTTCGGACAGAAGCTTTTCCGTGAACGTGCTGGACGGCGAAATTGAAAAATACTCCGTTGCGGGAAACACGGGCGTGAATCTGCGCGTTATGTTCAACGGCAAAAACGGCTATGCCTATACCGAAGCCTTTGAGGACGCGCAGGGCCTTGCCGCTCATGCCGTGGACAACGCGAAGGTCATAGAAAATGACGACGTGCATCCAATGCAGGGCGCGTGCAGCTACCCTGAAATAGAAAAAAAGCCGAATCCCATTGTGGATCTGACCGAGGAGGAGAAGATAAATATCGCCCTCAACCTTGAGGTGGACACCAAGGCGTTTGACGACCGCGTGAACCGCCTGTCCCATTGTTCCGTTGTAACGGGCGTTTCCGAGGTGCATATCCACAACACGCGCGGCCTTCGGGCGGACAGCGAGGATCGCTATTCCTACGCCGTGGTTTCGCCGATACTGCGCCAGGGCGAGGATGAGCATTCGGGCTTTGCTTTTAAATTCGGGCCGGATATTACCGATTATAATTCCATTATAAAGGAAAGCGTGGACAACGCGCTGATGGAGTTCAACGCCAAAACCGTGGATTCGGGCGAATACCGCATTCTGCTTAGAAACGACGCGGCGGCAGAGCTGCTGCAGGCCTTCTGCGGAGTTTTCTTTGCCGAAAGGGTGCAGAAGGGGCTTTCGCTGCTTGCGGGCAGGCTGAACGGGCGGATCGCCGGCGAGGCGGTCTCCGTTGTGGACGATCCCTTTGAAGCGGATAACCCAAGGGCGTTCGACGACGAGGGCGTTCCCTCCGTTTTAACGAACGTAATAGAAAACGGCATCCTCAAGAGCTATCTTTATAATCTCAAATCCGCTCTCAAGGATGGGGTAAGCTCCACCTCGAACGCAGGCAGGGCGGGCGCCGCCGCTCCGGTGGGCACCGCGCCAAGCAATTTCTATATCGTGAAAGGCGAAAAAAGCTATAAGGAGCTTATAACCGAGCTGAACAGCGGGCTTATCATCACCTCTCTGGACGGGCTTCACGCGGGGCTGAACACCGTCAGCGGCGATTTTTCGCTGATGGCAAGGGGTCTGCTCGTGGATTGCGGAAGCATCATCCGCTCCGTGGATCAGATAACCGTCGCAGGAAACTTCCTGGTGCTTATGCAGGGCATTCTGTGCGTCGGCAGCGATCTGAAATTCGGAATACCCGGCGGGGGCAGGGTCGGCTCGCCGAGCCTTCTGATAGATAAGCTTGTGATTTCGGGAAAATAATACAGCGCAAAATAGTATTGCAAAACGGAAAAGGGAGGCTCGAGAGAGGCGCTTCGTAAGGAAGTTGACATGTCGTCTGTAAAAAGAGTATATTCAGAACGGCGGAAACCCTTGAAAAGTAAGGATTTCCGCCGCTTTTCTATGCCCATTTGTCGCTTATTTGTCACTAAAATCTACAAGCCGACACTAAAAGACATTTGAAGATATTCGTTTACCACGTCAATAAAAGTTGATCGTCAACCTTTTTATCTCTCATTTCCCTTCCGGTGTTTTGTAATCTGTCAATCATAGATGTTCCGCAATTCACAAATAGCTTGCGTTCAAATAGTCCGTCAGGCGGTGTTACGGAAATGTCCTTTTTCTTTGAATCCCGCATTCCGTTGATTGACAACATTACTTTTGCGCCGCGTTCCTTGCATTCTGCAATCATCTTCCATAACGTACCAATATTAAATCCCTGTGCGCCGTATATAATGCTTTGTGAATGCGTATATGGCGGGTCACAATAAACCACGTCGCCCTCTTTTGGGCGCTTCATTGACTCTGTATAGCTTTCACAGGAAAATGAAGCCTTTTGCAACAAGTTATGCCAAAACGTTATACGGTTTTCAAATGTTTCCGGGCTTATCGGCTTGTGCGGGCCGCGCGGTGTGCTCATATACCCGTCAGCCTTGCGAAAGCGAATAACGCCTGAATAACACGTCCTTGAAAGCAGGACAAAATCATAGGGGTTATGCGCGGCATTAAATCTATCTCTAATTTCATCATACTTCTTTATGGGGTCTTGATAATATTCAGAGATTTCTTTTCTATAATGGTCAACAATGGCTTTCGGGTTTTCTTTTGTAATATTGAAAATCTCAATAAGGAAAGGTAATATGTCACTCCCATACGCCTGTTCAAAATGCGGAAACAGCATTGTTGAATCGGCATAAAGCAATTCTGCCATAACCGCGCCGCTGCCTAAAAACGGCTCATAGTAGTTATTGAAGCTGTGCGGCATATATGAAATGATCGTTTCTGCGAAACGTTGTTTATTGCCTATCCATTTTAACAAAGCAGGAATCAAGGTTTCACCCCGTTCTGTAACTTATAGTCTGTAGACCCATAGTCTGCAACATTATTATAATAAACAAGCTAGGAGGTGTCAAGCCATGCAAAAAGATTTACTGTTCGCCTTTGGACAAACTGTCCGCAAAATCAGATTGTCAAAGGACATTTCACAGGAAAAGTTTGCTGATATGTGTGATTTGCACCGTACATACATAAGCGATATTGAGTTAGGCAAAAGGAATGTCTCGCTTGAAAATATCGGAAAAATGGCCAACGCGCTTAATATGAGCATATCGAAATTATTTCAGGAGGTCGAAAGTGATGCTGGCATTTGAAAGATTTCAGGGCATGGATGCTTCTTTTTGGGCATTTGTTAAATACATCTCTGAAAACCTCGGCTATACAGAACGCGGTGAAGGACTTGTCAAGAAATATCCCATAAGTACAATCAAAGCGCTTTGCATGGAACGCGGCATAAACGCTTCTGAAGATACTATAGTTTGTGCCGCGCAATATTCAAAAATGCGTGCGGATTTGCTAAACAGGTTTGCCGAAAGTATGTTAATGGACGCTGAAACTGCAAGTGAAGAATTCAGAAATTGGGAAATACTTCACAGTGTCGGAAACTATTATTGCAAACTTCCGTTGAATAAGCAGAAAGGGGCAATGAAGCAGGTTGCTTTCTTTACTGCAATCATAAACATAATTGCTGAAAAGACAATAAGAGAAATAACGGGAAACACTTGCTCTTTGGGCTTTGATGATGACCCGCGCGGGCTTGTTTATGTTTGGGACGATAACAACAGGATAATCGGCGCTTCATCAAGGCGCTTTGACGGCGCATATCCCAGCATTGAAAGCCCTAAAATGGTATGGGAAATCAAAGAATACTATTATGCAACCACGTTCGGCAGTCGTGTTGCCGATGGTGTATATGAAACACAGTTAGACGGCTTTGAATTCAAGGAACTATATGATAGGACAGGCAGAAAGGTGTATCACGTTCTGTTTATTGATGCCTATAGAACATGGTGGGTTCAAGGGAAATCATATTTGTGCCGTTTGATCGATGCAATGAATAGCGGTGTTGTTGATGAAGTAATCGTCGGACGTGAAGTTCTCACCCGATGGCCGGAACTCTTGCGGTCAATCATTGAAGAATAAGTGAATAGAGGTGTCATTATGACGAAACCATTTCATGTGATCACAATCCCAGACTTGAACCAGTAATTCATTGTCCACAGTTAGAACGAGCATCGGATTTTGCCCCACAGAATCCAAGAGACAAAACCGGCGTGACCGCAAGGGTCACGCCGGTTTCCAGCCCGCTGACAAACCCAAGTCAGCGGGCTGACGCCCGAACAAGTCGGGCATTTTTATTTGGCGGAGAGAAAGGGATTCCTTTTGCAAAAGATGCGTCTGCGGCTTGCACTCCGTGCCGCGCCTCCGCGCCTTTTTACAAAAGCCGGCCCTCCGGCGTCTGATTCGTCCGCAGGACGGACGCCTGCGGGCTTCGAATCCCTGTTTTTGCAAATAAAAACGCCCGAACAAGTCGGGCATTTTTATTTGGCGGAGAGAAAGGGATTCGAACCCTTGATACGGTTCCCCGTATACACGATTTCCAGTCGTGCGCCTTAGACCAAACTCAGCCATCTCTCCAAAGCGCTCAACGCCGCTGACTATAATACTATAAACGGCGCAAAAAATCAAGTCTTTTTTTCAAAATGAATGATATATTGTTTTAAAGCGGCCTGAGAATCACGAGTTATCCTTATTCAGATTGACATAATGCGGCTGATATGGTAGAATATTGTTAGGATGGGTCGATATGCGTTTGCATATCTTAAATCTGTGATCCATAACTTCAATCTTAAGAGGGGGGAATCTTGCTTTGACCCGCCGGAATAGAATCAAAAAGCTTGTTTCAAGTTCAATAGCGGTCATCGTGGCCGTGATCGTCATGTGCTCGTCGCTGAGCGCCTGCTTTTTGCGGAATATGACGGATAGCTGCGCCGGCTCAAACACAAATCAGCCGCTGCAAACCCCTGTTTCGCTCGATACGCCTCCCGCGAATACCGACGCGCCCACCGAATCGCCAAGCGCTTCGCCTGACGAAACGCCTTCGGCCGATCCGAGCGCCACTCCCGAGGGCGCTTCGCCCGCTCCCACGGACAGCGCTGCAAGCGAGCAGCCGACCCGGCCCGCGGCAACACCCGATTCGGGCGCCACGCCGTCCCCTGCGGTGACGGATATCCCCACCGCGCCCGTGCTGACCCAGCCCCCCGTGCCCGCAACTCCGGGTGCGGACGGCATGGTTTCCATCGGCACTGCGGATAAGCCCGCGCGCTTCACCATGCCCACCGAGCTTTACGGGCTCAGCCAAAGGATGTGCGAGGATTGGTTTGCGGACGCGGTTTTCGTTGGCGATTCCATAACCATAGGCTGGAAGAATTACAACAACCTTATGCTTGAGAGCGATCCCGCATTCTTCGGCCAGACCCGCTTTATTTGCGAGGGCAGCTACGGCTCCGGTCATGCGCTTGAGCCCATAAGCGGATCGAGCATGCACCCCGTTTATGCGGGTGAGCAGCACTATGTGTGGGATATCGTGAAGCTGATGGGCGCAAGGAAGGTTTTCATCCTTTTCGGGATGAACGATCTCACAATCTTCGGCGTGGACGGTTCGGTGGATAAGTATTCCCAGGTTATCGACCATATCGCCGCCGAGAATCCCGGCGTTCAGCTCTATATCATCAGCGCCATGTATATGTATCGCGGCAGCGAGCGCGTGGTGCTGAACAACAGCAATCTTTACCTGTATAATCAAAGGCTCGTGCAGCTTTGCGAGCGCAAGGGCTGCGAATTTGTGAATATCGCAAGCCACCTTATAGATGAGGACGGCTTCGTGCCGGATGAATACTCCTCCGATCAATACGTTCACCAAACCTACAAGGCATACGCTGTGTGGGCGGAGATACTGAGGAGCCTTGCCGCAAGGCATCTGAAGGGGCTGCCGCCGGTGGTGTTTTCACTGCCCAAATGATTTGAATATCAACCTGCTATACAAGCAATATCAGATAAAGACAGGAGTAACTTAAAATGAAAGCTGCCATCAAGAAAAACAGCATCGGCTTTTTAGCCCTTATCCTTGCGCTCGTTTCAGCGCTCTGCGTGTTTGCCGCCTGCAATAACGGAGGCTCCGGCTCCGGAACGACCCAGCCGCCCGCGCAGCCCAAGGAAGCCGATATAAACGCCGTGTACGATAAGCTCGTTGCAAGCGGCAAGCTTCCCGCGCTCACCAAGGTGCCCGAGCGCGATCTTTTCGAGGTCTACGGCATCGAAAAGGATAAGCTCAAGCAGTGGGAGTTCGCCCTTTCCGAAAACTACGCCGTGAACGCGGGCGAGGTCGCGCTTTTTGAGGTAAACGATCCCGCATACGCCGCCACCCTTGCCGAGAAGCTTCAAAGCCATCTCGATCAGGTGAAGCGCGTTGCGAAGGATTACAGCGATCCGCACCAGTCCGAAAAGCTGGATCCCGTTGAGGTAAAGCAGGTCGGAAGCTTCGTTTATTTCGTTGTGGGCGAGGATTACAGCGCGCTCATGCAGATAATGAAGGATAATATCGGTTGATACCGGTTGATTCCGCTTAATATTTGCAACTTATAAGACTGATGGTATTCTCAAGTCCGCTTTTTATCTTCATATTTTTGCCGATAACGCTTGCGGCATACTATCTGATACCCGGCAGGGCATACAGAAACGTTGTGCTGTTTGTGTTAAGCTTGATTTTTTATGCCTGGGGCGAGCCGAGGTTCGTGCTGCTGATGGTGTTTTCCATCGCCCTGAACTACACGGCGGGTCTGCTGGTTGAAAGATTTAAAAACAGCATCAAGAAAGCGCGGGCGGTATTGATCGTGAGCGTGGTAGTGAACCTGCTTCTGCTTGCCGTATTCAAATACACCGCCCTGTTTGTGGACACGCTCAAGAGCATCCTGCCCTTCATGAGCACCGTTGCCACTCCCATAATCCCGCTGCCCATCGGCATTTCGTTTTACACCTTCCAGGCGATGAGCTACGTTATCGACGTTTACCGCAGGGAAACGGGCGTGCAGCGCAATCCCGTGTATTTCGGCGCTTACGTTACGCTCTTCCCGCAGCTTATCGCCGGCCCCATCGTGCGCTACCGCGACGTTGCCGATCAAATGGAGGGCCGCCGCGAAACGATGGAAGGATTCGTTTCGGGCATCAAGCTTTTTTCGGTCGGCCTTGCCAAAAAGGTGCTGCTTGCCAATCAGCTTGCCGCGCTCTGGCGGGTTCTCAAGGTGGGCGCGGACACGAACGGCATCATCGGCTCGTGGGTCGGCATCATCGCCTTCAGCCTGCAGATCTATTTCGATTTCGGCGGCTATTCGGATATGGCGATAGGCCTTGGCAGAATGTTCGGCTTTGAATTCCTGAAGAATTTCGATTATCCGTATATCTCCAAAAGCATCTCGGAATTCTGGCGCAGGTGGCATATCTCGCTCGGCACCTGGTTCCGCGAATACGTTTATATCCCGCTCGGAGGCAACCGCAAGGGACTGCCGCGCACCATCGTGAACCTGATGGTCGTGTGGGGGCTCACGGGCCTTTGGCACGGCGCAAGCTGGAATTTTGCGCTGTGGGGGCTTTATTTCGGAGTGCTGATCATCCTTGAAAGGCTCTTCCTCGGCAAGCTGCTTGAAAAGCTGCCAAAGTGGCTCTCAAACCTGTACATGCTTGTGCTGGTCGTGCTCGGCTGGGCGCTGTTTGATTTCACCGATATGCGCGCGCTTGGGCCGTACCTCGCCTCGCTGTTCACGGTGGGCAAGGCGGGCGCCATATCGCACGACGCGCTTGTGTACGTTGTGAACTATCTGCCCGTGCTGATCGCCGCCTGCGTGGGCTCGTTCCCGCTCGTAAAGAAGCTCCACGATAAGCTCACCGCCCGTCCCGGCGGCGAATGGATCGACGTGGCGCTCGTGGCCGCCTCGCTGGTGCTCTGCACCGCGTCGCTCGTTGCGGGCGGATACAATCCGTTCATCTATTTCAGATTTTGATAAACAGCATAAACACAAAAAATCAGCCGCTTCGCTTGAGGCGGCTGATTTATTATTTGAAGTAAGCCGGATCAGTTTTTTATTTCAGCAAACACATAAGCATTACGCTTTTTCGGAAAGCACGACCGGAACGGCGAATTCCTCCGTCTCGCGCAGCACTCTTTGAATATCCAGCGTTTTGAACTCGCCGTTTTCATAAAGCACCCTGCCTTGAACCATCGTGAGCGCAACGTCGCCGCCGCGTGCTGAGTAAACCGCGGTGGAAACCGCGTCATAGAGCGGGCGCATGTGCGGCTTGTCCGTATCCAGCATGATGATATCCGCGTCGAAGCCCGCCTTTAGCGAGCCTGTTTCATTCCCGCGGCCCTGCGCCCTTGCGCCGTTCACGGTCGCCATCTTGAGCGCCGTGTATGCCGGCACGGCGGTGGGGTCGAGCGTGCTGCCCTTTGCAAGCAGCGCCGCAAGCTTGATCTCCTCAAACAGATCGTGGGAATTGTTTGAAGCGCAGCCGTCCGTGCCGAGCGAAACGTTGATCCCGCGCTCCAGCATTTTGGAGGCATTCGCAATTCCGCTTCCGAGCTTTAAATTGGAAACGGGGCAGTGCGACACGGAAACGCCCTTTTCGCGCAGCAGCTCCATATCCTCGTCCGAAAGCCAAACTCCATGCGCGGCAAGCACGGGGGTATCGAGTATGCCCTCATCATAGAAGGCGCGAACGGGGGAGCGCCCGCCGCGGCGAAGCGCACAGTCCTCCGTTTCGCCCTTCGTTTCGCTTAAATGGAGCTGGGTGATAAGCCCGTTTTCGGCGGCAAGCTCGTGCATTCTCCGCCATACCCACGGGGGGGAGGTGTACTCCGCATGGATGGAGGCATCCGCCCTGATCCTGCCGTTTCCGGCATTGTGCCAATCCGCGATAAGCGATCTGAGCTCCCGCGTGGCGCGGTCCGCTTCAAAATCAAACTCATCGCCAAGCGCAATTATGCCGTTGCTGAGATTTGCCCGCATTCCGCACTCAAGCACTATTTCGGCGGTTTTCGGCTCATGGGCATACATATCCGAAAAGGACGTGGTGCCGGAGGCAATCATTTCGGCAATTCCAAGCCGCACGCCCGCAAGCACCTCGCGCTCCGTCAGCCTTGCTTCTGCGGGAAAAATGCGCTCAAACAGCCATTTGTTTAGCGGCAGATCGTCCGCATAGCCGCGCATTACGCACATAGCCGTGTGCGCGTGCGTGTTGATAAGCCCCGGCATCACGATGCGCCCAGCAGCGTTGATCACGCGCACGGCGGCGGCTCGCCCGCTCGGCTCGTTTTCCCCGGAAACAAAGGCGATCCTGCCGCCCTCGATCCCGATGCAGCCGCCGTTTATCACGGGACGATCGTCGTCCATGGTTATAATAATTCCGTTTTTAATAAGTATATCAAGCATATTTTCGTTTGCGGCTCGTTCGGCCTGCGCCCCCGCCCGGGCTGCGGCCTGCGGCCTGCGGCCTTCGCTTGCGGGTTCGCGCAGCTCAATGAATGAACAATCTGTAAAGGATTATCAGAATCACGCCCGGCACGCCGAGCACGCCGGTTATCGCAGCCGTCACAAGCGTTATCGGAACGCTCAGATGCTCCAAATGCAGCACCGATTCAAATAAATAGTTGCACACAAACAGCAGCACGGCGCCGATCAGCGCGTTTATTGCAAACTTGGCAAAAAGCTTCAGGCTCAGCCCGAAGATCTTGAAGATGATGAACACCACCGCTATAACGGCGATGATTATCAGCGCACCCTTCGGGATGCCGATGTCCGGAATCGGAATATCCGGGAGCTGAACGTCCGCAATCTGAAGATCAGGCATGGTTTTTCCTCCGTAGGTTTAGTTTCGTGGTTCTTTTTATATTCGGAAAGCGCAAGCATATACCTGCGCTCCGCTGCCGCAAGCTCGAGCGCGGCGGCACTCGTTTCTTCCCCGCAGGCCTCGTCAAAAAGCGCCATAGCCCTCCGCCATTTCAGCTTGGCGTCATGAAGCCTTTGGTGCAGGCGGTTTTCACTATAAAGCATTTTACAATACCTCCGCTGAAATTTCAACACCGAAGCTTAAGAATGCTGCGATATAAAGTGTTTCAGTATAAAGTATTAGCGAAAACACGGGGGATATTACAATGAAAAAAGGGAAATGGCAGCGATTCAAAAAAAGCCGCGCAAAGAAAGGCGCGGGCTTATTTAATGGAAGCAAGGAGCGGCAGCCTGAAAATGCCGAAGCCGCGAAGATTTTTTTCAAATTCAAGGGCAAATAAGCCGTCCGCCTTTTCACCGGGCTCCTGATTGCGAAGCGTGGAAAACGCCTCAAGATAGCGGTTTGAGTCGATCCTGCCCGAAGCAAGATAGTATTCCGCTATGCCGCAGCCGATGCCCTCGGCGCATTTGCGGCGGAAAGCGGGGGAGGAGAGCGCGATATCGCTTGCCGCGTTGGAAAGGTAGCCGAGCTCAAGCGCCGCCACGGGCACTCCGGACCAGTTGAAGCCGGTTTCGCCGGTCATTGCGCGGGAAAGCAGCAGCTCGGTGCCAACGGTTTCGCAATAGTTCCTGATGATGCAGCTGCCGAGCAGAGCGCTCCTTGACGCAATATTGAAATTGACTATGCTGTTTGGAACGAGTATCCTCGCGCCGTAAACGGAGGGATCGGTGCTGTGGTCGCAGTGGATACGAAGCCAGAAATCAACATGGCGCTCGTTCATAAGCTTTGCGCGCTGAACGTTTGAAAGGTTCACTTCCTCGTATTCGCGGCTTGCAACCACGTCGGCGCCAAGCTTTTCAAGCAGCTCCGCAAGAATGAGCGAAACCTCAAGATTTATAACGGATTCGCGGATGCTCGTGCGCACGCCTACGCAGCCGTCGCTCATGGAAAAGCGCATCATGCCGCTGCCGGGAGCTATCGGCTCGAGCGAAAGATCCGCCTTTTGCTGATGCCCCGCGTCTATGCCGATAACGCAGCCGTAGAGCGGAAGCTCCTCAACGTAAAACGGCGTGAGGCTGCCGCCTTCCACCGCGCCGATATGCGCTCTGCGCGTGTTCGTGCCGTAGATTCCGTCCGCCTTAACGGAAAGCAGATGCTGAAGCGCTATCACCGCGCGCTCAACCTCGTCGGTAAACACGCCGCTCGGCTCGCCCTTGAAATCAAGCAGACGAAGCGCACGAAGCTCGCGCTGAAGCGAGGCGACCTCCTCGCCGGAGTCGCCCTTTTTAAGCGCGGAGTGCCTTGCGCTCTCACCAAGCGATGAAAGCGGGAAAAGCGCCGCAAGCAGGCAGAATATGAGCAGATATGCCGCTGTTTTTAGCGATTTGCGCTTCATTTTCCGGCTAAATAATCCTTTTGCTGCTGAGTCAGCTCATCAAGCCCAAGACCCATTGCGCGGAGCTTGAGCATAATCACTTCGTTGTCTATCTCCTCGGGCACGTTGTATAGATCGGGCTTCATCTGCCTGCCGTGAATGGCAAGGTAGCGCGCGGAAAGCGCCTGAAGCGCGAAGCTCAGATCCATTATCTCGGCGGGATGCCCGTTTCCCGCAACTATATTCACCAGCCTGCCGTCCGCAAGCAGATTCAGAATGCGGCCGTCCTTCATGCGGTAGCCGGTGATAAAGGGCTTGCGCTCGAATACCTCCGTGGACATGGCCTCCAGCTCCTGCTTGTTGATCTCAACGTCGAAATGGCCGGCGTTTGCAAGCATGGCGTTATTCTTCATGACCTCGAAATGCCTTGCGCGAATAACGTCGCGGCAGCCCGTTGCGGACACGAAGATATCGCCAAGCGGAGCCGCCTCGTCCATCTTCATAACGCGGAAGCCGTCCATGGCTGCCTCAAGCGCCCTGAAGGGGTTCACCTCCGTTACGATAACGTTTGCCCCAAGCCCCTTTGCGCGGTTCGCAATGCCGCTTGAGCAGTAGCCGTAGCCTGCCACGACCACCGTGCGACCTGCGACCATGTTGTTTGTGGAATACATTATGCCGTCCCAAACGCTTTGGCCGGTGCCGTGCCGGTTGTCGAAAAGATACTTGCTGTTTGCGTCGTTCACCGCAAGCATGGGGAAGGGCAGGGAGCCCTCCTTCGCCCGGGCGCGCAGCCTGTGGATGCCGGTGGTGGTCTCCTCGCAGCCGCCGATAAGGTTTTCCGCGTATTCGGGATGCTTCTCGGTGAGCATGGAAACGAATTCGCCGCCGTCGTCTATAATGATATGGGGCTTGAATTCAAGCGTTTTGCGGATATGCTCATAGTATTCGCTCTGCGTGGCGCCGTAAAAGGCGTTCACGTTCATGCCCATGCTCGCAAGCGCGGCGCAGATATCGTCCTTGGTGGAAAGCGGGTTGCTGCCGGTTATGGAAACCTCGGCGCCGCCGTCGCGCAGCACGAGCCCAAGATACGCCGTTTTTGCCTCAAGATGAACGCAAACCGAAATGCGCATGCCCTTGAAGGGCTGCTCGGCGATGAAGCGCTCACGAAGCCCGCTTAAAACAGGCATGAAATCCTTTACCCATTCAATGCGCTTTGCGCCGAGCTCGGCAAGCGAAATATCTCTGATCGTGCTCATTATTCCTCCAACAGCGCGGAAAAAAACTGCCGCGCTCAGCTTATTCCTATTTTATTCTACCACGGTGCGGCATTTTTTTCAATATACTTTTGAGCTGACATAAAAAGTTAATAATCGTTTTTCCGCCGTTGCAGGGCTATTGCCTGCCATTGACGCCTCATTTACTAATCCGCTTTCCGAATATCGAGGGCGGGAGAGCGGATACGGCGGAAGAGCTGCCGAACGAATCATGGCTTTGGGTGCCGGATGGCACCGGCATTCGTCACGGCAGCAAAAAAGCGGGCTGCCGAAAATGCGGCAGTCCGCTTTTATATTGGGAAAGCAATATGCTCGGTTCAACGGCTTCATCGCCGCGAATCATTCCTTCTCCTTCACGTTTTCAACGAGGTTCCAGCGCTTTACGGAGCGCATCGCAAGCAGATGGCTGAGCAGTATGTACGCAAACACGATAAGCGCCGTGATAAGGTATTCCTTCGGGCCGTTTGCAAAAACGTACTCCCTGCCCTCCGTGCTGAGCTTGGAGAGCGCCACCCTTGCGATCACCACGCCGAGGGGGAGGCCGATGGCGAGCGAGCAAAGGAACTGCAGCAGCGACTGCGCAAACCAGCTTCTTGAGATCTCCGAGCGCTGGAAGCCGAGCGTTCTCAAAACGCAAAGCTCCTTTTTGCGCTCAAGCAAATTGGTCTGCGTGGTGTTGTAAACGATGGTGAGACCGATAATTATCGCAAAGCCGATGATTATCATGCTTGCAAGATCGTAGGTTTTGAAGATCTTCTCGTTTCCCGCAAAGGAAAGGCGGGTGAACACCGAATACAGGTAGTTATCCGATGAGGTAAGCTCCGAAAGCAGCGCCTCCTCGTGCGATTCGTCTATATCGAGGATATAGCAGCCGAGGCTTTCGGTTTTAAGCCTTTGGGCGGCGGAATCGGAGATATACTGCGTCCAGCTCACGGACTGGGAGGAAACGCCCTCCACCGTGAAGGGAACGCCGTCCACCTTCACGCTGTCCCCAACCTTGGCGCCGAGCCTCTCCGCCGCGTGGGCTTCAAGGATGATGCCGTCCCCGGGAGCGCTCATGCGCTCGCCGCGCTCATTGAAGATGCGTATCTGATCGGTGCCGTCCTCAAGCGCGTTCACGACCACGGATTCCTTTTTGCCGTTGAATTCAAGCTCGGATTCGTAGTACCGCAGGGATTGCAGATCGGAAACATAGTCCAGCGAAGCAAGCTTTTCGCGGTATTCGTCATCGGGCTGCTCCTTGAAGAAGAGCTGGCAGTCGTAATGGATGCGGTCGGTATACATCTCCTTGAGGATATGGTTTTTGCTGGTGATGAACGCGAGGGATGAGAATATCATCATCACGGACGCCGCAACGCAAACCACGGAGAAGATGAACCTTGCCTTGTTGCGCAGCATGGAGCTGATGCTGAACTTGGTCATGGGCTTCGCGTTTTTGGTGAGCGCTGAGATAAGCTTCGGAATCTTCGCACTCACGGGCGCGGGGCGCGTCATCGCCTCGGAGGGCGAGATCTTGGAAATAACGCTCGTGCCGATAAGCGTTGCGGCCTGACCGACGAGTATGGTGAGCACGGCGGCAAGGATGGCGCGCTTGTAGTCCAGCTCGTAGGTAAAGGTGGGCAGCGGGAAGAAATCCCTGAAATACGAGCCCGCATAGTGCATTACCGCGATGCCGATGCCCGTGCCAAGAATGATAGCGAGTATGGACACCACAAGGTCCACGCCGCAGTAGAGCATGCGTATGCTGCCGGAGGTGAAGCCGAGTGCGCGAAGTATGCCTATCTCGCGCCTGCACTGGCGGATAACGAGGGACATGAACAGGAACACCACGATAAGTATCACCACGAAGAACACCATCGGCATGAAGGTGGACATGGTTTCTATCGGCTCAAGGTTTATATCGATGCGGTTTTTGACCGCCGAATCGGCATAGGTGAAGCTCTTTTTGATCTCGATATCGTCCCCAAGCGCGGTCTCCGCCGCCTTTAACAGCTTTGCCTGATCCTGCGATGGGTCGAAATAAAGCATGAACTGGTTGCAGAGCGCCTCGTAGCCCTCGGTTTCGTCGAGCTGAGCATAAGCCTTTTCAAGCTCCGAGCGCAGCTCGGCAAATTCGCTCATCGCCTCCGCAAAGCTCTTTTCATACTCCGCCTCGCCCTTTTCATACTCCCTGTGCGCCTCGTCAAGCTGCTCCCTGGCTTCCTCAAGCTGCCTGTCGATCTCGATAAGGCCCTCGGCGATCTCCGCAAGGCCGTTATCCACCTGCGCTATGCCGTCGTTGAGCTGCTGCCTTGCGCCGGGGATCGCGGCAAGCTGCCGCTCCACCTCGGCAAGCTGTGCGCGGGCTGTGGCAAGATTAGTTTGAGCCTCGGCCTTTTGCGACCTCAGCTCCGAAACCTTGCTGTCTATATCCTGCTCACGAACGCCCTGACGCTGAAGCTGCGCAACTATATCGGCGCGCTGCGAATTGAGCTGCGCTATTGCGCTCTCAAGCTGGGAAACGGAGCTGTCGTATGCGTTCACAACGTCGCCGATCGTATTCACCTGCACGCCCTGTGCGCGAAGCTCGTTCACAAGCCTTCTGAGCCGCGAAACGTTCTGCCGAAGCTCGCGCAAGGTCATATTGGGATCGAGCCGCTCGAGTATCGCTATCGTGCCGGGAAGATCGTTTGCCTGTATCTCCTCATGCAAAAACGAGCAGCGGGCATAGGCGTTGTCGTAAGCAGTTACGATATCGCCGCCATGCGCAAGCGTGTTGTCGTAGCGGGAGATCGCGGTCGCAAGGGCGATATAGCCGGGCTCGGTCACTATATCCTCGCCGTTTCGTGCGCGCTCTATGAGCGAAGTGTTGTATTCGTTGCCAAGGAAGGCGTAATCGTGCTCCACGGTGTTCACAAAAAGCGTGAGCGTGGGCAGTATCTCCCCGATGGTCATCGATTCGTCTATCGTGTAGCCGTTTGCGCTTGCAAGGGCAATCAGATCGGTGAGCTGCGAATCCGCGCGGAAGATATCGTCGAGCAGCATATCCTGCGGCAGAACGCGAAGCGCGTTCACCGCGGCAATATTATCGCTCGTTTTTATCTGCGCAAGCTGCGAATTAAGGTCCGCAAGCGCGCTGTCTATCTGCGCAAGCCCCGCCTTTGCCTGAAGCAGCATATCTATGGCTTCATCCGCGGCAGCGATTCCGTTTTCAAGCGCGGCGATCGCGTCCGGCAGCTTGGCTTTTGCATCGTTGAGCTGCTTTTCCGCGTCCGCAAGGTCCGCAAGGTTCTTTTCAAGCGAAGCGCGGGTTCTGCGAAGCTCCGCCGCCTTATCCTCCAGCAGCTTTTTCTGCTCCGCCGCCTCCTTTTGAGCATCGGCAAAGAGCGCGTCCTTCTCCTGAAGCTGCCTCAGCGCGTCGTCGAGGCCGTTTTTTATATCCTCAAAGCTCTTGTCCGCATCGCGCTGAGCCTTGTCGAGCTCATCCTCCTGATCGTCCAGCTCGTTTTTTGCATCGTCGTATTCCTTTTTGGATTCCTTTTCAAGCAGCTCAACGGAGAAATAGGCGTACCCGAAATCGGTGTTCACGCCCCATGAATCCTCCGTGACCTGCACGCTGAGCGTTTCGGGCGCGGAAACTATGGCGCTTACGGCATAGTCCCTGTATTCATCGCCAATGTGAAATTTCACCGTGTCGCCCGGCTTTATGCCGTTGTCCACAGCGAAATTATACTCCAGCATCACGGTTTCCCTTTCGCCGCAGTCCGCGCTCTGCCAGATATGGAATTTCTGAAGATCGTCCTCATTGCAGGAAAAAGCGCGCACGGAAAGATGGCGGTCGCCGCCGATCATGACCGTGTCGCCGCAGAGCCTCGCGTTCACCGCTCTCACGCCGGAAAGCGCAAGCAGCGAATCGATCTTTTTCCTGTTTGCAACGTCCGTGGTGATCACGGCGGAGGGATAGCGATAGGAATCCACGTAGCCCTCAAGAGATATGTCGAGCGAACGGTATGCGCCGCTCATGCCCACCATGATGCCGCAGCCGAGCGCGGAAACCAGCATGGCGGAGAGCAGCAGCTTCCAGTATTTTTTTATGATAGGAAGGAGCATCCTTCTCATAGCTTACCACTCCATGATCTCCGCTGAAACGGGATTTTCGTTTACAGTTTGCTCTATTATTTTGCCGCTGCGCATACGGAT
The DNA here is from genome assembly GCA_947168565.1 of uncultured Clostridia bacterium. Classification (GTDB taxonomy): domain Bacteria; phylum Bacillota; class Clostridia; order Christensenellales; family CAG-138; genus PeH17. Next base: position 10,199 of record CAMVMM010000007.1, on the reverse strand, counting down.
AACGCGATCCGCCATTCGGCCTATCTCCTGCGTGTGGGTAACGATAACAACGGTTTTGCCGTGCTCGCGCACAAGCTTTTCAAGCGCGATAAGGATCTGCTTGCCCGTTTCGTAATCAAGCGCGCCGGTGGGCTCATCGCAAAGCAGCAGCCGCGGATCCTTTGCAAGCGCGCGGGCTATGGAAACGCGCTGCTGCTCGCCGCCGGACATCTGCATGGGGTAGGAATTGAGCTTTGCGCCAAGACCCACAAGCTCCAGCATCTCTTTTATATAGTTCTTACCCTTGGAGGGCTCGGCGGTCATCGCCACGTTTTCCTTTGCCGTAAGCTCGGCGATAAGGTTGAAGGATTGGAAAACGAAGCCGACGTCGTCCCGCCTGTATCTGGTGAGCTCGCGGTCCTTCATGGTGCGCAGCTCGCGCCCGCCGACCGTGATGCTGCCGCTGTCCGGCTGATCCATGCCGCCGAGCATATTTAAAAGGGTGCTCTTGCCCGAGCCGGAGCTTCCGAGTATGGCAAGCAGCTCGCCCTCGTAAATATCGAGCGAAACGCCGCCGAGAGCGTGGACCTGCGCCTCTCCCTTTCCGTAGGTTTTCACAAGGTCCTTAGCGCTCAGGATAATATTTCTGTTTGCGCCGTTTTTTTCCATAACAAAATCACCTTTGCAGCTTAATTATTCTGTCTGATTCTTTGATTTTTTGCCTTTTTGTCTTTTAATTTCGGTCGTTTGTCCGCTTCCATGGTCGAATGCTCCGTCAATCGTGCATTCTGCCGCCGGTCAACTCAAGCTTTGCCTTAATGCGCTCATATTCAAGCGGCTTATCCAGCGAGAAGCGGAAGATATTATTGTAATCCATATTGGAGCAGGTGAGCTGAGTGCCGTTTTCAAGGTTGAACACGTTGCTCCAAACCGTGATGACCTGATGCTTGAGAGTGGGGTGCGTATAATAAAGCGTGTTGCTCCCAAGAATGCGCATTGCCTCGGTTTCGCTCGTGCTGCCCTCCGCGATCGCGCAGGTGATGTTTTCAAGCCGCTCAAAGCCGCGCCCCCTTGCGTTGTCCCCGTCCTTGGAAAGAAAATGATTGGTCAAAACCAGCTTTTCACCCTCCACGGTCTGCGGGATAACGCGCATTTCGTTGTTCACGTATTCTATCACAACGCTTGCGCCGCTCCTGTCGGAAATGAAATAGTGGTAGTTCACGCCGATAAGGTCGTGCATATCGTATTGTGAAAACAGCTCCACAGCCTCGCTCACGGTGGCGCATTTATCCAGCGCGGCGCGGATGGCGATGGGCGTGAGGATGGGCGTTTTGCCCGTTTTTTGCTTTGTGGGCTTCGCCTTTATCTCAAGCACCGCTATAGCAAGCCCCTTTTCGTTCATGCCGTCCATCGGCACGAAGGGCGCGGAAAGCAGGCGCAGCGGGCGCTTTGCCTTTTCAAGCCTTATATGCTTCACGCCGTAAAGCATGAAATTGAGCGTGCCGGTGCTGATGGAGCGGTAGCCCTTTTCCGGATGCGTCCAAAGCACGAAGCAGTCCGACTCCTTATAGTCGAAATTGCGCCCCATGATGGGCTCGCCGCTCCCGTTGCGCGTGTTGAAGGCGGAGCAGGCGAAGCTGCCCGGCTTGGGATTTACGGGAAGGGGCGAGCGGGTCTGCTTCTGCGCGTACAGCGCAAGATCGATCATACCCTTTAAGCCGTGCTTCAGCGCGTCGTCGATATCGTAGGGATACCTGTACTCCAGTAAATACAGGTGGTCGGAAACCTTTTTGAGTGTGCGCAGCGTTTCGTCCTCAAGCCCTCTGCGTTCTTTTTTATCCATATAAAACTCCGATATTATTTATAAGTCCTTATAACCCTTGCCATCAGATCGTCAAGCTGCTCCTTGTTTTTTACGTAGCGGATGGACTTGACCTGGCTGTCGGATATCTTCTTGGAGGCGTTTTTCTCGCGCAGCTCCAGATATGCGTTTTTGCGCATTATGCACACCTCGCTGGGGGAGGATTCGCCTATCTCAAGCATTCTGCCGTGCTCCTCGTTTACCTTGGCAAGCTCCTCGTCGAAGATAGCGCTCATGTCGACGCCCTCGGGCAGCTCCTCCTCAAATTCGATGAACACGCGCAGCCTCCACGGTTCGGACTCCGTGTCGGCATAAACGCTGTAATCGTTTATGTGCATTTTCAGGCGCTCGGCTATATTGCGCATGGTGCTCACCATGTGCTCCGCCGTGAGCTTGAGGCCGGTGATATTTATCATCTGCTGCTTGCGGTAGGCAAAGCGCACAAGGGGCAGCTTTTCCTTATAGCCCACGACCTTTATAACGTCCTTGATGCGGTAGCGGTACAGACCCGCAAGGTTGGTTACCACCACCTCGTAATTCTTGCCCTCCTCCAGCTCGTGCATAAGAAGCGGGCGGTCCTTCGTTTCATCGAAGCTCTCATCATCCACGGGAATAAACTCAAAAAAGCCGGAATCCGGGATCATAACGTAGTTCGGATCATCGTTTTCAAAGGAGCTTGCCACAAGCGCTTCGCTCGAGGCATACATTTCAAAGCAGAAGCGCACGTCCGGCCCGCAGTAAGTTTTCATGCGGCGGTAAAAGGTTTCAAATTCGCCTCCGCCGATCGCCACCACGGTGCTGACCTTGGGCCAGATGCGGTGAACTATGCCCTCGGGTTTGGAAAAATCTATGGCGGCTTCAAGCTCCTTTGCGCGCTCGGGATCAGGCTTGAGCTTTTTTTCAAGCTTGGCGCGCAGCTCGGGCGGCAGCTTCACGGAGCCGTCGATCCTGCCCTCGGCTATATCCTTGATAAGCATCTCCCTGTTTTCGGAAATATATTTCATAAGGTCGGTGAGGGTGGACATGAAGATGCTCATCAGGTAAACAAGATCGCGGTCGGCAAGCGAATACCTTGCCTTGATGTATTTCATATCCACGCCCACGCCGTAGCCGAAAACCTCCTTGGGGATGCAGGTAATAGCCGGCACGACGGAGCCGGCGCTGGACATTACGAAGGATGAGATATAGCCCTCGCGGATGCCGCTGGGCGTGTATTCGCAGCCGGATTCAAGCGTGTTGAGACCTCTTCCGGCGTGAACTCCCGTTTTGCGCATATTGTCGTTTATCATATTGTATATGATGGAGGCGGCGCGGAAAACGGGGTTGTAGGAGCGGTGGACCACGGGTATGCGCTTTGTAACGCCAGTGGTGCCGGAGGTGGTGGCGAAAAAGTTTATGGTGTCGCTCGAAAGCAGATTCTGCTCGCCTGTCTGCGCCATTCGCTCAACGTAGGGGATATAGTCGTCGTAGGTGGTGAACGGCACCCTGTCCTGATATTCGCGCACGGAATGGATGGACGCAAAATCGTATTTTTTGCCGTATTCGGTGTTTTGATTCCTTTTAAGGTGCTTCAAAAGAAGCTTCTCGCTGAAATCGTCCGCCTTTGGGGCTATATGCTTGTATCTTCTGGTGCAATGCCTGCCGTAGGCGCTCATGGCATTGATAACAACGTAATTATAGAATTTCCCTTTCATTTAGACCTTTTCTCCACCCTGTTTAGATTTAACATCAAAGCCTATTTCCTTGAGCCGCCGAGCAGCGCACGAGCCCAACAGGCGGCTGCAGACAAGTATTTGTATACCAAACCTTGCCGCAGGATCCGCCGAGATCAGACGCGGTTAAACACAAAGCTTTCAGCCGTATTTGATTGCTGTCTAAAATTATATGTTAAAATTCACCCTTTGTCAACCGTATCGGGCAAATTCGAGGGGCAAGATTTATCAAGTAATTATTTGATTTTCTTGAATGAAATATTTTTGTCACATTTATGTTGAAACTATGCCACCAAGGGTGTATAATACGCTTATGGAAAGGATTTCTTTTTCAAGGAGGAAAGATATATGAAAAAAGCTGTTTCCCTTATTCTTGCTGTTTTTTTTGCCTTCGGCACGCTCGCCTTCGGCGCAGGCAGCGCACTTGCGCTCGATTCGGAGCCGCAGAAATGGACCGTGCCCTCCGGGTACAATGCAAACGACTACAACAAGCTTGCCGCGTTCCTTGAAACCGCCGACTCAAGCGGCGTGAAGAACGGCCAAAAATGCGGCACGAATTATAATCCGAACGACCCCGCCACCTGGGGCAGGGAAGGCAATACGGACGACCCCGAAAACCCCGTTGAGCCCGTCACCTTCACATGGACGGAGCAGGAGGGCGAGCAGCGCATAACCGAGATCACCTGCCACGGCGCGGACCTTGTGGGCGCACTCGACGTTTCCGGCTGTGCGTACCTCTACAGCGTAAACTGTGCCACGAACAGGATCTCATCAATAAATCTTTCGCAGTGCGCGCGCCTTACCTCGCTGATCTGCTCCTCAAACGCGATCTCTTCGCTTAATACCGCCGCCTGCCCCGAGCTTATGACGCTCACCTGCGACAACAACGCCCTCACGAGCATCAACGTGGCGGCAAATCCTGCGCTGCGCTCGCTCACCGTGAGCGGCAACGCCATTGGCTCGCTGGACCTTGCCTCAAATCCGGAGATTACGGTGCTCAGCTGCAAAGGCTGCGGCCTTACCTCACTCAATTTGAGCGCGCAGTCCAAGCTGCTCGGCCTCTACTGCGCGGAAAACGCCCTTACGTCGCTGAACCTCTCCGCAAACACCAGGCTCCAGTACGTGAACTGCCGCAGCAACGCGCTCACGCAGCTGAACGTGTCCTCCTGCGCCACGATCCTGGGCATCAACTGCGACAACAACGAGCTTGCTTCCATAAATCTTTCCGCAAACAGGCTGCTCGTTTACTTCTCCTGCCTGAACAACAATCTCACGAATCTGGATCTTTCCGCAACCCGCCTGGGCTTTGATTCCGTCACGGCGCAGAGCGGCGGCACCATCGCCTGCTCCGCCTCCATCACAAGCATGGGCAACGAAAACATGCCCGCGCTGGATAACTCCGTGCACGCCTATCCCGCCGAGGGGTACAGCTTCACCGGCTGGTTCGGCGCCTCCGGCAGTCAGCTTTCCACGGAGCAGCATTTTGTGATAACCGGCGTGAGTGAGCGCAGCTTCACCGCCCGCTTTGCTCAGGGCTCCACTCCGCCCGCCGCGAACGGCGACGTGGACGGCAACGGCACCGTTTCCGTTGCGGACGCGGTGCTTGCGCTTCGCCAGTCCATCGGGGTCTACAACCTTACCCCCGAGCAGATCGCCCGCGGCGATATGGACGGCAACGGCAGCATCACCGTTGCGGACGCAATCACCATTCTGCGCATGACCATGGGACTGTAAAACAGCCCGATCGATCGGTTTGCAAGCCGGCTTGAACCGAAAGCCATTGATGTGCCATATATGGCGCCGAAACACTCATGGTGCTGTCGGCACATCAATAGGCTTGATCTCAGCCGCAGAAATCACCTGCTCCACAGCACATAATAAGGAATAAAAAAGAGCTCCGGCGTGATCGCGGCTTGCGCCGCCGTGGATCAAGGGCTTGCGCCGCCGCGGGATCAAGGGCTTGCGCCATTGGTAAAAGCATCCTGATTCACCGCACGGTGAAATGAGATCCGTCCGTCACCCCGCTTTAGCGGGATTTCACTGCAACGCGATTTCACCCACCGAAGGTGGATTTCACCCGTCCGTAAGGACGGATTTCGTTGAAAAAAGCGCTTTTGTCTGGTAGACAAAAAGCGCTTTTTTCATGGTGGATGGGGATGGATTCGAACCATCGTAGTCTGTGACAACGGATTTACAGTCCGCTCCCTTTGGCCGCTCGGGAACCCATCCATTTCGCAATATGGATATTATAACGCATTTTTCGGATTTGTCAATCCCTTTTTGCGGCAAAATGCGGCAAATAATTCGGCGGGCAAAGCGTAAAGGGGAGCCGAATCACTCTGCGGATCCGTTATTTATGCAAAGCTGCACAGCAAAAAAAGCAGCATTATTGTAAAAAATAGAGCGCTGTTATCACCGCACGGACGAGCAGCTTGCGGGCTTTGCGTCATGGCGCCCCACCTTTGAAAATAGATAAACGGCTGAAAAGCAATAAACGGCGGCGTTTTCACGGCTTGCAGCTTATCAATGCTTGAATCCGCGGCGCAAATGTGGTAGACTTTGTTTATAAAAATGTAAGCGAGGCAGCCGCTCCGATATGAAACGAAAAACAGCCAGGGAGCTGATAGCGGAATCCTTCCGCGAATTGGCGGACCGAAAAAGCATAGATAAGATCACCGTGCAGGAAATTGTTGAAAACTGCGGCTATTCCTCCGCCACCTTTTATCGCTGCTTTGCGGATAAATACGACCTTATCGCGTGGGATCACACGAGGGGCGTGGCCGAGATCATGGACCGCATAGACGGCGTGAGCTACACCTGGCAGAATACCTTGCTGGACGGCGCGCGCAGCTTCTATGAACAGCGCGAATACCTTGTGAACCTGTTTCAGCACACCGCCGGACAGGATTCGTTCATAAGGCACATGACCGAGATAAACGAAAACGCGCTCAAAAAGCATATTCTCAGCCTGAACGAGGGGCGCGGACTGGATAAAAACGAGGAGATGTATCTGCACGTATACTGCCTTGGCACCGTGCTTATGACCTGCGAATGGCTGATGGGAAAGCACGATCTCACTCCGGAGCAGGTTGCCCGCATCTACGAGGGCTCCCTTCCGCAGGCGCTGAAGCGGCATCTTTATAAAGAATGAAGCAAAATGCCGGGTTTCTCTCAAAATGAGAGATCGACCCGGCTTTATATATTGATTCACGCTCCCGACGCGGTATAATGGTTACAGTGGTTGCGCACAATTAAACTTCACGCAACCTAAATAACCTGACCGGAGGAAATATTATGAACAAGATCGAGTTTTTACAGGAGCTTGCCAAGGGCTGGTTCGGCAATTCGCAGCAGCATTCCATTCAGGCGCAGCTTCTCAGGCAGCACGGCTTCGCAAAGCTTGCGGACAAGATCATGGCGGAGTCCGACGAGGAATGGAACGAGGCAAAGCAGGTAAACGCCCGCCTTATCGAGCTTGGCGTAACTCCGCGTGTGGAGCTTACGGAATACCCGGTATTCACCGACGTGCGGGAAATGCTGGAGTATGACTGCAAGGATGCCGCCCAGGCGCTGCCCGAAATGAGCAAAGCGCTCGCCCTCTTCGAGGATGATTACGTCACAAGGAGCATGATCCAGCAGTTCATCGTGGATGAGCAGGAGCATTTCAACTGGGTTCGTCAGCATCTCTTCCTTATCGACGCCATCGGCTTGGAAAACTACCTTATAGAGCAGCTTGGCGAATAAGCGCATACAGGGGGATAATGCTATGAAGATCGCACTATTAAACGGAAGTCCCCGCAGGGAAAACACCTTTGCGATGGTGGAGGCGTTCAGGCAGGGCGCCGAGGCGGCGGGACACGAGGTGGAGGTGCTCCACGTTGGCAAAATGAAGATCGGCGGCTGCCTTGGCTGCGAATACTGCCACGGCAAGGGCGAGGGCAAGTGCATTCAGAAGGATGATTTTGAAAAGCTGCTGCCTGCCTATACGGAGAGCGACATGATAGTGTTCGCCTCGCCGATCTACTATTTCTCCATGACGGCGCAGATGCAGGCGGCGATCCAGAGGGTATACTGCATCGGCAAGCCCGCGAAGGCGACCAAGGCGGCCCTGCTGCTCAGCTCCGGCGCCGGCGCCTATGACAGCGCGATAGCGCAGTATAAAAGCTATATGGGCTATGCGGGCATAGAGGATATGGGAATCATCACCGCAACCGGTGAAGAAAACAAATCGGAAGCAAAGCTTTCCGAAATAAGGCAGTTTGCCGAAAAACTTTAATTTGTAGGAGGCATATTATGAGCGAAAAAGAGATGATCCTCGACGCAATGAAAAAAGCGGGCGAGCCGCTGAACGCGGGCAAAGTGGCGGAGCTTACGGGCCTCGACCGCAAGGTCGTGGACAAGGCTTTCGCCGAAATGAAAAAGGAAGGCTCCATCGTATCTCCCGTGAGATGCAAGTGGGAGCCTGCCGAAAAGTGAAAGTGTGGGTCGGCTGCCGTGAGGGAGCCGGCCCGATTTTGCCTGTGTTATGAAACCTGATACCGATTATGCAAAGCGGGAGGATGCCGGCAGGTACGAGTGCATAAGGCTTGAAAACCAGCTCTGCTTCCCGCTGTACGCCTGCACCAAGGAGGTTGTGCGGCAGTACCGCAAGCCCCTTGAGGCGCTTGAGCTTACCTATACCCAGTACATCGTGATGATGGCGCTCTGGGAGTTCGGCTGCATGAGCGAAAGCGAGCTCGGAAGGAAGGTGCATCTTGATTCCGGCACGCTTGCGCCGCTTCTGAAAAGGCTTGAAAAGCGCGGCCTTATCGAAAGGCTCCGGCCCGCGCACGATGAGCGCAGGCTGCTCATCTCGCTGAGCGAGCAGGGCAGCGCGCTGAAGGAGAGGGCGGTCGAGGTGCCGCGCGAAATGATGGGCTGTATAGATCTGCCTGCGGAGGAGCTTGCGCAGCTTAAATATTTGCTTGACAGGGCGCTTGCCAAAATGGAGGCTAAAGGATGAGCGAGGATAATAAAAGCTTTGATCTTCAGGCGTATCTCACCAAGGGGATAGAACGCGTTGTGGCGGACGCGCTGAAGGCAACGCTGAAAAACCCGAAGCAGAGTGCGTTTCTGCTCCGCTTTGCCGCCGCAAGCAAGGCCGCGTCAAGGCGCCGCAGGGAGCTTGAAAACGCGGGGGAGCACGTGCCCTCGTTCCTTATAGCAAGCATCACCAGCAAATGCAATCTGCACTGCGCGGGCTGCTATTCCCGCTGCAGCCACGCCACCGTGGATTCGGAGCCCGTGAGCCAGCTTTCAAGCGGGGAATGGCTGCGCATCTTCGATGAGGCGGACGCGCTCGGCATAAGCTTCATACTGCTTGCGGGCGGCGAGCCGATGCTGCGCAGGGATATTATCGAGGCCGCCGGCAAAAAGCGGGATATTATTTTCCCCATTTTTACAAACGGCACCTTTATGGATGAGCGCTATTTTGAGCTGCTTGAAAAATGCCGCAACCTCATTCCCATAATGAGCATAGAGGGCGGCAGGAAGGTGACGGACGAGCGGCGCGGCAGGGGCATCTACGATCGGCTTATTCAAAATATGGACGAGCTGAACAGGCGCTCCCTCATCTTCGGCGCTTCGGTCACCGTCACGACCGAAAATATCCGCGAGGTCACTTCAAACCGGTTTATAAACACGCTTCACGAGCGCGGCTGCAAGGTCGTGATCTTCGTTGAATTCGTGCCCGTTACGGACGATGCTTCGCACCTTGCCCCAGGCGACGGCGAGAGGGAGCTTTTAAATAAGGAAATAGCGCGGCTCCGTGCGGAGCAGCCCGGCATGGTGTATATCTCCTTCCCGGGCGATGAAAAAAGCTCCGGCGGCTGCGTTGCCGCGGGCCGAGGCTTCTTCCATATCAATTCCCACGGTGGCGCGGAGCCCTGCCCGTTCTCACCCTATTCCGATATAAGCCTTAAAACCGCCTCCCTGCGCGAGGCGCTGCATTCGCCGCTTTTCACCGCGCTGCGCGATGGCGGCGTGCTGATGGACGACCACACGGGCGGCTGCGTGCTGTATGAAAAGCGCGCGCTCGTGGAAAGCCTGTTATCCGGCAAGGCCGGCGCATAAGGGGGTGAAAAAATGACTGCGGGACAGATCATCCTTTTGATAGCTGCCATTCTTGTCCTCTGCTGCCTCTTTACGCACAGGCGCGTTATCAAGGCTGCCATCAGGCGTGAAGGAATGCCAAAGGCGCCGAAATGGCACGTGTGGGTAAGGCCGGAGAACAGGAAAAAGTAAAGAGCGAAACAAAAAAGAAAAGCAATAAGCAATAAGCGATGAGTAATAAGCAATAAACAATAAGCAATAAGCAATAAGGAGGATACGAGCATGGAGATCAAAGCTGTAAAGTTCAGGGAAAACGGCTTTTATTCGCAGCCCTTCGCCTTTGGCGGCGAGGAGGGGCCGGATAAATTCGATATCAATATCCGTTATCGCGGCAGCCTTCAGAATTACCTTATAGATACCGGCAGCGAGGTGATCCTTGTGGATACCGGCCTGCCCGCGGGCACTCCCGAGGAGGTGCCGGATGAAAAAAGCCCCGCCTACACTGAACTGCACCCCATTTGTTAGACATGTGGTATAATACTAACAAGTGGGGTGAT
>CAMVMM010000006.1 GCA_947168565.1 uncultured Clostridia bacterium | reverse complement strand
CCTCGATGCTGCCTGATTTAATTCTTTTGTCTAACTTTTGGGGTTCAGATCATTTCGGGCGGGGGCGGTGCGGGCAGAAGGGCTGCCCCGTTATAAGCTTGCTTCAGCTTTTTTCATCAGTTCTCGATGGGGAACCACATGATGATGCCGGTTGCCTTGCGGAGGATAAGCAGGGAGTCCGCAATGGTGACTTCCTCATCGCCGTTTACCTCGGCCTGCGCAAGCTGCTCGTCGGTGAGATCGATAAGACCCATCACGTAGCGCAGCGCCATGAGCGCGTCCGCAGTGTCCACATCGCCGTCCATATCCACGTCGCCGAGTACGCCGCTCGGGGGAAGCTCGCCGGCGGTGATCTCAACGTTATCCACCATGAAGCAGTCGCCGGGCTTATTCACGCTGCTGTCCTTGGAATATCTCCAGGTGAGGGTATGCTCGCCGGCGGTCAGAGGCTCGGAGGTGAAGGTCTCCCAATCATGCTGGTATGCGCCCCAGTAGCCCATGCGCTGGCCGTCGATCGCAAACTCGCAGTAATCCCAGAAGGTGCTTGTGCCCTCGCCCCATGCCTGGAACTCGAAGGTGACCACGTCGCCCTCATTGGCGGTGAAGGTGGTGGTGAGCACGGACTGAGAGCTGCTGACGCCCGCGTTCGAGCTCATTGCGTACAGCCTATCGCCATCCTCAACCACGATCCAGGGATAATCGCCCTCGCTTACGAAATGGAGCTCGCCGCCCTCAACGTTCAGCGCCTCGTCCAGATCGCCTGCGGGAGCGGGCTCTTCAACGAAGAAGTCAATGGTTGCAAACACGATCTCGTCCGCCTCGATGGAGTTGGGGCCAACGAGGGTGGGATCGCCGTTCACCATGATAACGGTGTTTTCCGCGAAGGTGTAGCCCTCGGCGGGATTTACAACGAAGAACATGAAGTAGCCGTAATCGGGGTTATCGAAGATCTCGCCGTCCGTCATCATGTCGCCGTCCAGACCCATCTCCCAGTTCCAGTCGGTATAGGTGATGGAGTAGGGTGCGCCGAGAACCACGGAAACGTCGTATGCGGGAGCCTCGCCCCAAACGGGCTCGGTGAAGTTGATGATGTCGATATGGTCGATCACCTGCGGCTCAACGGGTTCGTCCTCATTGGCGAAGAACTCAACCTGGTCGAGGTTGAGACGGAACATATCGGTGCAGTTGAAGTGACGGATCGCAACGCTTACGGTCTGGCCGGCAAACTCGTCAAGGCTGTATTCAAACAGCTTATAATTGAGTTCTTCCGTATAATCGGCGGGAACAAGGGTAAACTCGTCCAGGAGCTGGTACTGTGACACATCGGAGCCGGTGCCGACGTAGATGGCAACGTGCTCCTCGGCCCAGCTGACATCCTGCGGCCCAAGATACATGGACACGGAGCCGCCCGCAGCGGGGATTGCTACCTCGGGGGAGATGGCCCAGTTGTCGGGGGTCAGCGCACCGCCAAAATAGGAAGCGGAGGTGAGATTGCCCACGCCCTCGTACGCCATGTTTGCAGTGTTCTGGTTGATGCCGTATGCAAGCCAGTACCAGTTGTTGCCGTCGCCGTCCTCATCAAGGAGGGTCCACTCGTCCACCTCGGCCTGCTCCTCGAAGTAGCTGCCCTTGATAAGGTTCGCGGGGGGCTCGGGGGTGGGCTCGGGCTCGGCAGTGGGATCGGGCTCGGCAGTGGGCTCAACGCCGCCCTCGCCGAGGAACTCAACCTGGTCGATCCAGATCTCGTAGCAGTCATACGCATTATCGTAGAACGCAAGATAGATGGTCTGACCGGCGTAATTGGAAAGGTCGATCTCGTAGCGGGTCCAGGGATCGGTATAGCCGCTGGGAGGGGTGATGTCGCCCTGAAGCAGCGTCATTTCGGCCGTGTCGGCGGTGCTGCCGATATATACCGAGAAGGGCTCGGGATAGCTTGAGTTCGCGTTGCTCGCATAGAAGCTGACGCTGGGGTTGCCCTCGGGCAGGGTGACTGCGGGAGAGATCGCCCAGTTGTCGGCCTGATAAGCGCCAACGTAGTCCACGAAGGAATAGGAAAGGATGAACCTGCTGCCCTCGTGCGCGTAGGTGGTGTAGTCATAGCCGCCGGGGTTGTTTGAGGAGGATACCCAGTTGGTGCCCGTGCCGCCGATGAAGGTCCAGGCGTTCACGTCCTCGTCGGTCTCGAAATAGTAGCCGGCGATGATGTTTCCGGAGGGCTCGGGGGTTACCGGAGGCTCGGTTGCCGGAGGAGTCGGAGTGGGCTCGGGAGCGGGGGCCTCGCCGGTGAACACCTCAACGTCGTCAATGAAGAATCTCCACTGATCGGTGCAGTTGTAGTGACGGAAAGCGATGTAGATCGTTTCGCCCGCATAGGCGGAAAGATCGATCACCTTCTCGTTCCAATCGGTGTTGTTCTCGCTCAGCATATCCTCGGTTACGGGCTCCATGGACTCGATATTGGTATCGGTGCCCACGTAGATGCGGTAGTTCTCACGATAGCTTGCGGAGTACGTCCTCACATAATAGCGGAGCGAAACCTGATCTCCTGCGGGCAGAGCCACCGCGGGGGTGATCGCCCAGTTGTCGGGAGTGCGCGCACCGCCGTCATAGGAGGCGGAGGCGATCATGTAGGTGCCGCTGTTGGCGCTCACAAGGCTTGAGCGCTCCCAGGTCAGGCCGTCGCCGTCCGCATCAACGAACAGCCAGCCCTCGTCAAGAGGAGCGACGTCGTCGAAATTCCAGAACGCGACCTGCTCGCCCTTAACGGGAGCGGGATCCGCAGCTCTGGAGTCATTGCTCGCAAATGCCGCCGCGGGCACAAGGCTGAGAACCATGAGCGCGGCAACAAGGAGACTGATGAGCTTCTTTGTCATGTTTTTTTCCTCCATATATGATTTGTTCATCAGCGCCCGTTCGGGTGCTTGCCTATATTATATCAGCTATTTCCGAATTGTTCAAGACCTATTTGTCAGCAATCCGTAAAGTTGACGCGATTTCCGCAGCTCCGTCCTTTCAAAGCCGCCGTCCGAATAAAGCGAAAAAGCGAATGCCCCGCGGGAAAAATCCTCCCCGCGGAGCATCGAGCGGGCATATTGCGCCCTGCCGTTATCGTTATTTATAAAGCCTGTTCACGAGCCTTTCAAACTCGTCCACGTTCTTTTTGTAGGATTCGAGGCTCTTCGCCCAGAACTCCTTTCCGGTGAGGTCGATTCCCGCGACCTTCGCCGCATCCTCCACCGAGGCGATGGGGGTGGTGTGAAGCAGCTTTTTATACATGGGCACGAAGCTCTCGCCCCGCTCCTCGTACATGGCGTAGAGCCCCCTTGCGAAAAGGCCGCCGAAGGCATAGGGATAGTTATAGAAGGAAAGGGTGCTGTAATAATGCCCCTTGCACAGCCACATATAGGGGTGCAGCGCATTATGGTCCAGCCCGTCCCCATACGCCTTTTTCTGCGCGTCCAGCATCAGCTCGCACAGGCGCTGCGCGTCCATGAACTCGTTTTCGCGGTTTTCAAACACGGCGGATTCAAACAGATACCTTGAATAGATATCGCAGATTATCTGCGTCACGTCCATAAGCTGGCTCTCTATGAGCGCAAGCTTTTCCGCATCGCTCGATGCGCCCGCTATTGCGGCGTTCATGATAACGTTTTCGTTGAAGGTGGAGGCCGTTTCCGCCACGGGCATGGAGTAATCCGTGTTCAGCGGGCGATGGCTCTCAAGATTGAAATTATGGTAGGCATGGCCAAGCTCATGCGCAAGGGTGACTATATCGGAGAACGAGCCGTCGAAATTCGTCAGAATGCGGCTCTGCCTGTGACCCGAAAGCCCCGAGCAGAACGCGCCGCCGCGCTTGCCCTCGCGGGGGTAGAAATCTATCCACGCCTCGTCGAAGGCGCGCTTGACCATGTCGTGCAGCTCCTTATCGAAGGTTTTGAAGATATTGAGCAGGTAATCCCTTGCCTCCTCCGCCGTGTATTTTTTATCCACGCCGCCCATCGGAGCGAACATATCGTACCACGGCATACCGTTTTCATGCCCCAGCGCCTTCGCCTTTATCCTGAGATAGCGGCGGAACAGGTCGAAATGCTCGTTCATCGCGCCGAAAAGCGCGTCCAGCGTTTCCTTTTTCATGTGGGCGCCGAAAAGATTCTGCTCAAGGGGCGAGCCGAAGCCGCGCAGGCGTGCGCCGTTTATTACCTGAAGTTTTATGCTGTTCAGCGCAAACGCCACGGAGTCCTTTATTTTATCGTAGCAGGCAAGCTCCGCTATATAGGCGTCCTTGCGCACGGCGGGATCTGGGTCGTAGGCAAGGTTGCGCACGGAGGAAAGATTGAGCCTTTCGCCCCGGTAATCGGCGGTCACGGAGGAGGTCAGAAAGCCCTGCAGATCGCCCCATGCCCTTGCGCCGCTGATATTATAAAGCGCCATTATCTGCTCGCAGTCCTCGCTGAGCATGTGCTTATCCTCCTCGCGGATATTCCTGAGCATATACTCATACTCCTTGAGCACGGGCTCGCTTTCGATCAGCGCGTCCAAATCGCTCATGCCCGCGATATACTTTTTAACGGCGGTCTCCGCCTTTGCAGTGGCGCTCAGCTTGCCCATGAGCCTGCCCGCGGCGGAATTTGCCTCGTTGTCCCTCGCGTTCGTGCTTGAGCGCAGCCCCGCAAAGCCGTAAAGATCGGAAACGAGCTGCATGGTTTCCTCGGAAATGCGGATATAGGCAAGCAGCGTGTCCTTATCGCTCAGGCTGCCCAGATTCGCGGCAAAGTCGTTCATTTCGGCGATCTTTTCATCCACCTTTTTCATGTCGGCCTCGAATTTGGGATCGTCGAAGCCCTTGTAAAGTACGTCCAAAGACCATTCGGAATTCATAAATTATCTCCTTACAATCGGGGTTTTCCCGTTTTTAGCATATTCTTTGCGCGTTTGCGGCGCGTTTACTGTGCGTTTTACGGCGCGTTTAAGCCGCACGGCGCGGGCCGGGCGGCGGAAAGTCACTCCTCGCACGCAAGCGCGATTATCGCATCCGCAATCATGTGGGTGTCGAACATCAATTCGTCTATGCCCACGTATTCATTGGGCATGTGGATGGGGCCGGAGATGCCCTCCTTCTCGCAGCCGAAGGCGACCGCGTTCGGGAAGGCGCGCGCATAGGTGCCGCCGCCGATGGCAAGGGGCGCCTCGTATTTGCCGGAGCGCTCGGCATATACCTTGAGAAGCTTGCTCACAAGCTCGCTGTCCTCGGGTATGAAATGCCCGTCCTGCTGCTTTTCATGGGTCAGCACGGGCGCAAACGGCGCAAGCGCCCTCTCTATGCCCTCGCGCACCTCGGCAAACGCCATGGAGGTGGGGTGGCGCACGTCTATCGCAAGCTCGAAGCCGTTTTCGTCCCACGCGATAACGCCGGGGTTCAGCGTCAGCCTGCCGCTTGAATCGGTGCGGTCAAGCCCCATGCTCTCGCCGTGCATATCGAATTTGAAGGCGTTGTAAAGGATCTCGGCGGTGCGCCTGTCCTCGCCCTCAAGCGGAAGCGCGTTAAGCAGCGCAAACGCCGCCTGCATCGCGTTTTTGCCCTGCTCCGGCATCGAGCCGTGCGCGTCAAGGCCCGTGATAAGCATTTTCGTGCCGCCCTCGGCCGCCTCGCAGTCTATCGTCATGCCCCTTTCGGTAACTATATCAATATGCTTTTTCACCTCGTCCATCGAAACGGGCGCAAACACCTCCGCCTTGCCGCAAACCACGTTTGCACGGGTGCCGCCATTCACGCGGATATTCGTTTTCACGGCGCATTTGAAGGTGGGGTGATAGATGCCCTTTTCGGAATTGACGAGGGGGTAGTTCGCATCCGGCGAGAAGGTGAGGGTGGGAATCTCCGCCACCTTTTTATAATGGTTCATGCAGCCCCAGCCGGTTTCCTCGTTCGTGCCCAGAATGATGCGGACCCTGCGGCGCATGGGAAGACCCGCCTCCTTCACCGCCTTGAGCGCGTACATGGCGCAGAACGCGGGGCCCTTATCGTCCATCGCGCCCCTGCCGTAGATCTTGCCGTCGTGGATCTCGGCGGCATAGGGTGGATACAGCCAGCCCTCGCCCTCCGGCACAACGTCAAGATGGCAAACGATACCGAGCATTTCCTCGCCCTCGCCGTAGTCGATGCAGCCCGCGTAGCCGTCGAGATTTGTAACGGAAAAGCCCATCTCTTTGCCGAGGTTCAATGCATGCTCAAGCGCGCCCCTAACGGCCGCGCCGAAGGGAGCGCCCTCCCCCGCCGGCTCGCCCTCAACGCTGGGGAAACGGATGCTCTCCTGCACGGAGGCAATGAGCTGCTCCCTGCTTTTTTCAATGATGGAATCAACGGTTTTATTCATTTTATTCTCCTTTGCGGCGCAAAGCGGCGGTTTTGCAGCGGCGGAATGCTTTTTGCGCACTTTATACCATCCGCCCCAAAACGCCCGCAACACACCTGATTTTATCATATATCCATTATAGCATCAAAAAAAGCTAAACACAATATCGGGAAATAAAAAAGCGGCGTGCGGACGCCGCTAAAATCCATATTCGGTTTTCAAAAGCATCAGCCGCCGAGGTCAAAAACTGCGCGGCGGGCCGCAGAGGAAAACGTTTTTGTTTTTTCGCAATATTATCGACCTTCACGATAAAATGAAGCACCGGCTATCCAGTTGTCGCCCTCGCGCTCAAGCTCCAAAATACCGCCATACGAGCACCTGCCCCAAAGCTCGGGGTATGCCTCATCCTCAAACAGCGTCATATCTTTGTCGAAAAACAGATCAAAGCCAAGCGGATCCTCCGGTATGAACGCTATTGAAGCGCCATACCCGCTTTTATACTCCATTTCAACATATCCGCACCTTGCCGGAGCCGCCTTTATGCAGCGTGCGGGGAAGCCCTCCGGCGCGCCCGTCAGCAGCTCCGCCATTCTTTCGGCGCATAATTTCGCGACCGTCTGCATATACTCATCGCCCTCGGTTTCGGTGCAGCCCGCGTTTATTATGTCCTCGGGAGTTACCACAATGCGCTGTTTTTCCCAGCGTTCCCACCACTCGTCTATCGCTTGCGCCGTATCTTCGCCATAAGCTTGAGGGAACAGAAGCATGGAGTCGCGCATTTCAACAGCAAATTCATTGTTATGGGAATGATCCTTAAATCCTATGCCCACTCCCTTTGCACCGTCCGAATCGCTTTCACGAAGCATTACATACACATCATAACCATCGCCCACAACATAGGCGGTTCCCCTATCGGGCTTAAAGCCGTGGATCTCGCCGACTCGCTGCGCCACGGGCCAAGTCTGCTCTATAAACCATTCATCGCTCGGCCTCTCCTTTTTCGCTTCCTGCGTGGGATCAAGCGTCGGCTCCGGCGTGGGCTCGGGCGTGGGTTCGAACGTGGGTTCCGCTGTCGGCTCCTTTTTATTCGCCGGCGCATCGGTCGCCGGCTCGGGGGTCTGCTTCACAAGCCCCGAATCCTCCTGCCTGCTTGAGCATGCCGCCGCTAAAAGCAAAGCGGCAAGCAAAAGCGTAAGGATGAAAATGCGTTTTGTTCTTTTCACAGTTCATTCCCTTTCCGTCTTTAATTTCAACTGATTATCCGTTATCATTCGCAACTCGTATCGTATATGTGTTGGACGCGATTCCCGGCGAGGAAACTGCGATCCTCCGGAAGCCGGCTTCATTTATTATATGCCGAAAAATAAACCTGATTGCGGTTTGTCCCTGAAACCTGAGTAAGGATGATGGCGTGGCGGAGACTTTGAGCAGCTCCGTTGCAGCTTCCTTGCGTATTTGGGCAAGGTCTGCGGGCTTGGCGCTTGAAATTGTCGACATAAAAAGCGTTGATAACACCAGTCCAAAAACGATAAACTTCTTAAGCACTTTTCCTGCTCCTCCTTGTTTAATATGTTTTATCGTAACATATCTTTCATAAACCGTCAAGCAATTATATCTGAAATTAATAAAAAAGCCATATTTATACTATCCGTATCATTCCGCGAAAACTGTGCAAAATAAGCACGGCGGTTCAACAGGGCCGTTTATTTCGCCGTTTTATCGATCCATAAAGCGGCTGTTTTCGGAGGCAATATGAAAAGGATCATAGGTTTTTTGGCGGCGGCGGCCTTGGCTGCCGCGGTTCTCGGCTCCTTTGCCTGCTCGATGAGCGATAGGCCGAGCACCACGCCCGCGCCAAGCAGCAGCCCCACCGCGCTCTCCACGCAGAGCGGCATGCTCAAGCCCTCGGCATCCCCGAGCGCATCCCCCGCGGCGAGCGCATCGCCCGCGGCTTCCGCTTCCCCCTCTGTTTCGGCTTCGCCGGATATGAGCGCGGGGCCGGAGGCTTCGGCCTCGCCCGAAACGAGCCCCGGCGCGTCCGCAAAGCCGAACGCCGCCCCTGGCGCGGAGGAGATCGACGGCTTTATGGAGGGCAGGGTGATAGACCCCTCGGAGATACCGGAGATAGCTTCCCGCCTGGGCAGGGAGTTTCCGGAGCACAGCATACAGTCCGCGACCCATGAATATTTCGAGGGTCAGCAGGTCTACCGCATAGTGCTCCAGGGCGACGGCGAGCTTTCGCGGGTGCTCTACGTGTACCCGAACGGAAGCATACTTTTGCCCGCAGGAGCGGATTGACTGACTATGCTTGTGCCATAGCGTCAAAAGGCGGGCAGAGCCTTCGGGCAAAAAAAGGGAGGCGGCGCGAGGCTGCTTCCCGTTTTTTACTGAATATAAAGGTGAGCTTCGGCATCAGCCCACGATTATCTCGGCTATGCCCCTGTAAATTTTATTGTTCCGATCCTGAAGCGTGCCGCTCTTAAGCACCATCATGCAGCCCTTTTCGGCGGTGGTCACGATCGCCCCGCGCTGCAGCGCCAGAACGCTTTCAAGCAGGATGGACGAGGCAAGCTCGCCGTCAAGCACGGTTTCGCTGCCGTCCACGCCGATAAGCTTGACGGACTTGATGTTGTTCAGATCGACCTCATTATTCGCCGCATAGATCAGCCCCTTCATATACACGCCCACGAAATAGATGGGATCGCCGCCGCGCGTGGCAGATTCCTCGGTATCGTAGGCAACGAGCTGCCCGCGGTCAAGCGCGAAGAGCTCGGACGCGGTGAAGGTTTTTTCCTTGCCGAGCACGGTGAGCTTTATCATCTCCTCGGCTTCGAGCGTGTTCCATGTAATGGGGGGCATAAACGCCATTTTATCGGGTACCTCGGTGGCTTGCCCGCCGTTCCCGCCGGTGGGCGCGGGAGTGGAGGCGGTGCCGCTGTCGGCAGCGCCGCAGGCAAGCGCGAGAGCGGCGGTCAAAAGCGCGGTAAACAGCGCGATGGCGCGAAGCATCTTTTTCATAAAAATCCCTTTCTTTTTTTGGTATAATACCGGTATTTCGGGCGGCGCTCCGTCCGTTCGGCGCACGGAATAAGCGCCCGTGCCAAAATAAAGTATAGCAGAGAGCGGCGGAATAATCAAGCCGGCGTTTGCCCTTTTCCGCCGCAGGCATCGCCGTTATTTTATCAGCCTCATTATAAGCGCCGCCGTATGCGGGCTTATTTTCAGCATCTCGGCGGCCTCCTTGAGAAGCCGCTGCCGCTCGTCCCTGGTAAGCTCGTCCCAGCACTCGCGCAGGGTATTCATGCACTGCTGCGCCTTTTTATAGCTTTCCGAAGGCTCTCCGGCGTGATTATTTCCGTATTCTTCCATAGTATGCCCCTTTCCCGTGCGGGCGGCTCTGCGCCCTCCGCTCCGTTTTTTCATAAGCTTTTTTCAGCGGGCGAAGCTTCACTTCACCACGCTTATTCTGTCAATGCCGTAATACTTCATGCAGGCGATCGCCGCCTCATCCGTTCTTTCCCCCGCTGTGGCTATCGGCACGGCGGGCGGGCAGGCGCAGTGATCGAGCGCGATTATTCTGCCTGCGGCGCGATCCACGCTCACCGTTTCCTGCGGCGCAAGCACGGCCGCCCTTATTGAAAGCGCGCGCTCAAGCCTCGGCACGGCGGGGGGCCTTTCCGCTATCGGTCTGCGCTTTTCCACTCCGGCAAGCGCACTCTCTATTCTTTCATACCCCGCTTCACCGATTTGCGGCGCAAGCATCAAAACCGTGTAATCGGGATCGGCAAATTCGCATTCCACGCCGTTTTCCCGCAGATAACCGGCAAGCTCCGCGCCCGTGAAGCCAAGCTCCTTCGGCGCAAGGGTCAGCTTGAGCCTTTCGCCGCCGATCACCGGATAGCCAAGCCCCTTCAGCCTGAGCTTTAATTCATCCGTGCGGCAGGCGGTTTTTTCAAGCAGGGCTGCGTATTCCGCGCCCAAAATACCGTTTGCCGCATCGAGGGACTGCAAAATAAGATACGATGGGCTTGTGGAGGCAAAGAGCGCAAGCGCCTTCTCCGCCAAAGCGGAAAAGACCTTCGGCGCGGCCTTGCTCACATGAAGATACGCCGCGCCCGTGAGAGCGGGCAGGGTTTTATGCGCGCTGTCGCAGCATATATCCGCGCCGAGCGTTATGGGGTGCAGCTCGGGCTTTAAAAAGCGCAGATACGCGCCGTGGGCGTTATCCACCAGAAGCGGCACGCCGTGCCTGCGGCATACCTCGGCAAGCTCCCTTATATCCGCTATGTTTCCCAGGTAATCGGGCGATGTGATATACACCGCGATCGGCTTTTCGTTTGCTTTAGGATACTTTTCAAGCGCGGCAGCCAGCGATCCTTCATCCGCAGTGCAGTTCAAAAGCCCCTCGATACCGCCGTTTTCCGAAGGATAGAGCCAGTCTATATCCAGATCGAGCAGCGCGGCGGCGGAGATAAGCGTTTTATGCGCGTTTCTGCCCGCAAGCACCGTTTTGGAGCCGTTTTCCCGCTCCCTTGCGTTCATCAGCGCAAGATAGAGCATGGCGCGGATGCAGAGCGACGAGCCCTCGGCGGAAAAGAAGGTTTCGCCCGCGCCGAATATTTCCGACGCGATGCGCTCGCTTTTTTTGATTATGCCTTCTGCGCCGTAAAGCTCGTCCGCTCCCTCTATCTCGGTTATATCCAACCCCTCGCAGCCAAGAGCGCCCCTGCCCTTATGCCCGGGCATGTGCGCCCGCACCGCGCCGCTTTTTGCGTAATTATTCACAAAATCGCAGATCGGCGTTCTGCTCATTCCATATTCTCCATAAGCCTTGAGGCCTCAAGCATTATGGCGCATTCCATCCGCTTTTTGAAAAGCACGCAGCCCGGCTCATAAACTCCCCGTATGCTGCCCGTGGCGTGGTAGGCGTTTGCGGCGCACCCGCCGGAGCAATAGAGCTTTGCCCAGCAATCGCGGCACTCCTCGCGGGCATACACGTTGCACGAGGCAAATTCATCGCGCACCGCCGTATTGGTTACGCCCTCAAACACGCTGCCGAGGCGGTATTTTTCCTCCCCAACGAACTGATGGCAGGGGTACAGATCGCCCCACGGGGTCACCGCCATATACTCCGTGCCGCTGCCGCAGCCGGATATGCGCTTATAGATGCAGGGGCCGCCCGCAAGATCTATCATGTAATGATAAAACGTAAAGGGCCTGCCCTCGCGCCTGCGCTGCTTCATAAGCTCCGCAAGCTGCTCATACTGCGAAAGCACTATCTCCACGTCCTGCTTTGTCAGCGCGGAGGGGTCGCTGTCGGCGCACACCACCGGCTCCATGGAAAGCTCCGTGAAGCCGAGGTCGAGCATGGTTTTCACGTCCTCCAAAAAATCCGGATTGGCGTGGGTAAAGGTGCCGCGCATATAGTAGTTTTTGCCGCCGCGCGCCTCAACCAGCCTTTGAAATTTCGGCACGATTCTATCGAAGCTGCCCCTGCCCGCATAGTCCACGCGGAAGCGGTCGTGGATCTCCTTGCGCCCGTCCAGGCTCAGCACCACGTTGCTCATCTCGCGGTTTGCAAAGTCGATCACCTCGTCGTCTATCAAAACGCCGTTCGTGGTGAGCGTGAAGCGGAAATTTTTATTATGCCGCTTCTCGATGCTTCGGGCGTACTCGGTGAGCCTTTTTACAACTTCAAAATTCATCAGCGGCTCGCCGCCGAAGAAATCCACCTCCAGATTGCGCCTTGAGCCGGAGTTTTCAATAAGAAAATCCAGCGCCCTTTTGCCCACCTCAAAGCTCATCAGCGCCCGCTCGCCGTGGTATTTGCCCTGGCTTGCGAAGCAGTAGGAGCAGTTCAGATTGCAGGTATGGGCAACGTGCAGGCAAAGCGCCTTCACAACGCCCGCCGTGCGCGATTTCAGCTCCCCCGCCATCGGCTCGAAGGTATCCGGCGCAAAGAGCCTGCCCGAAGCTTTCAGCTCCCGAACGTCGTCCCAGCATTCCTCTATCTCGCTTTTTGGCACGTCAAAGCGCGCGGAAAGCTCCTCAGCCGCCTGCTCCCGCGTTTTTTCCTCGAACATGCCGATCAGCTCATACGCGATCTCGTCCACCGCGTGTACGCTGCCGGAGCACGTGTCGATAACCATATTCATTCCGCCAAGTTTATATCTATGGATCATTTTCAATAAAACCGCTCCAACGGCACACTCAGGTCAAGGGGCTCATAAAAAAATGCCGCCACGGGGACGGCATAGTTTCAGATGCGATCATTCCGCCTTTTCGGCATTTTCGCACTGCTGGTTAGCAATGCCGCAGCTGGTCTTGCAGGCGCTCTGGCAGGAGGTCTGGCATTCGCCGCAGCCGCCGTTTTTCGCGCTTTCGCAAAGGGTTTTTTCGTTAAGAGTAACGATGCGTTTCATTTTATTATCCTCCGAAAAAGATTTTAACTGACTCATTATAACACATGAAACGGATTAAGTCAAATCCGAACAGGCAGAAGCCAAAACGCGGCAAAATGCAGCCCGCGCACTCGATTTTCGCCATTTTCGTTGTCGCTGCCGCCTTTACCGCCGCTTTCTTTACAGCAAAGCAACGCCCTAAACACTTAAGAATTCTCATCGAACTTGCCGCGCAAATCCCGCTGCCGCGCCCCTTTGCGCAGCCTGAAAGCCGCGAAAGCAGCGCAGGCGAGCAGCATTGCGGCAAGAATCACAAGCCATATCGTGACGGTGGGATTATTGCTCATAAGGCGCGATACCTCCCCCTCGCTCATTTCGGCAGTGATACCTGCGGCCTTATGCCTTTGCACTGCGTTTCCAATGAGCTGAGCCGCCACAGCCGAAGCCATGCATGAAAGCGAGAAAGCCGCCCCTGCCTTGAGTTTTATCAATGCTGTCAGCCATACGGCGGCAATAAGCAGCACTATCAGCGGGTCACGCAGCCGTTTGAAAAGATATGCATCCTTAAAAACCGTTTCCGACAGCACAAAAAGCACCGCAAACGGAAGAAGGCAGAGCAGGGAATAAAGGATTCGCTTTAATACGGTCGGCATAATGTCCACTCCTTGTTCAAATCAATTATTTACCCAAAATTCAGTACACGAAACAACGGTTGAACCTGTTTCCGGCTTGCAGTACACATTCACGTTATTATCCCGGCCATTATTTATGCGAATGAACCGAGGTACAATTTCTGCTGCAAAAACTGCATCATTAGTATACTTTGCGGCAGACTCTGTGCTGCCGGCAAACATATATGCGGCGATAACAACATCCAATGTATCCATTTCATCCATTTGCTTTGCTTCAACCGCTATGCTCGGAAGAATGCTAAAAAACAGGGATACAGCAACAATAATTATCGAAATCGTTATTTCATGTCAATTTCCTTTCAAATTGCTTGAATTGTATTGTACTGTTTTACACTGCGTTTGTCAAGAGTAGCTTTGCTTTCAGCTCTGCTCCCAAAATCGTAATGGATCGGCGAATGCCGGATGCTTTTTCATTCCATGGAACTCTTGACACAGGTTCCTTTCTCCGTGCGGTTTCCGGCAAAAAGGGCAAAAGAGTCTTACCGCGAGCGTTTTTTTGTTTTGCCCGGCAAAAAGCCTGCCGCACGGCAAACCTATGTCAAGAGTCCTTCTCGGCATAAAATCGCAAAATGAATTACGATTTCGGGAGCAGAGTCATTGCTTTTTTCTTGACAAATCCGCGCTCCTTGTGTATCTTTAAAGTATCTTAAAGCATTCCGAAAGGCAAAAGCCGGATTCGGCGGGAGGAGAGCATGGTAAACCTCGGAAACGACTGGGATAATATCTTAGCGGACGAATTTGAAAAGGAATATTACAAAAAGCTTCGCGCCTTCCTTGTGAGCGAATACAAAACGCGCACAATCTACCCCGATATGCACGATATTTTCAACGCCCTTCGCTACACCTCGTTTGAAAACACGAGGGCGGTGATCCTGGGGCAGGACCCCTATCACGGCGAGAACCAGGCGCACGGGCTTTGCTTTTCCGTGCTTCGCGGCATAGAGCCGCCGCCCTCGCTCAGGAATATCTACAAGGAGCTTGAAGCGGACGTGGGCTTTATTCCGCCGCGCCACGGCGAGCTGACGCATTGGGCGAAGCAGGGGGTATTGATGCTGAACGCGGTTTTAACGGTGCGCGCACATCAGGCAAACAGCCACAAGGGCTTTGGCTGGGAAATATTCACCGACCGCGTGATAAGCGAGCTGAACAATAAAAAAACGCCGGTGGTATTCCTGCTTTGGGGCGCGAACGCGCGGCAGAAGGCGCGGGTGATCACAAGCCCCATCCACGTGAAGCTTGAAACGGTTCACCCGAGCCCGCTTTCGGCATACAACGGCTTTTTCGGCTGCCGCCATTTTTCAAAATGCAACGAAATACTTGAAAAAAGCGGGCAGGCGCCGATAGACTGGCAGCTGCCCGAATGAGTGCTATTACTCATATTTTCAAAAAACAATCATTCAATAATCATTCCGCTTTGCAGCCTGCGGCGTTATTTTCCCGCCGTCAGCTTAACGCCGAGCGTGCCGTAGAGCGCCGCCGCCGCGGCAAGGCACACCACGCCCTGAACGGAATTGAAGGGTATCACGGGGAGCGATGCCTTAAGGCCGTAGATGAAGATCTCAAACACGAAATAGCCCAGCACCATCACGCCCTCCGCAAGCGCGCCGGAGATGAGGACGCTGAGGCTTTTTTTCATCCTTTTATTCAGCGCGTGGAAAACGAGATTGGCGGTGAGCGCCATAAGCCCCTTGATAACGAAGGTGGCGGGGGCGAAAACCAGGGCGCCCGAAATAAGATCGGCAACGCCGGAGCCTATCGCCGCCGCTGCAACGCCCAGCTTTCTTGAGAGCACCCACGCGCCCAGCAGCACGAAGCAATCACCCATATTGATATAGCCGCCAATGGGCGACGGAATTTTGATAGCGAAGGTGGCCGCGCAGATAAGCGCCGCGAACGCCGCCGCCATAACGAGCTTTTTTGTGTTCAGATCCGCTTTAAGCTTCATATCGTTTCTCCGATTCTACCTTTTTTACCTTTTCTTTTTTCGTTTTCTTTTTCGTTTTCTTTTAGTTTTCCTTTTTCTTCCGCAGCGGAGCATTTTCCCTCTTGCCCCGCAGCGTGCAATAGTGTATAATAAAACTGATAATATTAAAATAATCAGAAACGGAAAGTTTTATATCACCAGATGCGCTATCAGATAAAAAAAGAAGCGGGCCGAAGCGCCTATTTGCAGCTATACTACCTGCTGAGGGAGGATATAGTTTCCGGCGTATACCGCGCGGGCGAAAAGCTGCCCTCCAAGCGAACGCTTGCCGATGAAACCGGCTCAAGCACCGTTACGGTGGAGCATGCCTACGCGCTCCTTTCGGACGAGGGCTATATCGAGCCGCGCGAACGGAGCGGCTATTTTGTGATATTCAGCGCGGGCGACGGCTTTTTTCGATCGCAGGCGGAGCCGCAAAAGCACCCCGCGCCTGCGCAGAGCGGGCAAAAGCAGGCGCTTGAGCCGGAGGAGGGCGGCTGCGCCTTTCCCATGTCCGTGCTGAAAAAAACCATGCGCAGGGTGATAAACGAATACGGCGAGGCGATGCTGAACCGATCCCCGAATCAGGGAACGCTTGAGCTGAGAGCCGCCGTGCGGGATTATTTAAAGCGGAGCCGGGGCATTAGCGCCGAGGCGGAGCAGATAGTGATAGGCGCGGGTTCGGAATACCTCTACGGGCTGATAGTGGAGCTTTTGGGGCGCGAAAGGAGCTACGGCATAGAGTTTCCTTCCTATAAAAAAATCGAGCAGGTATACCTTGCAAACGGCGTGCAAACAGAGCGCCTTCCGCTTGGGAGCGACGGAATAGAGAGCGGCGCGCTTTTTCGCAGCACGGCGGAGATACTTCATATTTCACCGTACAGAAGCTACCCGAGCGGCGTTACCGCCTCCGCCTCCAAGCGGCACGAATACCTTTCCTGGGCGGGCGCGGGCGGGCGATACATAATCGAGGATGATTTTGAGTCCGAATTCTCCGTTTCCAAAAAGAGCGAGGAAACGCTTTTTTCCCTTTCCGCCGGGGACAACGTAATCTATCTGAACACCTTTTCAAAAACGCTCTCCCCCGCCTTCCGCGTTGGCTACGCGGTGCTCCCACGGCATCTTGTGAGCGAATTTTCCAATAAAATCGGCTTTTATTCCTGCACGGTTTCAACCTATATCCAGATAGTGCTTGCGGAGCTTATCGCGGGGGGCGATTTTGAAAGGCATATCAGCAGGGTCCGCAGGAAAAAGCGCAGGGAGAGCGCGAAATAGAGCGCGAAGCGGTTTGCATAAAGCCATCGAGATCGCCCGCTGAACGGCCTTGTGCAAGCCTTCCCGGCGGTCCGGCGTTCCGGCATTCCCGCTTCTTGTTTGGGGATGCTTTTATTGTACTCCCGAAAGCGGCCGCAAAAAAGCAAAATTTTTTCAAAGCGGCGCAAAAAGCTGTTGACAAATGTAAACAGTCCGTGTATAATGGTTACAGTTGTAAACAAAAGCTTGTCGGAAGCGGCTGTTTTCAAACAATCCACCTGTAAGGAGTGACCGGCATGGAGAAAAATCAAGTAAAAAAGCTGACGCTTACCGAGGCGGAATGGCAGATAATGGAATGCCTTTGGGAAAGCGCGCCGCTCACCGGCCGCGAGGTTACGGAGCGAATGGAAAAGCGGACAGGCTGGAGCCGCAGCACCTCGCTCACCATGCTGCGCCGCCTTGGGGAAAAGGGCGCGATAGGCGAGGCGGAGGGCGATGGCAAAAAGGCGTTTCTGCCCCTTATCAGCCGCGACGACGCCGCGCTGCGCGAAACCGAGGATCTATTAAGCCGCGCTTATCACGGCAGCGTGAGCCTGCTTTTGAGCGCCTTCACCAAAAAGCAGCGTTTATCCCGGGAGGAGATAGACGAAATGTATGCTCTGCTTGCGGAGCTTGAAAATAAAAACGAGGAGGAAACCGAAAATGCTTGAATGGATCATCACCTCCTGCGCGCTTATAGCAATAATAATCGCGCTTCGCTACATTCTGCGCGGCAGGATAAGCCTGCGCCTTCAATACGCGCTTTGGGCGCTGGCGCTCGTTCGCCTGCTCGTGCCGTTCAGCTTCGGCACAAGCCCGATCAGCGTTTTAAACACCGTTCCGGGCGGCGTTCAGACCTCGATAGTGCCCCCCAAGGCCGAAAACGGCGCTTACTCCGCGTTCACCCCCGCGCCCTTCACCCCCGCGCCCTTCGCGCAGAGCACGCAGCTTCCGCAGGCGGGCGATAGCGAAGCGGCGAAGCCGAGCGCGTTTGCGGCGCTTCCCACCCCCGCAGGCACCTCAGGCAGCGCAGGCACCGCAAATCAAACCGAAAAGCCCTATTCCCCCGTTATTCTCGGCACGGTGAACGGCGGCGGGCAAGGCGGCGCTGCGGCAGCGCCCGTGACAAGTTCGGACGGCGCGGCAAATTCGCCCTCCCTCGCTTCCGTGCTTGCTTCGGTTTGGCTCATCGGCGCACTCGGCGTGCTGGCGTTCTTTATTGCCACAAATATCCGCGTTGCCGTCAGGCTTAAAAGAAGCCGCAGAAGGCTTGAAAACGCGGACTGTGACCTGCCCGTGTACGTTTCGGACGCGCTGGACACGCCCTGCCTTTTCGGCATGATCTCCCCCGCCATCTACGTTACCGCCGAGGCGGCGAAAAACGAGGCGTCGCTCCGCCATGTTTTGGCGCATGAGCGCACCCACGCAAGGCATTTTGACCACGTTTTCTCCGTGCTGCGCGGGCTTTGCTGTGCGCTGCACTGGTATAATCCGCTTGTGTGGCTTGCCGCCGTGCTTTCAAGGCGCGATCAGGAGCTTGCCTGCGACGAGGCGGCGATAGCGCGCATAGGCGAGAGCGAGCGCGCCGAATACGGCAGAACGCTTATAAGCCTGACCTGCCGCAGGGCCACCGGCCTGCTTACCGCAGCCACCACCATGACCGCATCGCGCGGGAGCATCCGCGAGCGCATAATGCTGATCGCCAAAAAGCCGCGCATGACGGGCGCCGCGCTTGCCGCCGTGCTGATAGCCGCAGCGTTGGCGATAGGCTGCACCTTCACAGGAGCCGCAAGGCCGAGGGATGAGCTGCCGACCAAAACGCCCGAAAACAAGAGCACCCCCGCGCCGAGCGAAGCGCCCACGGCGATGCCGACCGAGGCGCCCACCGAGGCGCCCACCGAAGCGCCCACCGAGGCGCCTTCCGCCGAGCCTACCCCCGCTGTGGATCCCCTTGAGGGCGAGCATCCGGACTGCGTTGCGTTCACCTACTCCGTAACCGATCTGCGCAGCGCCCTGCAAACCGTGGACGAGGATTTTTACACCGCAAGCGTGCGCTTCATGCTGCCGGAGGGCTGGAAAATAATCCCCTTCATGCCCCGCGAGAGGCAGGTCTACCTTGCGGGCTACCACCCCAACGCTTCATGGGTAAACAGGCTCAGGTGGCTGGAGGATGAAAACGGAAGCTGCGTTGGCGCGTTCGGCTTCGGCGTGTATCCCGAATATACGGACGTTCCGGCGGCGGACTATCACAGGGCGGTTTATTCCGATTTCAACGGCTCCGGCGCGCGCATAGATTTGGCGGAGCACTACACGCTTATAGATTCCCCGTGGGAAAACGTGACCGCGCTCTCCGTGGCGCAATACTCCGCGCACAGCTACTTGAGCGCCTATTATCCGAACGCGGCCGAGGATATTGAAAACCCCGCCATACTCTCCTACCTTGCCTCTCCCCGCGTGTATTTCGCAATGGAGCTGGATGCTTCCGTTCCCGCCGAAACCGTTCGCGCAATGGCGGAAAGCCTGTGCATGATGGAGGGCCCGCTGCTGACGAACACCGCCACGCGCGAAATCGAATACGGCGGCGACGCGGCGATAGACTTTGCCTACGATCAGTTCCGCGATATTGCCGCCATGCACGGCATAGATATAGTGAAGCAAAACCTTGCGGTGGACAACAGCTATACTCCGGGCGTCAACTCCCGCTCCATGGCCTTCTACGATGCGGAATGGAAGGATTATGCTTCGATACACGTTTATTTTGACGAAAACAACGAGCCGCATATAAATTACAGCGACAGCTGCGTTCAATATATGTACGACGAGGAGCTGGCGCAGTTCGGGGAGGACACCATAAGCCCGCAGATAGACCCCGACCTGGGCTCCTTCGGGTGGATCCTCTCCCCCTCCATCGGCGAAACCATAGCCG
This sequence comes from uncultured Clostridia bacterium, assembly GCA_947168565.1. Lineage (GTDB taxonomy): Bacteria > Bacillota > Clostridia > Christensenellales > CAG-138 > PeH17. The sequence goes on along the minus strand of CAMVMM010000006.1, from coordinate 101,438 downwards.
ACAGGATAGCGGATTACATCGTAAACGGGCTTGAAAGCGGTCATCCCTTCAAGGGCAGCGCCGCAAAGGCGGTGGAGGTTCGCCCGATCGTGCTTGAGGATAAATTCGTTAAGTACCGCATAACCATCGCCTTCATGCCCGTAGACAGCAGGGCGTATACCCTGGGCATAAATCCGGACTGCAATTTCGGCATCTGCGACGGAGCGGAGCATCCCGAATGCAGGGGCTGGCTGCGCTACGTTTGCGAGGCGGACGCGGTGATGGTATCCCCCTCCCCGGCGTCGTCATCCTTCAGCTTTGAATGCACCGACATATATCCCGCCGTTTACGGCGGCGCAAGCTACTCCTCCGAGCCCATCTACACCGAGCCGTGGTTCGCTGAAAACGCATGGTACGCGGTGGCTCCCATGGCAGCCGACGCCGGAATAAACCTTGAGCGGGACGGGTATGATTTCATCATGAACTCCGAGCGCGCCGTGGTCACCTTCCATGATGAAAACGGCAACGCCGGTGTGGTGGAGTTTATCGCAAACCCCATCGGCATCTACAATACCTCCCCCGAGCTCTGCAGCCTTGTGCTGAAGGGGGAATAGGCGCGGCGTAGGGGGGAAGGTGAAAGGATAAAAGAGCAGGGAGAGGCGTGAAGCTGCCGGAGCAGCATCCGCCTGCTGCAGGCCGATGAAGCCGAACCCATAAAAAATATGCCCGAAGCCTGAACACGGCTTCGGGCATGATTTTTCAAAAATTACTATCTGTTTTTTCGGCCCTGCGCCGGTCTGCCTAAATGGAGCGGGTTTCGCGTTCGGCGCGGTATTTTTCCCCTTCCCGCGCGGTTTTGGCAAGGAAGCTTATCGCCTGCACGGGGTATTTGCCGGCGGCGGTTTCCCCCGTGACCATCACGGAGGCGGCGCCGTCCAGCACGGCATTGAAGATATCGCTGACCTCGGCGCGGGTGGGCACGCTTCTTGAGAGCATGGAATCCAGCATTTGGGTGACCACCATAAACGCCCTTTTGGCTGCGCGGCAGGCCATGGAAATGCGCTTTTGCGCGGCGGGCAGCTCCCAAAGGTTCATGGAATTGCCAAGATCGCCCCGCGCAATAACTATTTCATCGCAGAACGGAATTATTTCATCGAGCGCGGCGATCCCCTCCGCGTTTTCTATTTTGGCAAAAAGGCGAATATCCTTTCCGCCGGCTTCATCGAGCGCGGCGCGAACGGCGATAAGATCGGCCTTTCCGCGCACGAAGGGCTGCATCACGCCCGTGACGCCGTATTCGCGGGCAAGGGCGATATTCCGCCTGTCCGCTTCAGTCATCGCGGGGGTGGATATGCTCAGCCCGGGCAGCGCGGCGCTCTTTCGGCTTTCGAGCAGCCCGCCCCGCACCACGCGCAGCATACCCGCTTTTTCACGCTCAAGCAGCAGCTTTCCGTCGTCCAGCAGCAGCCTTTCACAGGGCGCGGTTTTCAGCGCCTGAGCCACCTCGCTTGAAAAAGGTATGCTTTCCGCCGAAATAAGCTCCCCTTCCCGCAGAAGCATGGGGGCTTTCAGCTCGCCTATGCGCATTTCCGGCCCCTGCATATCTATCAGAATTTCAGGCTCAACGCCGCATTCGCGCGAGGCTTTTTTATATGCCGAAACAAGCCCGCCCGCTTCATGAAGCATGCTGTGGGAAAGATTCAGCCTTGCGCCGCTCATGCCCTCCGCCACCATCGCCCGCAGGGTGCTTTCATCTGCACAGGCGGGGCCGAGCGTGCCGTAGATTTTTACCTTATTAAACTCATTTTCGCTTGTAAAGCCCATAATGATTCATCCGTTTCTGTTTTTCTGCATCGATCATAATTATACCCCCCTGCGCCCGCGAATACAAGAGCGGCGGCGCGGGAAAAATAATGGAACGCGCGCCAAAAACCTATTGACTCCATGTCAGTATCGTGATATAATACGTGTATTGACACGAAGTCAATTTAACGGAATATCAGTAAATCCTGTGTTTTTGGAGGTGGTAATATGACTTCAAGGGAATCCGCCGAGGTGCGGACCGAGGAAATACTGAACGCCTGCGAGCGGCTTTACGCGCGCATGAGCTTCAAGGAGGTCACCATCAAGGAGATTGGCGCGGAAACCTCGTTTTCCCGCCCCTCGATCTACAACTATTTTCAAACCAAGGAGGAGATCTTCCTGGGGCTTTTCGAGCGGGAATACCTTTTGTGGTGCAGCGATCTTGAAAAGGTTTTAAACGCCGCGCCGAGCGCAAAGGGGCTTGCCCAAAGCATAGCCAAAACGCTTGAAAAGCGGGAGCTGATGCTGAAGCTGCTTGCCATGAACCTATACGATATGGAGGGCAACAGCCGCCTTGAGCGCCTTGTGCGCTTCAAACGCGCCTACGGCAGAAGCGTTTCGCTCTTTACCGAAATCATAGCCGCCGCGTTTCCCGAGCTTTCCGAGCGGGAGCGCCGGCTGATGCTGCTGTCCGCCTTTGAATTCATGCACGGCATCTACCCATACGCGCACGCCACCGAAAAGCAGCTTGAGGCCATGAAAAAGGCGGAGCTTATGTGCAACGACCGGACACTTTACGAGCTTGCGCTGGACGGGCTTTCAAGAATACTGCGAGCCGTGTAACGATCCATGCGCTGTGAGGCGAAGGAATGCGCCGCAGCGCGTGGAAAAACTCTAAAATCGACTGATTATCTATCGGATGAAAAAACAATGCTTGGCAATTTCAGCTGCAAGAACGGCACAAGGCTCTATTTCGGCGAGGATTCGCTGAACTATTTAAAGGACGAGCTTAAAAATTTCGGGGAGCGCGTGGTGCTCATCTACGGCGGCGGCTCCATCAGGAAAACGGCATTTACGACAGCGTGATAAGCATTTTGAAGGAATGCGGCAAGGTCGTTGCGGAGGACGGCGGCTATAAAAAGCCGGACCGCGCCGAGGTGGTGCGCATACTTAAAGAGAGTTTGTAATATAAAAACATAAATAATACAAACAACATAATAATACAAACAACATAATAATATAAACAGCATAAATATTTTCATTCGAGGTGAAAGCTATGAATAAAACTCTTGTGGCATATTTCAGCGCAAGCGGCGTGACCGCAAGGCTTGCACATAATCTTGCGGAAGCCATCGGCGCGGAGGTTTTTGAAATAGTTCCCAAGCAGCCGTACACGAAGGCGGATCTGAACTGGATGGATAAAAAGAGCCGCAGTACGCTTGAAATGAAGGACAGCTCCTGCCGCCCGGAGATTGCCGAAAGCAAGGACGTTTCCTCCTACAGCACCATCTTTGTCGGCTTCCCCGTGTGGTGGTACCGCGAGCCCTCCATAATCGACACCTTTATGGAGAGCGCGGACTTCACGGGCAAAACCGTGGTTCCCTTCTGCACCTCCGGCGGCAGCGGGCTTGGCGATTCCGCAGCCAATATGCAGCGGCTTGCCAAGGGCGCAAGGGTGCTCGACGGGCGCAGGTTCTCCCCCTCCGCTTCAGCGGACGAGCTTAGAAGCTGGGCCGGTAAATTCTGATGCGACAGTGCGCTGCGGATTCCGGCGTCAGCGGAGCGGCGGCGCAACTATCCGGATAAGACGCTCCCTCGATTCTTCGGGGGGGCGGTTTTTTATTCGGTTCACTCGGGCAGCCGTCCGAGCCTTTCGTTACCCGCAGCAAGCCGTTCGCACCCGCCTTAATTCGCCGCCCTTTCCCCGCTCCCGCTATTGCCAAATCCGATCAAAAGTGGTATCCTTTGCTTGTGTGGAGTGTTTATATGGGGTGCTTGTTTGGGGCCTGCGCCGAGGCGCTGCCCCCGCCCGAGGGATCATTCCGCATTTTCCGGCGAAAAGCAAAACCGTTTCCCGCTTATAACCGTTTTATGGATGGAAAAGCGCAGGGCGGCGTCCCGCCCCAAGAGCGCTTCCGTTTCGGGCGCGAGCCATGAACCGGCAACAGCTAAACAGCAGCAACTGCTATACGACAGCAACTGCTATACGACATCAACAGCTAAACTTTAACCGATAGAAAGGAACAACCAAAAATGGAAGCAACCATCACTCAAACCGAAACCAATCTCATCATCGCCCCCGTGGGCAGGCTGGACACCGCCGCGAGCGCTGCCCTCAAGGAGCAGCTTGAGCCCTACGCGCTTGATAAAACCGATATCGAGCTGGATTTTGCGCAGGTGGAATACATCTCCTCCGCGGGTCTTCGGCTGCTTGTGGCGCTTCAGAAGCAGGCGAAGGCATCCGAGCACACGATGGTGATACGCAACACGAACGCCGTTGTGAACGAGGTGTTCCGCGTTTCCGGCTTCAATAAGGCGTTCACAGTGTTATGAGGTTTGGAATAAGAAAAAAGCTGCTGCTGCTCATGGCGCTGCTTTCGCTTGCGCTCATAATCGTTTCCGTTCTTATAACCTCCACGCTGTATACCATGCGGATGCGCAGGCAGTTTGAAGCGGACAGCCTTAATTCGGCAAGGACTCTCTGCAATACGATCCGTGAGAGTTATCTGCCTTTTTTGCAGGACTACCGTGAAAAGCTCGGTAATATCTATGCCGAGCACAGGGAGGAGATAGAGCGGTTTCAAAGCTCCGAGCTTATGAGCGACCATGCCGAAAAGGAAAGGTTTTTCAATGAGCTGACGAAGAATATCTTCCCCCCGAAAAGCGGCTTTGGGCTTTCCTATGAAATGGCGGTTTTCTATGGCGATTACCGGGGCTTGCTTCAGAATATAGACCTTATCGGCCGCTCGAGCGGTCATGAAACGGGTAATATATTCTTTTACGATGCCGAGCATAAAAACATGGTGTATATGCTGGATATGGCGTCCGATCAAACGATGAGCTACCATTTTCCGGGCAGCTTGGCAACGCCATGGGATGAAAGGCTTGCCTCCGCGCTTGAAAAGGGCGAGTCCGCGGCGTTTTTCGCCGGCGATGAGTGCTGCTCCGTGCATCCCATCGAATCGGACGAGCGGGGAGAGCCGATCGCCTTTGCCTGTTTTCGTGAATACGTCGGCGAAAGCAAGCTTAATACGCGCCTTTTCACGCTTTACAGCCTTGGCATAACGCTTGCGGCAACGGTGGTGATAGCGCTGTTTATCATGCTTTTTGCGGACAGGCTGATAGTTAAAAACGTTCGCAGGCTTTCCGATGCGGCGGAGAGGTTTACCTCCAATCTGAAGGGAAGCCGCCCCGTGAAGGTTTCCGCCGGCATCCGCTCCGGCGACGAGATCGGCGCTCTTTCCGAAAAGATGGACATCATGCAGGACGCGATAATAGGCTACATCGGCAGCCTGGAGGAAAAGACCGCCGCCGAGGAGCGCATGAAAACCGAGCTGGAGCTTGCCGCGCGCATACAATCCGAAGCGCTGCCGCAAGGCGGCATGACGGCTGGGGCATACACCGTGGAAAGCTTTCTCAAGCCCGCGCGCGAGGTGGGCGGCGATTTCTTTGATTTCTTCATGCTGGACGAAAAGCGCCTGTTCTTCTGCCTTTCGGACGTTTCCGGAAAGGGCATCCCCGCCGCGCTGTTTATGATGCGCACAAAGGAGCTCATAAAATCCGGCATAAGATCGGGCAAGCCCCTTGCCGATTTCGCGGCGGAGCTGAACCAAAGCCTTTGCAGGGGCAACACGGAAAGCGTGTTCATCACGGCGTTTTTCGGCATTCTTGATACCGAGAGCGGCATTCTTAAATACCTTCGCGCGGGTCATGAGCAGCCCATGCTCAAGCGCGGAGAAAGCGTTTTAACGATCGGCGAGGAATCCAACTACGTGCTTGGCGCGCTGGACGACGTGGAGTTCGTTTCGGACGAAATGCGCCTTGAGAGCGGCGATACGCTGCTTATGTATACGGACGGCGTGAACGAGGGCATAAACGAAAGCGCGGAGGAGTTCGGCTACGAGCGCATTTCGGAAGCTCTGCTTTCCGCCCGGGAGGACGTGACGGGCGAGGTTTACGCGGCGCTGAAGCGCTTCTGCGGCGGGGCGGAGCAGTTTGACGACGTTACAATGCTGGTGCTGAAGGCTTCTCCCCCGCTGCGGATGGAGCTTAAAAAGCCCGTGTACGACGATATTACCGCCGTAACGGACGCGGTTTTCGCGCGGCTCTGCGGCTTTGATACGGACGATGTTTCAAAAATCGGCATACTTATCGACGAAATCATGAACAACCAGATAAGCTACGCCTTCAAGGACGTTTCCGAGCCCGTGTTAGCGGTGAAGCTTGATCTTATCGGCGATACGGCGCGGCTTGCGTTTGAGGATAACGGCAAGGGCTTCGACCCGCTTTCCGAGGTAACGGACGAGGATCTTGAAAACTCCGATGGCGGCTTCGGGCTGGAGTTTGTGCGTTCATTCTCCGACCGCCAGCGCTACGAGCGCGTGAACGGGCTCAACAGGCTGACGGTTGAAAAGCGGCTTCATCCGAAAAATGGATAGTGCCGCGGCCTTATCCGGGGCTCATCATCCGAAAGGGCGGTGAGCCCCGCTTTTATTGCGCCGAGACAAGACCGATAATCCTTGACAGTGCGGCGCGGTGATTATATAATAGATATGCTGAGAAAAGCCGCCTTCAAGGCGGCAGCAAAGGAGATAAACCAATGTATTTGCGCGACGAAGGAAAAATCTGGCTTGCCACCGGCGGCGAGCGCGTATATCTTGAGCCCGCCATGATGAACCGGCACGGACTTATTGCGGGTGCGACCGGCACGGGCAAAACCGTTACCCTGAAGGTGATCGCGGAATCGTTCAGCGATATGGGCGTTCCGGTGTTTCTTGCGGATATAAAGGGCGACGTGTCCGGAATGTGTCAGCCCGGCAGCGAAAACAAGCATATCCGCCGCAGCATCGACACCATGGGCATACAGGATTTCAACTACACCTCCTACCCCGTGCGCTTTTTCGACGTTTACGGCAGGCTGGGGCACCCCGTGCGCACCACCATTTCGGATATGGGGCCGGAGCTGCTTGCAAGGCTGCTCGGGCTGAACGACACGCAGGCGGGCGTGCTGCGCATAGTTTTCCGAATTGCGGACGACAGGGAGCTGCTGCTTATTGACTTAAAGGATCTTCGCCTTATGGTGCAGCACGTGGGCGACAATGCAAGCGAATACAAGCTGACCTACGGCAACGTTTCCGCGCAGTCCGTGGGCGCCATTCAAAGGGCGCTGCTTGCGCTTGAGGACGAGGGCGGCGGCATATTCTTCGGCGAGCCCGCGCTCGATATTAAGGACTGGTTCGATTGGGACGCGGACGGCAGGGGCTATATGAATATTCTGGAATGCGCCGAGCTTTTCCAGCATCCGCTTTTATACAGCACCTTCCTGCTTTGGATGCTTTCGGAGCTTTATGAGCTGCTGCCCGAGGCGGGCGACCTGGATAAGCCCAAGATCGCGTTCTTCTTCGACGAGGCGCATCTGCTCTTCAACGGCGCGCCCAAGGCGCTGCTTGAGAAGGTGGAGCAGGTGGTAAGGCTCATCCGCTCCAAGGGCGTGAGCTGCTGGTTCATCACCCAGAACCCTGCGGACGTGCCGGAGAGCGTGCTGGGTCAGCTCGGCAACCGCGTGCAGCACGCGCTGCGCGCCTACACGCCGAACGAGCAGAAGGCGATCCGCTACGCGGCGCGTTCCTTCCGCGCCAATGAAAATTTCGACACCGAGCGCGTGCTCCAGGAGCTTGCCGTGGGTGAGGCGCTCGTTTCCGTTCTGGACGCGAAGGGCACCCCCACCATAGTGGAGCGGGCAAACATACTGCCCCCAAGAAGCAGCATGAATGCGGCGGACGAGGGCATTATAGCGCAGGTGATCGCAAGAAGCCCCCTGAACGCCAAATATAAGGACGCGGTTGACCGCGAATCCGCCTACGAGGTAATAAGCGAGGAGCGCGAGCAGGCGGCGAAGGAAAAGGCGGAGGCCGAGGCTGCGGCGCAGGCCGAGAAGGAGCGCAAGGAAAGGGAAAAGCAGGAGGAAAAGGAGCGCCGGGAGAGGGAAAAGCAGCAGAAGGCGAAGCAGAGCAAGAAAAAGCAGTCCGCCCTTGGCAAGGCGGCAAGCTCCGCCGCCACCTCCTTTGGGCGCGAGATAGGCAAGAGCATATTCCGCGGGCTTTTCGGAACGAGGAAATGAGCCGCGCTTTCAAAAGAACGTGCAAAAAATGAATACAAAAAACGAGCTTCACCGCGAAAAGTGAGGCTCGTTTTGATAAATCCGATTCTTTTTTACAGCCTTTATGGCTTTGCTGCCTTTATAGCTTTATCGCCTTTATAGCTTTATCGCCTTTATTTCACAACCGTTTAAAAAGCCGAACGGCGCAGCGGCTATATGAATGCGGGCTTATTTATTCAGCTTCAGGCCGTCCTTGAACGCTTCGCCCACCCGCTCCGAAACGCGGTAATAGCCGTGCGTATAGGGATCGAACGCGATGGCGTCCACAAGGCTCATATCCACCTTATCGCCGCGCATAACGCTTTCATCGGCGGTCACGTTCACGACCCTGCCGATAACGCCAACGCCGTATTCGTTGTTCTGATACTCTATGAATTCGCACTCCAGGCAGAGCGGGAATTCATTCACGATGGGCGCGTCCACAAGCGCGGACCCGGCTGCGGTCAGACCGCTTTTCTCGAACTTTTTCGGCTCCTTTTTGCCGGAAACCACGCCGAAATAATCCGCCTCCACAACGTGCTTCGCGTCCGCAATGCTGACGGTGAAGGCGCCCCTTTTCTTGATATTCTGCACGGTTTTATGCGTTTCGGTCAGATTGAGCGCAACGCAGCCGCGCTCCTGCATGGTGCCCCATGCGGCGTTCATCACGTTCACGCTGCCATCCTCATTATAGGTGGCAACCATCAAAACGGGCATCGGGAAAATTCCTTCGGTGAGCTTGAGCTGTTTTCTCATGATTCTACCTCTTTCTTTTTTCACACTAAAGTGTTCTTAAGCATAATTATACTCAAATTGGGAAAAAATCAAGCAAAAAGGCAGTTTGAATGAGTTTGCGATAAAGCTTGAGCTTTTTTAGGTCAAAAATCACAGAATGCGCTTCGGCCCGCTATACCGCCTGCCCTTCCTCCTTCGCTTCCTCCGCCCTGAGCTTCAGCCATTTCAGCTCCTTCCTGCGCTCTATGATAAGCTCGCGCACAATGTAAATATGCCTTGCTGCACCGATGAGAGCGAGGAGCGGCCAAAGAAAGATGAGAGGAAAAACGAAGGCAAGCCCTATAAGCGCATCCACCCACGCGGCGGGCTGCTCGCGCCTTATTCCGGTTTTCCACTCCCCGCGCCTTGCTATAAGGGTAATGACCGAGGCGGCAATGCCCACGAATAAAAACAGGAGCGGCCAGAAGCTTACAATAAAGAGCATCCAGCCGTTCATATTCCATACGAGCATCTCGGCAAATACGCCAAGATACACTGTCAAGAAGACTGCTCCCCAGCAGGGGTGCATCGTCCACAGGCAGGAGAGCAGGCCGTTTAGCGTCACGATGCTTCCGATGAGGAAGAGAAGGATTATATCCGTCCTCAGCGGGATCACGGGCTGTATCCCCGGCGCCAAGGGCGGATCTGGGCTGCCTGCGAGGGCAAGAAGGATCAGCACGGTAAAGGCAAAGCACAGATTGACTAAAACGGCGAACGCCTTTTTAACAAGGTTGAAAACGTTGTATCCATCGAGCGGTCTGCGTTTCATTCTTCTGTCCCCCTTTGCTTATAACGGTCAGCCTTTGCCGTTACACCGCGTTTTTTCTGTCGTCAATCAGCGTTTTAACAATGTAAATATGCCTTGCGGCAAGCGCCAGAATAAAGGCAATGCCGAGAACAGCTCCCAACGTGCCGTTCAAATTCTCCAAAAAGTCGAGCGGGATGGGAAGGAAATTGGGAATGAACAGCGCAAGACCGAGCAGCGCGTCGATCCATGCGGCGGGCCTTATGCGCTCCGCCCCCTCCCAAAGCTCCCTTGTTCTTGTGAATACCGCGATCACGGAAACGATCAGCGCGATCATGCAGTATATGAGGAGCGGTATCGCGTTGGCTTCGCCGTTTCCGATAAGCTTCACGACGGAGTCGACGGCTCCGGCTGCCGCGGCGGCGGCAAACAGGCCGGCCCAGATCGGATGCTGCGTCCAAAGGCAGGAGAGCAGGGCGTTCAGCATCATCAGGGTGAAGAGCGCGCAAAACAGCGTGTTTTCAAGCGAAACGGAGTAAACGCCGGCGGGCGGGAGCAAATCGGGAGCAACGCTGCCATGCGAGCAGGCTATGGAAATAACGAAAAACAGCAGTATCGAAACCGCCGCCGTAAGCAAAGCCGAAATAAAGCCGATGATGGGTCTGAATCTATATAAAGCAGTCATTATAAACAGCCTCCGGTAAAAATCGGTTACACTTATAGAACGAAAAAGCCCGTGTTTCGGTTGAGCGCCGCACGAGCGCGGGTGAGATGGTTCAAAAAGCCCTCCTTGACAGCGCGTGTTTTTTGCGTTTCAAGGAGGGCCGGGGATCTATTTCAGTTTTTTCACATACGCCCTTCTGCGCTTATGCTGAACCGCTTTAAAGCGCTTCCACTGGTTGAGTATCGCGTGATTTGTTTCAAGATTCAGATTCGTTTCCGCGTATTTCACGCCGCTTTCCTTCAAAAGGCGCATAAGGTAGGCGGAAATTATGCCGCCCACGCCCTTATTGGCGTATTCCGGGGCAACCGCCACAAGCCCCAGATCGAGTATCTCCGGCTTTTTGATGGCGCGGAAAAGGCGCACGAGCGCGGCGGGGGTCAGCCTGCCGCCCGATTTCTGCACCGCCCTTGCTATGGAGGGGAAGCTTATGCCGAGGCAGACTATCTTATTGTTCTCATCCATCAGCACCGCCGTCTTTTTAAGATCGACAATGAGCAGAAAATTATCTATCATCAGCTTCTTCATGCCGTCCGTAAACGGCACGGTGCCGTAGATATCCTCATAGGCAACATCCAGCAGGGCAAAAAGATCGTCCGCATATTTATTCACGAAATCGCGGGGGTTCTTCGCCTCTCCGAAATGCAGCTTATAGCGCTTCATCAGGTTTTCACCGAATTTTTCAAGCCGCTCATCCGGCTCATCGGGCAGGTAGATCTTGCTTTCAAGCCAGTCCACCTCCTTTGCGTAGCCGCAGTTTTCGATAAGCTTTCCGTAATATTCGGCATTGTACTGCTCCTCGAAGGTGGCAAGCTCGTCAAAGCCCTCCACAAGCAGCCCCTCGCGCTCCAGATCGGAAAAGCCGAGCGGGCCGCAAACCGTGTCCATCCCTTTAGCGACCGCCCATTTTTCAACCGCGTCAAACAGGGCGCTTGCCACGCGCTGATCGTTTACGGAATCGAAGCGGGTGAAGCGCACGCGCTTTTCATTGTGCTTTTCGTTGCTCGCCCTTTGAAGTATGCCGCTGATGCGTCCAACCATTTTGCCGTCCAGATAGGCGTTGTAGTAAACCGCCTCGCAGGTATCGTAGTAAACGTAATCCTTGCGGAAGATCTTTTTTTCGTCGCCGTACAGCGGCGGCACGAAATACGGATTATCCTTATACATTTTCAGCGGAAAATCAAGAAATTCCTTCTGCTGCTTTTTCGTTTTGACCTCTACAATTTTCAGCATGGCGCGCCTCCCGCGACGATCGAAAGCTAAATAAGATTTTAAGGCTTTTCACCTTTTTGCGCTTACCTGTGCTTTGCCCGAAAGCAGATGCCGATGGTGCTCGGCCCGCAGTGGCAGCCCACGGTGGGGTTCACGTCCACAATCTCCAGATCGAGCTTTTCCCCGAAATGCGATTTGAGCATGCGCACCGCCTCATCGATGATCTCCGGCGCGTCGCTGTGGGTGATGATCATTCTGTGATCCGCCACGTTTTCCCCAAGCTCCACAACGGTTGAGATAAGCCTTTCAAGCGCCTTTTTGCGGCCCTTCTCCTTGCCTATGCTCACAAGCTTGCCCTCGTCGTTTATGTGCATGATGGGGCGGATGGAAAGCAGCGTGCCCACCGCGCCCGCAAGCCCGGACACCCTGCCGCTTCTTTTGAAAAACGAGAGGTCGTCCGCAAAGAAATATATTGCGTACTTTCTGTTTTCATTTTCCACAAAGGCTCTTATCTCATCCGCTCCCGCGCCGCGCTTATACATTTCGCCCGCCTGCTCAAGCATGATGAGGCTGCCGATGGAGATGCCGTTCGTGTCTATCGCATCGAATTTTCTATCCGGATATTTTTCAAGCAGCTCCTTCACGGCTATCTCCATTGCGCTGAAGGTGCCGCTCATATTCCTTGAAAAATGAAGATACAGAATATCGTCCCCGTTTTCAAAATGCGGCTCGAAATGCGCCTTGTATTCATCCACGTTCAGCGCGCTTGTTTTCGGCACTGCGCCGCCGCGCAGAAAGTCGTAGAATTCATGGGAATCAAACTCCGTGTAGTCCACATAGGGGTAGATATTCCTGCCGTCCACGCTGTACGGCATACTGATGAGCTTATAGCCGTATTTCTCCGCCATTTCGGGGGTCATATCGGTATCGGTATCGGTAAAAAGAACGAGCATTGTGTGTCCCTCCTTCGAGTTTTTATACTTATTTACTGCTTATTTATTACTTATTTACTGCTTATTCATTACTTATTTACTGCTTATTCATTACTTAAAGCATTTTAAAGCTTGTGTACTGTTGCCGTTTCCCGATCGGGCTCCGCGCCCTGTGCGCTTTCAGGATCCATCCTCATCCACGCCGTCCGGATACTGGTTTTTAACTATTTTAATGGTCAGGATCGCCACGGTAAGGTTCAAAAGCCCCTCCGCGATAAGCGAAAAGCCGAAGATAACGGCAAGCGCCTTTGCGTTGTCCCACGGGCTGAAAACGGCGAATACGCCGATCACGGCGGCAAGCGCGGCGGCAGCGAGTATGAGCCACCACTGGCTTATTCCGAATTTTTTGGAATCGAGCGCGATCTTGAGCTTGAACAGCGCGTCCGCAAGGGTCACTATGCCCATTGCGATTATGGTCAGGTTCAAAATTTGGCGCGGATTCACTATCATCACCATGCCGAGCACCATCAGCAGAATGCCGAATTGAAGATCGTACTGAAAGGCGAGGCGGTAAAGATCCTTTGTGAAATAGCCGAAAAGCCTTGCCACGGCGAACACGAGCATCAGTATTCCAAGCGCCTTTGAAAGCGCGTCTATCGCCTCCGCGGGCAGAAACACGAACAGCGTGCCCAGGATCGCAAGCGCCGCCGAAGCCGCGATATAGATCGCCTTTACCACGGTTATCGGCACAGCGGAACGCATTTTCATCCAAAGCCTCCTTAAACTTTTTCGCAGTTTAATTATACAGTGAAGGCTGCCGCCGAAAAACGGTCATTTACGATAATTATGTTCGATTTTTGGGCATTTAGCGCAAAATGACAAAAAAATGCGGGTGTTTTTTTGATAAAAAATGAAAAAGGGTGCAAAAAAAGCGCGAAAAACGCGCCCTTATAAAAACGGTTTTGCTTCGCTGCTGCTTATAAGCCCCCGCACAAGAATATTGTGCATTTCGCAGATCTCCGCGATCCGCGGCTTGAGCTGCTCATTCATGCCGCCCGAAACCCATTCCACCAGCAGCCCGAAGCATTCGCAGGCAAGCATTTTGGACACGAGCCTTCTTTGCTCCACATCCACGGCGGTATCGAAAAACGCCCTGTCCGCAAATGCGTTTGCAACTATGGCGCAGTATTTTAAAAGACCGCTTTCAAACTGATCCCTGTCCATATAGCGATACACGTGCAGCGCAAGGCTTCTGTTTGCCTCCGCGTAATCCACCACGGCATTCATAAACACGAGTATCGGATCCTCCGGCGAATAGGAGGACACGAGCCTTTCAAGCTGCTCATCCACAAGCGCCTCGGTAAGCGCGGGGATATCCCTGAAATGATAGTAAAACGAATTGCGGTTTATGCCGCATTCCTCAACTATATCCTTCACGGTGATCCTGCTGATGGGCTTATTGCTCAAAAGCTTCAAAAAGGCCGTTTTTATTGCGTTTTTGGTGAAATCAGCCATAAAAGCCCATCCTTTCCGGCGTTTTCGCGGGGCAAAATAAAGCGCCGCCGCCACGATGGTTTATTTTACCGCCATGATGGTTTATTTTACCGCCACTATGGTTTATTTTACCATATCGCGGAGGCTTTTGCAAACGGAGCGCGGATCTGTCGGCGCAAACGCTGCCGCGCCGATGCGCTCATTCATTCGGCCGTGCGCCGTGCAGCCTTCACGCGCCTGCGCCCGGGAGCTTATTTGCCGCGATGGGACCGATGATGACCGCGATCACGAGCTTTGCCGCATCGAAGGGAATGAAGGGCAGCACCGCCTTTGAGAGCGCGGAGGCTATGCCGATCCTGAGATATACCGAAAGCCACACCGTGCCGAGCGCATAGCAGGCGATAAGCCCGAGGGCGAGCCCCGCAAGGTGCACACAGCGTTTATCCGTTTTTTCAATAATTGCGCCGCCGATGAGCACAAGCGGGATATAGCCTATAAGATAGCCGCCCGTGGGGCCGACGAGCTTGGAGACGCCGCCCTCAAAGCCGGAGAAAACGGGCAGGCCGATCGCGCCTATCAAAAGGTAGAGCATCACCGCAAGCGCGGAAAGCCTTGCACCGATGAAATACGGGAAAAGGCAGATCACCAGCACCGAAAGCGTTATCGGCACCGGCCCTATCGGAACGGAAAGCGGCGCAAGAATGCACAGCGCCGCGGTCATAAGGGCGGAGAGCGCCATCTTATGGACGGCGCCGCTCCGCATATCGTTTTTTGCGTTCATAAAGGATGAATTATATTACAAATCGATAACCGTAAGCCCTTCTATTTCGGAAAGCGCGGCATCGCTGCCCACAACGCACACCGCGCCCTCCGCGGCGCAGCGCTCGAAGGTTTCGGAAAGCTCCATCAGGCTCTCCTTGGTGGCGGCAAGCATATCGGCGCGCATTTCACGCTTTTTCTCCGCAGTAATGCCGTTCATGCACTCCCTTTCGGCAAGCGCGGCCTGCTCGGCAGGGGAAAGCAGCGGCTCGCTGTCGCCCACGGCGGAGATGATGAACTTTTCAATTTCCTCGCTGCCCTCGCAGAATTCCTTTATGAAATCCGGCTCAATATCATACATTCCCAGCGTTCTTGCGGGGGAGGGATCGCGGTAGGAGAAATGGCAGAGGGTGCCGGCTTCGCTCGTTCTGATGCCGCAGCCGTAGGCGCCGCCCTGCACGCGAACCTTGTTCCAAAGCCAGCTGAGGCTTATCACATTGCAGGCGATCTTCATTTTGCCGGTGAGATTGCCGATATGGATGCCCTTTTCGGCAAAGGCGACCTGCGCGGGGATGCGGATGCCCAGCTTCTTGGGCAGCTTGGTTTCATAATGCGCCCTTTCGGGAGCGGGCTCGCCCTTGGGGAAGAGAGCGATCACGGAGGCGGTGTCCACGGCGCACATGGAAGCTTCGCCCACGGTCAGCCTTTCGCGGCAGAAGGCGCGGCAGGCTATTGCGCGAAGCCTTTCTGAAAGAAGCCCGGCTTCATTTTCAAATTCCGCCGCAAGCTTTTTGATGAACATGCGCATTCCAACGCCGTTTGCCTGATCCTCGCACGCGGAGGAGGCAAGATACTGCGAATTAACGGCGCTGATGCCGAGCGCGTTTCCGCCCATGATGGCGCGCTGCTTCGTGGCTTCATCAAGCTGCATCACGTTTTCACGCACGCGCTGAATATCGGTAAACTCCGTTTCAAGCAGAATTTCCGCCACTATCTCCGCCGCCTTGAAGATGTTTTCATCCAGCGCGGAGAAGCTTGCCTTGATATAGGGCCTGCAGAAGCTCTCGCTCTCGTTTGCCGCGCGCACCTCGAAGCCAAGGCTGCCTATATAGGTGTTTATAAGCTTGTCAAGCTCCTGCACGGAATGCTTTTTCGTGGGCAGCTTTGAAAGCAGCTTCACCAAAAGCCCCGCCTCGGGCAGCTCGTCGAACCCAAGATCGGAAATCGCAAAATACAGGTTGAAATGGGTTATGCCGTTTGTTTTGATGGCGTGGCGCATCACCGAAACGCCGCCCACGGCGCCAAGCTCGGTGGGAATAACCATGGGCTCGGGGCCGACCTCGGAAAGCGGCAGCACGGGCAGCATTTTGACCTTATCCTCGCTGTCCGGCTCCTGCTGCCAGGCGTGCAGGCGCTCGTTTTTCCTTGCAAGCTCCTTCAGATCGTCCTCGTCGAAGGCGGAATACATATCCCTTGCCCAATCCGCCGCCTTCCGCGCAAGCTCCTCGCCGCGCGTTTTGGAGGGCAGCACCGTGAGGGTGCTCATTTTATCAAAGTCAAACAGCTCCTTGAGCAGCGCTTCAAACTCGCCCTTTGCGATGCTTTCACGCACCGCCTCGATATCCGCGTCGTTTTCCATATAGAGCATGGGATCGCCGCCGTAGAGCGCGCTCATGGAGCTCATTATGCAGCGCACAAGGCCGGAAGGCTCCCACATATTTTTAATGTTGAAGGCGGAGCGGTTCAGATGCGCCGTCAAAAGCTCCCTGTCAAGCCCCTTTTCGATAAGCTCCGAAACCACCTTGGACACGGTTTCCCTTATCGCCTGAAGCTTGCTTTTCTCGGTGTTTTTAACCGTCAGCACCAGCTTGGACTGCTGAATATCGTACGTTACGTAAAGCTGAACATCCTCTCCAAGCCCCGCGTCGAGTATTGCGCGGGTGATGGGCGCGTCGTTCGAGCCGCCGAGGTAGCTGCAAAGCACCTCGCACATAAAGTTGCGGCGCTTCTTTGCAAAATCGCCCACTATCCTGCCGAAGCTGAGCACGGTTTTATTTGTTTCGTCCGCATCCGGCGCGATCTCGTAGTAAAGCGTGCCTTCGCCGACCCTCTCCTTTTGAAGGCGGATATCGTGCGGCGCCTCCTCATGGGCGGCCCCCCCGATATACTCATCTATAAGCTCTATTGTTTTTTCAAGCGGCACGTCCCCGTCCAGATAGAACCTGGCATTCGCGGGGCTGTAATACTTATGATACATCGTGCAGTACATTCCGTAGGTAAGCTCCGGAATATGCTCCGGATCGCCGCCGGAATTATAGCCGTAGCAGTTATCGGGGAACAGCAGCGCGTTCATGCCCGATTCCAGAATATCGTCCACGTTCGCCATGGCGCCCTTCATTTCGTTGTACACAACGCCGTTGAAGTACGCATCCTCGCCCTCGTTCTTTTCAAGGTGCCAGCCCTCCTGACGGAAGGCGTTTTCATCACGAACGCTGAGCGGGGCGAACACCGCGTCCAGATAAACGGAGGTGAGGTTCAGAAAATCGCGCTCGTTGCGGCTGGAGATGGGATACATGGTTTTATCCTGAAAGGTCATCGCGTTCAGGAAGGTGTTCATGGAGCTCTTCATCAGATCCACAAAGGGCTCCTTTACGGGGTATTTTTCGGAGCCGCAGAGCACGGAATGCTCCAAAATATGGAAAACGCCGGTGTGATCCTCGGGCAGGGTTTTGAAATAGACCGAGAAAAGCTTGTTGCTCTCGCCGTTGTCCATCCAAAGAAGCTGCGCGCCGCAGACCTCGTGCCTCATTTCAACGAGCCTGCCGCCAAGCTCCTTCGATTCGCGGATGCGCTCCACCCGAAAGCCGCCGATCTTGGTGCCGATATCAAGTTTCATAACGATTCCTCCTGCTTTCCCGCTTGGGGTTATATGTCAAAGTCAACCATATGATTTTATTATTTTATTGCCCGTTTGTCAAGCAAAAATAAAACGCCCGAGGGCGCTTGAAAAACGGTCGAGGGCGCTTGAAAAACGGTCGAAGGCTTCGGTTTTGCCGGGCGCAAGGGCGCGCCGCATCGGGGCTTCAACCCTCCCGGCAGCTTATTTTAGCCAGCCAAAACGCGAAATAGCCCATTGCGGCTCCTGCTGTATTCAAAATAAGATCGTCCACGTCCGCAAAGCCGAGCTTTGCAAAAAGCTGAATAAGCTCCGCAAGCACCACCGCCGCCATAACGGCGGGCAGGGTGAGATACGCCCTGCGCAGCCTTTTGAACGCGCACGGCAGCAGAAAGCCCATCGGCGCGAAAAGCACGAGGTTCCCTATCAGATTGGTTGCGCCGTAGCGCACCAGCACGCCCCGATTCGACCGCCATGCGTGAAGCTGCGAAATAATGGTTTCAAACGGCACGGGCTTTAGGAGCGAGGCGCGTGAAACCAACCCGTCGAAAGGGGTGCGGAAAAACAGAAGATAGAGCAGCACCGTAAGATACGCCGCAAGCACGGCAAGCACCACCGTGCGCGCCGCTCCGCCCGGCTGAGCCTTCCCCGCTCCCGATTCGATTTTGCCGGCATCATTCGATTTCATTTTGTTTTCATTCACCCTTCGGATCATTATTCACTCCATTATTTATCCGGATCACCCGCTTATGCGGATCGCCCGTTTATCCGGATCGCCCGTTTAACCGGATCACCCGCTTATGCGGATCACCGCTTTTCGCTCCCCCCGCGCACGATCTCCCGAACGGCGGAAACGGCGCGGTCAAAGAATCCGCAGCGCATTTCCCGCGTCATTTTCCATTCCCACTTTGCTTCCCCGGGCTCCTTCGGGTGCTTATCGGAGGCGATCAGAAGCGAGGCGGCGCTTATGCCGAGGCAGCGCGAAACGGTGAACACAGCGCTCGTTTCCATATCCACGCCCACGGCGCCCTTCTCGCGCCAGAGCCGCTCCTTGAAATAGGTTTGGCGGTAAACGGAATCCGTGGAAACTATCCGCGCCTTTGACGCGCCGGTCAATTCCGCAAGCCTGTGCGCAAGCGCCTCATCGGGATAAGCATATTCCGGCTTTTCCAAATAATGCTGCGAGGTGCCTTCCTCTATAAACGCAAGGCTCGGCACGATAATATCCCCCGTTTCAACCCCTTCACCGAAGGCGCCGAACATGCCGACCGTGATCACGCGCTCCACGCCGAGCGCCGCAAGCGTTTCCACCGTGTCCGCCGCCTGCGGTGCGCCCCTGCCGCCATCCAAAATGCAGATATCGTCATCCATAAGATACACGGGGCAGCCCTGCAAAAAGCGCGGCAGCTTTTTTGAAAGCAGCCTTGCGCCGTATTCCTCTTTCAGATACTCCACGCCGCTATGCATATAAAACAGAATGGCGGTTTCAGGATAGTTGAGCTCATCCGGATTTTCAATATGCATCGAGGCGATATGCGCCCTTGCGGTGATGATCGGCGCCGTGCGATCCTGCTTAAAAAACCAGTTCATGCCCTTCTCCTTCAACGTAAAGATACAGGATTTTTTCATTTTAGACGCTTTAGCTCCCCCTGTCAACCTTGACAAGAAAATTTAATAATTTGTTCACAATTCAACAAAAGCATAATATAATTTAAATATTCAAGCGTCCATCGGCATTTATTCCCCCTTTTATGCGTTTTTTCCTCCGTTTCGCTCAAAAAAGCTCGATTGAACTTCGGCTTGATTTAAGGTAAAATATACATGATTCGGAGGGGGCTTTTCGGCTTGGCGCACGCATTTCCCGCCTGCGCAGGAAAGAAGCGTATGCTCCCTCCCGCATCAACATTTACAGCGGCTCCCCCGTAAAAAAGAAAGGTGTTCACTATGCGCAGAAAATCAAGCGACTCAACCCCCATAATCCTCGGCATATTAGGCTTTGCCATAGTTATTTTCGTGATAGGGCTGTTGCTCATATCGCCCCGAAGCAACACGGAAAAAAGCTCCGACGCGCCCCTTTTCGCGCAGGCTGACGCCGGTCTGCGGCTGACGCTTCAATCGGCAATAGTTGAGAATTGCCGCACGGTGGATTCCCATTTCCGCTTCATCTGCCCCGACTTCAAGCTGCTCGGCGTTGAAAAGGGAGAGAGTGAGAATGACGCGGCGAAGGTTTACGCGCTTGTGTATTACGCGGAGTACGAGCGCTTTGAGGACGCTTCATCAAAGCCCGCCTTTTCAGTATCCGCTCCCGCGGTGATGAGCGCCGTGAAGGACGAGGCCTCCCCCACCCTTTGGCGGGCGGAGCGGCTGACCTTTCCCGCGGGGGACGCGAACCGGGAGGGCGACATAAAGGAGCTTTTCCCGCAGGCGCTTCAGGCCGATGCCGAGAGGTGCGACACCAAGTATATGCAGACCAAATGCGAGGCGCTTGCGCTTGAATACTTCAAAAAAACCGGGCTTGTGTATCCGCTTTCCGATTTCGGCGGCGAAAACGGCAGAAGATACAGCTATTACCGCCCCGAGCCCTCGCGCTACGCGATAGAGAGCACGCGCATAGACGCGGCGTTTACCATGGATCTGAACGCGGGGCGCTTCATGCTTGCAAGCGATTTTTCCATGGGCGGCAATATCACCGGCAGCATGAGCTTTCATGAAAAGAGCGGCGATTTTGTGCTGACGGCCGATAATCAGCAGGAGGGAAGAACCAATATGCTGGTTTTCCACTCCCTTGGGGATATACTTGTGCTTGACGATCGGGCGAGCACGGGCAACCCCGCCCCCGCGTTTTTTGAGGACGGCGCGGTGTTTTACCCCGTGAACTACGCAAACACGCAGGCGGCCGCGCTCGGCGAAGTGAGTGCCGATGCGGACGGCGACGGCGAAACGGAGAGCTTCTGCCTCGGCTTCGGCGCCTCCGCGAAGGACGATATTCTGACCCTTTACGCCACGAACGGCTGGAGATTGAAATACTACAACAGCTTTATTTCCGAATATTCCGACTACGCCCTTGAAAAAAAGGACGGCAAGGCCCTTGTGACCGCGAGGGACGCCGAGGGCAAAAGGCACGAATTCGAGATCTCCACCGCCGTGAACCGCGTTTTTCTGACCGAGGAGGGCGGCAGCGCCATGAAGCTTCACATTCCTTCGGAATTTCTTATCAAGCGCGGCGCAAGCATAGTTTCGCAGCCCGAGGGCGCGGAGCCCTCCAAGGTCTACTACTGCATCGATCCGGGCGACAAGCTTCAGTATTATGCAGGCATGGCCAATATCGCGCTTTTTGATAAGGACAATGCCTGCACGATGTGCTTCGCGCCGTATTCGAACTATATCGGTGTCGGCAGCAAATATACTTATGAGGACGACGGAAAAACCCTCAGCATAGACGACGGCGCGTATTCCTACGTGTTCCGCGTTCACGGCGATATGCTCATATTCGATGAAGCGAAATCGGATGCATACAGCTATTTCGGCAGCTTCACAAACGGCGCGGTGTTTTCCAGCAACCCGCCGGAGATACCCGCCGTTGGCTGACGCTTAATCGGTTGCCCCGTGCGGCAAAATAGTGTATAATAAAATAGTGTATTGATCCAAAGGGAGCAGCGCGTACACGCCGTTCCCTTTTTATTGGATTCAATGCTATCCGGTATAATACCGAATCTTGCTTACGGAAGGGGAAAAACCATGGTAAAGCTGCTTCACACCGCGCGCAAATACGTGTTCCACATCGGCGGATGCATAGAATTCTTGATCTCGCTTTTCGCCGTTGCCGGAATAATCGCGCATCTTTTCAACCTGGAATGGTTCTTCGCGTTTTTCAAAACGGGCAGTCTTATAGAATTTCTCAAATCGCTCTTCGACGCGATGATAGGCATAGAGTTTATAAAGCTGCTTTGCAGAAACGACCTGTATTCCATGATAGAGGTGCTGATGTTTGCCGTCACAAGGCATCTTGTGATACAGCCGCTCGAAACCTGGGAGATACTTATCGGCGCTGTGGCGATAGCGGTGCTTTTTGCGATCCGCAAATACCTTTTCCTGCACAAGGAAAGCTATGAGCAGATGCAGCGGCGCAGGGAGTACATGGACTGAGCGGGCGTGAAATGAGGTGCACTTATGGATCTTAACCACGTAAAGCAAATGCTTGAGGAAAGCGGCATAAAGCTGCTCGGCGGCATAGCGGTGCTGATAATCGGCTTTATCACCGCAAAATTCATTCTAAAGCTTATAAAGCGCGGCAAGGGCTTTAATCAAATGGACCCCACGGCGCGGGGCTTTTTCGAGGGGCTTATAAAGGTGCTGCTCTACGCGCTCGTTATCATCACGGCGGCGGGCGTGATGGGCGTGCCGCTGACGTCTTTCGTGACGCTGCTCGCCTCGGCGGGCGTTGCGGTGAGCCTTGCTCTCCAGGGCGCTTTGGGAAACTTCGTTGGAGGGCTGATGCTTTTGCTACTCAAGCCCATACGCTCCGGCGAATACGTTAAAATAGGCGAGCATGAGGGCACGGTGCGCGCCGTGGGCAGCTTTTACACCGAGCTTGTGACGGCGGACAACCGCAATATCTCCCTGCCGAACAGCAGCCTCACGAACACCGCGATAGTCAATTTTACCCGCGAGGGCTCGCGCAGGCTGGATGTTCAATTCGGCATCGGCTACGGCTCGGATATCGCGGCGGCGCGCGCGGCGCTTATTGCGCTTGCGCAAAGCACGGAGGGCGTGTTCAAGGAGCCGGCACCAGCCGTGCTTGTGAGCGAATGCGCGGACAGCGCGGTGAACATAATGCTGCGCCTCTGGTGCGATGAAAAGGATTATTGGCGGCTTAAATTCGCGCTGACCGAGGGCGGCAAGCTTGCGCTCGACGCGGCGGGAATAGAGATCCCCTTCCCGCAGGTGGACGTGCATATCAGGGGCGAGGCAGGCGAAGGCTGATTTGGATTTGGATTCGGCTGATTTATATGAACGGCGAAAACGGTAAAATCATCATAAAGCGCTTTAACGAGCTGACGGTGGGCGAGCTGTACGAACTGCTTGCCCTGCGCGAGGCGGTGTTTGTGGTGGAGCAAAGCTGCGCCTATCAGGACGCGGACGGCGTCGACTATGACGCCGTTCACCTTTTCACGCTCGATGCTCTCGCCCGCTGCGCCTCCTGCTGCCGAATCTACCGCGACGAAGCCGAAAAGGAAAACGAACAGAAGCAGGAGCCGGAAAAGTGCTGCTGGCGCATAGGCAGGCTTATAGCGCGGGAGCGCGGCAGGGGCTGCGGAATGCGGCTTTTGAGGGCGGCTGTGGACGAATGCGCAAGGCTTGGCGCGGACGAGATACGCCTTCACGCGCAGCAGTACGCGATTGGCTTTTACGAAAAGGCGGGGTTTGAGGTTTGCTCAAATATATTTTTGGAGGACGGCATTCCGCACGCTGAGATGAGGCTGGAGCTTAAATAGGGGCGGCCTCAAGCCTTGAGAGTGTACGCGTGTTTTCATTTGTGCAGATTTGTTTCAATTTCGGAAAAGTTGTCGAAATGAATAAAAATATTGACAAAGCAGGAAAAAGGAATTAAAATAGAACATGGAAACAAAAAAGCGGCGGCCGAAGATATTGGGAGTATCTCCGGCCTGCATATGTGAAGGTGCCACATACACAACGGGTCAACCGCGCACGCATTATTTATTATAATGGAAGAGACTTGTTTTTTCAAGACCGTCTCCTTGGTTTTGGCAGTCTTATCCGAATGTGTCAGCTGTGTATGAAGGTACATGGCTTTTATTGTTTCCCGGCAATTTGGGGGGCGGCGACCCCGTCCCCCACCTTTGGTCGGGAGCCTTGCATTCGATAAGGCTGCTTTCCTTTACCCTTTTTCGGGAAAAATCAAGGAGGATGTGTTATGAAACGATTTTTTGCGGCGCTTTTTGCCGCACTGCTGGCAGCTTTGCTGCTAACGCCTTCCGCCGGCGCCGCCTCCGCCCAATTCGCCGTGCCGGGCGGATACAACGAAAACGATTATTTAAAGCTCGTTTCCTTTTTTGAAGCCTGCGATCAAAACGGAACGAAGAACGGGCAAAAGCTCAATCCGGCTTATTCGCCGCACGATCCGGAAACCTGGTGCGTGCCGGCTTCCTCGGAGGCGGACGAGCCATGAAGCTTCCGAGCGTGCTTTGGAGCGAAGCGGACGGCGAAAAGCGGCTTGCGCGCCTGGAGCTGCCCTTTATGCGCGATATGTGCGGCAGGCTTGATCTTTCCGGCTGCGGCGAGCTGAAATACCTTTGCTTTCGGGATAATCTTATCTCCGAGCTGGAGCTTTCCGGCTGCGGCGAGCTTATCACGCTCATCTGCTACCGAAACAGGCTGACCTCGCTCGACACCTCCCCCTGCCCCAAGCTTGAGGTGCTTGCCTTTCAGGAAAACGCCGTTTCGCAGATAGACGTTTCCGTAAATCCAAGGCTGAAAGCGCTCTGCTGCTGCGGCAACGGCATAGCATCGCTTGACCTTTCGCACAATCCGGAGCTTACCGAGCTGAGGTGCGAGCGCAACGCGCTGACCGCTCTTGAGCTTTCGCAAAACGCAAGGCTGAGCTGGCTTTGGTGCGAGGGCAACCCGCTGACCGCCCTTAATCTGAGCGCCGCGCCGGCGCTCGGGCTTGCCGCTGTCCGCTCCGGCGGAAACGGCACGGTGGGATGCAGCATAAACGAATTTTCAAGCAGCGTTTGCGCCGTGCCCGCTGACGGCGGGGAGTTTTTCGGCTGGTTTGATGCAAACGGCACCAAGCTTTCGGATGAGCCCGAATACAGGCCCGCGGGCGAAGCCGAGCTTACCGCACGCTTCGGCGGCAGCCCCGAGCGCACCGGCAAGGCCTTCCCCGCCGTGCCGGTTTTAATAGGCTTTGCCGCGCTTTGCGCCGCCGGCGCCGTGCTTTTCGGCCTGATGCGCAAGCGCAAAAAGAGCGATAAAGCATGATTCAATACCATAGCGCATCTGCGCTCCTTCCATTAAAGCGCCGCCCCGGCTTGGGCGGCGCTTTTCGCTGCGCCTGATAAAGCTATGCGTTTTCTGCAAAGGAAAGCCGCCCGCGGCAATTCGCGGGCGGCGGGTTTGATTTGCTTACGGCTGCTCAGGAGCCGAATACGTTTGCCTGATCGGTGGGATCGAAGCCGTGATAGCAGAGCTGAATGCCCATGTTTTCGGGCGGGAAATTGCACGGATCGGCCGCAAACAGCACCAGTCCGCCGTGAACGGGCACGGGCGCGGGGAGAGGATCGCCCTCCTCCTGGCCGGGATAGTACGGAGCGGAGGGATCCTGATCCCCCGATGCCGGAGCGTAGTTGCAGCTTGTGGCGATGAAGGCCAAAGCCAGATTTTCCTCAATAAGAGAGGGTTTTTCGTATTTCTTCATGATCTATTCACCTCCGCAGATCAGTCTTTAAGAGTAAGCCTGATGATGCTCACGGCGTCCAGCATATCAAGAGCATAGTTGCTGTCCACGTCGCCGCAGACTTTGCCGTAGGCGTCCGGCTCGCAGGCGTCGAGCGAGCAGCGCATCACGAAGAGCGCATCGATCATATCCACCTGCCTATCGTGATTCGCATCCCCGGTAACGCCGGCAACCACCGCCTCGGTGAAATCGAGCACGCTTTGATCGGAAACCACGTTCGGAGCGGGCTGAGTGTTTGCCTCGCCAACGGCGGGGATGAGCTTGAGATTCACAAGCGAGAGCACCGCTTCGGCGGAATCGCTTTCGCAGGTTACGGTGACCATGCCGTCCCTCGTGCGGACCGCCTCTGTGATATCGTAGTAAAGCTCTGTGGCGTGCTGCACGGTGCCTACCACGGTGCCGTTCACCTTAAGCTTCACGGTGTTTGCCGCTGCGCCCGTCTCGGCGGGAAACGCGGTTTTGGCGCTGAGGTGGATGCCGGCATAGTCGCCGTCCAGCCTGAAGGAAACGGCATACTTCTCGCCCGCCTTGATATAAGCCTCGTTGTTCGGGCCGTTGTTTGCGTAATCCTCAACCGTGACCACGTTTTCACCCGCATCGTCGATATAAAGGTTCACGATGCCCGCGCCGTCCGCATTCTGGCTGAGGAAGAGCTGCTTCACCTGGATATACTCGGGATTCAGCTCGGACCCGTTGTCGTTTGCCTTGAGGTAGGAGATCTCGTCCACGCCCTTGCCGAAGATGCTCTCTCCGCGGGGATGGTATACGCGGATCGCGTCGATATAGGTTGTCAGCTCGCCCTTGCCCCTGGTATCGGGAGCGGCCTTGGCGCCGGGATCCACCCTTTGGATCTCGTATTCGATGCCGGGAAGACCCGGGATATTTGAAACGCGGCTGCCCCTCTGCTCATAGCTCTCGCTCTGATGATCGAACATGGGGTGATAGATGGCGGAGATTATCGCCTTGTACTCGCCGTACTCAAGGTTATCGTAATGCAGCACGGGGATCTGATACAGGCTTCTGCCCGCGCCGTCCAGATAAACCGTATCCACCACGATATGCGCGTAATCGCGGGACATAACGGGCTTGCCGCTTGCATCCACCATGGGCATGCCGGTGATGGGGTCGGTGGCCTGCGTGCCGAAATACGCCCAGTCCGTCTTATCGGCGGGAACTATGCTCACTGCAAGCACGCCCGTGTCCGCGCCGGAGCGGGAGATAAGGTCGAAGCCGGTGCCACTGAAGGTGAACTCGCAGCTCGGCCACTTATAGTTCAGATCGTTCTTCGCGGCATTGAACATGGCCTCGGTCACGGTGGCGTGATGCGCGCCGCCGTGGCTGTCGTGCGTATCGTCGTGCAGGGTGTAGTCCTTATCGAAGCCGTAGATATTGTTGTCCGCATCCTGATAGTCGCTCTTGTGCCAGCCCTCGTTATGCTCCCATGCCGCGCCCGTGCCGTCCGTGAACGCCATGAAGCCGTTGTCTCGGATCTCGCCGCCGATATTCACGATGCGCTCCTCATACAGCACGTTCGTGGCGGGCAGGAAGGTGAGGCGGCACCACTCGAAGGTGTCGTCATTGAGTCGGAGCAGCGCCGCAAGGGTGTAGTCCTGATGGCTGATGGTATACGGCTCGAAGGCGGCATGGTATCTGCCGTTGCTGTCCTCAACTATCTCAGCCCTGAAAAGGTCCTTGAGGGTATCGTAATCCTTGCTGGCGGGGTAGCCCTCGTTGCCCCAGTAAAAATCGGTGCCGTGCTGGGCGTAGGGGTATGAGGTCTTGTACTCGAAGCGGCAGCTTGCATACTGCTGCATATCGGGTATAGTGGGCTCGTCGAAGAACCAGCAGGGGAAGTAGCCCTGCTCGCCGTAGCAGTCGTCCAGACTCAGAATATCCTTCACGTCGTGCTCGTGCTCGGATTTGCCGAAGAAATTCAGCGCGTCGTCATCCTCCAGACGGATGCCGAAATCGTAGACCACGATGTGTTCGCGGATATTCACCGTTGGCACGGGGAAAACGAATTCGGTGGTGGTGGTGGAGGGATTGGGGTAAACGCCGGAATAATCCTTATTTGTGGGGATATTCTTGCCCACGGTGTTTTCCTCCGCAAGAACGCCCGTTATCAACACTACCACCTTCTTGCCGGTGGCGGGGCGAACGCCGTTCACGGCGGAGCCGCCGGTGGTGCGGCAGTAGTTCGCGGAATAATCAAAGCCGCTTACCGCAACGGATTTCTGATAGAAATCGAAATCAACGCTTATGCCTGCGGGCTGACGGTTGTTGTACTTATAGTAAACCTCGTACCAGTTCAGTCCTTCAAGATCGTCGGCCGCTTCATAGAAATCTTCGGCGTCGTCATGGATGGGGTTGAAAACGTATTCGCCGGTCGCGGTATCATAGCCCGTGCAGGAATGGATCCTGACGAACACGTGATGGCTGGCGAAGATGCTGTTTGCCTCTTCAACATCGCCGCCCACGTCGGCAGAATTGAGCAGCCTGTTCCACTCATCCTCGTTCAGCTTGAAGTATTCGGACATATAGTCCCTTATAACGCTGTTTGCGCCGAGGTTTGCGCCCGAGGTGTAGCCGGTTTGGGAGGAAAGCACTATCTCCGGAATATTGAGGAACGCATCGGTGAGCCTCGCCACGTTGTCGAAGGTGCTGCCGGTGGCATAGTTCATATCCACGGAGTCGGTAACGTTGAGGAAATAGCGATCCGAAGCCCGCGCGCCGAGGCTGATCGCGCCCGTGGTTTCGTTGCCGGCCGCGTTCGGATAATTGCTTGAAAGCGCGTTCATAAGCTCGGAGGTGTTGGCGCGGGTGGCCTCGACCTCGTTGCTGTTCGGATACCTGCCGCCGTAGTAGGCATGTGTATCGGCATTGAGCCTGTGGTTCACCAGGGCAACGGTGAGAACCTTTGCGCTGAACTCATTTTTGGCCCTGTTGGCGGCATTGACCGCCTTGGCCGCCCACTGGGGGCTGTAGCCGTAGTAGCCGGGGGTGCCGTCCGAAAAAACGACCATGACCTTGTTGCGCTGCTTATTGCCGTCGTAGCTGTCGTTTCTGTGAGCTGCAAAGATATTGTTTGCAAGCTCCATGCCGATATGGGTGGCGGTGCCGCTTTCCGAATGTTTTCAAGTATTATTTAATTGCATTGTGTAATTGAGCGGTAATTCGTTTTATTGTTGTTTTATTACAATTACAGCCGATATAAGAAATGCCCGCCACGCAGCATCGCACGCGGCAGGCAGGGTGAGCGAAAGATCTTATATAATGTATTGCTATAAAGTGAGCCTTTACGGATTCAATCTGTCCGGACTGCGGAAGATGAACATCGCTTCCTTAATGGTGAGCCCAAGCAGCAGCATGGTGAGGCGGTCCACGCCCAGACCGAAGCCGCCGTGGGGCGGGCAGCCGTATTTGAAGAATTCGAGGTAGAACTTAACGTCCTCCCCAAGCCCCTTTTCCTCCGCCTGCTTTTTAAGGATCTCGTAGCGGTGCTCGCGCTGTGCGCCGGTGGTGATCTCCACGCCGCGCCAGATAAGGTCGTAGCCAAGAGGGTTGCCGTCCTCCCCGCGCATGTGGTAAAAAGCGCGCTTTGCGGCGGGGTAATCCACCACGAACAGGAACTCGTGCCCGTATTTTTTCATGACCCATTCGCCGCTGAGCCTCTCCGCATCGGTGGTCAGGTCGCTGCGGTCGCCTCCCTCGGGCTTATAGCCGTATTCCTTTTCAAGCTCATCGTAAAGCTCATTGAGGGAAACCACGGGGAACGGGAGCGCGGGCACTATCACCTCGGTGCCGAACGCCTCCTTTATTGCCTCGCCGTATTTTTCCTTAACTATGCCCAGCGCGCAGGCAAGCATTCCCGCCTCCATATCCATCACGTCGCGGTAGGAATCTATATAGCTCATCTCCAGATCGAAGCCGGTGAACTCGGTGGTATGCTTGCTGGTGAAGGATTTTTCCGCACGGAACACGGGGCCTACCTCGAAGATGCGCTCGAAGCCCGCCGCCATCGCCATCTGCTTATAAAACTGCGGGCTCTGGGCAAGATACGCCTTGCGGTCGAAATACTTGACCTCAAACACGTCCGCGCCGCTCTCGCTCGCCGCGCCTATGAGCTTGGGCGAATGGATCTCTATAAAGCCGTTGTCCATCAGATACTGCCGCATCGCGTTCACAAGGCAGCTCTGCACCTTGAAAAGAAGCTGGTTTTCATCGGTGCGCAGATCCACCCAGCGGTAATTCAGCCTTTGATCTATGAAGGAGCGCTCCACCGCCTGCTTTTTCTTGGTGGCGGGTATCTCCTTGCGCACGATGGGCAGCGCCTCCGCCACGGATTCCACCTTGAGCTCGGTGGGAAGCAGCTCTATGCCGCCCATTTTCACGTATTCGTTTTCCATCACGGCGCCCGTGCAGGTTATCACGGAATCGGGCGTGATCGTGGCAAGCTCGTCGAGCAGCTCGGGGCATTTTTCCTTTTCCACCGTGATCTGAAGCTTGCCGGTGATATCCTTGATGACGATGAACGCCATGGATTTGCCGTCCCTGAAATTTTCCACAAAGCCGGATACCTTCGCGGTGCCGCCCACTGCGGAGCGGATGTCCTTTATCATTGTTCTTTGCATGAAGCTACCTCTTTTTGGTTGATTTATTGTGTTACCGAAGTATTATACACGAAAAACGGGCGAAAGCAAAGCTTTATTTCGTTTTAAACGTGATCTCGCCGCCTGTTTTATAAATGGCGTAGGCGGGCACGAAGCCGCGCACGCAGGAAACGGGGTAAACCGTGCTTGCCCTGCCCACCACCGCGCCGGGGTTCAGCACCGTGTTGCAGCCGATCTCGGCCTGATCGCCTATCATCGCGCCGAACTTCTTCCTTTCGGTATCTATACGCACGTCGCCGGTTTTCACCACCACGGGGCTGCGGTCGCTCTTAACGTTGCTGGTTATCGAGCCCGCGCCCATGTGCGCCTTATAGCCCAGGATGGAATCGCCCACGTAGTTATAATGAGGGGTCTGCACGTTATCGAAAAGGATCACGTTTTTAAGCTCCGCCGAATTGCCCACAACGCAGTTTTGACCCACGAGGGCGCTGCCGCGAATGAACGCGCAGTGCCGCACCTCGGTGCCGTGATCTATGATGCAGGGGCCGTTTATCCACGCGGTGGGATACACCCTTGCGTCCTTCGCTATCCACACGTCCTCCTTGGGGTGATCGAACTCATCCTCCGGAAGAAACGCGCCAATTTTCATTATAGCCTCGCTTATGCCCGCAAGCGCCTCCCAGGGGTATTTTATGCCCTCAAACAGGAAGGCGGCGCGGGTTTTGGTGAGGTCGAAAAGGTTTTTTATCTGCACGTCGTGCTCAAAGATCCTTGCAATATCCATATCCGCTCTTTCCTTTCAATTCGCTTTTCGCTTATTCGCTCTGACACATTTGCGTTTTACGCTCTGACGCATTTGCGCTTTACACTCTGACACATTTGCGCTTTTCGCTCTTTCGCTCAGCCGGCGATAAGCCCCTCTGCGCGCATTGCGTCGATTATATGATCCACCGCGCGGGCGCATTCCTCGTTTGTGGGCGCCTCCGCCATCACGCGCACCACGGGCTCCGTGCCGCTCTTTCTGAGCAGAACGCGGCCGTTGCCCTCAAGCTGCTCCTCCGCCTCGCGCTTCGCCTGCTGCACGGCGGGATTTTCGATAGCGGCATCCTTATCCTCAACGCGAACGTTTTTAAGAAGCTGCGGATAGATGGTAACGGGTGAAGCAAGCTCGGAAAGCGGCTTCTTATTTGCAAGCATGGCCTGCATAAGCTTTATTGCGGTCAAAAGCCCGTCCCCGGTGGCGGAATACTTGGTGAAGATTATATGGCCGGACTGCTCGCCGCCGATAAGATACCCATTTTGGCGCATGCACTCATACACGTATTTATCGCCCACGTCGGTTTTTTCGTACTTTATGCCGATGCGGTCGAACGCCTTGTAAAGCCCGAAGTTGGACATAACGGTGGTTACCACAGTATCCTGCGCCAGTTTTTCGCGGTCCTTCATATACTTGCCGTAGATATAGAGGATGAGGTCGCCGTCGATGATGCGGCCGGTTTCGTCCACGGCGATGCAGCGGTCCGCGTCGCCGTCGAAGGCAAAGCCCACGTCCAGCTTATTATCCACCACAAGCTTGCGAAGCGCCTCGATATGGGTGGAGCCGCAGCCGTCGTTTATATTCATGCCGTTCGGCGCGTCGCCGATGACCGTAACGTCCGCTCCGAGGGTTTCAAAGATGTTTTTCGCCATCATCCAGGTGCTGCCGTTCGCGCAGTCCAGACCCACGCGCATATCCTTATAGGAATGGGTGGCAAGGCTGATAAGATAGCCGATATAGCGGTTGCGGCCGGCGGAATAGTCCACCACCTTGCCGATGGAATCGTTCGTGGCAAGCGGCAGCTCGACGGGGTCGCCGTCCAGATAGCGCTCTATCTCGTTTATAACGTAGGGCTCCATCTTTTCGCCGTTTGAATTGAGCAGCTTTATGCCGTTGTCGTGGTAGGCGTTGTGGCTGGCGCTTATCATTATGCCGCAGTCGAAATCGTCCGTGCGGGTGATGTATGAAACGCTTGGTGTGGTGGTAACGTGCATGAGGTACACGTCCGCGCCGCTTGCGGTGAGGCCCGCCGTGAGCGCACATTCAAACATATAGCTTGAGCGCCTGGTATCCTTGCCTATTACCACGCTCGCTTTATGCTCCCTGCCGTAATAATAGCCGAGGAAGCGCCCCACCTTGAACGCATGGTCAACGGTGAGTTTCACGTTCGCGTCCCCGCGAAAGCCGTCCGTGCCGAAATACTTGGACATATTTTGTATTTCCTCCTGTTCTTAATATTCTTTGATTTCCTGTTTTCCGTTTGATTTTTCGGGTAATTTACCATGTTTTCCCGCTTCGTCCGCTCAGGAGCGGATGTATTTTTCCCTTTCCTCGGGCGGCACGAGCGCTCCGCCCGTGGCCCAAAGGATATGCGTGGCAAAGGGCAGCTTTTCAAGGGCGTTTTCCTTTAATGCGCCTTCCTTCGCCGCATTGATGAG
The DNA here is from genome assembly GCA_947168565.1 of uncultured Clostridia bacterium. Lineage (GTDB taxonomy): Bacteria > Bacillota > Clostridia > Christensenellales > CAG-138 > PeH17. The sequence continues at coordinate 69,200 of CAMVMM010000006.1, read as the reverse complement.
CGAAATAAGCCCGAATGCGGAGGTGGCAGCCGAGGGCTCTATGAATATGCCCTCCGTTTCATGCACAAGGCGCACGAGCGACGCAAGCCGCTCATCCGAAACCGTGACCTCGCCGTCTATCAGCCTGCCCACGGTATTATACACCAGCCTTGACGCCGTGCCAACCGCAAGCCCGTCCGCATCCGTTTTTCCGCTGAGGCCGTATTTTGAAACCGGGGCGCATTTGCCGCTCAAAAGCGCCGTAAGCATACACGGCGCATTCACCGGCTCCACTAAAACGCAGTGCGCGTTATCTCCGAAGATGAGCTTCAAGCCGAACGTGATGCCGCCGGGAGCGCCGCCCACGCCGCAGGGCAGGTAAACATAGAGCGGGTGCTCCGCGTCCACGCTTATTCCGCGCTCACGAAGCTGCTTTTCAAGCCTAAGCGCCGCCACCGCGTAGCCCATGAAGAGCTCGACGGAGTTTTCGTCGTCCACAAAATAGCTGTTTGGATCCGCCTGCGAAAGCGCGCGCCCCCTGCGCACGGCGTCGGTATAATCGCCCTCATACTCGATAACGGTCACACCGCGGCTTCGCAGCAGCGCCTTTTTCCACTCCTTCGCGTCCGCGCTCATGTGAACTATGGTTTTATAGCCTATCGCGGAGGCGGAAATGCCTATGCTCAGCCCCAGATTGCCCGTGGAGCCGACCTGCACCGTGCAGCGCGAAAAGAAGTCCCTGTGCTCGGCAAGGGTGGAATAATCGCTTTTTTCGGTGATAAGGCCGTGCTCAAGCGCAAGCTTCTCGGTGCGGCAAAGCACCTCGTAGATGCCGCCGCGCGCCTTCACCGAGCCCGCCACGGGCAGCTCGGAATCAAGCTTTATAAGCACGCTGCCTATGCTTTCAGGCTCCGTACCCGCCCTTTGCGCAGCCGCCGCTCTCAGCCCGTCCGCCCTCAAAAGCGCGGATTCGATTACGCCGCCGCTTTTTGCCGTTTCCGGAAACAGCCTTGCGATCAGCGGGGCGAACCTTTGCAGCCTTTTTTCCGCTTCAAGCACGTCCTCCATCGAGTAAGGAATATGCGGAAGCACGCGCTCGCAAGAAGCATGACGGGGATTTACATAGAAGCCCTCCCTTCCGAGGGCCGCCGCTATGCCGGCATCCCTGCCGCCCCCGCCTTTTCCGTTTTCTCCGGAGGGCTTTTGCTTCTGCGGCTTGTAATTATATTTCGTTTGCGCCTCATCGAGCCTGCCTTGGGCGATAAGCTTCACCGCCTCCGCCGCAAGGGGGAGCGCGGCGGCTATCGCCTTTGCGTCCTCCTCGCCGGGAACGCCGAGCACATGGTCAATAAGCCCGTGCGCGGGCTTGCCTATGCCTATGCGAACGCGGGGAAAATCCTCGCTGCCGAGCTGCTCTATGATGCTGCGCATTCCGTTATGGGTGCCGGCGGAGCCGTTTTGGCGGATGCGCAGCGCACCGCAGGGAAGGTCTATATCGTCGTAAACAACTATAAGCTCCTCGATACGGGGCTTGAACCAGTTCAAAAGCTCCACCACCGCGAAGCCGGAATTATTCATATAGGTTTCGGGCTTGGCAAGCACGATGCGCTCCCCGCCGAGCCTGCCCTCGCCGTAAACGGAGCGAAAGCCGCGGCGATCCACACGGATGCCCAGCATTCCGGCAAGCGCGTCCAGCGCCATATAGCCCGCGTTATGCCTTGTTTTTTCGTATTCCTTGCCCGGATTTCCGAGCCCTATCACAATCTTCATAGAATTACCCGGTTCACAGCGTTATCAAGCCCAGCGCGTGCCTGAGCACAAGCATTGCGTCCGCCACAGTAACGGAACCGCTGCCGTTCACGTCGCCATTCAGCGCAACGCCCTCGCTCCATGCGGTGCCGATCACGTGGCGCAGTATCATCAGCGCGTCCGCCGTGGTGAGGCTGCCGTCCCCATCCACGTCCCCGGGAATGCCTCCCGTGCCCAAGGAAACGTAAACCGCCCGCACCACGCGATCCTCCGTTACGTTTTGATAGCTGCCCTCCCATGCGGAAAACATATAGCCCTCATGCTGCGGCGGCTCCGGGGGAACGGCGCTTTCGCCGTGCGAAACGAAAACGCTTTGGATGAGCGCACCGGTGAGCCCGTCGATAAATCGTACCTCGTGGAAAACGGAGGGATGCCCCAGCTCCTGAGAAATAAGCGAGTCGAGCTGCGCATAGCTCTCAAAGCTTCCGGGAAAGTGCCGCACCACCACGCCCTCCGAGTTTATAAAGAAGGTTTGCGGCACGTAGGGATACACGTTCACAAGCGCGGTCAGCACGCCGTCCAGCCTCAGGCAGCCGTAGCTTATCGAAAGCTCTTCAAATAGCATGGCGCAGCTTTCCGGATTGCTCGTTGCGTCCTCGTGCAGCAGCCCGTAAACGGCAATCTCGCCCGCGCCGTAATGGTTGAGCGCCTGCTGGAGCATGGGCAGCTCGCGCACGCACTCCGCGCTCCAGGTGGCAAAATAATGCAGCACTGTGAGGCTTTTTTGCGAAAACACCTCGCCGGTGACGGCCGCGCCGTAGATATCCACGGCGGACATAGCGGAAATATTGCTCCCGACGACCTCAAGATCGTCGGGAGTTGGTGCGTTATTCGGTTCTTTTCCCGCAAAGGCGGAGGTGCAGAGGGTGAAAATGAGCGCAAAAACAAGCAGCGCGGCAGCAGGCGCCTTGGGCGCAGCCGCGGAATGTCCGTTTGATTTGATATGCCTGAACATTATTGCAACCTCTTTATGCGTTTGCGCGGATGGGGCGCATCCGCCCCATCCGGCTTATTTATCCATCGGCTTTTTTGCCTTATTTACGGCTCTTTTTCTTTGAGTTGAAGAAGAAGACCGCGCCGCAAGCCGCGCCGGCTGCGGCCACCGCCGCTATGATATAGGGCAGCGCGGAGCCGCTCTTTGCGGCGGCCTTGCTCTCGGAGCTCCTGTCGGGGTCTGCGCTCGCGTTCGGATCGGCGCTCGCGTTCGGGTCGGCGGTCGCGTTCGGATCGGCGGTCGCGTTCGGATCGGCGGTCGCGTTCGGGTCGTCGGGATTCGCGGAGGCGTCCACGGGTGCGCCGCTCTCATCGGCTCCGGGTGTTGCCGCTTCGCCCTGCTGATCGGGATCGCCGCTGCCCTGAGGCTGAGCGCTGGTCGATGCGTAATTCGGCGTGGGGTTCGGAGCGGTGGTATCGCCCGCGGAGGGGGTGCTGCCGGGAACGGGGGTATTATTCGGCACGGGGGTATTGCCGGAGGCGGGAGTGGGCGCCGGGGGCTGGCTGGGCGAGGAGGAGATATTGTTGCCTATTCCGTCGTCGCCGGGGTTATAGCCCGCTGCGGGAGTGCTGCCGCCGTTGAGGGTGATGATGGAGTTATGGGTGCTGAAGGGAACGGGGGTGCCGGTCCTCTCGCCAACGGGCATATAGATGAACTCGTGGATGACCATGATCACCTGCTGATTCACGGTAACGCCCTCGTTGACGTGGAATTTCATTTTGAGCAGCTCGCCCGAGCCGGTGGCGGCGTCCATGGGCATTGCGATGCCCAGCTTGATCTTGCCCTGCGAAACTAGGGTTTGAGCATCCAGCACCACAAGGCCGCTGTTCAGCCTTGCGTTATTGAGGTAGTCACCCTGATCGCAGCTTTCAAGCGTCATGGAATTGGGGTCGAACTCTATGGAGAGGTTCATGCCGTGAACCTGATAGCTGCCCGAGATGCTGAGCGTAACGGTGAAGCTCTGCCCGGGGGACACGTTTTCAACGCTGTTCATGGAAAAAACAGCGGGGCCGCCGCCTGCATGGGCTGCGGGAACGATGATAACGGCCGCAAGCATAAAGGCCGCTATGAGTGAAAGGATGCGTTTCATTTGGTTTCTCCTAACTTTTTATGCGATCTCTCGCAGTTTTGATCGTGAACGCCCGATAAGCCGAACGGTCACACAACTCCAGTCTGATTATACCACATCGACCGCCGCGTTTCAACAAAGCGGAGCGGATATTCCGCACTTCGCAGGCTCCTGCGCGATCGTTCGCGGGAAAACCGACCGTATATAACACGAACGAGCGGCGCTTTCGGATGAACAGGGAGCGGCTTTGCCGATGCGCGTTTTTTCCGAGGCGGGCGCTGCCGTTCGGCTTTTGAGCGCTCAATTTTCATTTATTGTGCTCAATTTTATTTTGTTTTTTGAAATAATAAACTTTTCCGTTCCAAAAAGATATATCCGCGCATATTCTGATACGGGAGGAACGACGGTGGAAAACGGAGGGATACGGATTGTATAGAGGATACGGATTGTATAGAATCGAAGAATTTATCCGCTGGGCGCTCGTGCGGGTGAAAAAAAGCAGCGTGATATACGGCGCGGAGCTTGCGCTGCCCGCCGCTGAATGCGGCATGGAGCCATGGGAATACCTTTACGGCAGCGTGCGCGTGAAAACGGATCAGCCCACGCTCGACCGCTATTACGATACGCATTACTACAAGCAGATGAGCCGCGAGCGGTACGATGAGATCACCGCCCCGTGGAGCCGCGAGGGGTACGCCACGGACTGCCAGGGGCTTTTGGACGCCTATCTTACCTACGAAAAAAACGAGCCGACGGACGTGAACTGCGAGTGGAACTACCGCTATTGGTGCGAGGAGAAGGCGCGGATAGGCGAAACCGACCGCCCCTACCGCATAGGCGAGGCGGTGTTTCGAGCGAACGATGAGGGCAGGATGGTGCATATCGGCTTTGTGTGCGGCTTTGAGGGCGCGGAAACGCTGATAGTGGAGGCGCGAAGCATCCGTTTCGGAGTGGTGATAACGCGGCTTGGCGAGCGCAGCTTCACGCACCGCGCGCTGATGAGCAAAAAATTCAGTTATGGCGAGGATAAAAATATGCCTATTATACTTGAAAAAACCACGCCCATGATACAGGGCGGGATGATAAAGCAGCTTCAGCAGGCGCTGAACGGGCTTGGCTACACGGATTCACTTGGCAGAAGGCTGAGCGAGGACGGAAAATGCGGCACGCGCACCATGGAGGCGGTGACCGCCTTTGCGGATAACCAGGCGTCGCCCTGCCCCGCTCCCCCGCCGCCCGATTTTCGCATTCTCGGCGAGGACGGCGCAAGCGAGCTGCTGATAAGCGTGAAAAGCGCGGAATAGGAAAGGTATAGTGCGTAATTGCGTAGTTGCGTAGCTGCGTAGTTGCGAAATTGCGTAGTTGCGTAGTTGCGAAATTGCGAAATTGCGTTATTGCGTTTTCGCGCTCCATGGGGTATAATTCCATCCATAAAAGCAGATGCGAAAGCCTTGGAGGTGCGAATGTCCTGCATAATTCTTTTCAATATCGGCGGCGAAAAGCTGCGGCGCATACGCTCGATTGCCGAGGCGCTTGAGATAGACTGCGCTTTGGCGGAAAAGCGGGATCACGCGCGGCCGCTGGGCGAGCTGATAGGGCTTGATATGCCCTTTCCCGCGCCGGAGGAGGCGGAGCCCTTTTCGGAGGAAATGCTGATAATGCACGAATTGGACGAACCCACCTTCGCTGCGCTGCTTCAATCGCTGCGGCGCGAGGGTGCGCCCGTTGCCCTGAAAGCCGTGGTCACGGAGCACAACCTTTACTGGTCCCCCGCCGCGCTTGCAAGGGAGCTTTCAAGGGAGCATGAGGCGATGCTGGAGCTGCTGCGCAAACGCCGCGAGGGCGAAGGGGCTGAAGGCTCCGCCGAATGATTCTTCACCGAAAGCGCGTTCTTCAAATGAAACGAGTCTTTCGTATTACCACGGCATTACTACAGCAGTACCACGGCAGTACCACGGCCATACCGCAGCCGCAGACACAACAAATCGAATGACCCGCCGTGCGGATGACAGCGGGTCATTTTTATTTGCATTTTCACTTGCTAATACTTTGCTTTTCCTGCCTGTACCCTGCTTTGCGCCGGATCCCGAGCCGCTTATCAATACACGTCCCAGCGCATCATATACATATAGATATTGGCAAGATACATGGCGGCAAGGATCACGAAAATAAGCACCGTTTTCCATTTTTTATTGGCGCAGTGCGCGATGGAGGCGGTCACGGGCAGCGCGGCGGAGATATAGCGCATTGCGGAAAGCAGCCAGGTGCAGCCGATTGCAACCGCGAAATAGGCAAGGAAATACATGGTGTACCCCGCCGGCAGGCGCCTTGCCTTGGAGCCGACCAAAAACAGCGAGCCGAAGATTGCAATAAAGCCCGGCAGCCAGAGCGAAAGGAATTTATTGATCTCGCCGTTTTTAAGATAGGTTTGGGTATAGTTTATCATGTAGCGCGGCGTATCGAAGAAGGGGCTTGCCTTCTGATGCCAGTTTGAGGACTGGTATTCAAAAAACTTCAGCGCGTCGCCGTGAATGGAATAGTTTATATAGAGATAGCCGAGCGTGCCGAGCGTTGAGATCGCAAGACCCACGGCAAGCAGCGCAAATTCCCTGCCCCATTTCTGCTTATCCCTTATAAGGCGCACTATATGCCCTATGCCGATTATGGCAAGCGGCACGGCGGCGATAACGCCGAGCGAGCGCGTGAAGCCCGCAAGCGCCACGAATATGCCGGAGAGCACAAACTGCCTGCGCTGCGCAAAGAAGAACGCGCACACCGAGAAGAGCAGGAACAGCGGCTCGCTCATGGGCGAATTCATAAAGATCATGCCCGGCAGAAGGATGGAAACGAACGCGCCCACCTTGGAACGGGAGCTGCCGATAACGGGCAGAAGCGTCATATACACCATGCCGGAGGCAAGCGCCGTGGCGATTGCGTTTATTATCTGAGCGGAAATGAAGCTGTCGTGAATCACGAGATTGAAGCCGCGGATCAGCACCGGCAGCATGGGGAAGAAAACGATAAGCAGGTTGTCATTCCCCTCTTTAACGTACCAGTTTTCCGCGATATTCATATAATGCCCGGCGTCCGTATTGCCCTTGAGCCAGGCTTCGCGCCAGAGCTTGAAGAAATTGCTCAGACCCGCGCCGTAGCTGCTGACGTTTTTAAACACCAGCGCGCCGACTATGCCCGTTATGATATGCAGCACCAGCGCGCCCGCGCAGATCAGCCAGAAATTGCGCCACGCGCGCTTTGAAGCGCCGCGCTCGGTGAACTCCACGCTGCTGTCGCCCATCAGGGTGTCCACAAGCTTGGGCGATGCAATAATGAATACCCACACGAAGAGCGCAAGCGTTACAAGCGGAGCGGCGTAATCAAGCGTTTTATATTTTGTGGTGGCAAAATACAGCGCAAAGCCCGCGGCGGCGATCACCACGGCGGCGATCCTTATGATAAGCACGGCAAGCGCCCTTCCCTTGATCGGCTCACGGCCCTTTTTTGCTATATTTACGGATCCTTCGTTTTTTTCGTTTTTCACGGTCATTTCCTGTTTATTTGATTCCATTAAACGCAGTCCCCTTCCCTGACGGATTCGGCATCGGCGGCCTTTCGCCGAGCTATGCGGTATATTTTACCATATCGCGCGGCACGATTCAAGCCTTACGCCACGGTTGGAGCCTTTCGCGTCAGCCCTCGCTGCCCGCAGGTTCGCCGCTTTCGCCGCTCCCGACGCTTTCGCCGCCCTTCACCTTGCCCTTTGGCGCATCGTCCACAAGGCGGTATTTATCCCAATTCGCGCGGAAAAAGTAGATAAGCGTTATGGTGGAGCACACGAGCCAGCCCGCCGGGTAGCCGAGCGCTATCGCCGTGATGGTGTTGCTCACAAAGCGCGACATAACGAAAAGATAGATCTGCCTGAACGCAACGAAGCTGCCCAGCATTATGAACATAGGCGTGCGGCTGTCCCCCGCGCCGCGCAGGGAGCCGGCGAGCACCTGGTTTACGCAGCAGAGCACGTAGAAGGGCGAGATGAGCCTCAGAAGCATGGAGCCGTATTTTATAACCTCCGGCTTTTTACTGAAAAACTCCACGAGCTGCGGGGCGAAGATCAGCACGGGTATCATCAATATGGCCGTGGACACAACGGAGATGGTCATGGCTATGCTGATGCCCTTTTTGGCGCGCTTCGTGTTTCCAACGCCCAGATTCTGCCCAACGAAGGTGGTGCAGGCAAGGGAGATGCTCTGCATGGGCAGCAGCAGGAACTGGTCTATTTTGGAATACGCCGTCCAGCCGCCCATGCAGTCCTTTCCGAACTGATTTATATAGCCCTGCACGAAGATATTTGAAAAGGAGGTGACCGCCATCTGAAGCGCGGCGGGAAGCCCCACGGCAAGTATTTTTTTGAGCATTTTGCCGTGGATGCGCAGCTTTTTCAGCTCCAGCCTGCAGCAGTTATCCGCCTTTAAAAGCGTGTGGATCACAAGCGCCGCCGAAACGAACTGCGCGATTATGGTGGCAAGGGCAACGCCCTCCACGCCCATTTTGAACACGAGCACGAACACAAGATCGAGGATCGTGTTTGTGACGGCGGAAACCACAAGAAAGATGAACGGGCGCTGCGAATCGCCCACGGCGCGCATTATGCCGGAGCCGATATTATAGATCATCAGCCCGATTATTCCGGAAAAATAGATGCGCAGATAGAGCGTTGCCTCCGGCCTGACGCTTTCGGGAGTGTTCATCCAGCCGAGCATATACGGCGTCATAATTATGCCCACCGCCGTGAACACGCCGCCGAGGATGAGCGTCAGCGTGAGCGCGGTATGCACCGTGTCCTGCACGCTGTCATACTGCTTTGCGCCGTAATACTGCGAGATCACCACGCCCGCGCCGGCGGAAAGCCCCATGAAGGTGCCTATGAGCGTGTTCATGATGGGGCCGACCGTGCCGACTGCGGAAAATGCGCCGTCGCCCACGAAATTGCCGACCACCCAGCTGTCCACGGTGTTGTAAAGCTGCTGAAAAATATTGCCGAGAAGAAGCGGGATCGCAAATGCGATAAGATGGCGAAGGATATTTCCCTCCGTCATATCCACGTCCTTTTTGCTTAATAAGCCTTTTCTTACAGCGCGGGAATCCACAGATATTTCCTCATTTCAAGCTCATTTTTATCCATTATAGCACAAATACCGCGCAAAAGCGGCTTGTATGGGAATTATATTGTTTTTCTCCCCGGCCTTTCTCATCCCGAATTTTTACGCAAAGGAAGCGGATATAAAAATTCGGACGCCGCGAGGGCGCCCGATCAAGGCATAATCCTTTTTACTTATCCTCTCCGAGGCTTGTGATGCCGAGCAGCGCAAGCCCGATGCCGAGCATTATGAGCGCCGATTTAGCGTCCACCTTATCAAGCGCACTCAGCACGGCAACGGCGATCCCCATCGCAAGCGCGATCGCCTTAAAGGGCAGGTCTATGGTTCTGAACGGCACGGAGAGCTTTGCGCCGCGCGCCTTATCCGATTTCTCGTTCGCGGCGCCGCTGCTCACGCGCAGCAATTCCTCAACCGAAACGCCCAGCACCTCGGCAAGCCTTGGTATGGAGCCGATATCGGGGCAGGAAAGATCGCGCTCCCATTTGGAAACGGCCTTATCGGTAACGCCGAGCTTTTCTCCGAGCTCAAGCTGGGTCAGCCCCTTCTCCGCTCTCTTTGCGGCTATGAAGCCGCCCATCGTCAGTTCATTCATTTTGATCGAGCCTCCTTGTGGTTTGGATGGACTCATAGTAGCACGTACCTCCCGATCTACTCAACCGACCCGCAGTTTAGCCGGCTCTACCATTGGTTTACCTTTTAAAAACACATATATCGCCGCACTTTTTAATATTGCGCGGCGATAACGTGAAAGCTTGCGTTTATCAGTCCTTTTTCTTTCTGAAAAGGTATTTATCCACCTTGCCCCTGATGGAATCGGATATTTTCCGCTCTATCGGGAACACGGGGGCGTTTATAACGCGCTTTGAAAACTCCAGCGCGTTTTGAAGCGTTATATCCAGCGCCTCTGCGGACATATAGCCCATATCGAGCCTGTCGCGCCTGTCGTGGATGAAGGCGGTTCCGGGAGCGCCGAAGCGGCAGAAATTTATCGCAGGCACGCCGTTATCCGCAAAGGGGATGCTGTCGCTCGAATAGATATCGTCCTCCACCACGGCGGCTCTGCCGAGCTCCTTCATCATGGCGTCCACGTAGCTTTTCAGCGCCTCGGTGCCCATGCAGAAGATGAGCTCCTTGCCGAGTACCGGCGCGGCCACGTCCACGTTTATCATAAAGCGGTGCGCTTCAAGCTCCTCCTTATGCGAGCTCGTGTACGCCTTGCTGCCCAAAAGCCCCTGCTCCTCCGAGCCGTACCAGTTGAATTTGAGCGTGCGCTTCGGGGGATTTGCCATGAAATAGCGCGCTATCTCCATTATGATGACCGAGCCGGACATATTATCGTAAACGCCGGTGGAGAAATACACGCTGTCGAAATGCGCGCCGAAGGAAACTATCTCGTCCGGAAACTCCGTGCCCTTGATCTCGCCGCAGACGTTTCTTGAAATGCCCTGCCTTGCTTCGCTTTTAACAACTATATGCACCCTTTTCGCGCCTGATTTGACTATTTCAAGCGCGTCCGCCGCGCGGATGGTCAGCGCCACGGCCGAGCCGTGCTTTTCGCTGTACGTTTCGCGTATCTTCCTGATCTCAAGATCGGTTTTTTCGGTATCGTCGTCCACCGCGCCGGAGAAGGTGATTATCGCGGCGGGCTTCGCCTTTTGGATGCGCTCATAGGCGTCCATGCCGAACCTGCCGTTCACAAGTATCGCCTTGCCCGCCACGCCCACGAGATTGGCCTCCAGCGCGTTTTCAACGTACACAAAATCAAGCTCCAGCCCCTCGTCCGGTGTGGAATCGGAGCGGATATAGCCCGTAACGGTATACTCCTTTTCATACGGCGCGATCACCTTAAAGCTCGCCTTCGTGACATCGCCCGCCGCCGCCTCAAACTCCTCGATAGTGCAGTCAAGCCCGAATGAGGCCGCTTCCTTTTGCAGCTCCTCGGCGGCGCGCTTTTCCTGCGGAGTGCAGCTCACGCGCTCATAGCCGAGCCTTTCCATAAGGGCGAAGGCTCTTTTTGCGGATACTACTTCGTTCATGGTGAAAATTCCTTTCGTTTTATTTTAATTTTAATTTTTATTCTTATTTTTATTTTCAATTTATAATTTATAGCTTTATTTACGGTCTGCGGTTTGCTCTTCAAGGCTCCCGCAAGCGGCTACTGCCCGTTTTTCTCAAGCATTTTTTGCTCCTGCCGTTCAAAATTATGCATCCAGTCCGCCTTGAAAAAGTACACGGTGAAGGCAACGGAGCTTAAGAACCACGTGAGCGGATACGCCCAGAAGATAACGGAAATATCCGGAATAAAGCGCGTGGTGATCGAGATATACGTAACCCTGATAACGCACCAGCAGATAAGCATCACCAGCATCGGCACGGTGGTTTTGCCCGCGCCGCGTATTATGCCCGCCATGCAGTGCGAATACGAGAGCAGGCAGTAAAACAGCGCCTCCGTGCGCGCCTGCTTCACGCCGAACGCCACCACCTCCGGCGATTTATCGAAAAGCCCTATGAGCTGCGGCGCAAGCAGCACGAAAAGAATGCCGATTATCTCCGCAAGGATAACGCCCGAGGCAAGCCCGAACGCCGCGCCCTTTTTAACGCGGTCGTATTTTTTGGCGCCGAGGTTCTGGCTTGTGAAGGTGGTGAGCGAAACGCTGAAGCTTGTGACCGGCAGAAACGCGAAGCCCTCAAGCTTTGAGTACGCGCCGCAGCCCGCCATCGCGTCCGACCCGAACACGTTTATATTGGACTGCACTATCACGTTTGCAAAGCCTATCACGGAGTTTTGAACGCCCGTGGGAAGTCCGGTTGCAAGCACCTCCTTTAGAAGCTGCCTGTCGAAGCGGATACTTTTTATGCTGATGCGGTGAACGTCGTTCACGTGGGTGAGCTTATACAGCGAAATGCCCGCGCTCAAAAACTGCGATATAGCCGTGGCCACCGCCGCGCCCGCTATGCCCATGCCGAAAACGCCAACGAACAGCAGGTCGAGCAGCACGTTTGTCAAGGAGGCTATGATAAGGTAATACAGCGGATGGCGGCTGTCGCCCCGCGCCTGAAAGATGCCGTTGAAGGCGTTATAAAGCACGTTTCCTATCGAGCCCAGAAAATAAAAGCGGAAATAGCGCACGGATTCCGGCAGCACGTCCTCCGGAGTTTTCATAAGCCTGAGTATATGCGGCGTGAAGATGATGCCGAACACGGTCAGAAACACGCCCGCCGCAAGCCCGAACGCCACCGTGGTATGCACCGCCTTATGCACCATGTCGTATTTTTGCGCGCCGTAATAGCGGCCTATCACCACGCCCGCGCCAACGAACACGCCGTAGATGAAGCCCACTATCAAAAAAATCAGGCTGCCGGAGGAGCTTACGGCAGCGAGCGACTGCTTGCCGAGGAAATTGCCCACCACAAGCGAGTCCGCGATATTATACATTTGCTGAAAGAGCTGCCCTATAAATATGGGGAGCGCGAAAAGAGCTATTCGCTTTGAAATATTGCCTTCTGTCAATTTATTGCCTCATCAAGCCGTTTATTTGCCTTGATTATAGGCTCAGCGCGGGGATTTGTCAACAGCAAATTCCCCAAGGATGGGCCTGTATTTATTATAGAACGCGGTAAATTCGCCCGCATCGAGCGCATCGCGCATTTTCGCCGTCAGCTCGTTATAGAAAAAAAGGTTGTGCAGCACGCAAAGCCGCATTCCAAGGCGCTCATCCGCCTTTAAAAGATGCCTGATATATGCCCTGCTGTAATTTGAGCAGGCGGGGCAGGTGCAACCCTCGTCTATCGGGCGCATATCCTCCCGATATTTTTCCGCAAGCAGGCGCATTTTGCCGTGCCAGGTGAACACGTTTCCGTGCTGCGCGTTGCGAAGGGGCAGCACGCAGTCGAAAAAATCCACGCCTCGGTAAACGCCCTCAAGGATGTTCAGCGGCGTGCCCACTCCCATGAGGTAGCGCGGCTTATCCTGCGGCATTTCGGGAGTGACCGCATCCAGTATGCCGTACATCTCCTCCGCCGTTTCGCCCACGGAAAGCCCGCCTATGGCATACCCGGGAAGCTCCAGCTCGCGGATGCGCCGCATGTGCCGAACGCGCAGATCGGCAAACACGCCGCCCTGATTTATGCCGAAAAGAAGCTGCTGCCTGTTCACGGTATCCTCCAGCGAATTCAGCCTTTCAAGCTCCGCCTTGCAGCGCTCCAGCCAGCGCGCCGTGCGCTCTATGGATCTTTCCACGTATGAATAAGGCGCGGGATTCTCTATACATTCATCGAATGCCATTGCGATGGTGGAGCCGAGGTTCGACTGGATGCGCATGGACTCCTCCGGCCCGATGAACACGCTTTTGCCGTCGATATATGAGCAAAAGCGCACGCCCTTTTCGGTGATTTTTCGTCTGTGTGCAAGTGAAAATACCTGAAAGCCGCCGCTGTCCGTGAGGATGGGCCCGTCCCAATTCATAAATTTATGCAGGCCGCCAAGCCTTTTTATAAGCTCATCCCCGGGGCGAAGATGCAGATGATAGGTGTTTGAAAGCTCCACCTGGCAGCCGATCTGCCGAAGGTCCGTGGTGCCCGCGCCGCCGCGGATCGCCGCCGCCGTGCCAACGTTCATAAACACGGGCGTTTCTATAACGCCGTGAACGGTATTCAGCCTGCCGCGCCGCGCTCTGCCCTCGGTTTTTATAAGCTCAAACGGATTCAAAAGCCATTCTCCAAATCAGTATTCAATAAGCAGCCCGGAGAGCGCATCCACGCTTTCCGCGATCATATCGGCGCCCGCCTCGGTCAGCTCCTCGCGCGAGCCGAAGCCGAAAAGCACTCCGATGCTCGGCAGGGAAAACTCCTTTGCCGCAAGCACGTCGAATTTTCTATCGCCCACCATAACGGCGTTTTGCGGCGAAATATCCGGAAAATTAGCCAAAATATGCTCCATGACCTGCCGCTTTTCGGGGCGCGTTTCAGCGAGGGTGTTTCCCGCAACGAAATCGAAATATTTCAAAATATCGAAATACTCCAGTATCTTCACGGCAAACTCCTCCGGCTTGCCCGTTGCAAGTATGACCCTGCCGCCGCCCGCCTTTATATTGCGAAGCATTTCCGCGATACCCGGAAAAATCTCGTTTTCATACAATCCGCAGGCGGAAAAGCGCTCGCGGTAATAGCCGAGCGCAAGCCGCGCCTGCTCCTCCGAAAAGCCGTAATAGGCTTTAAAGGAATACACGAGCGGCGGCCCGATGAAATTATAAAGGCTTTTCCTGTCCGCAACCTCTATGCCGAATTTACCGAGCGCGTACATAACGGAATTCGTTATGCCCGGCGCGGGATCGGTGAGCGTTCCGTCCAGATCGAAAAGGCAGTATTCAAACTTCGCTTTCGTTTCCGCTTTCATTTTGCCTCTGTTTTGCATATTGCATCGACACTGTTTACGGCAGCACCGAGTCGGGCTCGGCAAGCGTTTCGGGGCTTCTTGCCTCCAGCTTTGAAAAATAATAGGTCAGCACGTCCTCTATCGCGCCGGCGGTGCTTGAGCCGGAGTAGCCGTTCGGAATGCACACGCACACGGCGATATCGGGATCGTCGTTCGGAGCGAACGCCACGAACCAGCCCGTGTTCTGCACGTCCACCGTCACGTTTCCCACCTGCGCGGAGCCGGTTTTGCCGCTGATTCGGGCAAGATAGCCCTTTTCCGCAAATTTTTCGCCGAACGCCTCGCCCGCCGTGCCGCCGTCCTCCGGCGAAACCACCTCCGCCATGCCCTTTTTTATAGCCTCCCAGTATTCAGCGGGGGCCTCGATATGATCGAACACCGTTGGCTCAACGCTCAAAAGCGTTTCTCCCGCTGAGGAGACCGCGCTTTTGACTATGTGCGCATCGTACACCGTGCCGCCGTTTGCTATGGCGGCGGCGTATCTTGCGGCGGCGATGGGCGTCACAAGCATGATGCTCTGCCCTATGCCGGTTCGTATGGTGAGGGTCGGCTTCCATTGGATCTCGTTCAAAAGGGACATTATCTCGTTCACCCAGTTGCGGGAGCGGCTTATGCCGTCCGGAATGCCGAGCTCCTCGCTCAGTATCCTGCGCACGTCCGTGCCCTTGCCGGCAAGCGAGCCGTCCTGAAGCTGCATCAGCCTTTCGGCGCATTTTGCGTAAGCCTCGTCGCTCGATTCCACGCCCCTTGTCTGCTGATAGCCGCGAAGCCTTGACACGAGCGCGCGGTGGATGAGCACCGGCAGGCTGGTATCCTGCTTGTCGTACGCTCTTTCGTTATCGTAAAGCGCGCTCTGCCCGCCGATTATGCCCACGGCCTCGCCCGTGAGCTCTATGCCCGTTTTATCCGCAAGCCCAAGCCTTTTCGCCCAGCTCGCAAGCGCGGTTATGCCGAGCCTGCTCGCCACCTCGCAGAAATAATAGTTGCAGGAATTTTTAAGCGCCTCCACCACGGTTTGAGCCGCATGCCGCTCCGGATGGGAGGTCCAGCACTTAACGGGGTTTTGGTTTATCACCTCGCCCGTGTCCGGATCCTTAACGTAATATGGCGATTCGTCGTCTATGCGCTCGTTTATGCCCACGGCGCCCTCCATCAGCCCCGCAAAGCCCGTGCACATTTTAAAGATGGAGCCGGGGGCAAGCTTCATGGAGATCGCCTTGTTTCGCGTGGGGGTGGTTTTGCCCGCCTCCTCGCCGGAATACAGATACTCCGCCTGCTCCTTCGTGAGCCCGCGCACGAACCAGTTCGGGTCAAACGAAGGATACGAGGCAAGCGCAAGCACCTCGCCCGTGTTCACGTCCATAACCACGATCGCGCCGGTTTTGGCAAGCTCCAGGCTGTCGTACTCGGCATATTTATCGTCGTATTTCCCGTCCCCGTCCGGGTCTATCCGATCGAGCTGCTTTTCATGGATGCGCGCTATCACCTCCGCAAGCGCCGCCTCGGCCGCAGTTTGCATGGGAAGGTCTATGGTGAGCGTCACGTCCCCTCCGTCCGTGGGCGGCACCACGGATATGACCTCGATAACGGATTTGTTGGCGTTTGTTTTTATCACGGTGCTGCCCTGCCGCTCGCTCGTGGCGCCCGTGAGATAGCTTTCCATTGTGGCCTCTATGCCCGAAACGCCGATGCGGTCGTCATACCCGTAGCCAAGGGCAAGATAATGCTCCGCGTTTTCCTCCGTCATCCTCTGGCAGTAGCCGAGGATATGCGCCGCGCTTTCGCCGTAGGGGTAAACGCGCCTCGTGCTGAGCCGCGTTTCTATGCCCGCAAGCTGCTCCATCTCAAGCCGCGCCACTATATCCTCCGTTACGTCGGCGGCGATCACCACGGGCTCGTAGCTTCTGTAATCATTCAAAAGCACCTCCTGGCGCACGGAGATCACCTTCACCGCCTCGGAAAATGGCAGCTCCTCCGGAATGAACCAGAGGCTGCGCAGCCTCAGATACGCATCCTCCGCGCTGATCCAGGTGGACATATCGTCCGCATCCTTCATGGCGAAGCCGCATACGTTGCAGAAATTCCTGTATCTTGATTTAATTGTGTTTTCGTTGGTGCTGCCGAAATCGTAATAATATTCGCCGTTTTCATCCATGCGGATATAGGAGGTGCTTATGGTTTGCATCCCTCCCTCGTTTATAATGCCTATCGCCCTTATCAGCGCCTCGGTATACACCGCGCTGTCGTAATCCGAGCGGTTGTTTCCGTCGCGCATGAAGCACACGTTGAAGCAGGTTTCGTCGTAGGCAAGCACAAGCCCGTTTCTGTCCCTTATTGTGCCGCGCCTGCCCTTTGTTTTAATGGTGCTGAGGGATTCGCTGTTTGCCATTTTATAATACTCCTCGCCGTGAACGAAGGTAAGCTCATACAGCGCCTTGATCAGCACGCCCGCCATCAGAATGAGCGCAAGCGCGATCACTGTCAGCCTGAAAATAGGTTTTTTTGCGGTTTTTTCGCCCATGTTTTCTCCGTTTTATTATGGTTTGTGTGCTTTGCTGCAGGGCATACCGCCCGTGGCGTGCATTGACGAAGCCCGCTTATCGCGTGTAATCTATATCCAGCCGGAAGGAGGAGCGAAGCAGGTTTTTTTTCAGCAGGATGCGGATGGGGATGCACGCGGCGCCCGTGAGCAGCGAGGCGGGCAGCACGTGCAGCGCGAAAAGCGCGAACACGCCGTTCACCTTCCCGCCGGAAAGCAGGAGCGCGGCAAGCAGGATAAGCTCCTTCAAAAAGGCCGCCGCCGCCGCTGCCGCAGAAGGGATTATGGGGTTATCCGCGTAAAAGCGGCTGTAAAACGCCGCGCCGATCAGCGAGGCGAAAAAATACGGAATTGCGCTCATGCCGATGAAGCGGTTGAAGGCGATATCGAGCAGCACGCCCGCGCCAACGGCTATCGGCACCGCCGGCAGAAGCCCCGTGAGCACGCCGAGCGAAACGAGCAGGGCTATCATAATATCCGGCAGAATGCGTGCGGGAAGGATGAGCGGCAGTATGAAATAATCGAGCAGCGCCGCGAAAACCACGCAGAGCGCAAGCAGGGCCCTTCGCATCAGCCGTTTTCACCTCCCCGAGTGATTATCATAAGCTCCTCAAGGTGCGCAAAATCGGCGGAGGGCGCGATATATGCGTTCACCCCGCTCTTTTCCCCGGTCATAACCTCCGTCACCACGCCGAGGCGCAGCCCCTTTGGGTACACGCCGCCGATGCCGCTTGTGATGAGCGCATCCCCCGGCACAAGGTCGCTGCGATCCGCCGGAAGATAGTGCAGCTCCATGCGGTTTTGATCGCCCGAAGCGTTCAAAACGCCGCGCGCTATGCAGGTATCCCGGGTTCGCTCCACCATCACGGGAACGGAAACGGAGGAATCCGCCACGGCGGTTACCTTGCACCAGCCGGAGCCGACCTCCGTAACTATGCCCACCAGCCCTTCGGGGCAGACCACGGGCATATTCACGTCCACGCCCTTTGCCCTGCCCGCATCCAGAGTGAACACGCGGAAATACACCCCGGGGGATCTTCCGATAACGCGGGCGGTGACGAAGCTTTCTATTCCGGCGGAGCTTGAAAAATCGAGCAGCGCGCGCAGGCGCTCGTTTTCCTTTTTAAGCTCCTCCAGCTCCATAAGGCTGCGGTTTTTCAGCGCAAGCTCGCTTTTGAGCTTTGCGTTTTCAATATCCGCATCCGTTGTGTTGAAAAGATTTCTGAAAAAGCCGCCCACAGCGCCCGTAACGGCGGAGGCCGCCTTCTGAATCGGCGCAAGCACGGTGCCCGCCGCGTTTTCAACAAAGCCGGCGCGCCCGCCCCTGCCCAGCAAAACGAGCAGAAGCAGCAGCGCCGCGGCAGCGGCCGTGATTATAAGCGGTTTTTTATTTGCGGCGTTTCTTCGCATCTATACTTCTCCACGGGCGCCCCCGCGCCCCAAAACGCTCCGCCCCCTTCACTGCTTTCAGATCGGCAGGCGGCGCGTATGCGTATAATTCCACAAATACATTATACTATTTAATGCGCCGATTTTCAATAGCAGGGCTTATTAACACTTTGCGTCATCGGCGGTTCGGCGCTGGCGCTCCCCGGCATATTCCAAAATGCTGTTTTTCGCGGATAAAGCCCAAGAACACGGAAAAAAAGCCCGTCCGAAGCCGTCGAATCCTCCCGCTTTTGCACAAAAAACGAAAAAGCCCTTGCGCTTTTCAAAAAATTTGGTACAATATAAATATATTCAACTTGCCGCCGCGCTGCGTTCGGCGGCTCAAGGAGGTTATTTTATGCCGGGAAAGAAAATAGTTGCAATGCTGCTTGCGGGCGGGCAGGGCAGCAGGCTTGGCGAGCTCACAAAGAGCATGGCAAAGCCCGCCGTGCCGTTCGGTGGAAAGTATCGCATCATTGATTTTCCGCTTTCCAACTGCGTTAATTCGGGGATAGACACCGTGGGCGTGCTCACCCAATACGAGCCGCTTGCGCTCAATGCCTATCTCGGAAGCGGACAGGCCTGGGATCTGGACAGGATGAACGGCGGCGTTTTCGTGCTTCCCCCGTACGTGAGGGAGCAGAGCGGCGAATGGTATTCGGGAACCGCGAACGCCATATACCAGAATCTGCCCTTTATAGAGCAATACGACCCCGAATACGTGCTTATACTTTCGGGCGACCATATTTATAAAATGGACTACTCCAAAATGCTGGAGATACATATCGCCAAGGGTGCGGACGCCACCATCGCCGTGCTGGACGTTCCGCTTGAGGAGGCGCACCGCTTCGGCATAATGAACACGGACGATTCCGGCAGGATAGTCGAATTTGAGGAAAAGCCGAAGGAGCCCAAGAGCACCAAGGCCTCCATGGGCATATACGTTTTCAGCAGGGACGTTTTAAAAAAATACCTCGTGGAGGACACCCATAAAACTGAAAGCGAGCACGATTTCGGCAAAAACGTGATCCCCGCCATGATAAACGGCGGCGCAAAGGTGTTTGCATGGGAGTTTCACGGCTACTGGCGGGACGTGGGCACGATCGCAAGCCTTTGGGAGGCGAATATGGATCTGCTGGGGCTTTCGCCGCAGTTCAATCTTTACGACAAGGAATGGCGCATCTATTCAAGAAGCCCAATCATGCCCCCGCATTACATGGGCGCGGACGCGCAGGTTGAAAACAGCATCGTGTCCGAGGGCTGCGCGGTTCACGGCAGCGTTAAAAAGAGCGTGCTTTTCGAGGGCGTCCGGGTGGAGAGCGGCGCGGTGATAGAGGATTCAGTGATAATGCCGAACACCTTAATAGGCGCGGGCGCCGTGATAAAAAAGGCGATAATCGGCGAGCACGTGCGCATAGGCGCGGGCGCGCTGATCGGCTGCGAGAGGCTGCCGGACGACGCGCCGTACGACACAAGGCTCACGGGCGATATAACCCTCGTTGCAAACTCCATGAGCATTCGGGAGGGCGAGCGCGTGCCGGTGGGCAAGGTGATAAGATTCGACCCCGCAAACGGCGGGAACTGACGGTGGGAGGCGAAGAAAACCATGACAAACAACGCATTCGGGCTTATATACACGGGCGAGGCGAACGCCCAGCTTCGGGAGCTTACCTTCTCGCGCTCCGTGGCGGCGGTGCCGTTCGGCGGCAGATACCGCGCCATAGACTTCGTGCTTTCAAACATGGTAAATTCCGGCATTTCAAGCGTGGGGCTTATCGCGCAGAGGAATTATCATTCGCTTATGGATCACCTCGGCAGCGGCAAGGAGTGGGATCTGCACAGAAAGCGCGACGGCCTTTTCATCCTTCCCCCGTTCGTAACGAAGGACAACACGGGCGTTTACCGCGGCACGGTGGACGCCATCCGCTCCGTGCTGGGCTACGTGCGGCGCAACAATCAGCGCTGCGTGGTGCTGACCGGCAGCCACACCATATACAACACCGACTATTCCGAGATGATCCGGCAGCATATCGACACCGGCGCGGACATCACCATAATGTACAGCGACGAATCCCAAAACAGCTTCGACCGCAGCGAGCAGTACGACGATCTGCGCCTCAAGGTGGACGAAACGGGCAGGATAACGGAGCTGACCTTCAACCCGCTCAATCCCGGCACCCCGCTCACGGGCTGCGACGCCTACGTGATGGACAGGACGCTGCTTGAATACCTTGTGGAGGACGCGGCGGCGCACGGCGAATTTGATTTCATGCAGGGCGTGCTTGTGAAGAATCAGCATAAATTCAAGTTCCACGGCTGGAGGTACGACGGCTACGTTGCCCGCCTCAACTCCGTGATGCAGTATTACAGGCACAATATGAACCTGCTGAAGCCGGAGGTGGCGGCGGATCTTTTCAACCCCGATCACCCGATCTACACCAAGGTGAAGGACGAGGTGCCGGCAAGCTACATCGGCGGCGGCTGCGCGAGAAATTCCATAGTGGCGGACGGCTGCAGGATCGAGGGCGAGGTGGAAAACTCCATTCTGTTCCGCGGCGTGCAGGTCGGCAGGGGCGCCCGTATAAAAAACAGCATCATAATGCAGGCCTCCATCATAAACCCGGGCTGCGATCTGGACTATATGGTGCTGGACAAGGGCTGCCAGGTGCTCGGCGGCAGAAGGCTCGCGGGGTACGACAGCTATCCGATGATCCTGCGCAAGGGCGTAGTGGTGTAATCCAATAATGAAAAACCAATTTTCATTAAAAGCGTATTTTGCGGCGGTGATCTCCAAGGACGCCGCCGCTTTGCGACCCTTTTTCCATGAAAAGGCGAATGTTTTTTGGCATAATACCCGCGAAAGCTTCACGCTCGACGGGTTTATTCACGCCAACTGCGATTACCCCGGGCAGTGGCGGGGCGAGCTCGAGCGCGAATACCGCATTGGAAATACCGTTATCGCGGCGGCAAGGGTCTTTTCAAGGGACGATCCTTCCCTTTCATTCCATTGCTGCTCGTTTATCACGCTTGATCGAGATGAGCGAATAGTCCGCCTCGACGAATACTGGGGTGACGACGGCGAGCCGCCGGAATGGAGAAGGGATTTGACCGTTTGAATCAACTATCGGAGGTCTATGGATAAAAGCACTATCGAATGGATATACACGGAATGCTCAACGGACGGACTTGAGCGGCTTGACGCCGAGAGCCGAGCAAAAGCCCTATATGATATAATCGGCAGCACGAAGGACACGCTGCAGCACACGGGCGAAGCCGGCGACGAGGCTTTGAAGGCCGTTATAGGTATACTTGAGCAGGAGGACAAGCCCGCCGAAGCCATACTTGCGGAGGTTCGTGCGTATCTTCAGGCGGATCACGAGCGCATTCAGGCCGAGTATAGGAGATACGAAGCGCATGAAAAGGAGCTGTATGCGCTGATAGGCTCCTATTTTGCCGAGCGCGGCTATGCCGTCAGGGAAAAAGGGACGTATGAAAAGCGCGGTGCGAGGTGCATAGGGGGTATAAGGGTCAATATCTGCGCCGGCTGTTCGACCGACGAGCTTATCATGCGCACCATGCTTTCCGCGCTTCGCGCCATGGTGAAGAACGGCAAGGTTCGCACGAGGGGCATCTATTATGAGCAGAAGGGGCAGAGGATAATCGCAGCCGACCATCCGGCGGACAGCTTCGATATTTTCGGAGAATACGGCATTATTCCAAGCTCCATATTCTGGGATTCCGCGCTGAAGGAAAAAATGCTTTGGGCGGAGGATTTGGCTTTCAACGAGGAAAAGCAGGGGGTTTACCGCGATCCGAACGAGCCCGATGCCGCAGAATGCGCCTATGTTTCAAGCGCGGAGCAGGCATTTGAGAAGCTTCGCCCCTATCTTGACTGCGCGCTCGCGCTCGCGGAGGGTCAAAAGCCCGATAAGCGGTTTTTGAAGCAGAAAAAGCTGAAGCTGAATGGAGGCGGCGGCACGGCGTTTTTCTTCGCCTTCGGTATGCTGCTCGCATGCGGGCTGTTTCTCGGGCTCTTACTTGCGGCGGTATTCTTTATATTCGATCTGATCGCGGGCGGCGAACGCATTCCGTTTATATTCTTCGTGCGGATCGTTTATCGTTCGGCGGCATTGTTCATGTTGCTTTCATTCACGTTTATCATAGTGAAGGCGCTTATCGAAAAGCGCAGGGCGAGGCTTTAACGCCCATGCTTTAGAGCCAATGCTTTAACGCCCGTACTTTAGCGCCAATGCTTCAGCGAATAAATTATATTTATTTTTCGATACCGGCGGGGCTTGCTTTTTCCCCTCCGGTTCTGTTATACTCATCTTAACGTAGCTGCCGCACCGAAGGGGCGAGGTTTTAACAAAAATTCTTTTCCCAACGGCAGGCAGCGTGATACAATCGACCGGTTTTCCGACGTAAAGATTTTCGGCTTGTTTAAGCGGGATTTCTGATTGAAGGGGCTGTGGAATACGAAACCGCTTCGGCGGGCGTTTATCGTGCTTTTTCCGCGCTTCTTCATGGAGCGCGGTTTTTATTTGCGCAGGCGGGAGATGGGTCTGAAAAAACGACAGTATTTCAGTTCAAGGAGAAAGAATTATGGAAACCACAGAAACCCGCGTAGCTCAGCTCGGCATAGTTGTTGAGAATCCGGATTCGGTTGAGAAGCTGAACGCGATACTGCACCGTTACGGCGAATACGTTATCGGCCGCATGGGCATACCCTACCATAAGCGCGGCGTGAACATCATCTCGGTGGTGCTGGACGCGCCTGCGGACGTTGTGTCGACCCTTTCCGGCAAAATCGGAATGCTGGACGGCGTTTCCACCTCCGCCGTGTATTCCAAGATCAAATGAAGCCAAACGAGCTTGAAAAAAGCGCATTCGAGCTTGCGGAGCGGCTGACCGATCGCGGCGGCGCGGAGCTTACCCGGGGCGATTTTGCCCTGCTTATTCGCGCCGAAAGGGAGCTTGAGAAGGAAGCGGCTTCGGCGCTTCGGGAAAAGCTTGCAAAAAAAGCGCTTGAGCTGAAGCAAAAGCACTACGGCAATTCGGTATACGTTCGCGGGCTTATAGAGATAAGCAATTACTGCAAAAACAACTGCCTTTACTGCGGCATAAGGCGCGGCAATCCGACCGTTTCAAGGTACAGGCTCGATAAGGACGAGATACTCTCCTGCTGCGCCGAGGGGTATGCGCTCGGCTTTCGCACCTTCGTGATGCAGGGCGGCGAGGACGCCTGTTTCACTCCCGAAAGAGTGGCCGATACAGTGCGCGAAATAAAGCGGAATTACCCCGAATGCGCCGTGACCCTTTCGCTTGGCGAGCACGGCAGGGAAACCTACGCCCTTTGGCGCGAGGCGGGCGCGGACAGGTATCTGCTGCGGCACGAAACGGCGAACGCGGCGCATTATTCAAGGCTGCACCCTAATGAAATGAAGCTTGAAAGCCGCATGGAATGCCTGAAAAGCCTGCGCGCGCTCGGGTATCAAACGGGCTGCGGAATGATGATCGGCTCCCCGTTTCAAACGCACGAAACGCTTGCCGAGGATCTCGTTTTCATCCGCGATTTTCGCCCGCAGATGGTGGGCCTGGGCCCGTTCATCCCCGCGCATGATACGCCCTTTGCAGGCGAAAGGGCAGGCAGCTTTGAGCAAACGCTTTTCATGCTGAGCATGGTGCGCATACTTTTGCCGGAGGTGCTGCTGCCCGCCACCACCGCCCTCGGCACGATACACCCCGCCGGGCGCGAGATGGGGATGCTGGCGGGAGCGAACGTGTGTATGCCGAACCTCTCCCCCGCCGACGTTCGCGCAAAGTATTCTTTGTATGACAACAAGCTTTACACCGGCAGCGAGGCGGCGCAGAGCCTGAACGACCTTGAAGCGCGGCTTGAGAGGATCGGCTGTGAGATCGCCTTCGTGCGCGGCGACAGCAAGCTGACGGATAAAAAAGTGTAATAAAATTACGCTGTATAACAAACTTTCTTTAATAATAAAACATAAAAAATTCAGCTAAGGGGGAAGGTGCGCCTGACCCCGAAGAAAGGACGTAAAAAAATGTATAACCCCAAATCTCAAAAAGCAACCGAGTTTATAGACCATCAGGAGATACTGGACACCCTTGCCTATGCGGACGCAAACAAGGCCAACGCCGCGCTTATCGACTCCATCCTTGAAAAAGCGGAGCGCCGCAAGGGGCTTTCCCACCGCGAGGCAAGCGTGCTGCTTGCCTGCGAGCTGCCCGACCGCACCGAGCGGATGTACCGCCTTGCCGAGCAGATAAAGAAGGATTTTTACGGCAGCCGCATAGTGATGTTTGCGCCGCTCTATCTTTCAAACTACTGCGTGAACGGCTGCGTTTACTGCCCCTATCATCATCAAAACAAGCATATTGCCCGAAAAAAGCTCACGCAGGAGGACATAGTGCGCGAGGTGACCGCGCTTCAGGACATGGGGCATAAGCGCCTTGCGCTCGAAGCGGGCGAGGATCCCGTGAATAACCCGATAGAATACATTCTGGAATCCATAAAAACCATATATTCAATTAAGCACAAGAACGGCGCCATCCGCCGCGTGAACGTGAACATAGCCGCGACCACGGTTGAAAACTACCGCAGGCTGCGCGACGCGGGCATTGGCACCTATATCCTTTTTCAGGAAACCTACCATAAGGAGAGCTATGAAAAGCTGCATCCCACCGGACCCAAGCATAATTACGATTACCACACCGAGGCGATGGACCGCGCCATGCAGGGCGGCATAGACGACGTTGGACTTGGCGTGCTTTTCGGGCTGGAGCTTTACCGCTACGAGTTCGCCGGGCTTTTGATGCACGCGGAGCATCTTGAGGCTGCCTACGGCGTTGGCCCGCACACGATAAGCGTTCCGAGGATCAAGCGTGCGGACGACATAGACCCGAACGTGTTTGACAACGGCATAGACGACGACACCTTTGCCAAGATCACCGCCTGCATCCGCATCGCCGTGCCGTACACCGGCATGATAATCTCCACCCGCGAAAATAAAAAGGTGCGCGAAAGGCTGCTGCATCTGGGCATTTCCCAGATAAGCGGCGCGTCCAGAACGAGCGTTGGCGGCTATGCCGAGGACGAGCCGGAGGACGAAAAGAGCGAGCAGTTCGACGTGAGCGACAACCGCACGCTGGACGAGGTGGTGCGCTGGCTGATGGAGCTTGGCTATATCCCCTCCTTCTGCACCGCCTGCTACCGCGAGGGGCGCACGGGCGACCGGTTCATGAGCCTGTGCAAGAGCGGGCAGATACAGAACTGCTGCCAGCCGAACGCGCTTATGACTCTGAAGGAATATCTGACGGACTACGCTTCGCCCAAAACGCGCGAGGTGGGCGAAAGGCTTATCGAGGCCGAAATGAAAAACGTTGCAAGCGACAAGGTGCGCTTCATCGCCGCCGAAAGGCTTGTGAAGATAGCGCAGGGTGAAAGAGATTTCAGGTTTTGAGCCGGATCTGTGCGGTATCAGCCGAATTTCTGCAATATCAGCCGGATCTGTGCGTTAATATCAGAATTTCTGCGTAAAAAATTGAGGAAATGATATGACAGGATTGAATCAGACCCCTTCCGCGAGCCGCCTGCACATAGGCTTTTTCGGCGCGCGCAACAGCGGCAAATCCACGCTTGTGAACCTGCTTGCGGGGCAGGAGGTGACGATAGTTTCCGCCGTAAAGGGCACCACCACCGACCCCGTTAATAAGCCAATGGAGCTGCCAAAGCTCGGCCCCTGCGTGCTTACGGACACGGCGGGGTACGACGACGAGGGCGAGCTTGGGCTGCTGCGCGTTGAAAAAACCGACAGGGCGGCGGAGAAGGCGGATATTGCCGTGCTGCTTTTTTCCGATTCCGACACGGAGGAGGATATAAGGCGCTATAAGGGCTTTGCGGCGAAAAAAACGCCCGTCCTGCCCCTTATAGGCAGGACGGACGGCGATAAGGACGCGCTCAGGGCGCGGCTAAAAAAGGAGCTGAGCATAGAGCCCGTTGAGCTCGACCCCTTCGATAAAGCCTCGCGTGAAACGCTTATAGCGGAGCTCATCAGGCTGCTGCCGGAGGGCTTCGAGCTGCCCTCCATCACGGGTGCGCTTGTGAAGGAAGGCGACACGGTGCTGCTGGTTATGCCGCAGGACGCCTCCGCGCCCAAGGGCAGGCTGATACTGCCGCAGGTGCAGACGATACGCGACCTATTGGACAACCGCTGCACGGTGATAGGCTGCACGCCCGCAGGCATGGAGGCGGCGCTTTCTGCGCTGAAGGAGCCGCCCTCGCTCATAATCACCGATTCGCAGGCGTTCGGCGAGGTTTACGAAAAAAAGCCGGCGGCAAGCCGCCTCACCTCGTTTTCCGTGCTTTTCGCTGCGCTCAAGGGCGATATGGAATATTACATGGAGGGCGCGAAAATAATTCCGCAGCTAAACGAGAATTCGCGCGTGCTGATCGCCGAATGCTGCTCCCACGCCCCGCAAACGGAGGATATTGGCCGCGTGAAGCTGCCAAGGCTTTTGAAAAAGCTTGCCGGCGAAGGCATCAAAATAGACATCCTCGGCGGCACGGATTTTCCCGATGACCTCTCCCCCTATCAGCTTGTGATCCAGTGCGGCGCGTGTATGTTCAACCGCAAATATGTGCTCTCGCGCATCGACCGCGCGAAGGCGCAGCGCGTTCCCATGACGAATTACGGCATCTTCCTTGCCTATGCAAACGGCATACTTGAGAAGATAAGCACGTGAGGCACCACTCGCCGTAAAGCGTGAATCCGTCTTACCGCCGCCGAAGCGAGTATGCGTTTTGAGCCGCAAAGCGTGTATGCGCTTTATGCGTCTGATCGAACAAAATTTATTATTTCAATATGCGCGAAATGCCGCTCTCGGGCGGCATTTCGCGCTTGAGTTGGCTATTTGCACTCACTTTCTTTATTTGGTTGGACTATTCTATTCATGCCGCTCCCAAATTCCGAGCGCCATGCGGGCGATGATTATAGCGTCCGCAACGGTAACGCTGCCGCTGCCGTCCGCATCCGCGTTTTCGGGATAAATGCCCTCCCCGTCCGCAAGCCCGAGGGAAAGGCGAAGGGCCAGTATGGAATCCGCTATGGTTATGCTGCCGTTGCCGTCAACATCGCCGAGCATGGTGGGCTGAGGCGGGGTGCCGCCGGAGAAAACTGCGTAAAACATGCTCAACTCCGGTGATTCACTGCAATCATAGCTCCAGTTTGTTCCGTTTACCTGCTCAAATTCAAAGCCCATTCCTACAAAGCTATCATTGGCATCATGCCAGCCCGTAAACTCGGCATCGGTATACGGCGAAGCATACACCGCATTGACCTCCCAGCCATCATCATACTGATAGCCTATCGTGCCGTTTCCAACGGCAATAACGGCATCTATCGGCAGCAAAGGGTTGGATGTGAAATCAAGTTCAGAGAAATAATTATACATACAACGCAAGGTTGCAAGTTGGGCATTGTTTGAAGTGTCAAGTTGCGTAAGCCTATTCGCGGAGCAGTCCAGCGAACTAAGCGAGGTGCAGTCCGAAATATCGAGTGCGGTTAGTTTTGCATCCGTGCAGTTTAGATTCTCAAGCGAAGTACAGCCCGAAACATCAAGCGCATTTACAGCAGAAAAGGCGCATTCTAAATCAACAAGCGAAATGCAGTCCGAAACGCTTAAAGCTGTGAACAAATTTCCAATACAATGCAGCCATTCAAGAGCTGTGCAGTCTGAAAGATCAAGCTCTCCGCTCAAATTGCAGTCATTCAGCAAAATATGGGTCACTCGCAGTTCTCCCTGCACATTTTCAAATAAGAAGCGCGGATACTCCGTGGTATACCCCATATCATCTACTGCCAAATATGTTCCCCATGTTTCGGGATCGTTCGCATCATAGTTGTCGCTCAGCTTTTCACCGTTCTTCAAGCCATCTCCTGTCAGCTGTTCAAGAAAGGCCGCAATTTTGCCGCAATCGTTTTCATTGTAGCCCTCCGGAAAGCGAAAATGCTTATCCGCGTGAAGCTCGTTGCCAACGGTTTTGTTTTCGGCCTTGCTCATCGTGCCCAACGGTGCCGCCGTCACAAGCAGCAGCGCGGCAAGGACGAAAAGGGAAATCGTTTTTTTCAGTTTTTTCATCATAAAAAACCCTCCTTGGTTTTAATAATCCAATTGTTATTATACTCTGATCGGTGTGAAAGCGATCTGTTTTCGCGCGGAATTTTGCAGAAAACTTATATTTGCTTATTCGCGCTATTCGCGCTGTCTGCGTGCGCTCCCTCCGGCCAAGCTCCCTCAAGCCTGCTCTCCCTCGCAGTCATTATATATCAAGCTCCGCCCAAAAACCATATCGCATCATGTTAAATTAAAACTTACATCAAATGTTAAGTTAAATGCCAAGCCGAATGTTAAGCTTTCGCATTCCGTTCCGCGTTCTGCTCCGCATTATCGCCGCCCTCAAGCTTATTCAGGAGCCTTCGCGCAAGCTTTGCCGGTTCGGTTTTGTTTATCAGCTCCATATATGGCAGAATGATTTTCAATATTCTGATACATTCCGCATCGTTTCCGGTATTGTGCAGCGCCTTTGCCTTAAAATAGAGTATCTCCGGCAAAAGCGAATGCTCCTCGTACAGAATGCAGAAGCGCTCCGCCTTTTCGATATATTTCAGCGCCTCGTTATACCAGCCCTGCTTTTCAAGAAGCTGCGAAAGATTGCCCGCCGCGTTGATCTTTATGGTGTTATAAAATTTCAGCGCGGAATCATGCGCCTCCAAGGACTCCACCAGCGCTTTTGAAAGCTCTATCGCGCGAAGCTCGCTGCCGCTGTTGAAATTTGCAACGCTCAAAATGCTGATGATATTCGCCTCACGGTAGGTCAGCAAAACGCCGCGAACAGCCGCAGGCTCCACATCCGGCTTTGTGAGCCGAAACGCGGCCTCAAGCTGCGGTATCGCCTCCTCCGGCCTGCCGCGATAGACGGAAAGCGACGCCTCAAGCAGCATGAAATACTGCCTGTTCAGCGCGTTTTCCCCCGCCTGCTCACGAAGGCCCTCCAAAACCCGCTCCGCCTCGTCATACCGGCCCTGCTTTATGTGCATGGCGGCGGTATCGGCTGCCTTTTCAAACTCAAGCTGGGTTTCGGATTTATAATGCACATCGCAGATGCGGTAGGTGCTTGTGCCAAGCCGCGAAAGGATCGCGTTCAGCACCTTGCCCGAGGGCATCTGAGCGCCGTTTTCAATGCGGGATATGGAAACCGCGGAGCAGATCCCGCTTGCAAGCTGCTCCTGCGTCAGATTCGCCCGCCTTCGCATTTCGCGGATCATATTGCCCAAAGCATTTTCACTCATAAAATCACCCTTTGCCGTTTCAGCATAGTTCGTTTTATATATTCAAGAGTATATCAGCTTTCCGCCCTTTGTCAACCGCTTTGCCGTGAAATGCCCTTTTTTGGCGTGAAAAGGCGTTGGGCCGCTCCGCGCCGGGCGGCAGGGCCTCCTGCAAACGGCAAAGCCCTCCTTCGGACGGGGGCAAAGGGGGAGCGCAAATCGCGCTCAGGGGGCAAAAAACGCAAATTATTTAAGTATATTTTCCAATAACTGTTGACTTTGTGGCTTCGCGGATTTATCATTATATCAGGTTGGTATTGCCGCAATACGGCTTTCCGCCGCGCCGGCAAACCGGCAGAAAATCATTATATTTCACTTGGAGGATTTTCAAATGAACGCCTACATCGAAAGAGTTATCGAGAAGGTTCGCGCACGCGACGCGCATGAGCCCCTTTTCATCCAGACCGTTGAAGAGGTTCTTCGTTCCCTCGAGCCCATGATCGAAAAGCATCCCGAGTATGAGGCTGCAAGCCTTCTCGAGCGTATGGTCGAGCCCGAGCGCGTTATCGAGTTCCGCGTACCCTGGGTCGACGACGAGGGCAAGGTTCAGGTGAACCGCGGCTTCCGCGTTCAGTTCAACAGCGCTATCGGCCCCTACAAGGGAGGTATCCGCTTCAACAAGAACGTTTCTCTTGACACCATGAAGTTCCTCGGCTTTGAGCAGACCTTCAAGAACAGCCTCACCTCCCTCCCCATGGGCGGCGGTAAGGGCGGCTCCGACTTCGATCCCACCGGCAAGAGCGACGGCGAGATCATGCGTTACTGCCAGAGCTTC
This sequence comes from uncultured Clostridia bacterium, assembly GCA_947168565.1. Classification (GTDB taxonomy): domain Bacteria; phylum Bacillota; class Clostridia; order Christensenellales; family CAG-138; genus PeH17. Next base: position 38,609 of record CAMVMM010000006.1, on the reverse strand, counting down.
ATGACCGAGCTCCAGCGCCATATCGGCCCCAACGTGGACGTTCCCGCGGGCGACATGGGTGTTGGCGGCCGTGAGATCGGCTATATGTTCGGCCAGTACAAGAGGATCCGCAACGCTTACGAAAACGGCGTTCTCACCGGCAAGGGCCTCAGCTTCGGCGGCTCCCTGATCCGTCCCGAGGCGACCGGCTTCGGCGCTGTGTACTATCTCTGCGAGGTTCTCAAGCATGAGAACGACACCATCAAGGGCAAGACCATCGCGGTTTCCGGCTTCGGCAACGTTGCATGGGGCGTGACCAAGAAGGCTGCCGAGCTGGGCGGCAAGGTAGTTACCCTTTCCGGTCCCGACGGCTACATCTACGATCCCGACGGAATCACCACCGACGAGAAGATCAACTACATGGTTGAGATGCTCAACTCCCGCCGCAACCGCGTTCAGGATTACGCGGACAAGTTCGGCGTTCAGTTCTTCCCCGGCGAGAAGCCCTTCGGCCGCAAGGTCGATATCGTTATGCCCTGCGCGATGCAGAACGACGTGCTCATGGAGTCCGCCGAGAAGATCGTTGCCAACGGCGTTAAGTATTATATCGAGGTTGCGAACATGCCCACCACCAACGATGCTCTCTTCTACATGATGAAGCAGCCCGGCATGATCGTGGCTCCCTCCAAGGCGGTCAACGCGGGCGGCGTTGCGGTTTCCGGTCTCGAAATGAGCCAGAACTCCGAGCGTCTTGCCTGGAGCGCCGAGGAAGTTGATTCCAAGCTCCACAACATCATGATCAACATCCACAAGGCTTCCCAGGAAGCCGCCGAGGAAGCCGGTCTTGGCTACAACCTCGTTGCCGGCGCGAACCTTGCGGGCTTCAAGAAGGTTGCGGACGCTATGATGGCTCAGGGCATCGTCTGATCCGATTTAACCTGAATTTAAACCGACTTTTTCACCCGGGCTTCCCCACGGAGGCCCGGGTTTTTTTGCTTCGCGGATAGAAAAACCGCGCGGGAGGAAAACCGCGCGGCAAAGAAACGGCCCGCCGAGCGGATCGGCGGGTCTTATGAATCGAATTATCGAAGGCTCTGCAAAAGGCGCAGGCTTATTTTTTATCGGACTCGCTGGTTAAAAAGTCCTCAAAGCTCTTCACGAATTTTTTGATATTCTCCATGTTGGCGTGGTAATAGGTGCGGCCGCCGTCGAAATAGCTTTCGGTGAAGCCGCCCATGCCCAGCTTGCGCATGTGGTATGAAACGGTGGGCGCGGAGATGGAAAACTGCTCCGCAAGCTCAAGCCCGTACATCGGCTTTTTGCAGATGGAATGCAGTATTTCAAGCCTGGTTTCATCGGAAAGCATTTTAAACATGGTGGAGAGCTTTTGATTTTCGCGGCCGGAATAAAGAACGTCCACCAGCTCGAGTATATTCAGACCGAAGAACGCATCCACATTGTCGTTTACATCGTCCCTCATGCTGGCGTCGTTCGGAATGAGCACGCAGATATGCAGGCGCTCCGCGATGCCGTCCTTCATGGCAAAGCTGTATTTCTGCTTCACCACTCCGCGCAGACCGCCCAGCGCGTCTATCTCCGCCTCATTTTTGCGAAGATCCTCCGCATAGATGGCCTCGTTTGCAATTATCACGTCCACCGCAGGCTTGAGGATGGTGCCGAGACGGGAAACGTATTCATCGAAATTAACGTACAGCTCAATGAGCCTCGTTCTGACGGAGGGCTCCATTTTGAGGGTGCGCATGGTTTCGATAAGCTGGCCGCACTCCTGCTCGCTCACCTTGGGGATCATGCTTATATCCTCAAACACCTCCAAATCCGACATATAGCTGAGGAAAAGCACGTCCCTTTTATGCTGGGGCAGCGCGTGAAGATTCCTGATGCAGGTATTCAGATCGGAAGAAAACTCTCCCCTGCCCGAGCAATAGCTGAACAGGAGCCACGCCGGATTGAAAAGATGCGTCAGAATGCCGTCCACGCTCTCGTCGAGCTTGAAAAGAAATTCATAGTCCGCATCTATGGTTTTTATGGCCGAGCTGAGCTTTTTTTCAAGCTCGATGGACGGTTTGAGCAGGCGCTCAAGCTTTTTTTCAACCGTGGGATAATTCTTATTGAGATTCCTCAGCAGATCCGCGTTGGTCATGCTTTTATTGACCTTGGAAGTGAAGAACACTATCGCATCGTCAACAGGGGAGTAATATTTAAACATAGAGTTTACCTCCGAAAACAGCGGCATCTGCTCTTGTATTCAAGCGTATAATCGGGAAAATTCAAAAACACACAGCCGTTTGTTAATGTTTCGCCCAAATCATGAGTTTAACGAAAGAACTATAACACTTTTTTCCGATTCGGTCAATATTTTTCCGCAATATACTTTTATATTTTATACTTTGTTTTTTACGCTGATCGCATCGGCAAACTTGAAGGGCGTTCCGCACCTATGCGAAACGCCCTTCCCAAAACCGACCTGAAACGGTTTTTATACTACCCTGCCGCCCGAGCGCACCCGGGGGCAGACCGGTATCAATTATCCGAAAGCGGCCTTCCAAGCACCTCGGCCCAGATGAGCCCCTGCACCGCGGCGGGCCTGCCCGAAATCGCCTTTGCAAGCCTGTCCGCTCCGCTTTCTTCCCCGGCTGCGGCGGGTTGAACGCCCTGCGCCGCCCTTGCGCTTCGAGCGCTCTGAACGCCCTGCGCGGGCTTTGCGCCTCCTGCGGATGGCATCGTCCCTGCGGGAGTTTCCTCCCGGGACTTGGCGTAATCCTTTCTGTAAAGCTCGGTCACGCTGCCCTCGGTAATCGCGCTGCCCTGCTTTCCCTGCCTGCCCTCCGCGCTTGAAGCGGGAGCCGGCCTGCGCACCGTGCCCTCATGGTAGCCATCGTGAATGCTGCCGCCGCCGCAATCCTCGGTTTCGTGAGGATAAACGGGCTTTTCGGCATAAGCATCAAGGGCTCTTGCGCCGGATGCGCTCTGCGGGCGCTGGATCTCTTCGCGCTGCAAGCCTTCACGCTGCATACCCTGCGCCGCCGTCTGCCGCTGCTGCTGCAGCCTGCGGAGCTGCTCAAGCCTTGCGCGCTGCTCGCTTGTGGCGGAGCCCGTGTAGGCGCCCAGCCTCTGGGGCCTGTTTGCATTTGCGGAGCCCGGATTCACTCCGCCTCCCGATCCGCCGCTGCCCTTTGCTGCGTTTCTGGCCGCGTTCACTATGGAGGATACTATGAATACCACCACAAACAGTACTGCTATACCTTCCAAATGCGGCACCCCCTTTCATGCGGCAAGCCGCAGCGCATTATTTATTCTCGGTTTCACCGCTCGTGGTTTTGCCGATGGATTCGCGCATTTCGGTATCCGCCATCATGTTTTTCATTTTATAGTAATCCATGATGCCGAGATTGCCTTTTCTGAACGCCTCCGCCATGGCAAGCGGAACCTGAGCCTCGGCCTCGATAACGCGGGCGCGCATGCCCTGCACCTCCGCCTTGTTTTCCTGCTCCTGAGCCACGGCCATTGCGCGGCGCTCCTCCGCCTTCGCCTGGGCGATGCGCTTATCCGCCTCCGCCTGGTCGATCTGAAGCTTTGCGCCAACGTTCACGCCCACGTCCACGTCCGCAATATCTATGGAAAGGATCTCAAACGCGGTGCCGCTGTCAAGACCCTTGCCAAGCACGGTCTGGGAGATGGAATCGGGGTTTTCAAGCACGTCCTTATGGCTCTGGGAGGAGCCGATGGTGGTAACTATGCCCTCGCCAACACGGGCGATGATGGTTTCCTCGCCCGCACCGCCGACGAGGCGATCCACGTTCACGCGCACGGTGACCTTCGCCTTTGCGCGAAGCTCGATGCCGTCCTTTGCGATAGCGGCGATAACGGGGGTTTCTATAACCTTGGGGCTGACGCTCATCTTGACTGCGGCAAGCACGTCGCGTCCCGCAAGGTCGATGGCGCTGGCGCTCTCAAAATCGAGGGGGATGCCCGCGCGCTGCGCCGCGATGAGGGCGTTTACCACCATATCCAGATGGCCGCCCGCCATGTAATGCGCCTCAAGCTTGTTTACGTTCAGATCAAGACCCGCCTTGGTCGCCTTGATGAGCGGCTCGATGATCTTATAGGGGTTTACCTTGCGGATGCGCATTCCGATGAGCTGGAACAGGCCCACCTTTACGCCGGATGCCTTCGCCTTTATGGCAAGACCCACCGGCACGAAGGTGAAGAAGAAGATAAGGAAGATTAGCGCCGCGATGATTATTCCGATCGTGATTACAGTTTGTGGCATGATTTTTCCCTTTCCGATATAATATCTGTTTATTAAATATTTCTATTCAACCGCCGCCGGCTTTTGCGCCTTCAGCGGAGGACCGTCACTATAAGATACATGAACGCTATGAACGCCGGCACGCCTATCAGGATGAATATCCAGTCCCTCCTGCGCCGCCTTTTCAGCTCCTCTGCGCTCATGCCCTCGTCGTACCCCTTTTCCAAAGCCTCGTTTATATCGGCCGTGCTGTAATACCCGCTTTTGAAAAAGGGCTTTTTTGCGGAGCCTGCGCCGGACCTGTCGGTTCTTTCCGTTCTTTCGGTGTTTTCCGTTTTTCCGCTCATCCTGTATTATTTTTTAACGACGCTGATGCGAATGCCCTGAACGCTCTCCACCCTGAGCGCCTCGCCCTTGGCGATGAACTCGCCCTCGGCAAGCACGTCCAGCCGTTTGCCGTCCACCATCGCTATGCCGGAAGGCCGAAGCGCCGTGAGCGCCACGCCCTCCTTGCCGAGCAGCTCGGCGGGGTCTATCGCGGAAATATCGGTGGAGCCGCCGGTGATGCTGTCGCTTAGCACAAGCTTGGAGCTTCGCCGCCCCTTTCCGAAAACCACCTTAAACACTATCAGCGCCGCAAGGCAGAGCACAAGCACCACTATTGCAAGCGAAAACATTGCCGCGCCGAAGCTGTTTGAGCTTACTATAAGGCCGGCGACGACCGCCGCGCTGCCCGAAAGCCCCGCTATGCCGAAGCCGGGTATAAGCATTTCAACCACTATGAGCGCAATGCCCACAAGAAGCAGGATCACCCCTCCGATATTCAGCCCCGCAAGCCACTCCGAAAAGAAGCCCGCTTCGCTCGAAACGGAAGCCGCCTGAGCAAGATTTATAAACAGCATTCTATCATCAACCTTTCTTCGCGGGCTATAAACCCGTTTTTTATATTATACAGGGAGCTTCCGCCTTATTCAATGGATTTTTAGGTACGATAATGGCATAATTATGACAAAGCAGGCATATTTTCAAGCATGAAGCATTCAAACGGTTCAAAACTTGTGCGCTGCCTGTCGCTTTTCGTGCTTGCGCTCTGCCTGATAGCACGCTTTATCCCCATGGAAAAAAGCGCGCCGGGGCCCTATTCCGCGCCGAAGGCCCCCGGTGCGCCGTTTCTGAACCTTATTCCGAATATCACAAGCGGGCTGAACCTCATAGGGCTTCCCCCGGCGCAGGCCGCGAGCGAAACGCGCATAGGGGTATTTGACGGCGAAAAGGTGCTTGCTCTGACTCTGGAGGATTACCTTATCGGCGTTACCGCCGCCGAGATGCCCGCAAGCTACGGCATGGAGGCGCTGAAGGCGCAGGCGGTTGCGGCGCGCACCTTCACTATAAAGCACATGACGGGCGAGCTTAAATGCAAAAGCGGGCACACGGTTTGCACGGACCACCGCTGCTGCCAGGCGTATATAGAAACCGAGCGGATGCGGGCAAACTGGGGCGAGCGCTTTGACGAATATTATAATAAGATAAAGCAGGCCGTTCGGGAAACGGACGGCGAGGTGCTCACGAGCGGCGGCGAGCTTGTGACGGCGCTTTACCACTCCTCCTCCGGCGGAAAAACCGAAAACTGCGAGGAGGTGTTCGCCGTTTCCCTGCCCTATCTTGTGTCCGTAGAGAGCGAGGGCGAGGAGAGCTCTCCGGAATTTCACAGCACGGTGAGCTATTCAAAGCGCGAATTCATGGATAAAATAAATTCCGCCTTTCCGGACGCGATGATGAGCGACCCGGAGGCGGACGTGGATATCTGGCAGCGCACGGACAGCGGGCGCGTTTCGCTCATTCGGCTGGGCGGCACCGTGGTGAGCGGGCAGCAGCTCAGAAACGCGCTTTCGCTGAAAAGCACCAATATGGAATTCAGCATGGATGGCGAAAGGGTGGAAATTTCCTGCCTCGGCTTCGGGCACGGCGTGGGAATGAGCCAATGCGGGGCGAACGCCATGGCAAAGCAGGGCGCGGACTACCGTGAAATACTGAAACACTATTACACAGGAGTGGAGATAGAGCCCTTCACGCCCGATCCGCAGCTTTGGCGCATACTCTGCGGCGCGGAAACCGAGGGCGGCGGCTGAGGGCAAATCTTCATTAGGGCTTTGGACGCGAGATAGTATTGAGCCGCCATTTTCCAAGCGCGGGAACGGCGGCTTTTAAATTGCGCCCCATCCCGCGCTCATTTCAGCCTGTAAAGATAATAAACGAAGGTCTTTCCCTCAAACGGAAAGGCGGCCTCGGCGCAAAGCTCGTAGCCCGCGCAGTCAACGCCGCCCGCTTCAAGCTTTCTGCCCCTTGTGACCACAAAATCCACCTCGCGCCGCTCCACCATGCGCCGCTGCTCCGCTTTCATCTCGCTTAAATCAAGATTCAGCTCGCAAAAATACTTGCAGCTCGGGCTGATGCCGGAGGCAAAGTAAAAGCCGCCGTCCAAAAAGCCGTAGTTCAGCAGGGTCGCGCCGGGCTTTTCATTCATAATGCCTGCAAATCTGTACTGCGGCATATCGGCTTTTTTATATTTCAAAAGATACGTATTATTGTTCAAAAGCAGCCCAAGGGCGGCAAGCAGCGCCGCAAGGGCGGCCGTGAGCGCCGTGCGCGCGCCCGAAGCAAGCCGCTTGAAAAAACGGAGCTCACCAAGCAGCCCGATCGCGGCGGCGGCGCCGAGCGGAGCGAAGCAATCGAAGATCAGCGCGTAATAGGAAAGATAGCTTCTGCCGCCGATAAATGTGAATGCGGCAAGCGCCGTTATGCACGCGCATATCACCGCCAGCTCCCGCCTGTGGCGCAAAAGCCGCCCCTTCCCGCGGAGCAATGCGAACGCGCCTATGGCAAGCAGCAGCGTGCAGGGCCAGTTTACGCCCATTCCCGCGCCCGCGCCCTTTATTACGTTCACAAGCGGAGCGAAAAAGCCCGCCGCGCCCGGCTCGTTTTGCGGGTACAGTCCTATATTGTAATAAAAATACGTTTGAAAAAGATCGGAGATCGCACCGTTCAGCGCGAAATACGCAAGCACGGGCAGCGTTGCGGCGGCGGCTCCCGAGATGAACGCAAGCGCGGCTTTAATCAGCCCCGATGCCGCCCCCCTTTTCAGCTCGATCGCGGCATAGGCGGCGCAAAGCCCCAGAAAGAAGCCCGCCATGGTGAATTTGCTCCAGAAGGCTGTCGCCGCAAACGCGCCCACAAGAGCGGCGCGCCCGCTTTTCACCCCATCCCCCCTTTGCACGGCGCGAAGCACCTGCAAAAGCGAAAGCGAGAGCGGAAAAAGGCTCAGCTCCTCCACGCTGCCCCCGTGCGAAAAGGAGATCGAAGCCGTGACGCAAAACGCGGTAAGCAGCATTGCGGCGGCGATTGCGCGAGGGCCGGAGCTGGGCCTATACAGCGTCAGGAAGCCGCCCGCCGTGTAAAGAAAGGCGGAAAACAGCAGCCATTCAAGCAAAAACACGCCCAAAAAGCTTGTTTTGGAAATCAGCGCGGCGAGCGCGAACGCAAAATACACCGCCGGCCCCTTCTGCTCGCAAATATCGCGGTAGATCACCTTCCCCTCCGTTACCGCTCTGCCGACGGTGAAAAAGCAATGCTCGTCCACCCAGTCGTTCATGGGGTACAGGAAAGAATTTTTTGAGAAGAGGCTCAAAAAGATGAAGGCAATTATCATGGCAAGAGCGAGCCGTATAAGCCCGCTCCGCGTTTTTCCGTTTTGCGTTTTCATTCCGTCGGCGCCGATCAGTCCTTGCGGTAAAAGGTGTTTCCGCCGATGAACTCCCTTATCACCGAGGTGGGGGGGATCTCGTCCTCAATATCCGCCTCAAGCACGTAGTTTAAAAACTTCACTATCGCCCTTGCCGCGCAGTAATGCACGCTCTCCGGCGGCACATCGAGCAGCAGCGGGTATATGTATTTTTTCATCACGGCAAGCTCATAGTGCAGCGTGGTGTTTATTATTCTGTCCGCATTTTCCTGATAGGGGAAGATCCAGCGCGCTTCGCCCCTTCGCACGCTCGGCCACATGCCGATGGTGTGCTCCATGCTTGCGCCCCTGTTCGCATGGTCGCGCACAAGTCGCCTCAAAAGGCGCAGATCGGAGGTGTGGATGCGGTTATGGTCGTCTATATTGATGGTGGGCAGCGCGGAAACGTAGAGGCGGAAAACGCTGCTCGGGTCTATATCGCCCAGCATCACGGGATTGAGCCCGTGTATGCCCTCTATGATGAGGGGCTGATCCTTTAAAAGCTTCAGCGGGGTATAGCCCTCGCGCTTATGGGTGATGAAGCTGAAATGCGGTATCTCCGCCTCGCCGCCGGAAAGCAGGATGCGAAGGTCGCTCGCAAACCTTGCGGTGTCCAGCGCGTCCACCCGCTCAAGATCCAGCTCTCCGTTTTCATCGCGCTCCAGCTTGTCGCGGTCGATATAATAATCGTCCAGCGAAAGCATCACGGGGTCCAGCCCGTCCGCCCGAAGCTGCGTGGCGATCCTGTTTGCGGAGGTGGTTTTGCCGGATGATGATGGGCCAGCGATCATCACGGCCTTTGCGCCCTTTTTGATTATCTCATCCGCGATGCGGCTGTAATTCTTCTCGTGCAGCGCTTCATTTATGCGCACAAGCTCCCGTATGGAGCCATCCTCCACGCGGCGGTTCAGCTCGCAGACCGTGGAGGCCTTCATAAGCCTGCCCCACTCGTCCGTCTGCTCAAACACCGAGAGCATGCGCGGACTCGGCTCGTATTTCGCGCTGAGCGCGGGATCGGAGCGCGAGGGCAGCAGCAGCACCAGCGCGCCCTCAAGCCTGTGGATATCAAAAACCTTGATATAGCTTGAATCCGGCGTAAGCTCGCCGTAATAATAATCCATATAGGAGCTGTATTCGGGGCAGGAATAGGTGTCGAAATAATTGAATCTGCGCCATTTCAGCAGCTCCACCTTATCCTTTTGCCCGTCCTTTTCAAAAAACTCGAGCGCCTCGTCTATATTCAGCCTGCGCCTGATGAAGCGATAGCCGCTGTTCGCAATGGCGTGCATCTCCGCTTTAAGCAGCCGCACGTCCTCATCCGTGAATTCGCCGCCCCTGATATGTATATACACGCCCTCGCCGAGCGGATACTGCACCAGTGCGCGGCGATTCGGGAAAAGCCTGCGCATGGCAAGCATGAGGATGAATTCCAGGCTGTGATCGTACACGCGCCTGCCCATCTCGCTTGAATAATCGATAAGCCGCACCTCGCACTCGTGCTTTGGCGCATAGCCCAGGTTGAATATCTGCCCGCCGATCATGGCGGCAAGCGGCCTTGAAGCGGGCTCGGTGCTGTCCAGCCCCAGCTCGCGGGCATACTCCAGTATGGTTTTGCCCGAAACAAGTTCGCATTTCTTATTATTTACAGTTATCGTCATTATCGCTCTCCCCTTGGGTTATTCTATAAATCATACTCAAATTATATCCGAAATCGCTCGGCATTACAAGCCCCGCGCGGCAGAAGATGCAGCGAGAGAATAAGCGGGCAATAAGCATGGGAAGCGCACGGCATTACAAGCCCCGCGCGGCAGAAGATTAGCTTTGCGGCGATCGGGAAAGCAATATTGACACGTTGAGGGCATTGTGCCGGCATAGGATGCAAAAAAACAGAATACCTATGGCATTCTGTCAGCATGGCTTATTCTGCCAAAAAGGATTTTTTACAGCTTTTTCATTAGGAGTTGAACCCTCGCAAAGCCGCAAAAGTGTGGTAGTGCCGCTTATCAAAGATGAAATCGCGCTTGCGGCGCGGTGAAATCAAAGGCTTACGCCATTGGTGAAATCGTTCGCTGCGCTCACGGTGAAATCAAATCCGTCATCCTGCGAAGCAGGATTTCATCACGAAGTGGTTTCACCCACCGAAGGTGGATTTCACCCGTCCGAAAGGACGGATTTAATTGAAAACAGCAAGTCTTGCGACTTGCTGTTTTCTTGTGTTATCTTACCTAAAAAGATTTTTGGGAACTTGTTTCTTTTCTCTCCTTTTGCTATAATACTGCCGATGAGGTGAACAATATGTGCGATACAAAGAATACTGTAAATCTTCCCCTATCGGCGGAGCAAATACAAAGGCTGACGCTTGAATTTTACTCGCACTTTGCGTGCGTCGATCTTTCAAGCATCAAAAGCGGGGTCAGTTTAGTCTGTTCGTCCGAGCGTGATGAAGTCCTTCCCGGATTTGGCTGCAAATATACGATCTATATCATTGATCTTTGCAGCGGCAGAACTGTTGCGGCATACTCACCGAAGCACAGCGGCTTTTTCGACAGCCTCGGTGAAGTCACCGGCGAAGAGCTGATCACAGCTGCACAGAAGCAATTCCGCTTACGGAAGATGCGGCTGTTTGTTTTCAATGGAGAAAAGATATCGGATACCGGCAGCGCAAGGCTGCTTGAACCTGCTGATTATCCCATATATGAGAGTTTTTTCCGCGAAACGCAGCCCGATGCCGATCCTGACGGCTGGCTAAATGAATACTTCTGTGAGAAAGCCGAACAAGGTTTGTTCACAGGTTGTTTCGATGCCGGACGACTCGTTTCAGTCTGCGATGCACCCGATGTGCCATATATGCATGGCAAGGTTCAGCACACAGGCATAATGACTCTTGAAAGCCGGAGAGGGCATGGCTTCGGAAAACGCGCAGCCGCACTTTCCGCCAAGCATCTCATTGAATCGGGCATATGTCCTCAATGGGAATGCGACTTCGACAACATCGGCTCATACCGTCTTGCTCTGTCGATTGGATACCATGACTTCGGCACAGCCTATATCCTCGAAGAATACTGACTGCACCAAACCATATAGCAGAGTTTAAATCAAGATTCAATAACCCTATTCGTACCAAACGCACACCGTGAATAAGCAAAACAAAAGCGAGCATTGATCAAATCCGTTATCAATGCTCGCTATGTGTTATCCAACCGAAAAAGATTTTTTGGATTTTTACGTGTGAAGTTGAACTCCCGCGAAGTCCGCAAAAGCAAATCGCTTCAAGAATGAAGCTGGGCTTTGATCAAATGATGCCGCCGCCATCGGCGGCTTATGGTGTTTATTCGCTTCGCTCGGGAATGATGCTGCTCGCTTTGCTCGCAATGATGCTATGTTTGCCAATGCGCCGAAGGCGCGCCTAATCAGCGAAGCGGCATCATGTCCGAAGGACGCATCATTTGCCCGGCAGGGCAAATATCATTAAAAAAAACACGCTTTCGCGTGCTTTTTTCATGGCTAAAGATTGCTATTGTAACAAAATCGGGGTTATCGTTAAATCTCGTAACGCTAATTCGTAATGTCTAATCAGTTTCACTTTCAACATACTGCCAAACATATCCGCCTGCTGTTTTTGTTATTCCTCTTAAGCAATTACTAATAGCAGTCCGGTGTATTCCACAGCTTTCTGCAGCTCTTGTGACTGAATCAAACACCTCATTTGTACTAACATTTCTTACTTTTTTCTGTAATGAAGATATAGTGCTTTTCCTTCCACAGAAGGGACATCCACCTCCATTCTTGCGCGATTTAATCGGGCAAATGAATTCAGTTCCGCATTTTGAACATGTCCACCATGCCCTCACACTAGAGCCAGGAGTATAATCGGTTAGTGTTTTCGTCCCATTCTTTATTGTATGCCACTCCTTAAAGAGGATGGGTAGGAACTCAGCAAGATTATCAGCAGATTTATCTTTTTGATTGTTTGCACAAACGGGACACATCCTAGCTGTTTTTCCGTTGTTCCTTGTTTTAATTATCTGTGTCCATTCATTTCCGCATTTAGGACAAAGCCACCACACTCGTTTTCCTGACTTTGGAGAAACATGTACGGGTTTGAAAAAGCCATTCTTCGTCGGATGCCATTGGCTCGCTAAATCAGGGTTTTCTGTCTGTAGATTAGTTGGGAGTACCCTGAAAGCCGTTGACGAATCCATATGTATTTCAGGAGCGGTATTATATTCTGTTTTTATTTGCCGTGAACACTTGTTACAAGTCATAGAATTCACCACATTATCAAGAGAACCGAACCACTCATATCCGCATGTTGGGCATTTCCACCAATACTTTTTCTTTGAAGTCTTTGGTAACAATCCTAAATCAATGTCACCGTTTTTCTTATAATCCCACTTCTTTGCACCAAGTGGTTTTTGCTTTAGAAAACTATCCTCGTCTTTCTGTTGCGCAAAACGTTCTAAAATGGCAACTTTATCTCGATGAATATTAATATCCAGGCTGTAGCATGTACTAAACTTAAAATTTATAGCTTCAAGGATAGTCTCCACTACATCACGAACAAAAGAATAGTCTTGTGAATATGTCACACATATAACATAGCCGTATGCAGTTTGATGGCAATCAAACGGTGTTTTTATTTTTGTTTCCTTTATCCTAAATAGCAAGATCCCGGTCTCAGTGAAAAATCGATTCTTTCTTTCCTCTCGGCTTTGACTTGCTGTTGAAGAATGATAATGCTCACCATCATATTCAATAGCAACTTTAAGAGAGGGACAATAAATATCAGCCTCGAAGCCTCCTATTTTTCCTCTGCTGACAACATCAAACAATTTGCTCAGATAAAAGCTAATCGCTTGTTCTGGAAAAGAAGTCCTCTTTTCTGAATCGCATATGGGACAGCCGTGAACCTGTCTGCTATATGGTTGAGCTTGCCATTCATGTCCTTGCTTGCAAATCCACCACACCTTTTGGTGGGAACCACGCATTACATCGTAAGGAGTAAGGTTTCCGTTTTTTGTTGGATGCCATTCCAGCGCAAGTTCGGGATCTGTAGTTGCTAAGCAATTGTCTTTCGTGATTATTTGGCTTGAACAGACCGGACAACCTGCACCTCTTGATTTGCTTGCAATTCGCATTTGATAGCTATGCCCTTTTTCGCAAAGCCACCATGCCTTTTTGTCTGTCCCTGCAAGAATGTATTCTGGCGTGATATTTTCTTCACTATTCTTTTTGTTGTCCCAGAAGGATAGTAGCCATGGATGAGTTGTTGCTAAATCATTAAACCCAGAAAGCACTTTTACATTAGCGCAATATGGGCACCCTTGTCCTCTATAAGTTCTCTTTGAAATCATAGCAAGGTATTCATGTCCCTGACTACAAATCCACCACACCTTTTTGTTTGAGCCCGAAGTATAATCCTTCGGTAGCAACCCACCATTAAGAATAGGATGCCATTCTTTTGCAAGATGTGGATATTTGAATTCTAAACTGTCTTCATATTTGACTATTCTCATACTGGTTACCATGATCAAAGATCCATTTGCATAAACTGTTGCCTCCACCATTTGATAGATTCAGCAATCATATCTCTAATATCCTCACCCGTGAATGGACCGTCTTTAATAGGGATAAAAAGCAAATCGTCCAAAACAAATTCATGAGCAGTAGTTCCCTTATCAGATTTCTGAAAAACTATAACATTTTGTGGGTCGTCACTATAATGAAGGCAAAACTTTTTTATGGTATCATTTCGTTCTGCATCGATAAAATCATGGAATATCCCGTTTTCTCCGTTTGTTTTGCTAGCCTTTAGCTCCCGCCACCATTGATCTATAACCGGAGCCAATTGAGGGTTGTTTTGTTTGTCAGTTTTATCCAAAACATGACCAACAGCCCGCAAACTTGTAATTGCGGCAAGCCAAAGGACCTCAACTTGATCTCGATCTTCCACCACTTCAAGCATCTCTAGTGCTGTTTCTGTAATGTGAAGCATTTTCTTTGAGTACAGCATTTGATTCTTTCCTAATATATCACTGAAAGAGTAACAATGATTCTTTCAAGAATATTATACATCACTATAGAAGAAAAAACAATAGGATTGCTATCTTGTTAAAATAGCAATCCTATTCATGGCGCGCCCAGCAGGATTTGAACCTGCGACCTACCGGTTCGTAGCCGGGCACTCTATCCGCTGAGCTATGGGCGCATCCAATTTCAAAGTGCTTTGCTATTTTAGCGCAAAAAAGCGGTTTTGTCAAGCCTTATTTCGGTATATTAGTTTAATTGCGCATGAGCTTGGGCGTTTGGGGCGCGTTTGAGGGCGTTTTTTTAGTGAAAATCTCAATAATTTCAAGAAAAAAATTTGCGGAGTGCATTGAAATATATTTTAATTGATGATATAATATAAAAAAGGAGGTGTTCTTATGGGAATACTGGATAAGCTTTTAGGCACTATCAAAGCCGCCGCCGAAAAGGCGAAGCAGGAAATTGAAAACGCGGCGAACGCGCTTGAAAACGCACCAAACGGCGCGCAGGCAGATGCGCAGAATGCCGAGCTGCAGGCGGAGGCGGTTTACGTTCCGGAGGATTCCTACTGGACCAGGGTTCCGGAGGAATACAACCAATACAACTCCGGCCTTTCATACCGCGAATACTTTGAGCGCATTTTCCGCGAGAATTTTTCCGGCTACGCTCTCACGGTGGAGGAGGCGAAGAACCGCCCCGCGACCGTGTTCACCTTCATGAACGGCGCACAAAAGGTGCTGGTGGTGGAGCTGATGAGCGAAAAATCGAGCGCGCAGATGCTCCGCTGGCGCTGCAAAAACGAGGGCGTGCCCTATCTGCGCTTTTATTACGATCACTTTGGCTGGTGGAACTGCAAATCCTATGTAATCGAGCGCACGGAAAAGGCGCTGAACCTTGCATGAACTGCGGCTGAGGCGCTGCGCCGTTTTATGAAACGAATTGACGGCGGCGCGGCTTCATGCTAAAATACACCTGCGGCAGAGGGCTTGCCCTGCCGCGCCAAACGCCGGAGAACGCGGAGCGCCTGCGGCGGATCCGGCACGGGCCTTTGACCCCGGCTTCGCAGGCAGCCGCCCGTGTACGATCCTGTATTGCCCATAACTTATGGGCATTTAAGGTTTTCTCCGGCGTTTCTTTATTGCGGCGCTTTTGCCGCACATTTTTATGACTAAAACTCGCTCAATGCTTAAAGGAGTAGAAAAATGATAAGTTTGCGCCCCGTTACCCCGGATAACTGGCGCTTTAGATTGAAGGTCGCGCCCGAACAGGAAAAGTATGTCGCAAGCAGCACCGTTCTGCTCGCCCGTGCCTACGCCTACCGCGAGCATGGAAGCCATGCGTTCGTTATCTATGATGACGAAATTCCCGTCGGAATGGCGCTGTACTGTTATTATTTCGACGAGGATGAGCGCGGCGCATACGATTTCAGCCAGCTTTTCATCGATGAAAGGTATCAGGGGCGCGGATTCGGCACGAAGGCCGCCGAAATGATACTCGATTTGATGCGCAAGGACGGCAGATTTGAAAAGGTCACCCTCTGCTATATCGAGGGCAACGACGAGGCGTGGCGGCTCTATGAAAAGCTCGGCTTCACTCATACGGGCGATTCGGACGGCGACGAGATAATAATGGAGAAAAGGCTTTGAATAATAAAGAAAAAACGATAACGCTTGAGGAATTGCCCGTTGAAAGGCTGGAGGAGTTTTGGAGCATCCATCTTCCGTATCTTATCAACGACGGCATCATCGACGACGAGGATATCGAATACTTCTCGAGCGAGGAGTATCGCGGGGTCCTGCGGGAGCATATGCTGCGCGAAAAGGATAAACAGCATTTCGCCTATTTTATCGAGAACGGCGAGCGAATCGGCGCGGTAAGCTACTGCACCTTCCAAAGCGAGGACGGCAAATGCTTCATTCTCGACTTCTGGGTGTTCCCGCAGTTTCGTGGAAACGGCACGGGGCGGCGCTGCTTTGAAGCGTTCTCGGCGCACACCAAGGCGCAGGGCGCGGTTTATTATGAGCTGAACAGCACGAAGGAAGACTCCGTTCGCTTCTGGAAGCGTCTCGGCTTCACCGAAAACGGCGCGGATGAATGGGATATGCCGCTTTACATAAGAAAATAGAATTAGTATTGATCGATATGGTACTGTATGCAATAATAATGCTTGCGGCTGCGGCGCTGATGCTCGGCTTTGGGATCGCGATCTTTAGAGGTCACACGGGCCTTATCCACGACTACCACCGCAAAAATATCGAAAAAAGCGATGAAAAGCGCTATGCAAGGGCGTTTTCCATCGGGCTTTTCATCATCGCAGCCGCGTTCTTTGCTTCGGCGCTTGCCGCGCTCATCATTGGCGAACGAGCGGGCATTGCGGCGCTGCTGCTGCCGTTTACCGGACTTGCGGCGGGGATCGGCATGATCATTCACGCTCAAAAAAAGTATAACGGCGGCCTGTTTTAAGTATACGATCTGTTTTATAAGCTGTAATGAGCCTGCTTGATATGCTTGGCGATGAAACCGCATGGCTCGATTTTCTTGCATATAAAAAGGAGCATCATATCTCCGCGTGGCGCGAGAAGGAGCTTTCGGAATTCATCGAAAAAAGGGAATATGAAAGCGTTTGCCGCGAGATAGAGCGCGGCAGTTTTCCTTTGCCGAAAAAAGCGATTATAAGCAAGCAGAATTCAAGCAAAAAGCGCATTGTGTATACCTATCCGAAGAATGAAAACCTCGTTTTAAAGCTGCTCACGCACCTTATTTTGCGCAAATACGATCATCTTTTCTATTCCGGTCTGTATTCCTTCCGCCCGGGGCGCGGAGCGAAGGACGCCGTGCGCCGCTTTGCGCGGGATCGGCGGATCGAAAAAATGTATTCCTATAAAGTTGATATAAGCGACTATTTCAACTCGGTTGATATTGCGCTTTTGCTGCCCATGCTCGATGCGGCGCTTTCGGACGATCCCGAATTGCTTGCCTTTTGCAGGGCGCTTCTATTGGAGGAAAGGGTGCTTGAAAAGGGAAAACCAGTCGAGGAGAGAAAGGGCATTATGGCGGGCACGCCGCTTTCAAGCTTTTACGCCAACCTTTATCTGCGCGAGCTGGACGGGCATTTTTACGAAAACCGCATCCCCTACGCAAGATATTCGGACGATATCATAGTGTTTGCTGAAACAAAGAAAAAATGCTTTGAGTACGCCGAATTTATAAAGAATTTTCTTAATAAAATGAAGCTTTCGGTTAACCCGGAAAAGGAGCTTTTCGCGGGCGCGGGCGAGGAATGGACCTTTCTTGGCTTCGTTTTTCGCGGCGGCAAGGTGGACATAGCCCCCGCCTCGGTCAAAAAGCTGAAAATGAAGATGCGCAGAAAGGCGCGCGCGCTTGCAAGATGGGCGAAGCGCAAGGGGCTTTCAGGCGAAAAGGCGGCGATAGCCTTCATTCGCGCCTTCAACCGCAAGCTTTTCGATAATCCAACGGATACCGACCTCACATGGGCGCGCTGGTTCTTCCCCGTAATAAACACCTCCGAAAGCCTGAAAATTATAGATAATTACGCGCAGGACTGCATTCGCTTTCTGATGGAGGGCACGCGCACCAAGGCAAGGTTCAACGCGCGGTATGAGGATATAAAAAGGCTCGGTTATCGGAGCCTAGTGCATGAATTCTATCAATTTGACGAAGAATGATCCACGGTAAACAGCAAAAAACGGAGATGCCTCCGTTTTTTTTACCTGTTTTCGCAAGCAGCCGCTTCCCTCAATAATCAAAGCTGTGCTCATTCACCCTCACGGTCGTGCTCAGCTTTTCGCCCTCGTAGGGCTTGCGCACCTCGATAAGGTTCAGCACCGTGTACCCCCTTGAGCGCAGAAACGCGATAACGCCGTCGTTATTCGGGTGAATATAGTTGTAAACCGTGCTTTCGCCCATCGAGCGGGCAAGCTCCTCCGCCTTTTCAAAAAGCAGCGTGCCAACGCCCCTTCTGCGGGCGGCTTCGCGGGTGTAGAGCTGCTCCACCCACACGAGCCCGTCCTCCACTCTGCAAACCGCATAGCCCAAAAGCTCGCCGTTTTCCTCCGCAGCGAAAACGGGATAGCCCTTTTCAAGCAGCCAAAGGTACTCCTCCCCCGCCTCCTCGAGGCTCGGGCGCGAAGCTATGCCCCTGTAGGAATTGAGCGCGGCGCGAAAACCCGCGATCAGGGGCGCGGCGGCGCTTTTAAAGCTTTCATCGATACGGATAATATTCATTTTTTAATTTCCCTTCGTGCGCAGTTTATTTGCCGGCGTTTACGGTGCTTTTGCGGGCGGAAGCCCGCTTCACGGCGAAATAGATCGCCGCACCGATCAGCGTGCCGAGCGTGTTTAGAATAAGGTCGTCCACATCCGAAGTTCTTTCATAGAATAAAAGCTGCGTCAGCTCGATAAAAAGCGAAAGCCCGAAGCCCGCAAGCGTGACCCTTCCGATATTATCAAGCCTTTTGAAGCAGAGCGGATAGATTATTCCAACGGGGATGAACATGCTCACGTTTCCGATCAGGTTCAGCAACCACCCGTCGTATTTTTGAAGCATATTTTTAAACGGCACAAGGTTCAGCTTGCCCGGCGCACTTGAAATATCGAGCCGCAGCAGCCCTATTCGCCCGTTTTCCAAATGCCATGGAAAATATACGATTCTTGCGAGCACTATGAAGCAGCAGCACACGAGCAGCAGCTTTGCTTCGCGCCGCCAATCGATTCGCCCGTTTTTCAGCGCGGCGAAGGCCCGCACGGCGAGCCATGCGGCGGCGATGATGAGCGCAATATGGGCAAACGAAATCTCTGTCATGCGTAACCTTTAACCTTTATTCTTTATTTTTTCCGTTTCCCGAACGGTCGGCTAAACCGCTTTAATTTGCCGAAAAAGCTTGGTATGGTTAGCTCCTCGGAGAATAAACAGGATAAAACGCCGTGCGCGGCGTTTATGAGATGTCCACCTCACCCACCGCCTGCGGCGGTCCCCCCTCTCCTCCGGGAGAGTGCTTTTGGCAAAGCCGGATGCCCCGCGCCTTAACGGAGCATCCGTTTGCAAGCTTCATTCGAGACTTACCCGAAATACGCTTTATCTGCTCATTTTTGCGTACTTTTCAACGAGCTTCAGCACCAGCTCCGTGCATTTTTCCATGCCCTCCACGGTAACGTGCTCATACGGGCCGTGGCAGGCAAAATCGCCGGTGCCGAGGTTCGGGCAGGGCAGCCCCATAAAGCTGAGCCTTGCGCCGTCCGTGCCGCCGCGAATCGCCTGAACGCGGGGCTCTATGCCAAGCTCCTTCGCCGCCTCTATCGCGTTTTCTATAAGGTGCATGCAGGGCTTTATCTTCTCCGCCATGTTTTGATACTGATCGCGCATACTGAGCTCCACGGTGCCCGCGCCGTATTTTTCATTCAGAATCTTTGCGGCGTGCTCCATGGTCGCCTTCCGCGCCGCCATTATCCCGCTTGAATGATCGCGGATAATATAGCTCATCTCGCAGCTCTCCACGCTGCCGCTCATATCGGTGAGGTGGAAAAAGCCCTCGTAGCCCTCGGTGTTCGCCGGAGTTTCGGCGGGGAGCATGGAGTTGAACTCCATGCCGACCAGCAGCGCGTTTATCATTTTATTCTTGCTGTCGCCCGGGTGGATATTGAAGCCGTTCACCTTCACTTTTGCCGCCGCCGCATTGAAGTTTTCATACTCGATCTCGCCCTCCATGCCGCCATCCACGGTATACGCAAAATCCGCGCCGAAAGCCGCCACGTCGAAATGATCCGCGCCGGAGCCGACCTCCTCATCCGGAGTGAAGCCGATGCAGATCTTGCCGTGCGGCCGCTTTTCCGCCAAAATGCGCTCCACGGCGGTGATTATCTCCGCGATGCCCGCCTTATCGTCGCCGCCGAGCACGGTGGTGCCGTCCGTCACGATAAGCGTTCTGCCCTTGAGCATCGGAAGATGCGGCAGCTTTTCGGGGGAAAGCGTCCTGCCGCTCTCGCCCAGCACGACCTCGCCGCCGTCGTAATTTTCAATGATGCGCGGCGAAACGTTTTCGCCGGAAAAATCCGGCACGGTGTCCATGTGCGCGATAAAGCCGAGCGCGGGCGCGTTTTCGCAGCCCTCCGTGGCGGGAATGCTCGCGTAAACGTAGCATTTATCGTCCTCCCTCGCATTCTCGATGCCCAGCGCGTGAAGCTCCTCAACAAGCATCTTCGCAAGGTCGAACTGCCGCGGCGTGGTCGGAACTGTGGTCGAATCCTCGCTGCTCGCGGTGTGTACGCGAACGTAGTTCAAAAAGCGTTCATGGGTTTTCATATGGTATTACCTCCGGGGGATTGATTTTCGGATTCAATTATACCACAGTAAAGCGGTTTTTAACAGCCGCACCTGTTGCTTTTTTCCATCGGAAATAGTATCATTTTGTTTACCGAAAACGAAAGGGAACCCGCACCATGCGCATTATCTCATACAGGGCAAGTGAAGAGGACGTCGGCCGCAGCGTTTCCGCACTGCTGCGGAGCGAGCTGTGCCTTTCAAACGGGCTTATTGCGCGGCTAAAGCGCGAGGGCGGCATATTTTTGAACGGCGAAAACGCTAAAACGAATGCGCGTGTCGCGGCGGGCGACACGGTTTCCGCCGCTGTGGGCGAAAGCCCGAGCGAAAACGGCCGCGCCCCCCTGCCCTTTCCGATACTTTTTGAGGACGAGGATATTCTTATTGTAAACAAGCCCGCCGGAGCCGCCGCGCACGGCTCGCGTTACGATGACGCCGTGCCGTCCATAGAGGCGGCGGTGAACGCCTATTTCGGCAGAGCGGGGCTTTTTCATCCCGTAACGAGGCTCGATCGCGGCACGAGCGGCGCTATGGCGATAGCGAAAAACGGCTATATGCACGAGCGCCTGGCGGAGAAGCTGCACACAAACGAGCTGGAGCGCATCTATATCGGCATCTGCGAGGGCGTTTTCGCGGAAAAAAGCGGCAGGATAGACCTTCCGATAGCGCGGGTTTTCGGCAGCGCGATAAAGCGCGAGGTGAGCGAGGCGGGCAGCCCCGCCGCCACTAATTACCGCGTGCTGTGCGAAAAAAACGGCTTTTCGGCGGTGGAATTTCGCCTTGAAACGGGCCGAACGCACCAGATAAGGGTGCATGCCGCCCATATCGGGCATCCGCTCGCGGGCGATTTTTTATACGGCACGGAGGAAAGAAGCCTGAT
Source organism: uncultured Clostridia bacterium (assembly GCA_947168565.1). GTDB lineage: Bacteria > Bacillota > Clostridia > Christensenellales > CAG-138 > PeH17. Next base: position 17,338 of record CAMVMM010000006.1, on the reverse strand, counting down.
CCCCCGCCCCGCGCTGCACTCATGGCGAATTGAATTCACCCACCCGCTGAGCGGGGAGAGCCTGGAGCTTGAAGCGCCCATCCCCGCGGATATGGACGCGCTTATGAGGTGACCCCGCCCGCGTCGGCTCCCTTCACTTTTTGAGGATAATACGAAAGAAGAACGGATGAAGGGAGTGCATAATCAAAGCATAATGAAAGCATAATCAAATAGAAACACGGCGGAAAAGGCCATGCAAAAATGCCCGTTTTCAAAAGCGAAAGCGGGCATTTTTCTGTTTCGGTTATCGGATCGCGTGCTGCCTTGTGTTCGGGTCCTTCGGCGGTTCGGCCGTCCGGTTATCCGGTTTTCCGGCATTCCGCTTTTTCGGACGGATAATTTCTCAGTCCTCGTCCTCGTCCTTATCCTTATCCTTATCCTTGCCCTCCCAGTCGATCTCGTCGTCGTCCTCCGGCTCGGGCTTGGGGTTCACCTTCACAAGCACCCTTGTAACGCGCAGGTTCTGAAGCTGCTTTATGGTTATCGTCAGATGCTCGAAATCAAAGCTTTCGCCCCTTGCGGGGTAGCCGCCGAGCTGCTCTATTGCAAAGCCGCCCACGGTGGCGTTGTCGTCGTCAAAATCGCGGTCGTCTATCTCGAATTCCTCCAGGAAATCGTAAATGCGCATATTGCCGTCCACCTCGTACATATCGGGCGCAAGCTGCACTATTTCATCCTCGATCTCGTCCGTTTCATCCCAGATATCGCCAACGAGCTGCTCAAGAATATCCTCCATGGTGATAAGGCCCATCGTGCCGCCGTATTCGTCGGTAACTATGGCAAGATGCAGCTTTTTTTCACGAAGCTCGCGCAGCGCCTGCGGCAGGATGGTGGTTTTATGAAGGAAAACGACCGGAAGCAGCTTGCTTCTGATATCAAATTCCTCCCCCGCCGCCAGCGCCTTTAGGAACTGGTTCAGGTGAAGCACGCCGATGATATTATCGATGCTGCCCTCGTAAACGGGAAGGCGGGAATAAACGGAGCTTTCCACCACCTGCATGATCTCCTCGCGGCTGTCCTCAATATCTATCGCCACCATATCCACGCGCGGTGTGATTATCTCGTAGGCGCAGATATCCGGAAAATCGAGCGCGGACTGCAAAAGCTCGCTCGTGTCCTCATCTATAACGCCCTCGTCCTCAACCGTGTCTATTATCTCCGAAAGGTCGTCCTCGGTCACGGCATCGTCGTCCTGCTCGGTTTTCCAGCGCTTGCTCAGCTTGCCTATAAGCTTCATAACGACGAAAACTATGGGCGAAAAGATTATCATAATGCCGCGCAGCGGGCGGGAAACCTCCACGGCGAAGCGCTCCGGGTCCTCCTTTGCGGAGAGCTTGGGCACGGTTTCGCCGAAGATGAGCACAAACACCGTGATGGCAGCGGTGGAGAGCGCCGCCGCCGTGTTTTCGCCCACAATGCCGCGATCCGCAAGCAGCAGGATGAAAAGCTGCGTGGAAAGGGTGGAGGAGGCAAGGTTCACAAGGTTGTTTCCAATCAGAATGCTGGAAAGCGCCCTGTCGTAATGCTCGGAAATATACACCGCAAGACGCGCTTTTTGGCTTTTCGTTTCGTTATAAACGCGCTTGAGGCGCAGCGGGTTTGCGGAGGAATACGCGATCTCGCTGCCGGAAAAGAACGCGGAGAAGACAACCAGCACCAAAAGCGCTGCCACATATATAAGCCATGTCATAGCGCGGCACCTCCCGCCTTATTGAGCTCCTTTTTGGCGGCTGCGGACGCGGACTTTTCGGACTCCTCGGGATCCTCCTCGTCGAATATCTCGCCCACAAGCTCCTCAAGAATATCCTCCACGGTGATGATGCCCTCCACCGTGCCCTGCTCGGACACGAACGCAAGGTGGATCTTGCTGTGGCTCATCTCGGGAAGCAGCTCATCCACCGGCATATCGGGGCGGATGAACAGCGGCGTGTCGATAAGATCTATAAGCTCCATCTCCTCGCCCTGCCTGATATACGCCTTTAAAAATGCGCGGATATTCAGCACGCCCACGACCCTGCCCTTTGCGTTCAGCATGGGGAAGCGGGAATGATTGGTTTTCTGCACGCGCTCGTAGATCTCGGAAAGCTCCATGGAGGTGTCGAGCGTTTCCACCCTGTCCCACGGGGTCATGGACTGGCGCGCCGTTCTTGCGCCGAAGTGCAGCGCGTTCACCATAAGCCTTGCGGTTTCGGTTTCGGTTTCCTCGTCCTCCTCGCGCTCATCCTTGAAGGATTCGATAAGGTCCGTCAGATCCTCCTCCGTAACGCTGGGCTCGCTTGCGCGCCTTCTGAAAAACATTTTTTGAATGCCGCTGCTTATCCAGGTGAAAACCGCCGAAAGGGGCGTGAGGAGCTTCATCAGGATATACAGCGATTTGCCGATGCGCAGCGCGCAGGCCTCGCTTGACGCCTTTGCGCGGTACTTGGGCAGCATTTCGGCAGCAAAAAACACCACCATCGTAACTATCACGGTGGATATCACAAGCGCTATATCAAGAAAGCTGCTGCCCTTGAAGAACTGGCGCGTGAGCAGCGTCGCAATAGCGGCGCAGGCGATATGCATCACGTTGTTTCCGATGAGGATGGTTGAAAGTGCTTTATCAAAATTATTCAGTATGTACATCACATACTGCGCTTTCTTATTGCCATCCTCCGCGTATGATTTCATACGCATTTTGTTCACCGAAGCAAGCGCCGTTTCGCTTGAGGCGAAATACGCGCCGCCCAGAATGAGGAGCACAATAAGAATGAGGTAAACAGCGATAGTTCCGAAATTCAGTCCGCTCGATGCATCGACGGCTGCTGTGCCGACCTGCGCGGACAGGCATCGCCATATACTACTGTCGTCCACTAAAATACCAACTCCTTTTTGGACAAAAGATTTACAATTTCTTATTCTATCATATTCCCCGCCGTTTTGCAAGCCTTTACGGGGAAACATTGAAAATCCGCGCAAAAGCAGTGCAAAAACAGTGCAAAACAGCATAAAAACAGTGCAAAAAATCGCCCGAAAGCCCCGCCGGATTTGCCACAGCCGCCGCGCGGGTGTATAATAATGCCGTAAACAAAACTGTTGAGGGCGGCCGAACGCGCCCCTTGGAGGATAAAAAAATGTTTGATATCCACACCCATTCATACTGCTCGGACGGCGCGGATTCGCCCTGCGAGGTGGCCGAAAAAGCGAGGGCGGCGGGGCTCTCCCTTTTCGCGCTGACCGATCACGACACGGTGCTGGGCATTCCCGAAGCGCAAAAAAGGGCGGCGGAGCTGAATCTGCCCATCATAACGGGCTGCGAGATAGAGGCGGATTATGAGGACACGCTGCATATTCTGGCACTCGGCCTGGATATTGAAAACCCCGATTTCACCGCGCTTATGGAGAAAAAGCTGCGGCTGAGGGACGAGCGCAACGAAAGGCTGACCGAGCGCCTTATCGAGCTTAAAATGGACGTATCCTCCGCGCTTGAATCGAGCCGGGGCGCCACCACGCGCGCGAACTACGCGGACGCGCTTGTGAAGCTGGGCTATGCCGAAAGCACGGCGGACGCCTTCGACCGCATACTCGGGCGCGGCAAGCCTGGCTATATTCGCCAGAACCATCCGAGCCCGGAGGAGGTGATAGGCACGGTGGAGGCCGCCGGCGGCATCTGCGTGATAGCGCACCCCATGAAGATGAAGCTGGACCCCGCGAAGCTTATCTCGGATATGAAAAGGCTTGGCATCCGCGGCGTGGAGGCGTTTTACGGCACGGCGACCGAGGGCGAAACCCGCCTTTTTGCGACCCTTGCAGGGCAGAACGGGCTTTTTGTGACCTGCGGCAGCGATTCCCACGGCTCGCGCCGCCCCCGCACCCATATAGGCAAGGGCTGGCAGGATTGCGAGGAGCTGCGCAAAACGGAGCGGATGCTGATGGGGCTGGCGAGGTAGGTAATGAATACCGAATAATCAATGTTTAATATTGGAGGACGAAGCGCCGAGGACGTTTTCAACCCATAACAAAAGCGGCACCGAGATTACTCGAGACCCGCTTTTGTTTTCTGTGCATATTCTATATGCTTAATACTTCCTGTTTTTGACAGTAAACACGATTCCAACGATAACCAAAACAACTGATACCAAAACAAGGAGCAGCATCAGCAGCTCGTGAGCGGTAAAAGGGGCCTGATAATTATAGCTTGTTCCGAATAAGCCTCCGCTGCCTTTCATGTCGCCATCTATGACGAGTCCCGAGAACAAGCCCAGAACTAATCCTACTGCAATATAGATCCATCCAGGTATTCTGTCCATTTTTTCACCTCCTTTCTCTTCTGCAACCAAATGGTTGCATTTCGTGCATATTATACTACCGTATGGTAGTATTGTCAAGGGTGATAAAATGTACTTCAAGCGCTTGGAAGAATTGCGAATAGACCACGACATGACGCAGCAGGAGGTTGCGGAGCTGCTCGGCTGTCAGCGCGAGGTTTACAGGCGTTATGAAAAGGGCACAAGAACCATTCCCGTTGATTTTCTGATAAAGCTTGCCGATCTGTATAAGGTCAGCGTTGATTATATTCTTGAGCGGGAATAACTCCCTCTCCCCCGCTTTTCACCTGTTTCGCAACATATATTTGACATTCCATTTCCTATGATTTTATAATAGTATCATTATGGAAAACAAGGTGCAAAAAACTAAAAAAGGCGATCTTACGGGCGGCTCCATCGGCAGAAGCCTGATACTTTTCTTTATACCGATCCTGGCGGGCACGTGGTTTCAGCAGCTCTACAACGCTGTGGACGCGGCGATAGTCGGGCGGTACATGGGTCACGAGGCGCTGGCGGCGGTCGGCGGCAGCGTGGCAACGATACTGAACCTTTTCATCGGCTTTTTTGTGGCGCTCTCCACGGGCGCATCGGTGGTTATCTCGCATATTTTCGGCGGCAAGAGCGGCGGCAGCGATATCGGCAAGGCGACCGGCACCGCCGTGGCGTTCAGCCTTATCTTCGGGCTTGCCTGCTCCGCCGTGTGCTATATCTTCACGCCGCAGATGCTTGAAATAATGAAAACGCCCGCCGAAACGATGGAGGATGCAACGGTTTACCTGCGCCTTTGCTTTGCGGCTACGGCGGTGGTGCTGCTTTTGAACACGGAGAGCGCGGTGCTGCGCGCCGTGGGCAATTCCGGCCTGCCCTTCATCTATATGGCGATCTCCTGCGTGATAAATATAGCGCTGGATCTGCTTTTTGTGAAGCGCTTTCAATGGGGCGTGCGCGGCGCGGCGCTTGCCACGGTCATCTCCCAGGCGGTGAACTGCCTGCTGCTGACGCTCACGCTGCTTTTTACGAAGCAGCCTTACAGACTGAAAATCAAAAACATCACCCTTCATAAGGATATTTTCAAGCGCATGATGCATATTGGCCTGCCCTCCGGGCTTGAGGCGAGCATGTACAGCGTGTCAAACATAGTGATGCAGATAGCGGTGAACGCGCTTGGCACGGTGGTGGTGGCTTCATGGTCGCTCTCCGGCAAGCTGGACGGCTTTTACTGGGCCATGGCGCAGGCGGCGAACGCGGCCGTGATAAGCTTCGTGGGTCAAAACTACGGCGCGGGGCGCATGGACAGGGTGAAGGGCAGCGTTAAAACCGGGCTCAGGCTTTTCACCGTGATGACGGTGATAATGAGCGCGCTTATAATTGCCATCGCACCGCAGGCGCTGAAGCTTTTCACAACCGATGAAAGGGTGGTTTCCACCACGTACACGATAATTTTGTATTTCGTGCCGTTTTATTTCATCTGGACGGCGATAGAGGTCATCTCCGGCACGCTGCGCGGCATTGGCGACACGAAGCCCGTGCTGATAACCGGCATAGGCATCTGCGCCTTCCGCGTGCTTTGGGTGCTGATAGCCTACCGGCTTTTCCCAACGCTTTTCTGCGTCAGCATATCATACATAATTTCTTGGAGTATAACGCTTGCCGCTATGATATTCTACTATAAAAAGCGGATGAAGCACCTGCATGAGCCCATGCCGGAATAGCGGGAATTGCGCGCGCCGCCGCTTGTTATACCATCCTCCCTCCGAATCCGGGTTTTATACGCAGGATAGTATTGCACAGTCCTCAATGCAAAAAATGCAGCTTGCGTAAGCAAAAGCCCCATGCCCGATGGCGCAAAGGGGCTTTTTCCTGCTCGAATCGCGCTCCGGCAACCGTTTTGTAGTCCTGCGCGTTTAATAATTATAGGGCAAAGCCTTTCAGTCACCGGAAGAATCAGGTTTGATATAAAAAGACCGTGGAGGAATTATGAAAAGAATCATTCTTATCGGCACAGCCGCTTTACTCTTGACCGCCCTTGCCTGCCGTAAGTCTGCGGAGGTTATGGAAACTCCCTCTTTGCCGACCGCCGAGCCCGCCGCTGTTTCGGCAGCCCCTGCGTCAACCGCAACCGATATTCCGATCACCGCCGAGCCCACGGCAACCCCTACGCCGATTCACACTCCAAACGGGGCTCCGCCCCCTCGTCCTGTTTTCCACAGCATCGATGAATACATTTTGCTTGCTGCCTCAGTCGATATTGATGATACGGAATGTGAGGAATACTTTTTCAAAAATCTCTTTGGCAGCGGCATCAGAACAAAGGAGGATGCGTTCAAAACGTTGGAGCTGATCAATTCCCTGCCCTTCCCTTCGGCCGACGGGCTTGAGCTTGAATTTGTCGAGTTGGCAGATTTTAGGGATGATTTTTATGTAGCCTATGGGATTAAGGGAGATAAAAACAGCTATCTCTCGTTCAGAATGATCCTGACAGGCAGCGACGCGGAAGCCGACCGCGAGGAGCTTGCGCAAAACTATCCGCTTGTGGAGCTTCCCGAAATGTGCAGTCCGGAGCTGAAGTTTCTTGTGCGAGGGGGAGCAAGGGCATCGGTAGTTCCGGATTCTAAAGATACCATACTGACGTTCTTCACAAACATACGTTCGCACAAGGTAACAATTCAAACGAATTTATCCGAAGAAAAGTTTATGAACGTACTTGCAAATTGCGAGTTCATCACCATGGATGAATACGCGAAAAAAGCAGCACCGTAAAACGAAATATGGAGCTTATACTATGAAAAAGATAAAACTGAGCGCTATGCTGTCAACCGCTATGGTCTGCTTTCTGTTAGTATTGCTTAATGGATGTTACCATCAAACAACCGACTCAAGTCAAGGCTTTTCATTCGATTTGCCAAATCGGTTTAACAAGGTATATATTGGCGAAAGCGATGGCCCGCTTTATGAATCGTTTGATTCATACAAACAAACGGTCATTCAAGAGCATGGAATAAAAGGAGCAATCGTAGCATTTCACTGCATAGAGGTAACCCCTTATATTTCCATCAGCCATCAGGGCGATGACATTATCGTTTCCGGAAAAACCGTCGCAAAGTGTATAATAGATGCAGTTGCAGAATCATTTAACGGCTGTGAATTGACAAGCGACTCGACAGTAACCATTGAACAGCAATACTATTTTGAGCCTGCTTCAGAAGATGATTGCATAAAAATGTTCAAGGAGTTTGGCGCAGAGCTTCAAACAGATCAATTGGGTAATCTGATTGGGATGACTGTTGGTGATGGAGATTATGTTTTGCAGCATAAAGATGATGTTGAGTATGTTCTAAAACTGCATAAAGATGTACTGCCATTGAGCGTTGAGCAGAATTATTCTGGATTGCTCCTGCTTGAAAATGGTAAAGAAGCAATTAGGTTTATTCTGCCAACAGGGGATATAAAGGCGTATGAGTCATTCGTCATCAGCGATAACTATTCTATAATAGCAAATGAAATTAAGAATTATTTTGATCAATAGCAACGTTGTTGCACTTGTGCTGTCTAAGTAAAAGGTTTGATCGGTTTAATAAATCCCGGCGCGGGAGAAAAGCTCCCGCGCCGCTCCCGAATGGAGGAAAATCATATGAAAAAACTTTTTGCAATTTCTATCGCAGCTCTTGCCGCAGTGCTTACGCTCGGCGCCTGCAAACCGACCGTTCAGCCCGTATCCGATGGGCTTACCTATGAGCAGATCCTTGACCTGCCGAAGGTGCGCCCTGCCGACGAAGATCGCATTATATACGACAGCTTTCTTGAACAATGGAATGATGTCAAAGGTTGGAACAATGATCTGGCTGTTGTTAAATGCGAGGTGCTCTCTGTCGATCATTATTATTGGTATGATACGGATGCCGAGCATATGGCGGGGCACACCATGGCGGAGGTTCGCGTGAATGAGGTCGTGGATGACTATAACACGGCGCAGATCAAGCCCGGACAAATATTGCAGATCAGGCAGAACAACTATATTGGATTTAAAACCGACGACGATGCGTTCGCTTTCTTTTCCGAAAAGCTCGGTAAAACCGTAACCAATATCGAGGAGCTTAATGCAGCCGGCGGCGGAGAATTCAAGCTTGTTCCGGTGGAAGGGATCGATTACGTTTACCATATGCCCTATAATGAGTATCCGCTCAAAACGGGCGAGAGCTATACTCTGTTTCTATACGGCATATATGATTCCGACGGCAGCGTGAAGTTTTATGGCGCAGGCAATATAATGCCGCTGAATGCCAAAACTTCCGTTACCGATTTTGCAAAGGAGCATGGGTTCATATACTATGCTGACAGCCTCAAAATTGCCGAGGAGATAGCGGCGATGTTCAAGTAAGGCGAGGTGTACATACCGGATCAAACAAACAAACACGGCGCGAAGGCAGCTGCTGCCTTCGCGCCCGTTTTTTTGTCAAATCCGCGGCGCAGCGGGGAGGTTTTCCGTTCTGATTTTTGCGTTGCACATGGTTGCTTTTCGGATTGACAAAACGTGAACGGCAGCTTATACTGTTTATACTCCAAAGCGGCACGACATCATTAACCTTAAAAACAAATGGGATCGACCCCGAAAGGAGCATATACTATGAAAAAAACCATTCTATGCCTCATCGCCCTGATCCTTGCAGTTTCTTGTTTAGCAGGCTGCAAGAAAACCGAGCCTGCGAGTGAAAACAGGCTTTCCCCTCAGGAGATCATGGCGCTGCCAAAGGTGCAGGGCGGCGAGTCGCAGCGTTCAAAGTATGCGAGCTTTACCGAGCCGTATGCTGACCATGAAAAGCACGGGCGTACGCCTGCGCTTGTTTCCGCAGAGGTGCTTTCTGCAAAATACTATATCGAGTGGAATCAAGAAGAAGGCAGGGAATACCCATTTGCCGTTTACGAAATTAGAATAACCGGCGTACAGGAAGAGTACAACGCGATGGGCGTGAAGGTCGGCGATATACTGCACGCCTTTCAAGAGAGCAGTGTTGATTACATTTCGCTCGAAGATCGGCTTGCTTTTTTCTCCGAAAAGACCGGAATAAACATCGTGGATCTTGAGTCGCGCAAGGAGGCGGAAAGCGGCGTTTTTGAGCTTATTCCGCAAAAGGGTTACGAATATCGTTACTACCTTAATGAGCTTGAATGCCCGATGCAGGCCGGCGAAAGCTATACGATGTATATAATGGATTTAGATCTGCCTTCGGTGAATGGCAATTCAATATACCCCTGCATCTATGTTTGCCCGATGAACAGCGGAAAAACCCTTGCGGAATATGCAAAGGAGCATGGCTTCAGCTTGCCGAGCGACATAATCGCCATCTCCGAGGAGATAGCGGAGATGTTCAAGTAAAAGGCTTTATAGGCTTATACTATCGTACATCTAAAACGTTGAGAGCGGGCGAGCAGATTTTTCGTTGTATCTAATCCGGAGAATCGCAGCTTAACGCTTGAGCGCCAATCAAGCTTCGACGAAGCGGATACAGCGGAAAAGATACCGTCCAAATCAAGGTTTTAGATGTATAATAGTATTATGTCCGGAATGCTCGAATCGCGGTTCGGCAACCGTTTTGTAGTCCTGCGCGTTTAATGATTATAGGGCAAAGCCTTTCAGTCACCGGAAGAATCAGGTTTGATATAATAAGACCGTGGAGGAATTATGAAAAGAATCATTCTTATCGGCACAGCCGCTTTACTCTTGACCGCCCTTGCCTGCCGTAAGTCTGCGGAGGTTATGGAAACTCCCTCTTTGCCGACCGCCGAGCCCGCCGCTGTTTCGGCAGCCCCTGCGTCAACCGCAACCGATATTCCGATCACCGCCGAGCCCACGGCAACCCCTACGCCGATTCACACTCCAAACGGGGCTCCGCCCCCTCGTCCTGTTTTCCACAGCATCGATGAATACATTTTGCTTGCTGCCTCAGTCGATATTGACGATGCGGAATGCGAGGAATACTTTTTCAAAAATCTCTTTGGCAGCGGGATCAGAACAAAAGAGGATGCGATCAAAACGTTGGAGCTGATCAATTCCCTGCCCTTCCCTTCCGCCGACGGGCTTGAACTTAAATATGTCGATTTGGCTGATTTTAGGGATGATTTTACTGTAGCCTATGGGATTAAGGGAGATGAAAACGCATTCATATCGTTCAGAATGACTCTGACAGGCAGCGATGCGGAAGCCGAACGCAAGGCTGCGGAGCAAGCCGATTCACTTGTGGAGCTTCCCGAAATGTGCAGTCCGGAGCTGAAGTTTCTTGCGCGAGTGACATTCGACCCCGCTTACCCCAGGTTTGTTACAAACATACGTTCGCATAAGGTACAAATAGATACGAGCTTAACCGAAGAAGAGTTTATGAACGTACTTGCAAATTGCGAGTTCATCACCATGGATGAATACGCAAAAAGGGCAAAGCCATAATACTGATCGCAATATTTTTATAATTGTATGATAAAACCTTGGCGCGAAGGCAGCTGCTGCCTTCGCGCCAAATGCTTTTTGATTCAATTTACCTTATTCGGGTCTCGTGTACCGAACTATGGGCTTTCTTGCCGCCGTGGTTTCATCCGGCCTGCCGATGGGGGTATTCTTCGGGCAGGCATGGACTGATTCGGGGTTCGTGAGCGCCTCATTCGCAATAGCCTTCATCGCCCCGATGAACTCATCCAGAGTTTCGCGGCTCTCGGATTCGGTGGGCTCGATCATCATGGCTTCATGCACGATCAGCGGGAAGTAGATGGTGGGGGGATGATAGCCGCGGTCGATCAGCGCCTTGGCGATATCGGTGGTGTGAACGCCCTTTTCCATCATCTCCTCGGTGGGGGTGACGATGCACTCATGCATGCAGATGCGGTCGTGCGGAATATGGTATACGCCGCGCAGCGCGTTTTTAATGTAATTCGCGTTCAGCACCGCATTTTCGCTGGCTTCACGAAGGCCCGCGCCGCCGAGGGAGCGGATATAGGCATAGGCGCGAACGATAACGCCGAAATTGCCGTAGAAGCTCTTTACCTTGCCGATGGAATCCGGACGGTCGTAATCCAGCTCTATCATGCCCTCGCGCTCAACCAGTGCAGGCACGGGCATGAAGGGCTCAAGGTGCTTTTTGAAGCCGACAGGACCGCTGCCGGGGCCGCCGCCGCCGTGGGGGGTGGAGAAGGTTTTATGCAGATTGATATGCATAACGTCGAAGCCCATATCGCCGGGGCGAACAATGCCCATGATGGCGTTCAGGTTCGCGCCGTCGTAGTAAAGCAGGCCGCCCGCCTCGTGAACTATCGCGGCGATCTGCTTTATATTGCGCTCGAAAAGCCCGAGCGTGGAGGGATTGGTGAGCATAAGGCCCGCCGTATCGGGGCCGACCGCCTCGCGGAGCGCGTCCAGATCCACGCCGCCGTCCGGAGCGGATTTGATCTCCTTCACCTTGAAGCCCGCCATTACCGCGCTTGCGGGGTTGGTGCCGTGCGCCGCATCGGGAACGATGATGGTTTTTCTTGCATCGTCGCCGCGCTTTTCGTGGTAGGCTCTGATCAGCATAAGGCCGGTCAGCTCGCCGTGCGCACCCGCCGCGGGCTGAAGGGTGAAGGCGTCCATGCCGCAGATCTCGCAAAGATAGCCCTCAAGATCATACATCAGGCGCAGGGAGCCCTGAGCCATATCCTCATCAAGAATGGGGTGCATATTCTCGCTCATGGAGGCGACCTCTTCGTTGATCTTGGGATTATACTTCATGGTGCAGGAGCCGAGTGGATAAAAGCCGTTGTCCACGCCGAAATTGCGGCGGGAAAGGTTTGTGTAGTGGCGAACCAGATCGACCTCGCCCACCTCGGGCAGATCGAGCTTGCCCTCGCGCTTCATGTTTGCGGGAACAGCGTCCACAGCGGGAACGTCCAGAGCGGGCAGATCGTATGCCCTGCGCCCTTCGCGGGAGCGCTCGAAAATAAGCTTATAGGACTGCCTCATGCCTCTTCTCCTCCCTCTATGATATTATTGAGCATATCCACAAGGAAGTCGATATCCTCCTTCGTGTTCATCTCGGTGGCGCACCAGAGCATTCCGCCGTCGGGCAGGATAAGACCGCCGACAATGCCCATCTCCTTGAGCGCCTCGTTTATAACCTCCGCGGGAAGTGCGGTGTCCACAACAAATTCATTGAAGAACGGGGTGTTGTAGCGCAGGGTGAAGCCCCTCAGCTTGCACATTTCGGAGGCGAGATAATGCGCCTTTGCGATATTCTGCTCCGCAACCTCTCGCATACCCTCGGGACCCATGGTGCAGGCATAGATGGTGCTCATGATGGCGCAGAGCATCTGGTTGGAGCAGATATTGCTGGAAGCCTTGTCGCGCCTGATATGCTGCTCACGCGCCTGAAGGGTCAGAACGAACGCCCTGCCGCCCTCCGCGTCGGTGGTTTCGCCCGCGATACGGCCGGGGAGGTTTCTGATGAGCTTGCCGCTGGTTGCCATGAAGCCGACGTAGGGGCCGCCGAAATTGAGGGGCAGACCCATCGGCTGCGCGTCGCCTATTGCGATATCCGCGCCGTAGTCGCCGGGGCGCTTGAGGGCGCCGAGGCTGATGGGGTTCACATAGCTCACAAGCAGGGCCTTTGCCTCGTGAACCGCTTCGGCGATGGCGTCCATATTCTCTATGCAGCCATAGTAATTGGGCTGCGCGGCGATGAAGCCCGCGCTGTCGGGAAGAGCGGCCTTGAGCGCATCCATATCGGTGAGGCCGAACTTATCGAGCGGAACCTTTGCAAGCTCTATGCCGTAGCAATGGGCATAGGTTTTGATGGCTGCGATAACGTCCGGATTGAGGCCGGCGGAATACAGCACCCTGCTCTTGCGCTTTGAATCGCGCATCATGAGCATGGATTCGCAGGCGGCGGTGGCGCCGTCGTAAACGGAAGCGTTGGAGGCCTCCATGCCGGTGAGATTGCAGATAACGGTTTGCCATTCGAAGATGGACTGGAGCATGCCCTGGCTCATCTCCGCCTGATAGGGCGTGTACGCGGTGTAAAACTCGCTTCTTGCGGCAAGCTGGGGCACCACGGAGGGAATATAGTGGCGATACGCGCCCGCGCCTCGGAACAGAAGGCCGCCCTCGTCATTCTGAAGGATATAGCCTATCATAAGATCGCGCAGCTCCATCTCGCTCATGGGAGCGGGCAGATCCAGCTCGCGGTCAAGGCGCAGCTCCTTCGGGATATCGGAAAAGAGCTCGTCCATGCTGTCAAGCCCGATGGCTTTCAGCATCTCACGGCGCTCTTCGATAGTGTTCGGAACGTAACTTTTCATTTTGAAATTTCCTTTTTATTTTTCTGTTAAAAAAACAAAGCGGCAGCCGGCGCACTGCGCCGGCTGCGCAGAACAGCTCAGTCTTCCTTGTTTTCGGCAAGGAACTGCTCGTACTCACCGGCGGTGAGGAGCGCATCCTGATTCACCTCGGCGCAGGCGATCTTGGCGATGAACTGGCCGTAGGGATCCTCATTGAGAAGCTCGGGCTTCTCGTCCAGCTCGGTGTTTACCTCCACGACCCTGCCGGAAACGGGGGAATCGACGGGGGAAGCCGCCTTGACGGACTCAACGGTGGTGTAGCTCTCGCCGATCTCGATCTCGGCGTCGATGTCGGGAAGCTCAACGTAAACGATGTCGCCCAGCGCCTCCTGCGCGTGGTCGGTGATGCCGAGGATGGCGATGCCTTCCTCGAACTTTACCCAGTCATGCTCACGGGTGTATCTGCGGTCAGTCGGGATCATATTGTTTTCCTCCATTATATAATGATTTATGATTTATGATTGTATTGTGCTTCGCCCGCTGCGGGCGATGATGGGCGAAACGGCGAGCCTTCACAGCCCGAAGCGGGCCGCCTTAAAGCTTAAAGCTCCGCCGCTCGCTTCCGCCGGTAATAAAACGCTGCTTGCGCGAAAACGGTTGATTCGTGCGCCTTATCTCTTATAGAAGGGCATGGGCGCGAACTCGCACTCGATCTCCCTGCCGCGAACGGAAACCGCCCACTTGCCGGCCTCGTCCGCATCCGCCTTCACAAGGCACATAGCGTAATTGCCGCCGACCGCGGGAGCGGGGCCGCCGGAGGTGACAACGCCCACGACCTCACCGTTGCACAGCACCTCCGCCTCGGGACGGGCAACGCCCTTGCCCACGAGCTTGAGGCCGATGCGCTTTCTGGTCTGGGGCGCTCTGAGCGCCTCGATGCCGATGAAGTAGTCCTTCTTGAGCTTGATGGCAAAGCCCAGGCCGCACTCCATGGGGTTGATATTCTCGTTCATCTCATGGCCGTACAGGGGCATGGACGCCTCAAAGCGAAGCGTGTCGCGCGCACCGAGGCCGCAGGGCAGCATATCCACGCACTTGCCCGCCTCCATCAGCGCCTTGTGCAGGCGCACGGTATCCTCCGCCGCGCAGTAAAGCTCCACGCCGTCCTCACCGGTGTAGCCGGTTCTTGACACGAGGCAGGGCACGCCGGCAACGGTCATTTTATCGTTGAAGGTATAATATTTTTCGGGGATCTCGCCGGTAAAGCCCGCCGCGTCCAGCACCTTTTGATGGTCGGGACCCTGAAGCGCAAGCTGGCCCCACTTTTTTGAGTTGTTTTCAACGCGCACGTCGCCGAACACGTGCTGCTGCATCCATTCAAAATCCTTATCGGTGTTGCCCGCGTTCACGATGAACATATAGTGGTCGTCCGCAAATTTATAGATGAGCACGTCGTCCACGGCGCCGCCGTTTTCATAGCACATCACGGCGTAGCGGCACCTGCCGGGCGTCATGGTGGTAACGTCGTTGGTCACCATTTTCTGAACGTAGGCATAGGCGTCGCTCCCGTAAATATCGACCTCGCCCATGTGGGACACGTCGAACAGACCGCAGCGCTCGCGCACAGCCTTGCATTCATCAAGAATGGAGGAATACTGCACGGGCAGCGCCCAGCCGCCGAAATCAACGATCTTGCCGCCGAGCTCGATATGGCGCTCGAACAGCGGGGTTTTCTTGAGGGAATCGAAGTTTTCCATTTAAAGCCTCCTCAAAATAGAGATTGGATCCGGGCTGCGCTGCTTGATAGCCCGCTCCTTAAAGCGCGGTTTTCAAAGAAAAGCCGACCTTTCGGAGCGCCGTGCCGCCCGCTGACCCATACGCACTCATTATATAACCAAAAGGCAAGAATTGTAAAGGGAAAAACGAATATATTTGCACGGCTTTTATCAAAATTTATCCGCAGGCCCCGTTTTTTTTGCCGAGCGGCGGGGCGTTTGCATTGAGAGGCGGTTTATGGTAAAATTTCGGTATAAAATAATCGGCTTTCGACCCGGCAGGGCTTTTAAGAGCTGCTTCCCCAGAATTAAGGGGGACCAACGGGCAAAGCGGGGTATCAACGGGCAAAGCGGGGCAAAATATGAATATTTTAAAATTCGGAAACGAGGGCGCAAGGCTCTCCCTCATTCAGCCGGTGGACGAGCACGACCTTGAGAGCATGGGAACGGAGCTGTTGCTTCTTCGCGCCCTCACGGATAAGGATTTCAGCCTTACCGCCGTGAAGGTGGATAATTGGAACAACGACCTTTCGCCGTGGAAAACGCTGCCCATCTTCGGCAGGGAGGGCTTCGGCGGCGGCGCGGACGCCTTTTTAATGGAGCTGCTTGCCCTCACCGAAGAGCCCGAAAAAACCTATATCATAGGCGGCTATTCGCTTGCGGGGCTTTTTGCGCTTTACGCGGCGTATAAAACGGAGCGCTTTTCCGGCGTGGCGGCGGCATCGCCCTCGATGTGGTTTCCCGGCTTTACGGACTATATGCGCGCGCACGAGCCGAGCCGCGGCGCGGTGTACCTGAGCCTTGGCGACCGCGAGGAGAAGGCGCGCAATCACGTTATGGCGGCGGTGGGCGAGCGGATACGCGAGGCGCACGCGCTGCTTGAGGAAGGGAATGTTGGCTGCACGCTTGAATGGAACGAGGGCGGTCACTTCAAGGATGCGGACAGGCGGACGGCGAAGGCGTTCGCCTGGGTGATGGAAAGGGTTTAGCAATTAGCAATTAGCAATTAGCAATTAGCATTTTATAATTACAAGGAGGCAAAAATGATAGTTTTGATGGTAACTTATAAATGCTTTCCCGAAAAGCGGGATGAATTTCTTGAGATGATAATGACGGAGGGCATAGACGAGGCCTCCCGCGCGGAGGACGGAAACCTGGCCTACGATTATTTCATACCGGCAGGCGGCGGCGATACACTGCTGCTTTGGGAAAAATGGCGCGATGAAGCCGCGCTTCGGGCGCATTCCTGTCAGCCGCATTTCAAGCGGCTTGGGGAACTGAAGGGCGAATTCGTGCTTGAAACGCTTATCGAGCGGTATATGGCGTAAAGCCGCCAATACCCCTATCAAGCCTGCAAAAAAGCCTTCTTATGCCCAATGGATTTCATCCGATAAAAAGCGGTAAAAAACGGAAAAAGCGCAAAAACGCGCTCCCGCCTGCTTTTTTCGCTTTGCTCCGATTCGGGCGTATCAAAAGCGCCGAAACGGGGCAAACTCTCTTTGAATAAAGGCGCCTTTAAAAAAGCGGCGGTTCCTTTATAATATAAGCAAGGAGGCGGAAGGATGAAGGTGTTTGGATTTGCGAGCGGGATGGCGCTTGGCATGATGGCAGCGGCGGCAGGCGTTGCGGCGATGTATCCCGATATTCCCAAGCGCATGAAGCGCGACGGTAAGCATCTTATGCGCACGGCGAAAAAGATGCTTTGACGGCGTTTTTTCAAAAAGGCAGGAAAACGCGGGGCGGACGGCATGGCGCACGGCGCCCGAAAAAAGCAAAAAGGGGCTGCTGCACTAAGCCCCGGCAAAAAACAAGACCGGGCAGCCCGCAGGGGTTGCCCGGTCTTGTTTTATTGGGGCTTAATGCAACAGCTCCAAAAAATGTGTGTTTCCCGGAAATTTTATAGTCTTTCCAAGAGAAAAGATTGTG
>CAMVMM010000005.1 GCA_947168565.1 uncultured Clostridia bacterium | reverse complement strand
TGGCAAATGGTGGAGTATTTATGGAGACGGTTTTCTTGGAGGAAGATAATGTCAATCTAGAGAAATATAGGCTCAAGCTATAAGCGGTCTTATATTCCAGTTTTTATAGACGATGGCAAATCGGCATTTGTCGATATATTCCTTCTTGAACATTCTGTTGAGACAGTGGTATTGATAATCAGACAATAAACTGACAAATCTGTATTGAAGCTGTAAAGCGAAGGAGGTTAAGTATGATCCTTTTTTTGACAGGCAACACGTTCAGAGACAGAACGGGGTGCGAAGATAAATCCGAGATGATTCCTGACAACCATTTAATAGATGAAATGCAGAAAATGTTTCCTGATCCGTGCCGTGCGCTTTACTTCAGCGACGGCCCCGACGACTTCGAGTTCAACGATTTTATCGCCAACGATACCAAAGATGGCTTTGAGTATTCGGGATTTCAGTTCGAGAGCTTTATCTGCGTGGACGATAGGAACGCTTCTCAGGCAAAAGAGCTGATTCAGGAAGCGAATTTCATCATTCTCGGCGGCGGGCACACGCCGTCGCAGAATCGTTATTTCAGGGATATCGCGCTTGGTGATCTGCTGAAAGACTATGACGGTGTCATTTGGGCAATCAGCGCCGGAAGCATGAACTGCGCTGAAACCGTTTATGCCGCCCCCGAGGAGGACGGTGAGGCGGTCGATCCCGAGTATAAAAGATTCCTGACCGGGCTCGGTCTCACAAAGACAACGATCTTGCCACATTATAACTATTGGAAAGACAGAACCCTGGACGGCCTCAACTATATCAACGAGATAATACTGCCTGACAGTATGGGGAGAACTTTCTGTTACATTACAGACGGCAGCTACATACTGGTTAAAGACGGCATTGAGGAACTAAGAGGTGAGGCGTACATCGTACACAACGGTAAGATTAAACAGCTCTCTGCAAATGGTGACAGCGTTTTGCTGTGACATATATATGCTGTCATAAAGATGGCAAAACGAAGGTGATAAATTCGGATCTGCGGAGGTGTTCAGCGAATGAAAAAAGATGTTATCACGTTAGAAAAGATCACTTATAAAAATTATGTGAAAGTACTATTTGGGTTGAATGTAAACAGGAAACAAAAGGAATTCGTAGCATCCAATATGTGCTCTTTAGCGGAAGCATATGTCGCTTTGACGAACGGTTATCCTCCTTATCCTTTCGCCATATGCCGTAACGGCAAACCTGTTGGCTTTTTGATGATCGGCTGCGGGGCCTCTGAAGAAGAAAGAGAAGAAGGAGATCCGGATTTCATTTTTGACAATTATTGCATCTGGAGACTGATGATCGATAAAAGATATCAGGGCAGAGGATACGGAAGAAAAGCAATGGAGCTGGCTTTAGAGTTCATTCGAACCTGGCCAAGCGGTAAAAAGAAGTATTGCTGGCTGAGTTATGAGCCTGAAAATGAAACAGCAAAGAAGCTGTATGCTTCATTTGGTTTTGTCGAACAGCCTCAATACTTTAAGGATAAACCCGGAGAAGAGATGCCCGCTATCCTGGAATTATAATAAAAACTAAATGAATTCCAAATGAAGCATGGGAAGGATTTATAAGGGATACTGACAAATTCCCGTTTGTATGGATATCGTTAAATCGAAAAATACGGAGGAAAATATGACGATCCGCGCTATGACGATAGAGGATTATGAAGCCGTGTATGAATTGTGGATGTCCTGCATCGGGATGGGGCTGAACAATTTGGACGATTCAAAAGAGGGGATCGAGAGGTTTCTTCTCAGAAATCCCGAAACCTGCTTTGTTGCCGAAGAGGATGCCGAAACAGTCGGCGTTATACTCGCGGGAAACGACGGAAGAAGAGGATACATTTATCACACCGCAGTCCGCCCCGATTTCAGAGGCCGCGGGATAGCTTCCGCGCTCGTTGAAGCCGCTATGGAGGCGTTACGGTCGCTTGGCATAAACAAGGTCGCCCTTGTCGTGTTTTCAAAGAACGGAGCCGGAAACGGCTTTTGGGAAAAGCTGGGCTTCACAACTCGGGACGATCTTGTTTACAGAAACAGGGCAATTACCGAAATGATCAGGATAGATACATGAATTCGTATCGCAAAGTTATCCGCCGCGTTTTGGCGGCGCGGGCATTGATGCGCGCAGATCGGCGGAGCGTTTGACTATGCTGCATTGCTTATTAACAGGAGTTTGGAGGTGCGAGAATGTGTCTGATTTGCGATAGGATAAATATGATTCATAACGGAACGAACCCTTATTTTGTTATGGAGTTGGACACCGGTTACGTTGTGCTTGGGGATCATCAATTCTTTTGGGGCTACACGCTGTTTCTCTGCAAGGAGCACAAAAGTGAATTGTTTCAGTTGGGTGAAGCATTCAGAACGAGGTTTCTTCAGGAAATGTGTATCGTATCGGAGGCCGTATCGAATGCATTTACCGCCGAAAAAATGAATTATGAGCTGTTGGGCAACGGAGAAACGCACCTGCATTGGCATCTGTTTCCAAGAAAAACCGGAGATCTCGGCGATTATGGCAGCAACGGAAAAGGCCCCGTATGGTGGTATCCTATGGATAAAATGTACAGCGATGATAATCGCCCATCGGATACCGAATTAACGGCGATGAAGGAACGACTCCTTGCGGAGCTTGAACGGCTGTTGTGATGCGGCTTTCGGTTCATAAAAGCTTCAGCGCTTCTCCAAACGACCAAACGACTTTTTATTGAATTCTTTTACTATGCTTGAAATAACTCTCCATTCCCTATCCGCCGTGCTCATCGTGATGTTCATGGTGGGCGTCGGCTTTCTTTTCGGAAAGCTCGGCTATATCAAAAAAGAGCACAAGGGGCTGATGATAAAGCTTATCATCTCGGCGGGCATGCCCGCGCTCGTTGTGAACAACGTGTTCGGCAATCTCGACCTGGCTGCGCTCGACCGCCCGCTGCTGCTCTTTCTTCTGCCCGCGCTTTCAATGCTGGCGACGCTTGCCATAGGCATACTGCTTGCGAAGGTGCTGAAGCCGAGCGCAAGGCGGCGCGGCGGCTTTATCACCATGTGCGCCTTTTCAAACTCCATATTCGTCGGCCTTCCTATGAACACGGGGCTTTTCGGGAATGCTGCCGTTCCGTTCGTGATGTGCTTTTATATAGTGAACACAACGCTTTTCTGGACGGTGGGAAACTATCTTATTAGCAGAAGCGGCGAGGGCGAGAGCCACGAAAAGGGGCTGTTTAAGAATCTTAAAAAGCTTGTTTCGCCGCCGCTCGTTGCGCTTGCCGTTTCCCTTCCGCTTTTTGCTATGGGCGTAAAGCTGCCGGAGCCGGTTATAAAGCTATCGGGGTACATGGGCAATATAGTAACGCCCATCGCGCTTTTTTATATAGGCTACGCGCTTTATGAATACGGCCTTAAAAGCATGAAGCCGGATAAGCACATGCTTGCGGTTTTGCTGATGCGCTTTATTGCGGCGCCGCTCGTGATGATCGCGCTCTGCGCCGCGTTCAATTTCGGCGGAATGCCCTCCGGCGTGCTCGTGGTGGAATCCGCAATGCCCGTTATGACGCAGGCGGTGGTGCTTGCCGCCGCGCACGATGCGGATGAAAGCTTCGTTGCGGGCGGAATGAGCCTGACTACGCTCGGCTGCTTCGTGCTCGTGCCGCTTTTAATGCTCGTTTTGAAATGGATGGGGCTGATATGAAGATTGCGGTGATCGGCTACAGCGGCGCGGGCAAAAGCACGCTTGCTTCAAGGCTTTCGGACGGGCTCGAGCTGCCCGTGCTGCATCTTGACACCGTGCATTGGCTGCCCGGCTGGAAAGAGCGGGCTTTGGACGCAAAGCTGAAAATGGTTTCCGATTTTTTGGATATAAACAGCGAAAAGGGCTGGGTGATCGACGGGAACTACAAAAAGCTTTTCTATGAGCGGCGCATGGACGAGGCGGACAGGATAATTTTTTTGGACTTCCCCGCCCCCCGCTGCCTGATTCGGGCATACAAAAGGTATTTCAAATACAAGGGCCGCTCCCGCGCAAGCATAACGGAGGGGTGCGATGAAAAGATCGACCTTGAGTTTATAAAATGGATACTGCATGACGGCAGAACGCGCGAGATAAAAAAGGGATACGCCGCGCTTGCGGAAAGATACCCCGAAAAATTCATCCGCTGCAGAAACGACAGGCAAACTTCCGCGCTCGTTGATTCCCTGCTGCGCTCAAAATGAGGGCGGCATTTTTTCTTGACAGAACGCGCATCGGGATATAAAATAATCTCATGCCACAGGCATTATGAAACGAAAAGGAGTAATTATATGAAAAAGCTTGCAAGAACCGCTCTCGCCGCGCTCACCGCGCTCGTCTTCGCGCTCACCGCGCTCCCCTTCGCCCCCGCCGCGCTCCGTGCCGAGGCCGGCGCGCCCGACATCACCGTGCCGGAGGGGTACAATGAGCACGACTATATCGCCGTTGCCTCCTTCCTTGAGCTTGAGGACGAAAGCGGCGTTAAAAACGGGCAAAGGCTTTCAAGCAGCTATGATGCTGCGAACCCCGAAACCTGGGAGAGCAGCCCGTGGATAAAGCGCTTTGAGTGGGTGGAGGTAAGCGGCGAAAAGCGCATCATGGCGATCCGCATGGGCTACAACACGCTCTTTGGCGGGCTCGACGTTTCAAACTGCGCGGCGCTCAAGGTGCTTCAGGTGAGCGAATGCAATATCACCGCGCTTGATTTTTCCGGCTGCGGCGAGCTTATCGAGCTTCAGGTGAGCGGAAACCGGCTGAATGAGCTGGACGTTTCCTCCTGCCCCGGGCTGCAGCAGCTTTGGTGCGACGGGCTCCAGATCGCCTCGCTCGATCTTTCCTCCTGCCCCGAGCTTGAGCAGCTTTCCTGCAATTTCTCCACGATCGAGCAGCTTGATCTTACAGGCTGCACGCAGCTTACCGATATTTTTGCCGAAAACACAGGCATTTCCGAGCTTGACCTTTCGGATTGCGCTTCCCTTACCAGCCTCTCCGCCGCAAACTGCGCGCTCACAGCGCTGGATGCTTCCTTCTGCCCCGAGGTAAAATATATTTCCTGCCAGAATAACGAGATAGCGGAGCTGAACGTATCGGGCTGCGGCGAGCTTTTGATGCTGGACTGCTCCACAAACAAGCTCACCGAGCTTGAGCTTTCCTCCTGCACGAAGCTTCGGGAGCTTTACTGCCTTGCGAATGAGATAACCGATTTCGACCTTTCCGGCATCCCCGCGCTGAAGCTCGATCGCGTTCGCACCATCGGAAACGGCACCGTGGGCTACTACTACAACGGCGATTACGACATGGGCAATATCCGCGCCGAGGCCGCCGAGGGCAGCAGCTTCATCGGCTGGTTCGACACCGCGGATCCTGAGGGCGAGCCCATCAGCACCTCCGTTCAGATAAACCTGCGCAATTTCACCTATACCGATGTTACCGCGGTATTCGAAGCGAACGTTACCCTTGGCGACGCGAACGGCGACGGTGAGGTGAATATCCTTGACGCGCTGCTCATCATGCGCCACCTGATCGAATGCACCGATGAGGGCGAGCTCGACCTTGAAAGCTGCGACGTGAATCAGGACGGCGAGCTCAGCCTTATAGACGCGCTGCTCGTGCTGCGCATCTCCATGAACGGCTGATATTACACTAAATACCTTACGCGAAAACCATAGAAAAACCGCCTCGGCGCACGATGCACCGGGGCGGCATTATTATTGATTATTGAATTGAATCAAGCCTTGAGCGCGTTGTTTGCAACGTTCACAAGCTCGTTGAACGCGGTCATATCGGTGACGGCGAGATCCGCGAGAACCTTGCGGTTCATATCTACGCCCGCGAGCTTGAGGCCGTGGATGAGGTTGGAGTAGTTGGTGCCGCAGAGCCTTGCACCCGCGTTGATACGGGCGATCCAGAGGCGGCGATACTCCCTCTTTTTGAGCTTACGGCCCACGTAGGCGTAGGCCATGGACTTCATGACCTGCTGGCTTGCAGCGCGGTAGAGCTTGCTCTTTGCTCCATAATAGCCCTTTGCGAGCTTAAAAACCTTGCGACGCTTCTTAACGGCGTTGACTGCTCTTTTGATCCTTGCCATAGTTCCTTGTCCTCCTTATCTCTTGTAGGGGATCAGCTTGCTGATCTTGGACTGCTCTTCCTCAGCGATGTAAGCCGTCTTGCGAAGGTTACGGGTGCGCTTGGTGGTTTTCTTGGTAAGGATGTGGCTCTTATAAGCCCTGCCCCTTTTGATCTTGCCGCTCTTGGTGAAGCTGAAACGCTTTGCGGCGCCCCTGTGGGTCTTGATTTTCGGCATGGGTATTCCTCCTAAAATAATTATCAGTTCTTGGTAGCTGGTTTGGGGCTCAGTATCATGGTCATGTTTCTGCCCTCCTGCTTTGCGGAGCGCTCCATGACCGCGTATTCCTGAACCATTTCATAGAAAGCGTTCATAACGTCCAGACCGACGTCGCCGTGGCTGATCTGTCTGCCGCGGAAACGGATGGAAGCCTTGACCTTATTGCCGCTTTTCAGGAACTTGATGCACGCCTTGGCCTTGACCTCCATATCGTGCGTATCGATCGTGGAGGAAAGGCGGATCTCCTTGGTTTCTATGGTTGCCTGGTTCTTTCTTTGCTCTTTCTCGCGCTTCATCTGCTCGAAGCGAGCCTTGCCGTAGTCCATGATTTTGCAAACGGGCGGGTTCGCGTTCGGCGCTATGCGAACGAGATCAAGATCCTTTTCCTCGGCGATGCGCAGCGCATGGTCGATCTTCACTATGCCAAGCTGTTCGCCGTCGCTTCCAATGAGACGAACCTCCTTATCGGGGATCTCTTCATTGATCAATAATTCCTGAGTTGCTATGATATCCACCACCTTAATTGATTTTTTCAAAAAGAAAACGCGCCGCATTCCGCGCCGCGCACAAATAAGCTGAGCTTTTTGCCAAACTACTGCGCCTGCATAAATACCTGCGGCGAGTGAGAAGCGGGCGGCTTCTTCTTGAGCAGTATTATTATATTCACACTTAGGCTCGCTGTCAAGCTTTTTTTCACGGTTCTACAGATATATTTTGAGGCTGCGTAAAGGCGTCAATAAGCGGCGCTGCTTGGGCACATCCGCGCAGGGGTACTCTCAAACAGCGCCGTTTTGCAGATTGCCGCAATCGGATTCGTGTCAGTGAGCGAGTGCGTTCAGCACTGTTTTTGCCTCTGTGCTGCCCGCTTCGATCAGACTGTGCTGCGAGCTCATCATATAGATGCCATCGCCCTTTTCGGTGTGTTTACTGAGCAGAACAACGTATTCTTTATCGAGCTGCATGGCGTTTTTGAACGCAGCGACCGTCAGCCTTTCGTTATCCGGTCTGCCCTTGAGCACAGAAACCGTCTCGCAGCAATAGCTCGTGCGGTCGTTTATATCCGAAACCACGGAAACGGGGCGCACGATGGCGACAAGCTCCGAGAAATCGATGATCGCATCTATGTCTTCAACAGAGCAGTATTCTCCGAAAACGGCATCGTCCCCGGTATACGGCTGCGAATCTGCGCGCAAAGCCACGGTTTCGGTGATTTCTGCATAACTCCTTCCGTCGATCGAGTCAATTTCGCATTTCGCGCTTCCGTCATCGCCTTTTACTATCAGGATCGAAGCGGAATAATAAAGCTGCTTATTGCTGTAAACGGATGCCATCGGCTCTGCAAGAATAAGGCATTCGGAGCCCTGAACAGGGTTCGAGGCGGCGGATGAAACAACATTAACGACCTCCCCTGCAAGGATCTTACCGCGATATACCCTGCTTACGCTAAAGTATTGATCCCGAGTGCCGCTCACGGTCGATGGCTTTTCATCGATAAGTACGCCCTCAAAAACAGTCGGAGCGCGATCGATTTGATTTTCGAGCTTCCAATTTGAGTCAACCGATGCGAACTGCATGGTTTGCTGTCCGTTCTTAACATCGGACGCCGCCGCTTCCGATGCCGGCACAGGGAAGGACGCTCCGGTGGTCGTTTCGTTCACAGCAGGAGTGCAGGCAGAAAGCCCGGCAACGAATACTGCGCATAATGCGATGGCCAACAATTTTTTCATTAGATAACACCTCCAACTCGCAGTATGTAAGCAGTATACTATATGTTATTTGATATGTCAATTCTTTTTTAAAAGAATCTCAGTTCAATCTGTGCGCTATAACAATGCCTGCTCATACGCCTCAAAAGGCTGCCCGAGCAGCCGCATTATGGTCAGCTCGTCCAGCGCGTCGATCACGGCGTTGTGCGTTTCCATATAATCCTTTTCGCCCGAAAGCATCCGCAGTATGGACTCCACGCCGAAGCCCCGCTTCAGCCTGCCCGTATTATAGCAGGGCGCGGAATCGGGTATGCTTTTATTGAACTGCCTGTATGCGGCTATCGCCATTATATCGTGCCATAAATAGGTTGAAAGCTCCGGCAAAAGCCCCTTGTCAAAGCGGGCATTATAGGCAAAAAGCTTTTTAACGCCGTGCTTGGCAAGAAAATCCACGGCCTCGCTCTCAAGCTCGTGCCGCATCAGCGCCTCGTATTTTTCGTAAAGAAACAGGCTGGCGGAATACATACCCCCGCGCTCCATCTCCGGCACGATGATATAATACCTGGCGTCGAGCGCGCGCATATTTTCACGATCCGCAATCACAATGCCGATGCTCATCAGTTGGTTGTCCCAATTCGTTTCCGTGTCTATCACGGCAAACCTCTCCGCGCTGTGCATCCGCTCCCCCTTCCTTCGAGCCCTGCCCTGCAAGCATAAAGCTTCAAGCTTTGCGCTTCAAGCTTTGCGCTTCAAGCTTTGCGTTTCAAGCTTTGCGCTTCGAGCCTTACCATACGGCGGGCATATACTTATTCAACAGCACCACGGCGGCGATCAAAAGCGCCATCACTATCACGGCTATAAGGTCTATGGTTTTGAATGAGTAAACGCGCATCTTCGTGCGCCCCTCGCCGCCATGGTAGCAGCGGCTCTCCATAGCCATGGCAAGCTCATCCGCACGGCGGAAGGAATTCACAAAAAGCGGTATCAGTATGGGTATCATCGCCTTGGCGCGCTTTATGACGTTTCCGCTTTCAAAATCGGCTCCCCTTGCAAGCTGCGCCTTCATGATTTTATCCGCCTCCTCCACAAGGGTGGGGATGAAGCGCAGCGCGATGGTCATCATCATGGCAAGCTCATGCGCGGGAAATTTGATTATTTTCAGCGGCGAAAGCAGCTTTTCAATGCCGTCCGTGAGCGCGATGGGCGTTGTGGTCAGCGTCAGAAGGCTGGTGCCGGCAACGAGCGTTGCAAGGCGCAGCACTATGAACACCGCGTTTATAAGCCCGTCCTTATAAACTTCGATTATCCACCATTTGAAGATGAGCTCGCCCGTTTTGATAAAGAAAAGGTTCATCAAAAACATCAGCGGCAGCAGCAGCTTCATGGGCTTGAGCGCCTTTGCAAGGTACGAAAGGCGAACGCGGGAAAGCAGCGTAACGGCAACGGTAAAGATTATGACGATCGGGAAAACCTCTATCCTTTTCACAAGGAAAACCGCCACTATGTACGCGATCATCAGCAGTATCTTGACTCTGGGATCGAGCCTGTGCAGCGTGGAATCGCCCGGAACGTACTGACCGAGGGTTATATCCTTAAGCATGCTTCACCCTCCCTCTGAGCCACTTCACAAAGCGCTCGTTTGTGTAAATATCCTGCGGCACGTCAAAGCCCCGCTCCCGAAGCTCCTGCGCAAGCCGCGCGGTCTGCGGCGCGTCCAGCCCCATGGAGATAAGCTCCTTCGTTTTGGAAAAGATCTCGTCCGGCGTGCCAACGGCGTACAGCCTGCCGTCGTTCATCACGGCTATGCGCCCCGCCGCGCGCGCCACGTCCTCCATGGAGTGACTCACCATTATCACGGTGCATTTAAGCTCCTCCCGAAGGGAATCTATGGTGGCAAGTATCTCGCGCCTTCCGGAGGGGTCCAGCCCCGCCATCGGCTCATCCAGCACAAGGTATTTGGGGCGCATTGCAATAATTCCCGCAAGCGCCGCCCTGCGCTTTTCGCCGCCGGAAAGCTCAAAGGGCGATTTTTCGGCGAAGTGCTCCGGCTCCAGCCCCACCATGCGCATCGCCTCAAGGGAGCGCTGCCTTGCCTCCTCCGCGTCAAGCCCCATGTTTTTGGGGCCGAAGGAAACGTCGTCCAGCACGGTGCTGTCGAAGAGCTGATAATCCGGATATTGGAAAACCATGCCTACGAGCGCTCTGCCCCTGACCCTTTGCTTTTTATCGCTCATATCGAAGCCGTCCACCGTTACGCTGCCGCTCGTGGGCTGCATAAGCCCGTTGAGATGCTGAATAAAGGTGGATTTGCCGCTGCCGGTGTGACCGATTATGCCGAAAAACTCGCCGTCGTCGATCGTCAGGCTGATATCCTGCACCGCAACGAACTCATTATCGGTATTCGGCATATATTTATGCGTCAGTTTTTCAACAATAATGGGCATATTACCTCCGCCATCTGTGAAACGTCCAGCACGTTGCTTTCCTTCATAAGTCCTTCGCGCACAAGCATATCACGAAGCTCCACCATCACCGGCACGTCCAGCCGCAGCGCGCGCAGCTCGTCGCCCTTTCGGAAGATCTGCTCCGGCGTGCCCTCCATGGCTATTTTGCCGCCGCTCATCACTATCACGCGGTCCGCCGCCGTGACCTCCTCCATATACTGGGTTATCATCACCACGGTTTTGCCCTTTTCACGGTTCAGCCTTGAGGCGATCTCTATTACCGCCTTTCTGCCCAACGGATCGAGCATCGCCGTTGCCTCGTCAAACACCAGCACGTCCGGGTCGATCGCCAGCACGCCGGCTATCGCTATGCGCTGCTTCTGACCGCCGGAGAGCATGTGCGGCGCGTGCTTTGCGTATTCAAGCATACCCACCGCCTCAAGCGCGCTATGCACGCGCTCTATTATCTGCTCCGTCGGCACGCCTAAGTTCTCCGGGCCGAAGCCCACGTCCTCCTCCACCACGGTGGTGACTATCTGATTATCCGGATTCTGGAAAACAATGCCCACTTTTTTTCGTATGTCAAGCGTTTTTTCCTCGTCCGAGGTGTCCATGCCGAAAACGCTCACGCTGCCCTTATCCGGCAGCAGAAGCGCGTTCAGCATCTTGGCAAGGGTGGATTTGCCGCTGCCGTTATGGCCCACTATCGCCACAAACTCTCCCTCGCCTATCTCAAGGCTAACGCCGTCCAGCGCCTTTTTGAGCGCGCCGTCGTAGCTGTATTCGATATTGCTTATGCTTATCATCGCACCGTCCTCATATCGCTTTTTCGCAATATTTTATTATACATTCTTCTTTATCGCAGAGCAAATATATTAGTTTTGCCCATTAAAGGTTTTGCGGCGTTTGCTTTGCACCGCGCAGGCTTTTTGCTTTTTTCGGCGCGGCGGAGCCTCAGTCAAACAGGCCGCCCGGCGCAAAGGCTCTTTTGGCAAACTCCGTAAACGCACGGCATGAGGGCGAAACGGGTGCGTTTTTCCGCGTTGCTATGCCTATGGTTCGGATACATTCGGGGTCAAGCTCCGCCGTGTTGAAGCTTTCGCCCATGCCCTCAAGTATCAGCTCCGGCAGTATGGTCATGCCGAGCCCCTGCTTCACCATTGCGGCGGCGGCGTAATCATCGCTCACGGCAAAGCGCACGCGCGGCTTTATTCCCGCCGCCTTGAAATACCTGCCGATGTCGTAGTTGCTGCCCTCCCCCGGCACTATAAAATCCATGCTTTCTATCTCGCCCGCCTCAAGCCTGCCGCGCCCGCAGGCAATGCGCGATTCCGGCAGCAGCGCAAGCAGCCGATCCTTCATAAGCGGGGTGAAGGCAATATCCTTCATTGAAGCGTTGCTGATGAAGCCGCAGTCGATCTCATCGTTCAAAAGCCATTCCTCTATCACGCGGTAGGTGTCCACGCGCACGTCCGGCTCGATGGCGGGATAGAGCGCGTTGAACTCACGGATTATCGCGGGAAGGCGGCGGATCGCAATGCTGGAAAACGCCCCTATGCGCACCCTGCCCGATTTAAGCCCCTTTATCTCGGCGGCGGTTTGAAGCGCTATATCCGTGCGGCTCACCGCGTCCCTAATAAAGGGCAGCATCCGCTCCCCCTCCTGCGTGAGTGCCACGCCGGCTTTGCTCCTTGTGAAGAGCGCGAAGCCGAATTCCTTTTCCATGGAGGAAATAATGTGGCTCAGCGCGGACTGTGTGTAGCCGCTCTGCTCGGCGGCGGCGGTCAGGCTGCCAAGCTTCACGGTTTTCAAAAACAGGCGGCAGTATTCTATATTCATAGGATCTTTTCCTCTTTTTCAATTCTTTCTTTTCTTTTGCGCTTTCCCGCATCTCGATCTCCGGCGAGTGCGCAAAGCCGCTTTATCGGTATTCATCGCCGCCGAAGCCCCGCGTCCGCAGCGGATCGGGCATGAAATCATCCATAAATTTTTTTCATGTTAAGTATAACAAACATTTGCTTTTTTTGCAACCCGATTTGCTGTATAGTGCAATAGTTAAAAAGCTTGTCGCTTCGCGCCGCGAGGCCTCGGCTTATATCAAATCAGGAAGGATCTTTGGTTATGAAAGCAAAGCTTAAAAAGAATACGGAGGGCGCCCCCGCTCCCGTATCAAAGCTTAAATTCTGGCTGCCTCCCCTCATTTTCCTTGCCGTATTCATCGCGCTGATGATGCTTTTCGCCATCCCCATGGGGCTTTCAAACGCGCTCAGCACCATAATGAACACGGCGTTCGCGCTGCTTATAGACACCTGCTTTTACATAATGGCCATCGCCGTTATAATGGGCGCGGTGGCGGCGCTTTTAACCGAGTTCGGCGTGGTGGCGCTGCTCAATCACCTGCTGAACCCGCTTATGAAGCCGCTCTACGGGCTTCCCGGCGCGGCGGCGCTCGGCATTGTGACCACCTATCTTTCGGACAACCCCGCCATTCTCTCGCTTGCGGAGGATTCCGGCTTCCGTAAATACTTCAAAAAATACCAGTTCTATGCGCTCACGAACCTCGGCACCGCGTTCGGCATGGGCGTTATAGTATCCACCTTCATGCTCGGCCTGAACGTGGGCGGCGGCAACGTTGTGGCGGCCGTGCTGATCGGCAACCTGGGCGCGATAATCGGCAGCATAGTGAGCACAAGGCTCATGCTTATGCAAACCAAAAAGATCTTCGGCACCGAGGAATACGAGGAGCATGAGCCCGTTGTCACCGGCGCGGCCTCCACCGGCGAAAAGAAGCAGTCGAGCATCGGTATGCGCATTCTGAACGCGGCGCTGAACGGCGGCAAGAGCGGTGTGGACATCGGCCTTGCCATCATCCCCGGCGTGGTGGTGGTCTGCACCGTGGTGATGCTTCTTACAAAGGGTCCCTCTGCGGACGGCAGCTATACCGGCGCCGCGTTTGAGGGAATAAACCTGCTTCCCCGCGCCGCCGAAAAGATAAACTTCCTGCTTCAGCCCCTCTTCGGCTTCGCCTCCTCCGAATCCGTTGCGGTTCCCATCACCGCGCTCGGCTCGGCGGGCGCCGCAACCGGCATAGTGAAGGAGCTTTCGGCCGCAGGCCTTGTGAACGCGCACGACATCGCCGTGTTCACCTCCATGTGCATGTGCTGGAGCGGCTATCTCTCCACCCATGCCTCCATGATGCAGGCGCTGCGCCGCCCCGAATTGACCGGAAAGGCGATTTTGAGCCACACGATAGGCGGCCTTGCCGCGGGCATAGCCGCGAACTGGATTTTCCGGCTCCTGGGCTTACTCTTTAATTTCTGAAAAAACAGACTTTTTGAGGGTTCAAATTATAATACTTCCGTATATTCCGCGCCGCACTGCGTAATATACTAAAAAACCGCTTGACTTTTTGAGCATTAAGTGTTACAATACACTTCGTTCCGAGGAACGACTGGGTGTGGCGCAGTTTGGTAGCGTGCTTGAATGGGGTTCAAGAGGCCGGAAGTTCGAATCTTCTCACCCAGACCACCGAAAAACCGTTGAGCGATCAGCGGTTTTTTGTTTTAATGATTCCACGCCGTTTTTCTCGACTGCGGGGTTTCCATGTGCTATACTGTATACGAACGAACCGCAAAGAGGTAATAATAAATGCTTATATCAAAAAAATCATTAACCATACTGCTGGCGGCCGGAGCGCTTTTTGCCGTTGCCTGCTCCCCCATCGGGCAGGGCGGTCCCACGAGCGCCACGCCCTCGCCCGCCGCCCCGTCCCCCGAATTCAGCCGCGCGGCGGATTACGGCCTATGGGCGGAGGAGGTGGGTCAGCCGAGCGGGCTGCTAACGCCGAGGGGCGCATACGGCATAAACCGCTTTATGACGCTTGCCGAAAGCGCCGCCTTCACCTCCGGCAGAATAGTGATCGGGGACAGCCGCTGCTGCCAGCTCGGCATATATCAGCAGCGCGCAGAGCGCTCCGATTTTGCCGCGTTCGGCTTCTGGGGCGGGCATTATACGGACGCTTATCCGCAGATAATGAGCACGGAGCTTGTTTCCGCCGTGGAGCGCTGCTTTCGCGCACAGATCGAAAGGCACGGCGGCAGCACGGTATTCTTTTTTGCCACCGTGAACGACTATGATTTCGGCGGTGACGGCGGAAAGAGCATCGCCGCCGCGATCTCGGCCGCCGAGCGCATAGCCTCCATGGAATATGAGTTTAACGGCGCTATCCACCGCCCGAAGGTCATAGTGATAGGCTTTGACGGCTTCAGAACGGACAGCGAGCCCGATTCCCCGTTCAACGCCAATATTGCCGAATACTCGCGCAGCCTCAAAAACGCGGTTATTAAAAGCGATCTGCTGAAGGAATATGCCGAATTCTTCACCACCGTGCCCGCGATCACCGGCGGCGGCACGACCTATATCGACGATGGACTGCATTACAGCGACGACACGCTGAAAAGGCTCTGCGAATACGTTGCTTCCGCAGGGTGATCGGCGGGCTTTGCCAATTTCTATTCAATAATTTAACGCAAAAAAACCGCCGGCATGGGTTCGTCGGCGGTTTTAATGCTGCATAAGCCGTATTGAATTCTATCTCGCTCTGCCGTGTCAGCGCACCTGTATGCCGTACCTCGCGCCGCCGTAGGCATTGTCCAGCACCTTGCTGCCGATGGCGTTCAGATCGCCTACGGTCAGCACGCAGGTATGGTATTCGCCGTCCCGCCAGTAGAGTATCTCAACCGTATCCCCAAAGGCTTTGGTGCGGATATACGCGCCCAGCGCCTCGTTGTTGTCAATTATCACGTCGTCCGCCTTTGTGATGATGTCGTCCGCATACAGACCCGCCTGATGCGCGGGGCCGCCCTCGGTAACGGTATACACAAGCCCGCCCACGGGGATATTGTATTTTTCGGCGGTTTCGGGCGTTACGAAAACGGTGGAAAGCCCGATGCCCGGGCGCACTATGCTGCCCTGCGCTATGAGGTCGTGCGCCGTTTCCATTGCGGTGTTTATGGGAAGGGCGAAGCCCAGCCCCTCGGCGTTTATCGGCTCGCCGTCCTCATCGTAGCTTGCCACAACGGTTTTGGCGGAGTTTACGCCCACCACAAGCCCGTTCATATCGAAGAGCGGGCCGCCGCTGTTTCCGGGGTTGATCGCCGCGTCTATCTGAACGTATTCGTTTCTCACGCCGTCGATGGTAACGCTTCTGTTCACCGCGCCCACCATGCCGAAGGTGGCGGTAAAGCTCAGCTCCTCGCCCGTGGGATGCCCTATCGCAAGCACGAAATCGCCCGTGCGCACCCTTTCGGAATCGCCGATGGTAAGCACCTGCATCACCGCCTCGGCGGGCGCTCTTAAAACGGCTATATCGGTTTTAACGTCGCTTCCCACGATGGCGGCGTCGTACACGCTGCCGTCAAGGGTGGTGATGCGCACGACCGAGGCGTCCTCAACCACATGCGCGTTCGTGAGGATATAGCCGTCCTGCGTGATAAAGAAGCCGGAGCCGGTGCCGGTATGGGTGGAGGATCTCGGGGAGCCGGAATAGCTGTTCACTATCACCACTCCCGCCGCGTTTTCATCATAAAGCTCGTTGAGCCCCGCGCCGAAATTCATATTGGGCGTGCTCTGCGAGGGCGCGGGCGTGGGAAGCTGAATATTCGGGTCCGGCAGCGCGGCAGGCGCACCCGAGCCGTTTCGCCCGTCGTTATTCGCGCCCTGATCCGGCGCGGGCGATTCAACAACGGCGGTGCGCTTATTCTCGCCTATCGCGGAGGCGATGGATCTAACGTCCACAAACCTTGCCAGAAACACAAGGCTTGCAATAAATGCGCCAAGCACCGTGAAGGCAAGCGCCGTAAGCACCAGCACTCCCGCCGAGGGCACGTTTTTATGGATTATCGTGGTCTGCGTTTGATAAGGCTCGCCCGCCTCGCGCCAGCTAACGGTGCTCACCCTGTCCCCATCCTCGTTTTCGTAGGATATGGGATCGGCAAAAAACTCGATTTTCGGATCCTTTTCTTCCATTTTTGATTCTCCTTATATACACTTTGCGCAATTCTGCGGCAAATTATTCACAGTATTATGATATCAAGCCTTCCTTGCGGGGCTGAGCGCACGCTTCAGCGTGAAGGTGAATTTTGTGATCCCATCCTCGGACGAAGCCTCTATATCCTCGCCGTGCTGATCCAAAATGAGCTTCACTATCGAAAGCCCGAGCCCCGTGCCGGAGCCGCCGGTATAGGTATGCGCCTTCTCCGCCTTAAAGAACCTGTCGAAAAGCCTGGGGATATCCTCCGGATCGACCGTGTTTCCGCGATTCAGCACCGTAACGCGCGCCCTCTGCTTGTCCGCAGTCACGTTTACGCCTATCATGCCGTCCTTTTCAAGGGTGAATTTTATCGCATTGTCCACAAGGTTGTGAAGCACTTGGTCGATCCTGTCCCTGTCGGCATCCACGTACACGCTCTGCGAGGGCAGCTTGACCTCCACCTTGATGCCCGCTTCCTCTATCCTGCTTTCAAAGGTGAGCAGTGAGCGTGCGATAAGCTCCTGAAGGTCGAACACCGAGCGCGTTATCTTATACTGGCCGGATTCTATCCTTGCCATATCCAGCAGATCGTTCACTATCGCCGCCATCCTGCGGTTTTCATCAAGCACGATATTGAGGTATTTATTATGCTCCGCAGGGGGTATAACGCCCTCCTCCATCGCCTCCAAAAAGCCCCTCATGCTTGTGAGCGGCGAGCGCAGCTCGTGGGACACGTTTGCCACAAATTCGCGCCGCGCCCGATCAAGGCCCGACACCCTGTCCGCCATATCGTTGAAGCTTTTGGCAAGCAGGCCCAATTCGTCGCTCTGCTCAAGCTTCACGCGCGCCTGATAATCGCCGTGCGAGATCGCGTTCACCACGTCCGTCATCTGCGACACCGGCCTTGTGATCCTTTTTGTTATTATATAGGTTATCGCCGCGGTTAGCAATACCGCGCCCAGCGCGGCGGCGAAAATATCGAAATAAAGCTCGGAAAGGGAGGCGTAAATATCGCTCATGTCGTAATTGAGGGTTATCCTGCCCAATTCCCCCTCCTGTGAGGAAAGGGGCTTCACGATGGTAAGCGTCCTTATATCGGTGTAATCGCTCAGCAGGTCGGTGTAAAACTCGCCGTCGTTTTCCTCGCCGCCCTTTTCCGCGCTCAGCTCGCTTATATCCACCTCCACGCACACCCGCCACTTCGAGCCGGTGCTGTAATCAAAGAAGCTGCGCCTGCCGAGGGCGGGATCGTTGAAGGATATTTGAAGCAGCGCATCGAACTGGCGCACTATTGCAAGTATCTTTTCCCTTGCCACGTCGCGCTTGTCGCTGTCCAGATATTCATCGAACACGATCAGGCTTATCTCGTCCACCTCGCGCGAAAGGCTTGCTTTGGCGTTGCCGATATAGTGATTTCGGAAAATCGCAACCGAAACAACGCCGAGCAGCATGATCACCGCAACGGCGGATGCAAGATATGCGCCAAGCATTCTTGAAAACAGCGTTTTAAACATTTCCGAAACCCGTTTCGCCCGTTATTAAAGCGCCGATGCGCCCGAACAAGGGCAAAGCTTACTGTTTTACCACAAATTTATAGCCAACGCCCCACACGGTGGCGATCTCCCACGTGTCGCTCTCGCCGAGCCTTGAGCGGATGCGCTTGATATGCACGTTTATGGTTCGGCTGTCCGACGCAACGTCAAAGCCCCACACGGCGCTCATTATTTGATTGCGCGTCAGCACCTGCCCCTTGTGGGAGATCAGATACTTTAAAAGCTCAAATTCCTTTTGGGGCATATCGCAGAGCTTGCCCCTGCAGGTGACGGTGTAATTATCCGTGTCCATGGTTATATCGCCCGCGGTAAGTATATGCCCCTCCTCCGCTGCGCCCGCGCCGGAGCGCCTGAACACGGCGCGTATCCTTGCCACAAGCTCCTTTGAATCGAAGGGCTTCACGATATAATCGTCCGCGCCGCGATCAAGCCCCTGTATGCGGTCCGGCACGTCGCCCTTGGCGGTCAGCATTATCACCGGCACGGTGCTTATTTTGCGCAGCTTTTCAAGTATCTCCCAGCCGTCCATGCCGGGAAGCATGATATCCAGCAGCACAAGGTCGGGCTTTGTTTCCTCATAGGCGGCGATGGCGTTCGCGCCGTTTTTGCAGGTGGACACGTCGTATCCCTTGCTTTTGAGATACAGCGAAAGTATCTGGCATATCTTTTCATCGTCGTCCACAACGAGTATCCGTTCGTTATCCATGATAAAGACTCCGTTTCTTTTCGATCTGTCGTTTTGAGGGCGGCGATGCCTTGAGCGGCGCCTGTGCTTTGCGCCTCTACGCCTTGCGCTTTTACACTTTGCGTTTTTACGCCTTGCGCCTTCTTCCCGCGCAATCGGCGCTTTGCTCTTTCATGGCATCAAAGGGTGCGCACGGCGATCCCGTGCCGCATAAGCAGCGCGGCGGTAACGCCGTTTCCGCTTTTCAGCGTGCGGCTGAAGCTGCCGTCATAGATCATGCCGCAGCCGCAGGACGGGCTTTTTGCCTTCAAAAGCGCCTCCGCCGCACCCGAGCGCAGCGCCGCTTCAAGCGTTTTTTGCGCTCCCTCGATAAAGGAGGCGGTCACGTCCGTCATTTCGCCGTTTTCCTGCCGCGCCATGACCCGCGCCCTTCCTTCGAGCACGTCCTCGCCGCTGCCGCCCACTATCTCCGCGGAGGCTCTTGGGATCGGCAGTCCGCCGAGGCATTCGGGGCATACCGGCACGCAATTTCCCTCATTAAATAAACGCGCGGCTTCGCCGTTCAGTTGACTTTTGCCGTCGTATCTGCACGGCGTACCCAGCAGGCAGGCGGAAACTATTTTCATTTTACCATCCATTTATTAACTCCGTGTGGCAGTATGCCCCGTTCGATGCGGTTTTTCACAATATATTGCCGCTCGCGCCATTAAAGCGCGATAAACCGATAAACCGATATGCCGGCAAACCGATAAATCGGTCATCCGTTCATCCGATCATCCGATATAAGCGGATCATTTCAGCGTTACCACCGTTACGCCGTAATCGCCCTCGCCGTAATTGCCGTTTCGGAAGGACTTAACCCTGCCGTGGTTCTTTAAATACGACTGTATGCCCGTTCGGAGCGCGCCGGTGCCCTTGCCGTGGATTATATTCACCTCGTGCAGCCCCTGAAGCTGCGCCGAAAGCAGGTAGGCGTCCACAAGCGGCAGCGCCTCGTCCACCAGCTTGCCGCGAATATCCAGCTCCAGCCCAACGGTGTTTGAAGGATCGTATTCCACCTTCACGGAGGCTGTCTGCTGCGCGTTTTCCGTGGAAATGCGGATATCCGAAAGCTTGACGGACATCTTTATGATGCCTATCTGCACCTGCACCTCGCCGTTTCTATCCGGCGCGGAAAGCACCGTGGCGCTCTTATCCACGCTTATAACCGTTACCTTATCGCCGGGCTTGACCGATTTGGGCGCCTTACCGCCGGCTTTTTTGGCGGCGGGAAGCTGCTCGGCAAGCGCGTTTTCGGTTTTGCGCAGCGCGTCGCGCGTTTGCTGTATCATTCTGTCCGCCTCGCGCTGATCTATGGTTTTGATCGAGCGGATCTGCACTATAAGCTGCTCCATCTCGCGGCGCGTATCGGCAACTATCTTCCTTGCCTCCTCGCGCGCCTTCTGCCGCAGCTCCGCCTTCTCGGCGGCAAGCTTTTCGCGCTCCTGCTCAAGCTCCCGCGCGATCCTGTCGTACTGCTGATGCATCAGCTCCGCCTGCTCAAGCTCATCCTCCGCGCGGCGGCGCTTATTCTCCGCATCCGAAAGCACGGCCTCAAAATCCGTGTCCTCCTTCTTGATATAGCCCTTGGCGCTCTCGATTATGTATTCCGAAATGCCGAGCCTGCGGCTTATCTCAAAGGCGTTTGATTTGCCCGGAATGCCGATAAACAGGCGGTAGGTGGGGCAAAGCTTATCCACGTCAAACTCCATGGAGGCGTTTTCCATGCCCTCATGGGTGAGCGCAAAGGCCTTTATCTCGCTGTAATGGGTGGTGGCGGCGGTTATCGCGCCCCTTGAGTGAAGCTCCTCAAGTATGCTCATGGCAAGCGCCGCGCCCTCGATGGGGTCGGTGCCGGCGCCGAGCTCATCCAGCAGAATAAGCGAGCGCTCGTCCGCATTTTCCAGTATGCCCACGATATTTTTCATGTGGCTTGAGAAGGTGGAGAGGGACTGCTCTATGCTCTGCTCATCGCCAATATCGGCAAACACGCTTTCAAACACGGCGATCTCCGTGCCCACGTTTGCCGGCACAAACATTCCGCTCTGCGCCATAAGGGTGAAAAGCCCCGTGGTTTTAAGCGTAACTGTTTTGCCGCCCGTGTTCGGGCCGGTCACGATAAGGGTTTGAAAATCCGTGCCAAGGCGGATATCTATCGGCACCACCTTATAGGACTGAATCAGCGGATGCCTGCCGCGAATAATATTTATTCTGCGCTCCGTGTTTATCTTCGGCTCAACGGCGCGCATCTCCTTGGAGAGCTTTGCCTTTGCAAAGGCAATATCTATTCTGCCAAGCAGGATCAGATCGTCGAAAATATCGTTTGCGTAGGGCTTTACGGCGGCGGTCAGCTCGGTGAGGATGCGCTCCACCTCCGCCTGCTCCTCCATGCTGAGGCGCTTGAACTCGTTTCCAAGCTCCACCACGGCGGCGGGCTCTATGAAAAGGGTTTGCCCGCTGCCGCTCTGATCGTGGATAAGGCCCGGTATCTGCTGGCGATGCTCCTGCTTCACCGGCACCACGAAGCGCCCGTTTCGGATGGTTATGAGCGCTTCCTGAAGGTATTTTGAATAGGTGGAGGAGCGGATTATGCTGTTCAGCTTCTCCCTCGCCCTTTCGTTGGCAATGCGCTTATCCCGCCTTATCCTCGCAAGCGCGGGGGATGCGCCGTCGAAAAGCTCATCCTCGTTCAGGATGCAGCGGTTTATCTCGTCCTCCAAAAACTTATGCGAAATAAGGCCGGAGGCGATGTTCGCAAGCGCGCCCGGCTCGCCCTCGTCCATCGACCTCGGCACAAGCTGCTCACGCGCCACCCTTATAGCCTTC
This sequence comes from uncultured Clostridia bacterium, assembly GCA_947168565.1. Lineage (GTDB taxonomy): Bacteria > Bacillota > Clostridia > Christensenellales > CAG-138 > PeH17. The sequence continues at coordinate 124,001 of CAMVMM010000005.1, read as the reverse complement.
AGGCATTTGCCGATATTCAAAAGCTCCTCGCAGTTCAGAAACAGCACCGCGTTCAGCCTGCGCAGCGCGGAGCGCATATCGGGAAAATCGTCCACGGGGCTGTAGCCCGTTTTAAGAAAATAGCTTTCCGCCTCGCTCGTCAGCTTCAAAAGCTGCCGCACCTCGTCCACCTCAGTGCTGGGCGCAAGCTCCCGCGCGCTTTCGCGGCTTACGCAGCAGCCGCAGTGCCGCTCAAGAAGGGCAAGGATCCTGTCGTATTCAAGTGTTTTTAAAACCTTTTGCGTTATCATTTTGTTTTCCGTTTATAATTAAGATTTATTCCCTTTGATAATAGCTTTATGCCGCTTTCCCCATCGTTTTTTCTTGCTTTATCATTCGGGCGCGGCCGAATGACGGAGCGCCGTTTTTATTCCATTTGCCGCTCAATCCACCCTGCGGTTCCAATGCCCGCGCGTGGAGGAGGGGTACTGCGGTAAGCTTTCCCCCGCCATCGCCGCAAAAAGCGCGGAAAGCCTTTCCCCTGCGGCGTCCTCGCCCTCGCCTGTAAAGCTCAGGCGATAGCCCGCGCAATCGGGCAATTTCGGCAGAAGGTCTATCAGATCGCTCGTGTTTGAATTCAGCATCCGCACAAGGCATTTATCCTTGAAGCGGATATTCGCAAGCGGAAACACGCGGCCCGCCTCGTCCGTTACGGCTCCGGCGTCGCCCCGGCAATTTTGGCAGCGCTTATATTCCTTTACGGGACAATGCACAAGCTGCATCACGCTCACTCTGCCGTGGACCCACAAAAGCAGCCTTTCGCCGTACTCCGCGCAAAGCTCGCGCGTTTGCGCCGAGGTAAGCTCCACGGAGGGTATCACGTAATCAAAGCCCATTCGTATAAGCTCGCTAACTGTGAAGCTGTTCGCCGCGTTCAGCCCTATTCCGGCGATCCAGAGCGGCAGCTCCCTTATAAGCTCAAGCTGACCGATATTGTTTGCCTCCGCGCCGTCGAATATGCCGCTTTCTAAAAGTGAGCGCACCTCCCGCCTTTGCTCCCATGTGATAAGCGCGTTCGGAAGCGCCAGGATCAGCCTTTGCCCGCTCGATTTTGAAGCCTTCAGCATGGAAAGCTCGTTCAGGCTGCAGCTCATAGGCTCTACCGCCGCAATATCCGCTCCGCCCTCAAAAAGGGCTTTGGCTTCTTTTGCGTTTTTTGAAAGGGCATAAACGGTTTTTTTCGCAGCTTCACCCGCTTTTTGAGCCGTATTCCCGCTTGAAGCGCCCTGCTTTTTATACCCTTCGCACCGCTTGGACTCCGGGTTTCTTACATGAAAGCTTTCGCAGAGCTTTTCGCAGGCAGCCCTTCTGAGCGCGTTCAGCGCGGCGGCGGAGAGGTAGCAAGCCTCGCTCATTTCTGTTTCGCAATCCGCGCTTTCAAGCGAAAAGGGCGTGTCGCCAAGCTTTTTCAGCCTTTCCGCATAGGCCTGCGCGCTCTGCGGCTTCGCCGCCTGCTGCACCGTTTCCCCAAAGACCGAAACGCGGTTTCCGGCGCATTCCGCCTCAAGCCGCGCCTGCTCGCCCACGCTCAGGCTGAGATGCAGCCTTATGGGGCGCTTTCTGTTTTCGCCAAGGATGCTGCTTTTTGCCGCAGCCGCCGTTTTGGGATCGGGTCTGCTTGAGCCGATGCCGCCGGTTTTCACGCTGTCCGCGAAAAAATGTGAGGTGCTGAACTCGCCTCTGTTGAAAAACCGAAAGAGCTCCCGCTTCATTTCCGCAAGCTCCGCTTTTCCCGCGCCGTCCAGCGCGGCGCGGTAACACCTTGTGACCGCCGCCACGTATTCGGGCTTTTTCATTCTGCCCTCAAGCTTGATGCAGCAGATACCCGCCTCCTCAAGCTGCCCGAGGTGCTCGATCATACATATATCATTCGGCGAAAGGCAGAGCTCGCCCGCCCTTGGAGCGCCGAAAACGCTTGCCGCCTTCCTGCACGGCTGGGCGCAGGTGCCGCGATTGCCGCTTCTTTCCCCCGCCATGGAGGAATACAGGCAGCTTCCCGAAAAGCTCATGCAAAGCGCCCCGTGCCCGAACGCCTCAAGCTCCATTTCGCCTGTTTCGGCAAGCCTTTTTATATCCGCAAGATTTACCTCCCGCGCAAGCACGGCGCGCTTGAAGCCCATGCTTTGCAGGTAGCAAAGCCCGCCCTCATCATGTATGCCCATCTGCGTGCTTGCGTGAAGGGTCAGCTCCGGCAGTTCGCTCCGAAGCACCGCCGCAAGCCCAAGATCCTGCACCAGCACCGCGTCCGCGCCGTATTTATAGAGCTCCCGCGCAAAATCCAGCGCCGGTCCGATCTCGCGGTCGAACACAAGCGTATTCAGGGTTATATACGCCCTTACGCCCCGCTCGTGGCAGTAATCGAGCGCTGCGGCAAGCGCCTCCCCCGCGAAATTATCGGCGAAGCGCCTTGCGTTCAGTATGCTGCCGCCGAAATAGACCGCGTCCGCGCCGTTTTGAACGGCGGCAACAAGGCTCTCCCTGCTGCCCGCCGGTGAAAGCAGTTCCATCATAGCGTTTTTTCTTTATTCAGTCCTTTTTTTTCAATGCGTGCTCGGGGCGATCAAAAATCGTCCTCCTCGCTTTTCGCGCCGCTTTGAGCTTCGCCCTCCTGCGGGTCGCCTTCATCCGCCGCCCGATCAAGCCCGGCTTTAAAAAGATCGTCCTCCATGTTCAGCATGGCAAGCAGCACGATGCGCATGGTGCTCATGCTCGGATACTTTCTGCGGATGCCGTCTATTCTTTCATTAACGGCGGCTTCAAGCGCCTTCATGTATTCGGGACTTTCCGCGCAAACGATGCGGAAATCCTGACGCGCAAGACTGAGATTAACGTGACTTTTTTCCATATCAAACAAATAAACACCTTTTCATTATGGATTGACCGACGCATATATCGATCCATTATTGATTATACCGCATTTTCTGCATTCTATCAACCGCAATTATAAACAAAAAGTATAAACAAAACAGCGGCGAAGAGAGCTCTCCCGCCGCCGCAAATGCGTTTTTGCCTGATTTTTTATTATTATGCCTAATTTTATATCGAGCCGCATCACCTGTCCGCGTCCTTATCCGCCATGAAGAAAACGCCCAGCGTGCCCGGCCCGCAGTGGATGGTCACAACGCTGCCCGCGCGGGTCACGTACACGTTTTTGAATCTGTTGAGAGCACGCACCTTGCCCGCTATCTCGTCGATGATCTCCTGCGGCAGCCTGCCCGTGTGGGACACGTACACCGCGTCCGTATCCGCCTTTAAAAGCTCCGGAAGCAGGTCGTCGTAATACTTTCTTATCACGTCGCTCTGCTTGCCCCTGTATTTTTTGCCAACGCCAAGCCTGCCGTTCTCCACCACGATCTTGGGCTTTATTTTAAGCGCGCCGGCGATAAGCGCCGTTGCCGCGCTGCATCTGCCGCCGCGATGGATATAAAGAAGCGTTTCTATCACGGAGCTTGTGCGCACGTAGGGCACGTATTCCTCCACGCGCCTTGCCACCTCAAAAAGGTCGTCCATGCCGCTTTCAAGAAGCTTTATTGCCTTGAGCATCAAAAGGCCGATGCCCGTGCAAAGGTTTTTGGAATCTATAACCGCCACGTGCTGCGAATAACCCAGGCTCTCCGCCGCAAGGCGAAACACGTTGCACGATGCGGAAAGATGGGACGAAATGCCGAAAAACAGCACGTCCTCCCCCGCCGCCATTGCGCCGCGCAGCGCCTCCTCCGCATCCCCTATCGAGAAAGCGGCGGTTTGCGGCGTGGTTTTATTCGCGTCCGACCATTCGTAGATCTCATCCGGAGTGATATCCACCCAATCGGTATAGGTTTTACTGCCCATATTCACGTAGAGCGGTATTATTTTAATATTGTATTTTTCTATGATCTCCTTTTGAAGATCGTTTGTGCTGTCCGCATAAATCCTGATCATATTACGCTCCAAACGGGTTCCGTTTGCGCCGCATCGGGCGGCACTCAAAACGGTATATACGAATTATACCCGCCGCAAGGGAATATTTCAACCGTAAAACAGAGCCATCGGAGCGCGGAAACAAAATATAATTTTAAATTATTACAACATAGATTTTTACCTGAAAGGCGCGGGAGTTTACTTTTTTGCTTTTTCGTGTATAATATTTTCAACGATACCGCAGCAACACGGGAGAGATCCATGATAGATTCAAAAAAGCTTTTGAAGGAATACGGGCTTACGGCAAACAAGGCGCTTGGGCAGAATTTTCTTGTGGATGAAGCGGCGCTTGCCGAGATAGCCGCGCTTGCGCAGTGCGAGGGCAAATCGGTGCTTGAGATAGGGCCGGGACTTGGCGCGCTCACGGATGAGCTTGCGAAAAGGGCAAAAAAGGTGGTGTGCGTGGAGATAGACGCCGCGATGTGCGCCCTTTTGGAAAAAACGCTTGACGGAGCGCAGAACGTTGCAATTATCAACAGGGATATACTGAAGGTCAAAAACGCCGAGCTTGCAGCGCTTCTTGGCGGGAGCTTCACGGTGTGCGCCAATCTGCCCTATTACATCACTTCGGACACGGCGATGAAGCTCATAGATTCCGATCTGCCCGTCGAGCGCATGGTGCTGATGATGCAGCGCGAGGCGGCGGAGCATTTTCTTGCCGTGCCGAAGCAGAAATGCTATACCGCCGCGTCGGTTATCGCGGGCAGGATGTATGAGATCTCCGAAGCGCTGCGCCTGCCGCCCTCAAGCTATTACCCGGAGCCCACGGTGCATTCGAGCGTGCTCGTTTTTAAAAGGAGCGGCAAGCCCTACGAGAGCGCCTACTCCACCCTTGTGCGCACCGCCTTCGCCATGCGCAGAAAAACGCTTGCAAACAACCTTGCTTCGCTCTATGAAAAGGCGCTCGTGCCGGCAATGATCGAGCGCGCGGGGCTTTCCCCCTCCTGCCGCGCGGAGGAGCTTGCAAGCGCGGATTTTGAGCTGCTTCTGCGCTCCGCCCGGGCCGTGCTTTCAGAAAAATAAATCTTATTTTTCATCAAAAGCTTATATCACAGTTTGAAAAGCCACGTCACAAGCCCTATTGCAGCCGAGGCGGTGATGCCGTAAACCAGCACCGGCCCCGCGTAGCTGAAAAGCTGTGCGCCAACGCCCATCACAAGCCCCTCGCGCCTGTGCTCCATCGCGGGGGCGACCACGGAATTTGCAAAGCCCGTGATCGGCACCACCGAGCCCGCGCCCGCGAAGGTGCCGAGCCTGTCGTAAACGCCCAAGCCCGTGAGAAGTGCGCCGATGAAGATGAGGCACACGGAGGTGAACGCCGCGCGGCTTTTTTCATCAAGCGAAAACGCAAGCTCCCCAAGATCGCCTATGAGCTGCCCCGCGCAGCATATAGCGCCGCCTATCGAAAAGGCAAGCGCAAGCTGAAGGGGCGTTTTGCTTTTCGGCGCACGCTCCGTCACAAGCGCAAGATAGCTCTCGTGCGCCCTTTGCTCCGAAGCGGTCAGCCTGCGCCGCGCTCCGTTTTTTCCATTCCGTTTTCCGCTCATAATCCCTTCACTCCCCCCGTATTTTCAGATGCGCTCATGCCTGATGCCGAAAGCGCGGCGTGTACCTTTTCCGAATACGCCTTAAAGCGTATCTCGCGGTCGTTCACGCCCCTGTGCTCGTGATCCTCCGCCCCGAAGCAGGTGGGGAACGAAATGCGCTCACGCCCGCTCCGCATTGTGCGCCTCTGCATTATATATTCCGTTTTCCACAAGCACCGCGCCGCTCATCAGGCTTTCCGCACGCTTTTCATTTGAGCATGAAGCAAGCGCAAACACGCTCGCAAGCATTATCGCGGCGGCGATCGCGGCAAAAATAAGCTTGAACCGTTTTTTCATAAAACCCACTTCCTTTCATTCTGCTTGTGGATATTTTGCGTTAATGCGTAATAAAATATGCGCGATAGAGTTCACAGCCGCAATTCGCGCCCAAGCTTAAAAAGCGCCGTGCGCTCAATTCTGGAAACGGAGGGCTGGCTCAGAAGAAGCGCTTTTGCCGTTTCGGTCTGCGTTTTTTCATAGAAAAACCTGCTTTTAAGCACCGCCCGCTCCCTGGGATCCAGCTTTGAAAGCGCAGCGCGCACCGATAAGCTTGCTATGCTCCGCTCCTCAAAGCCCGCGCCTTCCGCAGCGGGAAGGGCCGTGCGCCTTGCCTTGCGCAGGCATTCGCGCATTCCGCCCTCAATGAATTTATAGGCATACGAGGAAAACGCCGCGCCCCTTTTCGCATCAAAGCTTGCCGCCGCGTTCACCATGGCAAGGCACCCGCATTGATAAAGCTCCTCATACTCCGCGCCGCGCCCCGAAAACCGCCTTGCCATAGCCCGCACGAGCCGAAGATTTGCGCACACAAGCGCGTTTCGCTCCTCATTCCGCGCCCCTCCGCCGCGGCTCTCCCGCTCATCCATTTTCGATTTTGCCGAAAGCGGCGCCCGCTTCCAAGCCTTCGCTTTTTTCGCGCTCCGCACAGCCCTCGCACGGTTCACGGCTTTCGCACTCCGCGCAGCCTTCGCACGGTTCAAGGCTTTCGCGCTCCGCGCCGCCTTCGCACTCCTCCTCCCGCCTGCTGATAAGCTTTTCCATTGTAACCGCCGTGCCCTCGCCCACCTTGGATTCCACGTGCAGTCCGTCCATGAATGCCGCCATCACCGCAAAGCCCATGCCGCTTCGCTCGTCCCTGTTTCCCGTTGTGTAGAAGGGGCGCATGGCAAGCTCTATATCCTCTATGCCGCAGCCCTTATCCTCTATGCGGGCGGTAAACAGCCTGCCCTTGAGCGTTAAAAGCATGGAAACCATGCCCCTGCGCCTTCGGTAGCCGTGGATTATGGCGTTTGTGACCGCCTCGCTCACCGCCGTGCGCACGTCCGCAAGCTCCTCCACCGTGGGATCGAGCGGCGCAATGAACGCCGCCGCCACGGAGCGTGCGAACGCCTCGTTTTGAGTTAAGCTCATAAATTCAAGCCTTATCATATTATCCATTGGCTCTGCTCCTCCCTGCCGATTCCGTTAAGCCGTATACGCCGGAAAGCCTCAGCAGCTTTTCAACGTTTTTTTGCGCGTTCACTATCGCCGTTTCGCCGCCCCGATCGCGCATGAGCCTGTATCTGCCCAGTATCACGCCTATGCCGGAGCTGTCCATAAAGCTGACCCGCTCAAGGTCGAAAACCAGCCTTTTCACCTCGCGGTTTTCATGCAGCCTTCCGTCTATCGCGCTTCTCAGCTCGCGCGCGCAGTGCTGATCTATCTCTCCGCGCAGCTTCACGGTGAGGGAGCGCCCCTTTACTTCAAATGCAATTTCCATTTCACACCGCCTGTTTAAAGAATTACTTTTGCCGCTCCATGATACTGTTTTGTTTCCCTTTCCTTTTCCCTGCATCGAAAAATGTTTTGTTTCGGCGCATTTTGCGCTATTGCAAACTTCGTCAAAATAATGTATGATTAGCGGTAAAGCTATCGAATGGGCGCGGCCTGCGCCCGTGTTAAGGAGCGGCTATGCCGAGAGTGGATTTTGAATTGAATATGCCCAAAAGCGCATACAGCGTGCTTATCGGCGAAAGCCTTGCGGAGTTTTCCGGGCCGCTTTCAAGCGCTCTTTCGGGCAGAAAAGCGCTTGTTCTTACCGATGGCGGCGCGGAGGCGGCGCTTGGCGCGCTTACGGCGCTGCTTGATGAAAACGGGCTTGCCTACGCCCTGCATCTTATGGGCAAGGGCGAGGGGGCGAAAAGCTTTGATTCGCTTCTGTCGGTGCTTGATGCGCTGCTTGAGGGCGGCTTCACGAAAAGCGACGTCATAATAAACCTTGGCGGCGGCGTTGTGGGCGACCTTGGGGGTTTCGCGGCAGCGGTGTATAAGCGCGGCATGAATTATATAAATATGCCCACCACCCTGCTCTCCATGATAGACAGCTCCGTTGGCGGGAAAACCGGAGTGGATCTTGGCGGCATAAAAAACGCCGTCGGCGCTTTTCACCAGCCGAGCCTCGTTTTATGCGCCTGCGCCAATCTTAAAACCCTGCCCGAGCGCGAGCTGCGCTCCGGCTTTGGCGAGGTGCTGAAGTATTTCTGCATAAGCGCAAGCCCCATAATGGAACGCTCGCTCAGGGAAGGCGGCGTCACCCCCGCGCTTATCGAGGAATGCTGCAGAGTGAAGCGCGATTTCGTTCAAAACGACGTGCATGATACGGGGGCGCGCAGAATACTGAACCTTGGGCACACCTTTGCTCACGCGCTCGAGGCCGCAAGCGGCTTTGGCATTTTGCACGGCGAGGCGGTCTGCATGGGGCTGTATTCCGAGGCGCGGTTTGCCGTGAGCCTTGGTTTATCATCCCCCGCCGTTCCCGATCGTATCGCGGAGCTTGCCTCGGCAGCAGGGCTTTGCTGCACCCTGCCGAAGGGCATAGCAAAAAGCGCGTGCGAGCTGCTTATTCACGATAAAAAGAATTCCTCCGGAAATATCGAGATGGCGTTTATTTCGGATTTCGGAAAGCCGTTTCTGCACGGCGTTTCCGTTGATACGGCGGCAAAATTTCTTGCATCCGAAGGCGAATAGGCATGGATATTTCCGTTCACGCAAAGGCGCTTCGCGGGAAATTAGCGCTGCCGCCCTTTAAAAGCGAGGTGATCCGCGCCCTTATTCTCGGCGCGCTCGCGGGCAGGCGCTCCCATGAAATAATAGACTTAACCGATCGGCACTGCGGGGACGTGCTTTCCGCCGCCGCAGCGGTGGACCGCGCATTTTTTGAAGGCGCAGACCCGGATGAGCCGATACCTTCCGGCGAATCCGCGGCGCTTTTGCGCATGCTTGCGCCCGTGCTGCTTTTTAAGCGCGGCAGGGCTGTTTTTTCCTGCAAGGGCTCGCTTTTGCATCGCGGGGCGGACGATCTTATCTCAACGCTCGGCTGCACCGTTTCAAAGGATGAAAAACGCGGCACCCTCGCCTTTTCGGGCGGCAGGCTGAATGAAAGGAATTACGTGGTTTCCGCCGAAAAAAGCTCTCAGTTCGCAAGCGGAATGCTCATCGCCTCCGCCGTGTGCGGCTTTGCCGTGCGCGTTGCTTCGCCCGTTTCCATGCCCTATATCGAGCTTACCCTGCGCTGCCTTGAGCGCTTCGGCTGCCGTATGGATCGTGATAATAAGGGCTTTCTGCACCCCTTCGGCGGGCTTTCCGCGCCAAAAAGCATAAGCTTTGCGCCCGATATGTCCTACGCGGCCAATTTCACGGCGGCGGAGCTTATCTGCGGCGGTGGAATAATCATGCGCGGCGTCGAGCGCGGCGAAAACCTGCCGGACGCCCGCGCGGCGGAATTATTTCGCATGGACTGCGTGGATATCACCGATACGCCGGATCTTTTTCCTATCCTCTGCGTTCATGCGCTTAAAAAGCCGGGCGATACGCGCATCCTTGGCACGGCAAGGCTTTCCTATAAGGAGAGCGACCGCATCGCCTCCGTTAAGGCGCTTATCGAGGCGCTCGGCGGCGGCATGGAGGTGCTTTCAAACAGCGTGCTGTTGCGCGGCTGCGGCGGTAAGCTTCACGGCGGCAAGGTTCAAAGCTTCGGCGATCACCGCATAGTGATGGCGGCGGCTGTCGCCTCGCTTATGTGCGATACGCCCGTTTCGATAACCGGCGCGGAGGCGGTGAACAAGAGCGCCCCGTGGTTTTTCGATGATTTTCGCGTGCTTGGAGGCAGCGTCAATGAATACGTTCGGCAATAATTTCCGCATCACCCTTTTCGGCGAATCGCACGGGAAGCTTATCGGCTGCACGGCGGAGGGCTTTCCGGCGGGCTTTGCGCCCGAGCTTGAGGCTTGCGCCTTCGAGCTTAAAAGGCGCGCGCCCCACGGGGGGAGCGAAAGCACGCAAAGGCGCGAGAGCGACGAATTTGAGATAGCTTCCGGCATGTATAAGGGCGCGTTCACCGGAGCGCCGCTGACCGTGCTTTTCAGGAATCGGGACGCGCAAAGCGGGGATTACGCGCGGCGCGTTCTTCGGCCCTCCCATGCCGATCTTACGGCGCATATAAAATACAGGGGCGCAAACGATCCCCGGGGCGGCGGCATGTTTTCCGGCCGAATGACCCTGCCGCTCGTTTTTATAGGCGCCGTGTGCAGGCAGCTTCTTAAAAGGCGGAATATCGCCGTGGCCTCGCATATTCTCAATATCGGCGGCATAGAGGACGGCAGGTTCGATCCCATGATGAAGGCGTTCCCCCCACTCGACCCCTTCTTTCCGCTGATACATCCGGAAAAACGCGATGAAATCGAGGCGCTTTTCGCTTCGCTCCGCGAAAGCGGCAACAGCGTGGGCGCAAGCGCGGAGTGCGCCGCCCTCGGCGTTCCGGCGGGCCTTGGCGAGCCCTTTTTCAACGGGCTTGAAAGCATGATCGCGCATATCCTTTTCGCCGTTCCGGGCGTTCACGCGGTGGAGTTCGGCGCGGGAAGCGATTTTTCCCGTATGCTCGGCAGCGAGGCGAACGACCCTGTAAACGGCGATCTTACCACGGGCGCAAACAATTCCGGCGGCATAAACGGCGGCATTTCAAACGGGATGCCGATCACGGTCCGCGCCGCGTTCCGCCCCGTTCCGTCCATCTATATGCCGCAAAAAAGCGTGGATATCGAATCGGGCGAGGCGGCGGAGCTGAATCTTACCGGCAGGCACGACCGCTGCATTCTGCCGCGCGGCTGCTCCGCGGTGGAGGCGGCCGTAATGATAGCGCTTTACGACGCGCTTCTTTCATTCGAGGTGTATGATGAACGGCAATAACGGCATTGATAAAAGCGGCAAATATGATAACGAAACCCCCTCCCGCAGCGAAAACGAAAAAAGGCTGCTTGAGCTGAGAAGGGATATAGACGAGATAGACGCAGAGATAGTGCAGCTTTTATGCGAAAGATACGACACGGCGCTTGAGCTTGCAAAGGTCAAGCGCGAGCTTGGGCTGCCCCTTGAAAACAGGCAGCGCGAGAGCGAGGTGCTCTCCTTCATTCGCGGCTTGCAGGCCGAGGAATACGCCTATTTGACCGAGGCGGTTTTCAGAACCGTGATAAACACCTCCAAGGCAATACAGCGGCAGATGCTCAACCTGTATTTCATCGGAATGCCGAACTGCGGCAAAACCAAGCTCGCCGCCCGCGTGGGTGTGGCGCTGCACATGCCCAGCGTGGATACGGACGAGCTCGTGATGGAGCGCATGGGCAAGAGCATTGACCGCATTTTCGATGAGGACGGCGAGGACGCCTTTCGCGCTGCGGAGCACGAGGTGCTTTGCTCGCTTGCGTCCCACGGCGGCTTGATAGCGGCGACCGGCGGCGGCATAATCACCCGCGAGAGCAATATTTCCATACTGAAAAACAGCGGCCTCGTTGTGTTTTTGGATCGTGATATCGAATGCCTTATTAGAGCCAAGGTGAAAAACCGTCCCCTTATTCGGGGCGGAGCGGAAGCGGTTTTAAGGCTTTACAGCGAGCGGATAGACGCATACAGAGCGGCGGCCGATCTGACGGTTGACCCCGATTCCGAGGGCGCTGTGCGCACCGTGGTTCGAGCGTACCGGCAGGCATCGGGGCAAACGCGAAAAAGATAGAATAATCAAAACTGCCGGGGCGGACTGAAGCCGCTTCGGTTTTTTCTTTTGCGCGGCGCTTTTACGCAGCGGCGCTCTGCGCTTTTTCGATCCCTTATGCATTCTTTCACACAATCTTCCCGAAAATATTTTAGATATCGCCGCGTTTCGCCTTGTGTTAAGCTTTATTTGGCGGTATAATTACATTGATGTAGTTTGGGCATGCGTTTTTTCGCAAAATTCTGCCCCTTACGGAGTGAAAATGAAAAATATCGATCTGCTTACGGTAAACACCATCCGAACCCTATGTGCCGATGCCATTCAGAAGGCCAAGAGCGGCCACCCCGGCATGGCGATAGGCGCAGCCCCGATCGCGCTTGCGGTTTTCGAGCAGCTTAAAAAGAAGCCCTCCCAGGCGGATTGGCTTGGGCGCGACCGCTTTATTTTAAGCGCGGGTCACGCCTCCATGCTCGATTACGCGCTGCTGCATCTTTTCGGCTACGGCGTTTCGATGGACGATATCAAGGCCTTCAGACAGCTTGGCAGCAAAACGCCCGGCCATCCGGAATATGCGCATACTCCCGGCGTGGAGGCCACCACCGGCCCGCTCGGCCAGGGCTTTGCCATGGCGGTGGGCATGGCCGCAGCCGAGAGGCATCTTGCCTCCGTTTTCAACCGCGAGGGTTACCCCGTTTTCGACAACTACACCTTCACTCTCACGGGCGACGGCTGCATGATGGAGGGCGTTGCCTCCGAGGCTGCCTCTTTCGCGGGCGCCATGCGCCTTGGCAGGCTTATTGCGCTTTACGACTGCAACCGCATCACCATCGAGGGCAGCACGGACGTCACCTTCACCGAGGATGTGAGCGCGCGCTTCACCGCCTACGGCTGGCAGGTGCTGAACGTTCCCTCCGGCGAGGATATCGACGCGATCCGCGCCGCCATACGCGAAGCAAAGCAGGATGAGGAGCATCCCTCCCTTATAATAGTTCACACCAATATCGCGCAGGGCACCGCAAAGCAGGGCTCGGCTTCAAGCCACGGTGCGCCGCTTGGCGAAAGCTGCATAGAGGACTGGAAAAAGAGCATCGGCTGGAGCTATGCGCCCTTTGAGGTTCCCGAGGAGGTTCGGGAGCACATAGCCGAGCTTATGCGCGAAAACGACGCCGCCGTGCGCGAATACGACGCTATGCTCGAAGCCTATCACACCGCCTGCCCCGAGCTTACGGCGGAGCTTGCCCGCAGGCTGAGCTGCAGGCTTGATGAAAGCATTCTTAACGACGACTCGCTGTTTGACTTTGGCGAGGAGCCGCTTGCCACCCGCGTTTGCTCCGGCATCGTGCTGAACAGGCTTGCAAAGCGCATGAGCGAGCTTTTCGGCGGCAGCGCCGATCTTGCGCCCACCAATATGAGCGAATTGAAGGAGCTGCCCTATTTCGCGCACGAAGCGCCCGAGGGCAGGAACGTGCATTACGGCATCCGTGAATTTGCTATGGCTGCGATCTCAAACGGCATCGCACTCTACGGCGGGCTGCGCCCGTACTGCGCCGGCTTCCTTGTGTTTGCGGATTATCTCAAGCCCGCCGCAAGGCTCAGCGCGCTCATGGGTCTGAACGTGATATACATAATGACGCACGACAGCATCTGCGTTGGCGAGGACGGCCCCACCCATCAGCCGATAGAGCAGCTTGATATGCTCCGCGCCACGCCGAACACCTTCGTTTTCCGCCCTGCGGACGGCCGCGAAACCGCCGCGTGCTATCTTGCCGCGATGCTTCTCAAGGCCCCCGCCGTGCTTGCGCTTTCCCGCCAGAACCTGCCGCAGCTTGCCGGCACGGGGAGGGACGCCATGCGCGGCGGCTACGTCATCAGCGAAGGCTGCAAAAAGGGCGATCCGGACGCGGTGATAATCGCCACCGGCTCCGAGGTTTCCATCTCCATAGAGGCGCAGAAGCTGCTTGAAGCGGAGGGCTTGAGCGTGCGCGTGGTTTCCATGCCCTGCTGCGAGCTTTTCGATAGTCAGAGCAGGGAATACCGCGAGAGCGTGCTTCCCCCCCACCTCCGCGCCCGCGTGGCGGTAGAGGCGCTTGGCGGCGCTTCGTGGCACCGCTACACCGGGCTTGACGGCGCCGTGGTTTCCATGAAGAGCTTCGGCACCTCCGCTCCCGGCTCCACGGTTTACAGGCATTTCGGCTTCACGGCAGAAAACGTGGCGAATGCCGTGCGCGAGGTCGTTTCCCGCAATAAGAAATAAACCCCATTCAATTCAGGCTCCCCCGCTGCTTCGGGGAGCCTGTTTTTTATTATTTTTACTTTTCCGCTTACTGTTTTTCAATTTCATTTTATCTGCCGTAATGCTGTTTCAAATATATAATAGTTAATGGCCGAAAGGGCTTGAAAAAGAGCGCCGAATTGGTTATAATACTATTCGTTCGGCACGCTGGTGTAGCTCAGTAGGTAGAGCACGTCATTGGTAATGACGAGGTAGTCAGTTCGAATCTGATCACCAGCTCCAACGAAACCACCTCATTTCGGGGTGGTTTTTTTCTGCCCTTTTCTTCTGCCCTTTTCCGCTTCACTTTTCATATTCAAAGGCCGCCACGCTTTGTGACGGCCCTTATTCATAGCTGCGGTGTTCTATTGTATGCTCTGTATTCTCTATACTATCTGTATTCCCTGTATTCTCCGTATGCTCTCGATCGCGGCTCACCATTTGGGAACGCTTTCAAAGAATTCATTCAGCGCTGCGCCCCCATAAAAGAAGGTTTCGCCGTTTTCATAGGTCACGGGTATCGTGCCGCTGATGCCTTCATAGGTGGTGAACTTGATATAGCTGAAAAAATCCGTCTCGGTAGGCACAAGGCGCGTGCCCGCTTCAAGCGCAAGCTCCCGCTCGGCGCCGGTTTCGTCATCCGTCACCACCACTGTCAGCTCCTTGCCGAGCGTTGCGTATTCGTCGTAGGAATACACGCTCCACTCCCTGTCCAGAGGCACAAAGGCGCCGTTCTCCGTGTCGAAGGTATAGTGCCTGCTCACGCCCCGATCGCCTATCACGTCCGCGGGGCGGCAGATGCCTATGCTGTCCTCCGAAAGATATTCCACCCAGCCGTCGAGCTTGGTGACGCTGACGGGGGTATCGCTTGCGAACCTGCCCACGATGGCGGTCACGTACTTGCCCTCGCTGTCGATATAGGAAACTATCAGCTCCGCCGACCCGTCCCCAAAGCAGAAATCGGTCACGTAGGCGCAAACGAGGGCGGAGATATCCATGTCGATGGATAATCTGTCGTCCGCATCTATCACAAGCTGCATCACTCCGCGCTCCGCTCCGGAAACGATCGAAACGGTTTCGCTTATGCCGTCGTAATCAAGATCGACCGGCACGATATCGTTGTCCGCAAAGGAGAAGGGATCGAGCTTCACCGGCTCGCTCGGAGCGGGCGTGGGCGCCTCCGTTTGCGCGGGCTGCTCCGTTTGCGCGGGCTGCACCGTGGGCTCCACGGCGGGCGCCTGTGTTTCGGGCGGCTGCGGCGCAGGGGGCTCCGTAACCACGGGATCCACGTTCTGCGCTTCCGGTGTGGCGGTGGGAATTGCCGGCACGGCGGAAACAACGGGCTGAGCCGTTGCCGCCTGGGCGGTAAGCTGAGGACGCGCGGTAGCTTCAGAAGCGGGGCCGCCGGGCGTGGGCTTTGCGCAGGCGGAAAGAGCCAATGCGCTGCCCAGAGCGAGCAGGGAAACATATAAAACGCTTTTTTTCATAACGCGCCTCCTTTTCTTAAAAATATGCCGAATGCTGCGGCAGGGTGCGGTTTTCCGCTCCCAAAAGAGTATTATATCAAAAAAACAAAGCACAGTCAAGTAAACCGTGCTTTTTTGAACCGTTTTGCGGCTGAACGCTGCGTTTTTTTACGGAGCGGGTCATCTTTGACCGTCGTTCGGCACGATCTGCACTATGCGCTTGGCAAGCGAATCAAACATGTAATCCGCCCTGCGCTGCTCAAAGCCCGTGAAGCGAAGGGAAACGCAGTTTTCCTCCGTTACCTGCCAGTAGTACACAAGATATTCGCCGTCCTCCACGCTGCACGCCTCGCCCATTTCAAGGGGGATCGGCGGCTCGGTGGACATTACGAAATCATAGCCTATCTCCGCTCCGTTGCGATCCGTGCCGATGGCGTGCGTGCCGGAATCCTCAACCATTCTGGTCATTGTTTCGGGAAGCCCGTCCGGAAAAAGGTCGGACACGTGCTTGGAGATCACCTTGTATTGGTCGTTTGAAACGGTGCCTCCCTCAACGCGCCAAACCGCAGGGCCGTCCGGCGAGCCCCTGTGGGAGCCGCCGGTCACACCCGGAGAATTATAGACCATGGTGCCGGGATCGACGGGCTGCCTTGCGCTTTTGATCACGGAGTGCATCGTAACGCCCAGCACGAGCGCGGCGCAGGCAAACAGCGCGTAGCTCGCCGCCTTTCTGAACCTGCCGCGCTTTGATTTTTTTGCCTTGGCGGCGCTTACGGCGCGGAGCTTTATTGCCTCAAAATCGATCTCGGCGGTGCATTCATCGGCGGTGCGGCGCAAGAGCGCGTCTATCCGCTCAAGCTCGGCTTCCGAAGGCTCGGCAGCAGGAGGCTGAGCGGTATCAGCCTTCATTTCGTCTATCAATAGCTTTATGCCGATGTCATTCTTCATAGTCCATAGCCTCCGCCTTCAGCATTTCGGAAAGTAGCTTTCTTGCGCGTACCAATCTCGATTTAATGGTGCCCTGACTGATTCCTGTTGCCTCGGAAATCTCGCTTACGGTCATTCCGGAGAAATAGTGCAGGTTTATCACGGTGCGGTTCGCCTCATCAAGCTGCTCTATCGCTTTTCGCACGGCGATATTTCGCTTTTTTTCAAGCAGCTCGGCCTCGGGCAGCGGGTCGCCGTCCGGCACCTCGGCGCCGAGAGGCTCGTCGCTCAAAAGCTCGTGCTTTGCTTTGCGAACGTGGTCGAGCGCAAGATTGGTGGAAACGCGGTAGAGCCAGCTTTTAAGCTGCGCATCCGAGAGCGTGGAGAGCTTTTCAAGGTTCAGATACACGCGCTCAAACACCTGCTGGGTTATGTCCTCCGCGGTTTCGGTATGCGAAACCACGCGATAGGCCGCCCAGTAAACAAGGCGCGAGTAGTCGGTATAAATATTGTCGAAGCTGCGATTCGGCAAAACCTTCTCTCCATCTATTATAACGAACGACCCCGTGAAACGGTTGAGCCATTCGATAAATCTTTAATCAATTATTTTCACGCTTGGCTTTTCGCCCCGCGAATGCGTTTATTTTATCACAAAAGCGAAGCATTTTCAAATTTCGCGCCGTTTTGCGCGCATTTTGGCGCGGCTTTTTGGAAAAAAAGCCTGAAAAAGCCTTTATAATACGAAAAAAACTGCCGAGGAAGGTCGGCAGCTTCAATTTGCTTTCGCGCCTTGCCTGCCGTTTAAAAATCACCTCAGATGATTTTGATGGTAAACTGCGGGCAGACCCTTGCGCAATAGCTGCAAAGGGCGCATCTGTCGGTATCCACAACGGCTCGTCCATCCACGATGCTCAGGGCGTGGTTATGGCAGGCGCTAACGCACACGCCGCAGCCCTCGCACCATTCCTGAACGAGCAGCCGCCGCTTCGTGCGCGAGAGCGTTTCGCCAAGGGCGGGGTCGGGCGCTTCGCCGCTGAAGCGCGCGCAGTTGTACTCCACCTCGTTCAGGCTCTGCATGCCTATTGCGATGGTGTCTATGCAGTCGTCCAGATTCAGAATATAATCCAGCGCCTCCTCGCGCTCGCCTATAAGATGCCCGCCGCCGAGCGGCTTCATAGCTATGGTGCCCTTGCCGAGAGCGCGCGCCGATCTTATGCGCTCAAGCATCTGCTCGGCGGTGCCGTCCGCTATGCCGAAGCCCTTTTTGTTTATGAGCGGAAACAGCACGTCCAGCTCCTGTCGCCTGAGTGCGCCGTCCATGCAGGCGATATAATGCGTTGAAAGCCCCACGGCGCGGATATAGCCCTTGCGCTTCATTTCAAGATAGTATTCCAGCGCCTCCCTATGCCCGCGGATGGTATGCTCGCTCTCCTGCTCGTGCATCAGAAACACGTCTATATAATCCCTTCCGATGCCGTCAAGCGCCATTTTCAGGCTCTTTTCCGCGCCGGCTCTGTCGTAAGCGTAGCTTTTGGAGCATATCACCGCGTCGCGCTTGAGCCGCACCGCCTCGCGCACGTGGGGATAGGTGCCGTAGATCTCGGCGGTATCAATGAAATTTACACCAAGCGAAAAGGCGCGCTCAAACAGCTCCGCGCCCTGCGCGGGTGTGAGATCGCGCTGAAACGGCCCCATTGTGAGCGACCCAAAGCAGAGCTTTGAAACCTCAATGCCCGTTTTGCCAAGCTCGTGATAGATCAAGGCCGATCATCTCCCAGATAGCGGCTGATGTATGAGCGCAGAAGCTCCTCTATCAGCTCGTCGCGCTCGAAGGTGCTGATGAGATAGCGCGCGTTGTTGTGTCCGGTAACGTAGGTGGGGTCCCCCGAAAGCAGGTAGCCCACAAGCTGATCCACGGGGTCGTACCCCTTTTCCTTCAGCGAGGTGATGACCTTCAGCAGAACCTCGTTTACCGTGTTCTTTTCGCCGCCCCTGCCGAAAATCATGGTGTTTCCGGAGCTGACGGCGGTTTTGGCGTTCTTTTTATCGGTCACAGAATCAATGTCCTCCCAAATACGGATGATACTCCTTTATTATAGCATATTATATCGTTTCACTCAAGGGCAAATATTATGAGCGCGCGCTTTATGCTTTTGCGCCGATGCGCGTTCCTTTGGCGCAGCTACGCGTTTCTTTGGCGCCTATGCGCGTATCTTTCGCGGCAAAACTGCATAGATTACTATTGCGGCGGAGCATTTGCACCGCCCGTAACGATTTACAGCGGAGGGAGAAAAATGAACGTTTATATAGAAACGCGGGTGCTGGATATTGCCTGCTACATAATCGAAACCGGCTCCACGGTGCGCGCCGCGGCAGGCGTGTTCGGCGTGTCAAAATCCACGGTGCATAAGGATATTACCGAAAGGCTCAGGCAGATAAACAAGAGCCTTGCCGAGCAGGTTGCCGCCGTGCTGGACACAAACAGGGAGGAGCGCCATATTCGCGGCGGCAGGGCGACCTATTTGAAATACCACGCGGCGGACGAGGAAAAGGGCGCGTAAAAAGGCATATACGGGCAAAAGCTACTGCTTACGCATACGCTCCGCCTGCGAGGGGCGCAGATACAGCGGCACGGCGCATTCGGCGGCATAGCCGCCAACTAAAAGCGCTTCTGCGGCTACAAGAGCCGCGCTGCACTCGCATTCGGGATCGAAGGCATCCCCGACGAGCGCGGCGCCTTGGGCGTATTCTTCCATAATTTCGCTTTGAACGCAGGCGCAGCCCTCAAGCAGGCACCTGCCGCCTTCATACACGGCGGCATAGCCGTTGCCGTTGCGCGCATCAAGCATCACCACGACCCTTTCGGCGGAGGCGGGCGCAAGGCGGCGCAGCGCGGCAAGCGAGGGCACGGCATACAGGGGCTTATTCAGCGAATAGGCGAGCGCGTTCATAAACGAAACGCCGATCCGCACGCCCGTGAACGAGCCGGGGCCTATATCCACGGCAAACGCGTCTATCTCATCAAGGCAAAGCCCCGCCTCGCAAAGCGCGCCGTCCACAAGGGTGCAGAGCGAAACGGAGTGCGGCGCGGAGCTTTCATCGCGCCTGAAAAAGGAGCGCTCCGAGCCCCCGTCATTTATGATGACCGCCGCCGAGGGATGCTTTGCGGAGGTCGATACTGCAAGCAGCTTCATTTTGATATTTCCTCCAAAACGCGGTCGTATTCCTCACCGAAGGCTTCCATCTCAACGCTTCTTGCCTCGCTTCCGCTGCCCGAAATGCGTATCTCAAGGCGGCTTTTCGGCAGCGCGTCAGGCACGTTTTCGCTCCACTCCATAAGGATTATGCTTTTTGAATAAAGATACTCCTCAAAGCCCATGGCGAAAAGCTCTCCCTCGTCATCAAGGCGGTAGCAGTCGAAATGATCTATCGCCGCTCCCCCGCTATCATAATGCTTGACTAAATTGAAGGTGGGGCTTGACACCTCCATGATGCCGAATTTGGCGCAAAAGCCCTTCACAAAAGCGGTTTTGCCCGCGCCAAGCCCCCCGAAGAGCGCGATGAACATGCCCTCGAAGGAGAGGCCTGCAAGCCTTGCGCCAAGAGAGCGCATATCGGATTCGGTTTTAACAAAAAAGCTGTGTTTCAATTTTTAATGCCGTGCCAATTCTTTTATTATGCAGTCAATTCTTTATTCCGTATAAAAAAGCAGTTCGAGCCTTCTTCACTCACCATTCCAGAGAGCCGCGAAGCACAAGCTCGTTTCGATAATCGAGCAGCCTGTCCTCCTCTATCGCCCTGCGGATGCCCTCCATCAGCCTGTACGTGAAGCGAAGGTTGTGCATGGTGATGAGCTGCGCGGCAAGTATCTCCCCCGCCTTGATAAGATGGCGGATATACGCCCTTGAGAAATTGCGGCAGGCGTAGCAGTCGCAGCTTTCGTCTATGGGCCTTGTGTCGTGCGCAAACTCGGCGTTTCGCAGCATCTTTTTGCCGTCGAAGGTGAAGGCAAGCCCGTTCCTCGCGGAGCGGGTTTGAAGCACGCAGTCAAACATATCTATGCCGCGCATGGAGCCCTCGATAAGGCAGTCCGGACTGCCCACGCCCATTAGATAATGCGGCTTATCCGCCGGCATGTGGGGCATGAGCGCTTCAAGCATTTCATACATCACGGGCTTCGGCTCGCCCACGGAAAGCCCGCCGATGCCGTATCCGGGAAAATCCATATCCGTGAGCGTCTTCGCGCTTTCAATGCGCAGATCGGCATACATACCGCCCTGGATTATGCCGAAAAGCGCCTGATCGGGGCGCGTGTGGCTTTTTTTGCAGCGCTCCGCCCAGCGGTGCGTGCGGTTCATTGCGGCTATGGTATAGCTGCGGTCACAATGCGCGGGGGCGCACTCGTCAAACGCCATTGCTATATCCGCGCCGAGCGCCTGCTCTATCTCCATCACAAGCTCCGGCGTAAAAAACATTTTGTGTCCGTCGATATGGGAGCTGAACTCAACGCCCTCCTCGGTGATCTTATTCATGGAAGCAAGGCTGAACACCTGAAAGCCGCCGCTGTCCGTGAGCATGGGGCCGTGCCATTGGGAAAATTCGTGCAGCCCGCCAAGCTCCCGCACCAGCTCATGCCCGGGGCGCAGGTGCAGATGGTAGGTATTTGCAAGCACGATGCCCGCGCCCACCTCTTCAAGATCGCGCGGGGTCATCGCCTTGACCGTTGCCTGCGTGCCGACCGCCATAAAGCAGGGCGTTTCCACCGTGCCGTGCGGCGTGTGCAGCCTTCCCCTTCGCGCTCCGGTTTGAGCGCAGGTTTTAATAAGCTCGTATCTTACGGGTGGTTGATTCATATTTTACCTTTCGTTTTTCGGTTTTCACTCTATAATCAGGTTTTTCGGCGTCGCACAGCCGTTATACGAACAGCGTTGCATCCCCGAAGGAGAAAAACCTGTATTTTTGCTCTATCGCGTGAGCATACACCCTCATTACCTCCTCGCGTGAGGAAAAAGCGCTTATGAGCATGAGCAGCGTGGATTCGGGCAGATGGAAATTGGTGATAAGCGCGTCCACCGCCTTGAAGCGGTAACCCGGCGTGATGAAGATCTCGGTATTGCCGCTCCCCGCGTGAACTATGCCGCGCTCGTCGGTTATTGTTTCAAGGGTGCGGCAGCTCGTGGTGCCGACGGCGATTATCCTGCCGCCGCCCTGCCTTGCGCGGTTTATCTTTTCCGCCGCCTCCTCGGTGCATTCGTAATACTCCGAGTGCATGTGGTGCTCCTCCACGTTTTCAACCGAAACCGGACGGAACGTGCCGAGCCCGACGTGCAGCAGCACGTCCGCAATCTCAACGCCCTTCCCGCTTATGCGCTCAAGCAGCTCCCGCGTGAAGTGAAGCCCCGCCGTAGGCGCGGCCGCGGAGCCGTTTTCATGCGCGTACACGGTTTGGTAGCGCTCCTTATCCGCCGTTCGCTCGGTGATATAGGGCGGCAGCGGCACCTCGCCCGCGCGGTCGAGCACCTCCTCGAAGATGCCCTCGTAATCAAGGCGGATTATCCTGTTGCCATCCTCAAGCTGCTCGAGCACGGTGGCGGAAAGCTCATCGTTTATTTTGAAGCTGCGGCCGGGTCTTGCCCTTCTGCCGGGCTTGACGAGGCATTCCCAGCGGCGCTCATCCAGCCTTTTCAGCAGCAGAAACTCCATCGCTCCTCCCGTATCGGGCCTGTGCGCATAGAGCCTTGCGGGGATAACGCGCGTTGTGTTGCGAACGAGCACGTCCCCGGGGTTTAAATAGTCGATAATATCGGAAAAAACCTTATCCTCGATCGTTTTCGTGCTTCTTGTGTAAACGAGCAGGCGCGAGGCGGAGCGCACGCGCGCGGGTGACTGCGCGATAAGCTCCTCCGGCAGCTCGTAGTAAAAATCGGAAGTTTTCAAAAGCGGCTCTCCTCAATCGATAAGATCGTAAATAAGCGGCATCTCCTCCGGCGGCTCCGTTACCACCCCGATACCGGAGTTGAAAAGGCTGAGCGCCTCCTCAAGGCGGCTTTCGTCGTTCACGTAAAATTCAGCAAGCGCCTCGCCTTTTTCAATGGGCTCGCCGCAGCGTTTTTTCATAACTATGCCCACGGCGGGGTCTATGCGGTCGCTCAGCTTCTCCCTGCCGGCGCCGAGAAGCAGCGCGGCGCTGCCGATGCGCCTTGCGTTCATATCGCCCACAAAGCCGCGGATCCTGGCGCAAACGGGAATGATTTTCCGAACCTGCACAAGCTTTTCGGGCTCATCCACGAACGAAACGTCGCCCCCGAGAAGCGCAAGCATGGTGCGAAGCCTTTTCAGCGCCTCGCCCGATTCGATTGCGGCGGTCAGCATCGGGTACGCCTGCTCCTCGCTTTCAACTATGCCGGAGAGCTTCAGCATTTGCGCGGCTATCGCAAAGCAAACCGTGTAAAGCGGATCGTCCGGCGGCACCGCGCCCGAAAGCACCTCTATGGCTTCCTTCATTTCAAGCCCGTTTCCGATGCTCATTCCGAGCGGCCGATTCATGTCGGTTATAAGCGCCACGGTTTTTCTGCCAACGTGTTTTCCTATTTTTACCATCGTTTCGGCAAGCTCGCGCGCCTTCTCCGGCGTTTCCATAAAGGCGCCGCTGCCCGCCTTAACGTCCAGCACGATGGCGTTCGCGCCGGAGGCGATCTTTTTGCTCATTATGCTTGAGGCGATGAGCGGGATGCTGAGCACCGTGCCGCTCACGTCCCTCAAGGCGTACATTTTTTTATCGGCAGGATCAAGGTTTTTGGATTGGCCGACTACGCAGGCGCCGGTTTTGCGCACTATTTCCTTGAATCTTTCAAGCGGCTGCTCTGTGCAAACGCCGGGCACGGACTCAAGCTTATCCACCGTGCCGCCCGAATGCGCAAGGCCGCGGCCGCTCATTTTGGCAACGGTGCCTCCGCAGGCGGCAACGAGCGGAACCGCCACGAGCGTGCTCGTGTCCCCAACGCCACCGGTGGAATGCTTATCCACCTTCACCCCGGGAAGGTCGGAAAGATCGACTATTTCGCCGGAGCGCACCATCGCCGAGGTAAGCAGCGCGGTTTCCTCATTGCTCATGCCGCGGCAGCAGATCGCCATCATCCACGCCGTGAGCTGATAATCCTCCACGCCGCCGTTCACCGCGCCGCGAATCATAAATTCTATTTCCTCGCGCGAATTTTCATATCCATCGCGCTTTTTTTCTATTATTTCGGTAATAAGCAATTCAAGCCCTCCAATCTTTCGGCAGCCGAAGGAAGCGCGGACGCACCCGCTCCGTCACTCCACGGTAACGGACTTTGCAAGGTTTCTCGGCTTATCTATATCGCAGCCCTTGAGCGATGCGATATAATACGCAAAAAGCTGCAACGGCACTATGGTGAGCGAGGGCGTGGCTATCTCGTCGCACTCCGGAATGCGAATAATATGATCCGCAACCGTGCCGGTTTGAATGTCGTCCTCATTGATTATTGCGATAACCTTGGCTCCCCTCGCCTTGACCTCCTTTATATTGGAGATCATCTTTTCAAGCAGGGGGCGATAGGTGCAGAGCGCGATCACAAGCGTATCGTCCTCTATGAGCGAGATCGTGCCGTGCTTGAGCTCGCCCGCCGCATACGCCTCGGAATGGATGTATGATATCTCCTTCAGCTTCAGCGAAGCTTCAAGCGAGAGCGCAAAATCTATATTTCTGCCGAGGAAGAAAACGCTTTGCGAATTGAAATAGAGCGACGCCATGTACTGTATGGTCTGCACGTCCTTCAATATATGGCTCACGCCCTCGGGTATGCCTTTTATGCTTTCTATGAGCGCTGCGCTCCGCTCGGGGCTCATCGTGCCGCGAAGCTGCGCCATGCGGATGCCGAAAAGCTCTATGAGCACGAGCTGCGTGCTGTACGCCTTGGTGGTGGCGACCGAGATCTCGGGGCCGGCCCAGGTATAGAGCACCTCCTCGCTCTCGTTTGCGATGGAGCTTGCCACAACGTTCACTATGGAAACCGTGCGCGCGCCCTTCGCCTTCGCCTCGCGCAGCGCGTAAAGCGAATCAAGCGTTTCGCCGGACTGGCTTATGACTATCACGAGCGTGCGCTCGTTTATGATGGGATCGTCGTATCTGAATTCGGAAGCAAGCTCCGCCTCAACGGGGATATTGAGCCATTTTTTAAGCAGATGCTTCGCCACCACGCCCACGTGATACGCGGAGCCGCAGGCGGTTATCTTGATGGATTCGATATTTTTCAGGTCCTCATCCGAAATGGACTTAAAGCCAAGCTCGATCCCTCCGCCCTCGGCAAGCCTCGGGGCGATGGTTTTTGAGATGGCGTCCGGCTGCTCCATGATCTCCTTGATCATAAAATGCGGGTACCCGCCCTTTTCCGCAGCGCCGGAATCCCACTCGATATGCTCGATAACGTGATCCACTCTTTCACCGAAGGAATTAAGCACCGTAACGCTTCTTCTGGTCAGCACCGCAAGCTCGCGCTCGTCAAGGCGGAAAACGTCCCTTGTGTATTTAAGTATGGCGGGAATATCGGAGGCGATGAAATTCTCCCTTTCGCCGATGCCCACGATCAGCGGGCTGTCCTTGCGAAGCGCGAAGATCTGATCCGGAAAATCGGAAAAGATGATGCCCAGCGCGTAGGAGCCCTTCAGCTGAAGCTCCGCCTTGCGCACGGCGTAGACGGGATCGCCGCTGTAGCAGTAATCTATAAGCTCCGAAACCACCTCAGAATCCGTTTCGCCGGCAAACTCGTAGCCGCGCGTGATCAAAAAATCGCGCAGCTCCATATAGTTTTCGATTATGCCGTTATGCACCACGGCAACCCTGCCGCTCTTTGAAAGATGGGGGTGGGAATTAACGTCCGAGGGCTCGCCGTGGGTCGCCCATCTGGTGTGGCCAATGCCCACGGTGCTGCCGCACTCGCCGCTCTCCTCCACGATCTTGCGAAGATCGGCGATGCGTCCCCGCGTTTTTTTGATGCCGATCCCGTTGTCCGTCATAAGCGCGATGCCCGCGGAATCATAGCCGCGATACTCCAGCTTTTCAAGCGCCTCAAGCAGCAGCGGGGTTACCTTTTTTTCTCCAACATAGCCAACTATGCCGCACATATTATGATCCTCCGATAGAATGTTTTATCAAATTATATAAATAAACATTCTAATTATATCACTTCTTCGGCAAAATGTGAATACCGCAGGAAAAAATGGTTTTCTGCCAAAACCATTCCCGATCGATGAACTCCTTATGCTATTTTGTTTCACGCAGCTCTTGGCAGCTCCTCCGGCCGCCGCGCGGCAGGCTTTTTGCCGGGCAAAACAAAAAACGGCTTGCGGCATAGCTTTTTTGTCCTGTTTCCCGGCAGCCGGAAGGCGATCGGCACCTGTGTCAATAGTTCCGTGGAATAAAAAAGCAGCCGGTATTCGCCGAGTATTACGATTTTTGGAGCAGAGCCTGCAAGATGGTATAACTGTTGATTGCACGCATTTGTGTGCTATAATATAGGTGTTTGCTCTGAAAAACAGTTTGCAATACGGAGGTGGGCGTTATGGAGTTTGAGTTCAGGGATCCGCGCAAAGCAGCCGTTATCACGTGCTCGATACTGCTTGCAGTATGTATCGGGCTTATCACGGCGGCCGTAATCGCCAAATGGCATATCGCGGCAATCGTTACTTGCGCGGGCTTTGCGATCTGCTGCATACTCGTGCTGCTTGCGGCGTTCAACCGCAAAACCACGCTTCGGGATCACGATTTCACCTATCGCACCTGGCTTGGGAACGAATACCAATACGAATATAAGGACGTTATATGGTATCACGTTGCGGAGCACGATGTTTGGGTCTATACGCGGGATAAGCGCTTGGTGGTGGATACCGATTCTGAAAACGGCTTGGAGCTTGCAAAAAAGCTTGCCGAATCCGGCGTTCCGGATAAGGAGCCCGGAACCAACGCCGGCGTTTACGATCCCAATGGGGAGCAGGCAAAGCAGGTTCTTTACCTTGAGCAAAGGAGATCTATGTTTTGGTTAATGATCGGCTTGGCGATCACGATGCTGCTCAGCGGAGTCGGACTTATCGTTTACGGGTTCGCTACCGACGACGCTATGGCCGGAAACACCGCGTTCCTCATCCTTTGGCCGCTTGCGGTCCTTGGTCTTGTTCTGATCATCGTGTATCAGGCCTTCTTTTCGCTGAACGTGCGCGTTGAGCTTTATAAGGATCATTTCATTTACCGCAATGCTTTCCTAAAGAGGAAAAGTTATTCTTACCGCGATTGTGTATCCCGCCGCATTAAGCGCTACCAAAACCGCTATCACCTTAACTTCACGGAACGCTACAAAGCACATATCCGCATGAAGGACGGATCGAAGCTGATCGTGGATGAAAGGATAATCAACGAAGGCTTCGGAGCGGCGATCCTGTTCCACAAGCTGCCAAATCATTAAATGAATGCTCGTATAAAAAGGCGCGGCCGACAGTACCGCTTTTTCAGCCGTGCCGCCGGAATATGCTGCCGTAGATGGAACTTGTTTTTTGCACATTGCTCTTTCTTGCCCGCAAAACCGCTTCGCAGCTTCGGCGTGCATAAACCCGCGGCGGCAAAACGATTCACCGGATCGTTTTGCTTCGCCCTTCAAGTCCCTTTTAACAAACAATACCAAATAAAAACAGGATGCTCGCAGGATACTCGCTGCATTCTGCTTTTATTTGTCTTATCTTACCGAAAAAGATTTTTTAGATTTTTTATGCCGGAGTTGAACTCCTGTTGACTTTGCGGTCGATGGGACTTGTTTTTGCACATTGCTCTCGCTTGCTCGCTTAAACCGCTTCGCCGCTTCGGCGTGCATAAACCCGGGGCGGCAAAACGATTCACCGGATCGTTTTGCTTCGCCCTTCAAGTCCCTTTTAACAAACAATACCAAATAAAAACAGGATGCTCGCAGGATACTCGCTGCATTCTGCTTTTATTTGTCTTATCTTACCGAAAAAGATTTTTTAGATTTTTTATGCCGGAGTTGAACTCCTGTTGACTTTGCGGTCGATGGGACTTGTTTTTGCACATTGCTCTCGCTTGCTCGCTTAAACCGCTTCGCCGCTTCGGCGTGCATAAACCCGGGGCGGCAAAACGATTCACCGGATCGTTTTGCTTCGCCCTTCAAGCCCCTTTTAACAAACAATATCAAATAAAAACAGGATGCTCGCTGCATCCTGCTTTTATTTGGTGCGGTCGATGGGACTTGAACCCACTCAAAAATATCGTTAAAATGAAAAACCGAAACAAAAATAACGAAAAAACGAAGCAGCGCGCAATTCGCAGTATGCAAATTTCATGCTTTTCGCAACGGTGGTGCATACTGAGGTGCATACTGTAAGTTTGAGTGCCGAGATCATAAACGCATAGAAAAATATTCGTCCAACTTAATTCTTCCCCGATCTTGATGTAGCCACCAGCGGCACGAACGATGATGATGCGCTTGTATCGGCGCGTGAGCTTCTCAGCATCACGCTCGCCAGCTTGGAAGAGGACGGCGAAGAGATCCCCGAACCCACTCCCCTGCATGTTGTATCCGTGGGCGAAAACGAGCGCACCGTGCTGATCGATGTGTATATGCCTGCTATCCGTCTTGCTAATGTAAACAAGTCCGTCAACCGCACCGTGACTCTCCCTGCGTGGCTTAATGCCGCCGTCCTGGAGCGCGGGTTCAACTTCTCTCAGGTGCTTCAGGAAGCACTCAAGGCACAAATTGCAGCTCAGTGATCCGCCGCGTTCTGCGGTTTTTCGCAAGGTCGAAAATCGAGCAGGAGAAAGGGACGGCGTCGCTATCGCCGCTCGTCCCGAAAAACCTCTGCCGGCAATGCCGACAGCACAAGGTTTTTTGAGCCGGTTGCGCACCGAAAAGTTAGGTGCCACCCTGTTGGCCGTGGCGGCGGTATAGGGTGGCAACCGGTCGCAAAAATCGCACCGGTTACAGCGTTTCTTACGGCGCCGCGATAAGCACCGCATCCCCAAAGATGAAAACAGCCCCTCCCGGACGAATCCGAGAGGGGTTGCCTTCGCTTAGGAGGAAACTTGTTGAAGAAACTGCATCATTAACTTGCTCGCAACTTGCTGGCAACTTGCACAATGTGCAAATACCGCATCGGTCAGTCAACCATGAGTCAACTAAACTTTTCGCGCTGCAAAAGTGCAGCGCAATCCTTGAACTCGCTGCAGAAACGCAGCGCGCAAAAATGGATTGAAGCGCGGTATTGCGAGCTGTAGAAAAACGGCCAAAACCGTAGTGACAAGCAGGGCAAGTGTACGTACACACTTGCCGCTGTCGCTTGTTTGGGAGAACTCCCCAAGCCCCTTTGATCGCGCTTCGCGTGGCTATTCCGCTCTGGCGGCATCGGGTTTAAGGGCTTCACTTACAAGTGCGGGGGTTGCGCATATACAAATCCCATGCTTGCAAGGCCACTTGCATGCACGGGTTTGGGAGCACAAACGCGATGCTTGCGCGGCCATAGATTCACTTTTTCATGATCTGCGGCAGCGCGTCAAATATCGCGGCCGCGAAACCCTGACCGTCCCCGCACAGCAGGTTGCGGGGGTTATACTCAACGATCGAGCAGAACTCGTTAAAAAGCTTTACCTTCTCGACCCAGGCGGCACAGGCCTTGTCGAGATCACGGTACAGGCCGCCTCGCGGCTCAACGCCGCAGCAGGTGCACCTGACCTCGTACTGGCGATCATCTATCTCGGTGCTGCTCAGGACAGGCAGCGCGCCGCACACAGGGCACGGAGTGTCCCAGATATCTATCATCGCCTGCGGGATCGTGGTGTTGGGCTTAGCATCAATCATTTTTATGCTTCTCCTTATGCTCTTTCTTATATTCAGCTTCGACCTCCGGCAGCGTAGTCGCAAGGCTCGTCAAGATCGAGAGCAGCGCGGCCAGCGCCGCCGATGACAGCGCCATGCTCCAGTCGACTTCGGTTATCATCGCCGCGGCGCCGATCACGCCGAGCGCGGACTGCGCGAAAGTGCGCAGCGCCCGGATTGCCGCCGCTTTCATCCAGATTTTAAACTTATCCATTTTACACCTGCTTTCCTTCAAGAGTGGTTATCCTGTGATGCGCCTGCTTGGCGGACTCCTCCACGCGCGTGACACGCTCAGCGAGCTTGCCCACCGCTTGAGCGGTCTCACGGTGCTCGCGTTTGAGATCGTCCACGCCGGCGCGGATGTAGCCCAGCTCCGACACGATAGTGCCGGAGAGCTTGCCGCTGTCGGTATCCTCGCGTTTCCGGTTGCGATGAAATGCCGAGTAGCCGAAAGCGATCGCGCAGACGGTGGAGACCGCCGAGAGCGCGGTCAGAAAGATTTCAACGCCGCTCACTGCTCACCACCTCCGGTATCGGGCAGATCCGCGGAGCGGAACGCGCAGACGGTGATGCCGAGCTGCTCCAGGTCGAGCCATCCGAGCGCGGGCGGCAGCGCGGTTATCGTCACAGGCTCGGGGATCTCTGTGTGTGCTCTCGCAAACGCGGTGACCGCCTGCATGGTGCGCATTCCGCACTTGCCGTCCTCCTCAAGGGGCTTGCCCTCGTCATCCGTATAGTGCAGCGCGTTGAGCGCCAACTGAAGGCGGCGTATTTCCTCGCCCTCCATCATGGGCCTCGTGTACTCAAGCCTGACAGGCTCGGCCTGCTCAGGCTGCGGGATGGAGTCCGGCGCGTCCGAGTAGTCAAACTTAGTGGTCATAAGGCCGCGGTGCGTCCATGGGCGGGAGTAGAGCTTGGTCACGACCACGCCATACGCGATGCTGCGCGCCTCCACTACCAGCGGCTCACCGTCCGGCATAAAGCCGCACACCCAGCCGACATGCATCATGCGGCCGGTGCTTTCCCTGATCACAAAAACAGCCTCGCCCACCCTGAACGGGCGCTCGATCTTTTCTATCGCGCCCTTATCTTTGCAAATGTATTTATAGTTATAATCGGCGTACCAATCGGTCTTTTCTCCGCACTCATGGGTGAGATACGCATCCAAAAGCCCCTGGCAGTCCGTGGCATAGCCTGTGCGGCTCCAGCTCTTGGTGTAGGCATCAAACTTTTCGCGGCTCATCGATGCGCTGTAATGCTGCTCAAAGTACCTGTCAAGCGTAGGCTGGTTGGTCTGCACGCGCACGCTGCCGTAAAGGTATTCCCACGGATCGGTGCCGCACTCCTGCCAGGGCAGCGGCAGCCACGCGCTTTTGAGGATATTTTCGCGCTTAACATGCGTAAGCGCCCAGCGGACGAAATCAATCACATTATAAAGCATCTTAATCCTCCTTCTCGCTCAGGAGCGCACGAACGGCCTCGCGCAGCCGCTCCGGTACGTCGTCAATCGTTTTAAGTCCTCTATTGATAAGGTCAGCATATACTTTCGCCATTATATCGCTCCTTCCATGCTTTCAAAGAGCTCGCACAGCGCGAGCTCGGTATCGATCACAGCGGCCGCAAGCTCGCTATTCTGCTTTTCGAGCACAGCGATCCTTTCCGCCGATGTCGGCTCGCGCTGCTGCTTCTGCCATTCGTCGGGGTCCCACTTTGCCGCGTACTCAAAAAATAAGTCAAAATTTTTGGCAACCTCCGCCTCCTCGGCGGTGGTGCGCATAAAAGCCTCTTCCGCCTCGTATACGGGGGTGGCGTTGCCATCCTCATCGGTCTGCGATGTTTCGCGGATATTGCGCCTCAACCAAATATCCGCCTCGCCGCCCGGCAGTGCGCAGTAGACGATCGCGTCCGGGTGCTCTGAAAAAGTGATTCTATTGATCATGCAGCACCTCCGAGTAGTCAAACAGCCCGGTCAAAAAGCCGCGGTGCGTCCACGGTCTGCACCAAAGGCGAGTGAGCGTAACCCCGTGGAAAATGTTCCGCGCCTCTACAAGTATGGGGCCTGCGGAGTCGAAGCCGCAGACGAAGGCGATCGAGATGCCGCAGAAAAGCACCTCGCCTATCCTGTAAGCGCTGCTTGTCCCGTCGACCGGGGCGACTTTCGAGCAAAGCTCCAGCGCGGCTTCCGTGCTCTTGATCGGCTCCATGCCGTTATCGAGCATATACGCTCGCAGCAGGCCTATGCCATCCACCGCGCGACCTCGCGCTCCCATGTGCATGGTCGCGTTATCGTAAGCGTCCCGCGTCATCTCATGGGAGTAGTGCTCCCGCCACTTTTCCTCCAGCAGCGCGCGGGTGGTATGCTCACCGCTTGTCCCGCGCAAATAGTGCCAGGGCTCGCGGCCGCAGTCATCGCAAGATGCAACGAGAGGATATTCCGCTCCTTCGCCCGGGTCCGGGATCACCTCCGGATCCACATGCCACAGCGCGAAGCGCAGGAAGTCAAGGATTTTTAGCATAACGCCCTCACTTTCCGGGTATATAGCCCTGCTCAACAAATATCGCCGCAGCGTTGGTTGCGATCCTGCTTGAGCGCTGCGATCCTCCGCCGCTTGCGCTTTCTCCCGCAAACACGACGTAGATCAAGCCGGGCTTAGCTATAACCTCAGTAGGTATCATGACAGAGTTGCTCGCCACATCAACATTGTAAACTTTCTCAGGGGTATCCTTCCGCCAAAAAGCGGCTTTCTTGGTGGACGCGTTGCTCCAATCCGCACCAGAAAAGGTGGTGGTGATCGCGTCCACATACGAGCTGCCGCTCGGTATCGTGACCTGAGTAGTGCTGTAGCTTGCGTTTCCGAGCATAAGCTGGTGCCCAGAGATCGTTGCAACAATATTAATCATCTAAACCTCCATTATGAGATTTCTCCCGAGATCGTGACCGGTGTGCCGCCAAGCGTGATCACATCCGATGCGGGATCGAGCAAGTCAACGCTGCGGCTTACAAGCTGATACCACGCATCAACGCCATGCGCCGCGCTGATCACCCTTATGAACTGCCCAAGCTGCCACGGCGAATAGCCGAATAGCTCCGGATCTGCATCCGGCGCTGCTGCCCTCCCAAGGTCGAGCGCGGATACAGATATGGACTTAACCAAGTTGCGCGCCGAGTTGTAGGCTCGGTATGCGCGAAACAGCAGCTCCTGCGCATCATCCACGTCGCTGAATATCATGACCTTGGATATCCTGCCATAAATCGATACAAGAGGTTCGTCCTCAAAGTACCCCGGCTCTGGAAGCGCAATGCGCTCGCCATCAACGAGCGCTCCAAATGCATATACACGATTCGCAAACTCGCTTGCGTTCACGGTCATGGAGAATTCGAGCAGGTTTTGACCCAGGCGGACAGGCTGATCTGCCTGCACGAAATCATCTGCTGAAATCCAGTTGATCACTCGCCCATTTACTCCGTCCGCGAATGTCAGGTAGCCGCCCAGAGCCGATACCAGCGCTCCAAGCGCGGCGGAGGCGCTGCATGGGTCCTTAATGGCAACGCTCTCGCCCTCGGCCGCGCTGACGCTCACTGTGCCGATATTAAACCGTTTAAAGGAATCTGCCATAGCGTTATGCGCGGTAAGGACGGCGGAAAGCATTTCGAAAGGCGAGCCTGTGAGAACGCAAGGCGGAATCATCGTGTCTTTAAAAAAAGCCAGCTCGCCCTCGCAGATCAGGCCCTTATCCGTGTATAAGCCCTCGTATGGCTGGAAGGCCCTGCCGCGGAACAGCAAATCTCCGTCCTGCCGCAGCTCTATGATCGTTTTAAGCGGCACGATAGAGTCCATGTGCATATAGCTCAGCGTGTCGGGCGGCACCGTCCAGTCAAGCACCGCCGCCTCATTCAGCGCCTCATCGAGCGTGAGTTTCGAAAGCCTATAGTCATCGTAGGAGCTGTCATATATGGTATCGGTCATTGAGTCCGTTGTCGCCGTTAAGACAAGCTTCACAGGTACGCCTCCCTCCATGTTATGACCAAGTGACCCGACCCCATATAGCGGATCGCTTTCGCCTCATCGTACCGCATCGCAAGCTCATCGTAAAAGTGCGTTGCATAATCCGTTATGGTCGTTGTGAACGAGCCGCAGCGCATCGTTATATTCGGCATATCCGGTGCGGTCGCGTATGCGGATACTGCCGGCACCACCTTCTTGCCGCCGCCGTTTCGGATGATCACGGACTCCATGGTCGCGGCTGCTTCCAGGTCGAATTTGGTGCTGTTTATCGCAGTGAAATACGGAGCCACACTTGACCGTATAATGACGGACGAGTGGCTTGGATCGTTATAGTCCGGCTGAAGCTCCATGTAACCCGCAAGGAATTGCAGCGGATGATCTGGCAGGATGACCTGGCAGTAACGCCCATTGATCCGGCTCGTCATATCAAAGATCAGCGCGGTCCGCTGTTCCTTACTCCCCTCGGAGCACTCAAAGCGCAGCTCAAGCTCGCGGTTCTTATACCGAGGTTCGCCGCTTGTAAGAGCTGAGGCGATGTCCATTTCGCCATCCCTGCCGGGTATGTCTATGATGTTTGTTTTGCGCTCAGGAGCGGAAAGACTCTGCTCCGTGAGCGTCCATGGGCCGTGGAAATCCGTATCAAAAATCAACCTTCCCGCGTTATCGCAGAAAAGCACCTTTCTCCGAGGCTTAATCATGCCAGCACAGTCCTCCTCCCTATCACTACCCTGCCTCCAAGCGCGGAATCCATGGTCGCAGCCGTGCCACCCACCAGGCGCTTACCGTCAAGCAGCAGTACTCGTCCTGCTTCCACAGCTTTAAGAATAGCGTCCAAGCTTTTGCCGACCGATGCATCGGCGCTTTGCGCCGCAGCGATCCGCACAGAATCGTTGCGCCCCGCCAACCGTCTATAGAGATTTCCCGTCAGGCGCGGATTGAAGCCTCCCTCGACGGCACTCGCTGCACGGTGCGCCGCAGCAGCCATATCAACGGACCTTGCATCAAGCTCGCCAATCCAACCTTCTGCAGAAAAACCGGCAAATCGTTTAAACACTCTCGATGGTGAGTGAATCTCTAAAACATTCGCAAACTCCGAAGCAACCCACTTCGCGGCTCTGCGCGCAGAGGCTTTCAGGTCATACTTCTTGGAGTCCAAACCCTCTATGACGCCTGTTGCCGTCATTACTCCGAACGACTTGCCTTTTGAATAGGCATTATCGACATTACTCTGCCAAGCGTTTACGAGCTGCTTAAAATCCTCCTCTGTGGCATTGGCTATGGTATCCACCGCCGAGGCATAACCGAGTCCAAGCTCTTCAAGATACTGCACGAACTCACTCGAAGCGCCCCTTGCGTACAGCGTTGAAAGGTTTTCGTGCCATCTGTCGATAGCTTCCCTGTTCTTCTTGAGGTTTTCAAGGAGCTGCTGCATGGTGTAGGTGTTTCCGGTGTCGATCACATCGAACATGTTTTTCGATGCGTCTATCAGCGCTTTAATGTGGGTATCCGCCGCCTCCTGAGCGGCCTCGCTCATGCTCTCGATGTTGGTTTCGAGCCCTTCCACGATTTCCGCAGTATCGTCGGTCTGCTCCCCGAGCAATCCGGTTGAGTTGATGAGATCGGTGTAGGTATCCGCAAGCGCGTCCGCTTCGCGCACGTTGGCCTCGTAAGCCTCTGTTGCAAACTCCATCGCCTCTTTCGATGCGCTAACCTGCACCTCAAACTCTCTGAAATTCCGCGCACCATCGGAACAGGCTTCGGATATCAATGCGCTGAACCGCTGCACCCTGTCGGCATTTTCTTCAGTCGCTTTGACCGACTTATTTCCAAATTCCTCCCAGAGCGGAGCCAGCTCGGTGATCAGCTTCAGCTTTTTGTTATAATCGTCCTGCGCCTTTGCGGCTTCCTTCTGAAGCTCGACCTGTTGCTTGAAGGTTTCCTTCAAAAGGTCCTCCATGGCGGAGATTCGCACCTTTTCGCGCCATTGCTTGACCTGCTCCTTGAGCGCCTTTGCGCCTTCTTTCAAGAAGCCGGTTTGCTTATCTATACTCAGATTCAGGTCCGGCATAACGGCCTTCAGCTTCGCCACCAGCGCGTTATATTCCTTCTGCTCGTTCGATGTAAGCTTTCCTTGCTTTTCGAGCCGCTCCAACCGGCTGAGATACTGATCCGCCATCCTCGCCGCGGCTTCGCTCTCGCTAACGGCATTGGAATACGCACCGTTGGCGTCCTCCATGCTCTGAGCTATCTCTTCGAGCCTGCGCTTGGTGTTTTCGCTTGAGCGAATCAGTTCCTCATTATGCTCGCGTATCGCATCGAGTTTTGATTTGGCAAAAGCAGCCATCGCAGCGGCAAGAGCTATCAGTATTCCTATCCAACCGCCCGCCGCCATCGAGCCGGCTTCCATCGTCTTATTCAGACCTTCCTGCGCGGTTTTCGTTGCAAGCGCGGCAGTCCTTAAAGCTTCTACGGCGCTTTTTGCGGTTTTAAATGCCTCCGTGACCGTATGCACGACCTTGACTGTTTTGAGGATCGCCCAAAGCGAGCCGAAAACCGTCAGCAGCTCTTTTAGGTGCTCAAGCAGCCATGTAACCGCCGAAACGAGCTTTGGCAGCACCTTCAGTACCGCGTCCACTCCGCGCTCCAGGAAACGCTCAAGCGCATCCGCAAGCTTCTTCACGGCCTCGCGGATCCTCGGCGTGCTGATTGTTTTCTGCCCCTTTTCAATGAGCGTCTGAATCTTCTGCAGCACCCGTGTTATAACCGGCGCGAACTGCGAGCCCACATTGAGCTTCAGCGCATCGAACTGCGCACGCACCTTTTTGACCTCGGTTTGCATTTCGGAAAGCGGCGCCAGCGTATCTTCCGACACCACCGCGCCGATCCGCTCCGCCTCATCACCGAATGCTTTAAGCGCACCCGCGCCGGCCTTTATCAGAGGGTTCAGCTCCTTTGCAGACTTGCCGAAGATCTTCATGCTGAGCGCATCGCGCTCCGTTTCGTTTCCAACCTGCCCGAGAGCATCAAGCACGTCGTTAAAAACGTCATCGGCATTACGCAGCTCGCCGGTTGCTCCCGTTACATCGACCTCAAGGCGGCGAAACGCGTCCGCTGCATCCCCCGTGCCGGATTTAGCCTTGCTCATCGTCTGCGTGAGTTTGGTCTGCGCTCCGGTAAGGTTTTCAAGGGTCGTGCCGGCCATATCGGCCGCATACTTGTATTTTTGTAGCTGCTCGACCGAGAGCCCCGTCTTGCCAGCCATATCGCCGAGCTCATCGGCGGTATTCGCGCCGCTAAAGGCGAGCTTGACAAGCGAGCCCACAGCCGCGGCAGCGGCCGTGCCAACGGCCGCGATCCCCTTCGCGGCAATCTTCGAGGCCTTATCGCCCAGCTCAACGAGCTGCTCCTTCGCTTTTTTCCACGCGGCATTGGAAGCAGCGGCCGTCTCCTTCGATGCGGCTTCATAGCCGTTGAGCTTCTTCTCCGTTGCTACGATTTCGCGCTGGAGCGCACGCAGCTCCTCCTCCGAGGCCCCACCGCGCTTAAATGCTTCGGTTACCTGATCCTCCGCTTCGCGCAGCAGCTTGAGGCGCTCTCCCGTGGTGCTAATGCAGTCCGCTAGCACCTTCTGCTTTTGCGATAAAAGCTCCGTGTTGCCGGGATCCAGCTTCAGCAACCTGTTTATCTCGCCAAGCTCCTTGGATAGATCAGCGGAGCGCTTATCAACATCCTTCAGGGCCGTGCCGAGCTTTGTGGTATCGCCGCCGATTTCCACAATCAAACCGGCTATGGTTTTCTTACTCACTTATGGCATCATCCTTTCGCGGCCGAAATGCCTTCGCAACGCATCGCGATCGGGCTCCGTCTGTTCCAGTCGCCATGCGCCGTCCAAATACTCGCGTCCTGCCTCGGTTTGATTCAACGCGCAAATGAACGCATCGCGCCGCAGGCGAAGCCAGTCTATAATACTGAGTTCCTCGATTTCCGCGAAATTCAGTCCGGTATGCTCATGCACGAGCCTTTCATGCCAAGTTCCAACGCTGTACTCATGGCCGCCAACCTCTTCCGGCGCGAAGAAGGGATTGTACGGCAGACTCAGTTTTTTCCCGAAGTATTTTCCTCAACAAAATCTATGTACCCGTGGAAGAAGGCGATCAGGAATTCGAGCGATACACCATACTTTTCTTCAAGCTCGGCGCCCGATATTGTTAATTGCTCCTCGTTCCTGCTGATGATCTCCGCCGCTATCATGTAGATTTCTTTCACGATGTCGCTCGCATTCGCATCAGCATCGGCCTCGGAAATGGCGGTGAGCCTGTCCATCAAGCCCTCGACCATAGCATAGAGCCCCTTGGACGGGATGATGATGTGCAGCACGGTGCTTTGCTCGTCGTTGAGCTCGATCTCCCATGATGGTGTCTTTTCTCGCTTAAACGAAAATCTTTTAGTCATTTATCCTCCCCAAAAGGCGGAGAGGCTTTTCGCCCCTCCGCTCGCTCATGGTATTGAATCATGTACCTGTGGTGCCGGTACCCTTGCCGCCCGAAGTGCCAGTGGGAGTATCGATATCCTCTATGAGCTGGATCAGCGTGCCGTCAGTATCGTGCGGGATCGCCTTGAACTCAGGCTCGATAGCGGAGCCTGCTTCCTTGCTGAACGCAATCAGCAGCCCTGCGACGTTTCTGCCAACTATGATGACATACAGATTGCCGTCTTTCTTGTCCTCGTGCTTAAAACCTACGACCCAGTACTTGCCCTGTTCGTTGCCCTTGCCGCCGATCCTGGTAACGCGGCCGTTTCTGCCATCGGAAGATACCGAGCTGCGGTCAATGAGCTTATTGAGCGTTTCGCCATTCCAGGTGAGAAGCCCGGCTTTAAGTGAAGCGGCCTCACTGGTAGTGATGATTTTATACACGTAGCCTTCATCGTCTTTTTCTTCGTATGTCTCCTGGGTGTACTCAATCGATGCTCCACCCTTGGTGTAGCCAATTCGATTTGCTTCGACGAACAGCGTCAGCACATTGGGCACTGTGTCGGTATGTTCGATCATATAGACCTGTCCACTGCCAAGCGTGATCGTATCTTTCATTCTTTTAGCCATTTAGTCCTCCTTGCTTAAAAAGCTGAAATTATAAACCGTTTGATAGAGCTTTTCCTGCTCTATCCACTCGCGGTCGCTCTTCGTCCACTCCATCTCAGCGCCGCACATAGCCGCTTCCAGCGCTGCCTCTGCAGCCGCATCGATTTTATAAGAGTACATCTCAAGCGTTACCGCGTGCTGGATAAGCATGTTCGGCGCGCAGTCTGGGCCGACAGCCGTTTTTGAGTCAAAAACCGCGATATAGGTGTCCTTCGGCGGAGAAACGTACTTCGTTTCTCTATACGGAATCCCCGCCGAATCGAGAATATCGGTTATTCTGCTGCTAATCATTGCTTTTAGTCTCCTTTACTGCCCTTTCGGCCCCCGTTTCAAAGCCCGGCAGCTCGGCAGCGCATGCATCCGCCAAAAAGGAGTCCGCTCGGGTTCGCCCGCCGCCTCGCAGCGCATGTCCATGCGCGAGAAGATGCGTCAAGCGATAGTGCGGGGGCTCGACATACCAGGCGTAAGTGTTTCCGAAGGGCCGCTTTTCCTTAAGTCCGCTGGTTATCGCTTTGACGTATCGCTTCGTCCGGCGAGGCGCGGTCTGCTTCGTCCTGCGTTCAATTCGCTTTGCAGTTTCCTCGCCGAGCCGATTGAGCTTTTTGATAAGGCTGCCGTTGTATCCTTCGAGCTGCGATCGCAGCTCGCTCGGAAGCTCCAGGTTATTCACGCGCTTAGCCATACGCCACTCCTGTGACATTCACATAGAGATGCCTCTCCATGTAATCGTCGTAATTCGTGACGGCAAAAGCCTGCCCGTTATACATCAGCCTATAATGCTGTGGGTCGAAGCGGATGGCCTCGATAGTCCTCGTCCACGCAAATCTAAAGACCAGCCCAAGATGGTACTGGCCTGCGGCGGAGTCAAAAGACTCCGCCCCGTTCCTGTGATTGACCTGTAGCGCGTGGATTTTCTTAACATCTTCGTACGCTTCCGTCTCTTCGTTCATCTTTTGGAGCACAACCGGATGATACATTATCCCTGCTCCTCCCGCTTTTTGCGCGCAATCTCAAGCCTTAACTGCCACTCAAGATTGTCAATCCATGCATGCTTTGCCTTCACCGTCTTGGCTGTTGCTTCGCGGCTTTCAAAAAACTCGGCTGTGTATGCAAGTATGAGTTTATGGATCCGTGCATCTTTTTCCGGGAAATACTTGCCGATTTCCGGGTTGACGCTGCCTCTCACCATCTCGATGGCCGCATTGAGCGCGATATCTATATTCCGATTGATCATCCAATCGCCCGTGTCGTCTATGCCGAGGTAAGTCAGCGCATCGTCACGAGTTACGACATTGACCATGGGCGCGTCATTATCCACGGTTCGTCACCTCTCTGCTTTAGCTCTTCGCGGGTTTCGCGGTCAAGCTGCCGTAGACATACGCGCTCTTATCGGTGCTCACTACCGCGATGCCCTCCTGCACGCGAAAAACGTCCTGCCCCTTGTTGAAAGCGAAGTGCGAGGATACCGCCAGCCTCATACGCTGGAACTCCTTCATGGTGCAGCCGGCCTTAATGCTGCCGACGAAAACAGGGAAGTGAGTTGCATCGATGTTCTCAAGCTCGGCGTCCGCGAAAACCTCGATAGGAAGAACGTCCTTAAAGAGCATGCGCGTGGGCTGGGTAGGATCGGGCTGCAGTACGCTCCGGCCGCTATCATCCACCTCCTGGTCAAGACAGTCAAAGCCGCTCTGATTCGTGATGATAACGCCGTCAATCAGGCAGGAGGGATCCAGCGATTTGTTGACTACGCTCTTCATGCCGGCTACGCCCGATATCGCCATGGGCGTGCCAGAATCATATCCCGTCCTGAGAGCGTTGAAGATCAGGGAGTTTTCGGTGATGACAGCGCGGCGAACGAACCACTTATTGATATAGGCTCTGAGGTTTGCCGCTTCCGCTTCCTGGAGGATCTGCGAAACAGGGATGAGCGCGCCGTACCATTCAATAGTCCACGGCACGGGGATGAAGCTCGGATCGGAGGCGGAATCGAGCGCATCGCCATCATCAAACTTCACAAGGCCTGCGGTCGGATTCGCCGCATAGTGACACTTGCCGCTGAGGGCCGTAGTAGGCTCCACGGTCACGAGGTCACGCGCCTGCTTGTAGGACTTGCGATACTCCTTGATATCATGCTCGATATCCTCGGGGCAGAGGTAGTTCTCGCCGTTCGCGGCGTTAGTGCCCGAAATGAGCGCTTTCTCCTGCTGCTCCGAGCTCGCCGCAACAGCATTAAGCTCCGCCTCGGTGAGCTGACGGCCGCGAAGCAGCTTCGCCAGGATGCCGTAACCGTTGACACTCTGCTCGGGAGCGGGGTTGAGTACGGCGGTGGGAAGATTTGCTCGTTTCTTTTCCTCAAGCCTCTTTTCGAGATCAAGCTGCTTCTGCAGCTCATCTGCGGCATCAAGCTCGGCGGCCGCCTTCTCCGAATCGGGGGTCGCTGTGCTCATGTACAGCTCCGCGGCGTCTACATGCTTCTGGATCTTCTCCTGCAGTTCACGCATCTTCTTATTCATCTGTAGTTACTCCTTCTTCATAAGATTCAATTCTATTTTTTGCCGCAAGGATCCTCGCGGCGATGAGGCGCTCTCGTACGCCTTCATCGGCTTCAGTGAGTTTTTCGGGAGCCGGCTCAGTCTTGGTGAGCTGCCCCTTATAGGCTTTGCAAACGCCAGCTTCAGGCTGTGCCGGCACGGCAACAAGTGAGAATTCATAGCAGTCCGCAACGCCGTCGATCGTGAATACGCATACGGTTTCCACGCCGTCCTTCTTGTAGGTCGCGCCCGGCCAGTGTGGGCAGAATGCCTCAAGATTATCCGCTCCGCAGATACCGCACACATAGCTTTTGGGCGTGAAAGATACGCTGCCTTCGCGCTTGATGCCGCCCTCAATCTCGCGTATCAGATCTGTGTTGGATTCTGTTCGCACCATATAGCACTTTGCCTTGAGCTGACGGTAGCCGCTCTCGTCCGGCTCGGTCAGCTCGGTGGCGTAGATGCGCGCGATCTGCCCATCGGCACGGCGCGAATGATCTTTTATCACCGTTTTGCCGATATAGAGCGCAGCCATATCCTCCAGGGAGCGGTCGTTAAACCGATCGAAGGTACGGTCAACCGCTGTTCCGCAGAGCACCACTGTAAAAGAAAAGACCTCGTCCGCCGCAAGTTCCCTGAGCGAGAACCTGTTAATGGCAGCGAGATCCGAATCCGAAACCGCGCTTCTCTCGATGCTTGCGCTTTTTCGGAGAACTTCGTTTGCTTTCTCCATGTCTCCTCCTATTGATATTGAGTTCCCACCGACTCGATGGGTATCGACGCGCCGTTCCCGAGCAGCTTGTCGCCGCCGTCCACGGACGGAAGATCGAGCTCCATTCGTGCCTCATTCGGGGTGTACAGAAAAGAATTAACCGCGGTAGAGAGCGTTTGAATTTTGGTTTGCTTGTCCGCCCTGAGCAGCACGTCCGTTTGAGCCTTTATCTCCACGCCTCGCGCGATGTCCTCACTATCTATCAGCTTGCTTGTGAGCTCCTCGCTATACCCTTTGACGATATACATGAGCGTATCGACCAGGAAGGAAAGCTGCTGCGCTTCGGCGCTTGAGTAGCTGCTTTTTGAGTAATCGCCGATCTGGGACGGCTTCACACCGAAGGCCGCCGCGATCTGAAGGGCGGATGCCTGCTTAATTTCAAAAAACTGCGAATCTGCCAGCTTGAGGTTGAGCGGCTGCAGGCTGAACCCAATCGGGATCGGGATGATCTGCCCCCTCGTGCCCTTAATACTGCCGGATGCGTAATCCTGGATCTGCTGTACGAGAGTTTTGACATTCTCCTCGTTCAGGCCTCCGGTATACTGGAGCGTAGCTTTAGAGGTCATGCCATTGTCGTACATCGCGTTGACCATCTTCTGCGCCTTGATCTGCCCCTGCACCGTGTCTCTAAGCTGCTCGCGCACCGAGAGGCCTACTAACCCGTTCTTCGTCAGGTGCGATTTAAAGTGCAGCACCTCCTCCGAGCCATAGATAGCCCGAACTTTGCCATCGTCGTACCGGTAGTAGAGATCAGGCTGATCCGACAGCTTGCGCGCATCATCATAGATGATCTCCACATGCTGCGGATCGAGCGGCCATAGCTGCGGCTTTTTGGACTCGGAGGTATCGATAACTGCGTAGGCGTTCCCGTAGTGGTTGCGGCAGCTCTCCATCAATGACCAAAAAACCGTAGCAGTCATGAAGCGGTTCGGCGAGATATACACCGGCGCCCACCAGCGATTTGACTGCACGATATTCACGCCCGATCTGTCCGTGCGCTGCAAAACCCTAAACGGAAGCTTCGCAATGCTTTCCGTCAGTACCTTAATACAGGCGAAATATGTTGCCTCGGAAAGGGCCTGCCCGGAGAGCTCCGGAGAGATGCCCAGCGCCTGGACGAGCTGATCAAGCGTGATCTGCTCCGAGTGCGATTTCTGCCTGAAAGCGCGGCGCGCCGCCTTCAGGCGTTCGGCGAGTTTCATCGGTTATTAATCCCTCCATAGGTTTTGAGGTACTCCGCGAGTGCGGAATCGATTGTCGAGGTTACCGCAGCGCGCTCCTCGGTCGAGCTGAGCAGCCGCAGCGCATGAGCATCTATCCATGCGTCACCCACATCGATGCGGCGCGTCCGCGCGCCGGATTTCTTATCAAGTTTGATCTCTTTAAAGCTGTTCATTACGATTGCAGCATTGAGGATGCTCCAAGTGAGAAGCTCGTTTCTGCGATCATACTCTACAAGCCTGCTTTTGACGAGGTTCCGGCTATCGACCGTAGCATCGTTGAGGCTCCTTGCAGATTGGATGATAGTTACAACCGGGCAGCCAAACTCCTCAAGCTGCTGCATGAGCGCAGAGGCGTTATGAGGATCGATCCCGATCCCGCTGAATTCGAGCGAGTAGCGCTCTTTCAACTCCTTCAGATTCCCGAGGATATAGTCATAGTCGGTCATGAAGGAAGTATCTGAACCCGTTGCGGTCAAAAGCCCCTGCTCCTGCCAGAGATCATACGGTGCCACATCAGTTTCGATGTGCTCCTGAAGGCGGCCTGCCGGTATGAAGCTGTGGCTATATAGGTAGATGGGCTCATCTCCGGCCGCATCGAACTCCAGAAAGATGCTGGTCAAGTCGCCGCCGCTTGAAAGGTCGATCCCCACGGTGCAGCGCCTCCTGCCGGATGCCGCTATATCGGCTATCGTGCGATTGCTCGCGCAAGCTTTCCATGCATCCGGATCAAACGCCTGGTTGTCGGCATTGCGAACCCACATATTGAGGGATTTCGTTATGAAATCTCGAAGATCTGCACCGCCCATGTCGAAGGCGGTGCGCGCATCCTGACGCAGCACCTCCCAGGCTTCGGGATCATAGCAAGTGATAGGGTTCGCTTTTGCCCAGGTTGCCTCGCTTTTTATGTCGTCCCCGTCATCGGGACAGTAAATGTCAACGAAAAAATCCTCGGCGGTTGCTTCGCGCCTGAGGATCTTCTTGGCGTAGTCGTCCATCTCTTTGCAAAAGCTGTTGAGGTTGTCGCCGCGAGTCGTGATCATGGAGATCAGCGTTTCGGGCAGCTTCCTCGTGCCGTTGTAAAGAGCCTTGTAAACCTTATTATCCTTATGCTGGTGTATCTCGTCTACAGAGCAGTATATCGAGCGGAAGCCGTCATCAAGGCCTCCCTCTCTGGAAAGCGCCTCAATCGTGCAGCCGGTTTCCAGGGATTGAATATATGCCACATAGTCTTTTATCTTAAAAAGCTCGCTCAGGTCGGGATCAATGCGGATGAACTTCGCCATCTCCTCCCACGCAAGCT
The DNA here is from genome assembly GCA_947168565.1 of uncultured Clostridia bacterium. Classification (GTDB taxonomy): domain Bacteria; phylum Bacillota; class Clostridia; order Christensenellales; family CAG-138; genus PeH17. The sequence goes on along the minus strand of CAMVMM010000005.1, from coordinate 79,863 downwards.
TCGCCTGTCGCTTTTTAGTTGCAGCGCAAAAGAGCTTGCCGTATCTGTAACCGCTAAAACCGCTGATATAGGTGCCCTTGATGCCGTTTCGAAAGGTTTTTCCTTGCTGGCGAGCCATACTCTCATAGCTGCGGCGGAAGCGGCGTTTGCCGTTTGAACACTTTTTCCACCCGAAAACGCATCCGAGATCAAATGCCTGTGATCCGTAGAGCCGAACCGGCTTCGGTTCATCGCCCTCGGCGATGGTGAGCGTTTCGGCAAAGCAGAGTATCTCATCTGCGGCTTCCACGTCCCAATAGTACGGGAAGCCTTCCGTCTTCTGCCGCTCGAGGTCTTCGATATGCCGCCTGCAAGCTGCTATGTGAAGTTTGCCTACTGGGTAATCGCTTTTGCCTGCAACTACCAGGCGCGCATATTCCGTTACGCGGTCGGTCATTCATCACCGACCGCCTTATTGCCCTTAAGAAACTTATCGAATTTGTTCTTAGGCTTCTCCGGCGCTTGGGGAACCTGCAGCCTGCAGCGCGAGCTGATCGTAAGCCCAAGCTCGCGCGCAGCCGCTTGAGCTTGCTTGAAATGAGTATCCTGCCGCCGCGTTATGCGATCGACCAGCCCGTCCCACGTCTCGACAGCCTCGAAGTACTCTGCCTTTGAGCCGAACTCATCGCGCTTTGGAATTTCCTTACGCACAGAACGCAGTTCCTTCGTGGCCTGCTCGTACTGATCCTGGGAGACCACATAGCGAGCGAGTACCTCAACGTCCGTATCGCCCATGATCTGAATCTTCATGAGCTGCGCCGCGATCTTACCGAAGCGCCGCTTCAGCGCCGCCGTCAAAAACTTCGGCGCCGTTATATCGTCCAAAGTCGGCCTCACCTGCGAGCTGCGCCGCTCTTCTTTCTCCGCCTTGGTGAGGTGCTTTCTGCCTTTGGCTTCCAGCAGCTCTATAGGCTCACGCTGTTTTGGCATAAATTCGCGCCTCCTTTCCAAAAGCTGATTGGGGAGTTTTTGCCGCAAAACAGACCCACCGCCGTTACCCTTGAGCGATTTTCAAAACTTTTCGAACCACCCCTGGGTGCGCTCCCTCAGACGATGAGCTTATCTTTTTTTGAGTGAAGAAAGGTCGATCACTCCATCAACATCGGGCGAGCGCGGCTTTCCGGTGTTCTTTCCCCATTTGCCGTCCAGCTTATTGTGGCAACGAACACACACGCTCATAAGGTTACCCCACTCGAGGCGCTCCCTCCAGCCCTCATCGGTGCGTAGCGGCTTTATGTGGTGAACTTCGCAGGCTATCTGCTGGCACCCGTCAAGCCGCGCTTCGCACTCCCGCTGCTGTGAGAGCTTTGCGGCGCTTACCCTGCGCCATACCCCCGATTTGTAAAACCTGATATACTTCGGATCCCGTCCGCGCTCATATCTCCTGCGCGAAGCGGCCTCTGCTTCCTCGCGCCGGTGTTCCGCCATCGGGCGGCAAGCCTCGCATCGTGCAATGCCAACCGGGATGAGCTTCCCGCACCCCGGACATGGGTGACAGATACCTCCTGGCATATATCTCCCCGACAGCTCTTACGCATCGCCGCTGCCGGTATCGCAGAAGGGTTCCAGATGCTCCGGCACGGCGCTGCACACCCATCTTATGTCCGCATGGCAGTGCTCGCACTTGCAGCTTTCCACAGGCTTCTGCGTGCCGCCGCCACCGTCCGCCATGTGGGTCTCCGGCTCCGAGGTGACCGCCTTTCCGCAGACCGGGCATCTCGGCAGACCCTCCGTCTCGCGGTAGCCGGATGCTATGATACTTAAACTATATAACATTTTGTACTCCTATAAAAAAGACCGCGCCTTTTAGTGGCTCGGTCAAAGATTGAAAGAAAGGAAAACCATGGGCACGTATGACTTCTGATAGGCTTTTTTCTGCACCTCGATGAGGCCCCGTCAACCTCTCCGGAATATTCAATTGTCCTGCAATGCCGCTATTTTAATTATATCATATTTCGAGTGTAAACTTCTGTAAACTTTCGTAAACACCTTCAAAAAAATTTTTGATTTAAAGCATCTTTTCTATCTTGGCAAGACCGTTTGAGAGCTTGCTGTCGAGCCACTGCCGTGAGCAGCCGAGCTCCTCGGCCGCCGCCGTCTTGGAGAGGAAGTTGATATACACGAGCGTGAGCGCCCTCTGATACTGAGCATCCACCATTCCGATCAGCTCTATGCAGCTTGCTTTATATTGGGTATATTCCTCGATCTTGGCGCAGCACTGCTGCTTGATCTGCATCAGCCGCAGGATGCCGTCCGCCGGATCATGCTGACCGCCGCCCGGTGCCGGAGTATACCGCGCGGTCGTGCGCTCAACATCGGCCGTGACCGAATCTATCTGCGCTTCGGCCGCCATCGCAGCCTCGTGCAAGTGCCGCAGCCTCTCAAGATACTCTCGTGCGCTCATCCTCGTTACCTCCCGTCCAGCTCAGTTATAGTGACCTCTATCCGCGGATGCGCCTTATCCACGGCGAACTCGTCATCGTATTTGGCTATCTCTCCCCATCCGTCATTTTTAAGAACTCCGCACTTGACGAGGCTGTCCTGGATGATCTTGCGGGCGTAGCTCGAAATATTGTCCTTGTCACGTCGCCTGTCCGGCTCGATGAAAAGGTAGTCCATCCGCACCGGCACGGTGATACGCACCTTGCCAAGCTGGGTGCGGATGCAGCGGGCGACAAGCCGCCCGTATTCCGCCTTCAGGTTCGCTCCCTTAATGCGGTGGCTTCGCTCCGCCTCGATATACTCATTTAGCCCCGGCAGCCGCCCGGGAATCGTGAAGCGGTAGATCACACACATTCCTCCTATCAGCTTTACTCAAGCCTTGCATCGCAGAATTCTACCAGCTTCCCATTCTTGACCTCATAGAGCTGGCCGTTGCGGCAGCGCGCTTCCTTTTGCTTCTCGAAGGGAACACCCATTCACGCCATCCGCCTTCGCCCCATCCGCCGTCGAATTGCCTATTAACACGCTCAATACCTGCCGCCTGCATATTCGCTTTGGCAACGCTTCGCGCAAGATTGCGCGGGGTGAATCTTATCGTTTTTTTGCTCATTATCCCGTCCTCCTATTTCTGAATTCATACGAGTTCCTACAAAAGTCGCCAACGCTGGTGAATTTAGCATTATACAGATAAGTGCGCAGCAGTGCCTTCGGATCATAGATTTCGTTGTAATCAGAGTATCCGTGCATCGCTTCGAGCGCGCTCATTACATCGTTACACTTGAGCTGTTGGAAAACGCTGCGCACGATCTCCCGAGGCTTGTCCTCAGAGCCGATGCGTATAGTCGGTCGCGTTGATGTTTCGACCTCAGCCATGATGATGACGACTGCATCTACATCGTCCGTTGAGAACTCGTCTCCAGACACAAGAACATCATACTCGATCTGCGTTCGGATCCTATCCATCAATCCATCGGCAGCGTCTTCTTCCACACAAGATGGATTGATAGATTGATTATCCCTTATAGTATTATTTATATTATTAACTTTATTATCTGGGTAAAGTTTCTTTACCCCCTGGTCAAATTTCTTTACCGCCCCCGGTAAAGTTTCTTTACTCCCCCCGTCAAATTTCTTTACTGGGGGTAAAATTTCTTTACCGCCATCAGCGGCGCTTTCGATGCAGTTTTCCGCATTTGAAACGGAGTTATCCACAGTTTCCGCAGAGCCGTTTTCGGAGCTTGGATCGCTGTCGGCGGCGCTCCTTGCGGCTCGGCTGCCGCCATCTCCGCGCGGCACGGCTCGGTATTCTACGCCGCGCTGACCGTTGAGCAGGGCAACCTCATCCTTAACGATCAGACCGCGCTCCTGGAGCACATCCAGCGCCTTGAGGACGGTCGGCTTGCTCGCCTGTGTCCAATCCATGAGATACGCGAGCGTGCCCCTGAATCGCCCGTGGCCGTCCTGCGAGAAGCCGTAGACGATGGCATAGATCAGCAGCTCGCTGTTCTTAAGCCCGAGCTCAGAGATCATCCAGCCCTGTATATTGATGTAGTTGTCGGATTTAACGTTGGCCATTCTTTTCCCTCCTTCAGGGCGCGATCTCCTCCTCGTGGCCGCGCGAGATGAACTGCCGGATCTGCGTCACCTGCACGTGGTCCGGAGTTTCGATGAGCGTATTTCCGGCGAAAACGCCCGCGATAATCTCCGCCCAGATGCGGCTAACATCCACGAGCTGCTCCTCGGTCCAGATCGTAATGGGCTTATCCTTGCAGACGAAGGTAAGCTCCACCGTTGCAACGCGGGTGACCTCATCGGCCTCGATGCGTGGGAATTTCATTTCGGTGCTGTCCACTGGTTTAATCCTCCTGTTGTGTATCCTGCAGCCAAAGCTGCACATTCGCCACCGCATCCTTGCTCGCTGCGGAGCAATGGAATATGACGGTAAACATATTCACATCGGTCATGATGAAGAATTTATCCTTTTGCATGAAGTGCCGTTCAGGATCAAGCACTTCTTGGTGCTCACCAAAGGGGAGGTGCTTATAGCTCGCGCGTTTTACAACGCTGCCGTCAAGCACGATCTGCTCGGCCTCTCTCCAGTCAGCGGCGGCCTGCACTGCCGAGAACCTTGACTGGTGCCGAAGCTCCATCGTCTCGGTCACGCTGGTATCCTCAAGCGCGTTCTCGCGCTCGATGGTGTATACCGAGCCGTCATCAAAGGTCAGGGTGACCATCTCGTGGAAGGGGTACTCTATCCACTTCCACACCGGTTTTTTAGCCGTGCCGATATTTCTAAAATAGCCGGTGTGCTCGGCCTTGTGTATGCTTATCAGCCGCTTGCCGACAAGCGTTTCTATGTCAACTGCCTGCCCCATAGCGTCACCAATTCAGCCCGCGCAGATCCGCCATCGGCTGCCGCTCCTGCTCATCATAGTAGGCGATATCCTTGCCAACTGTCTTTGCGTACATGTGCTCCAGGCATGCGCCCCTGCTCTGATGCCAACCGGGTATCATAAGCACCGACTCGGCAGCATCGAGCATCGCGAGGCAGATCGGGAAGTATTCGCCGTAATTCAGCCCCTTGGGTATGGCGGCCGGATTGAGCACAGTATAGCCCTGCCGCTCAAGCTCGACCGCGATCGCGCCGAAGCGGTCCCTATAGTCGCTCACGCCGGTGATCGGGCCGCTCAGGTACACCTTTTGTTTGAGTTTAACATCATTCATGCTGCACCTCCGTGTGTGTTTTGGTTAAATATGCTTTAATACACGCAGGCGGATAGCTAACGCTCGCGTGTATTGCGTGTGTGTTGGCGGGAGCGCGGCACTGCCACAAGGATCACTCCTTGCTGTAATCTATTTGCCAACGCACCTTCCGCGCCCCCGCCTATGCCTAACAGCGCTTCGGCAACCTCACAAAGCCGGCGCTGTATCGGCTGATAATGTGCGAGGCGCGGCTTTACATCCGGCTCTGAGTATCGTGAATTCCGTCCACGCGCCTCGCTATATGGCTAACGGCTTAAAGTTCTGCCTGTGCCTTCGTGTTAATCGAGATCGGGCATTCTGCGCCCAACGCGCTGTATCACCCAGTCCCGCCGTTCTGCGGCTTCAGCCTCTTCTTCGGGTGTCTTGATCAGGCGCACCCGCGCCTCGCCGGTTTTTGATTCGGTGCAGTCGCAGCGCTCGCCCTTATCGAGAGTTGCGCCGCAGTGTTCACACCGTGCGTAGGGTGGATTCTTTGTTTTATTCATCTGTTTTTCTCCTCTTTTGGCTTCAGCGATAGAGCGCAGCTTGTGTTAATTAAACAGTATTCAGGCAAATTTGCTCTTACAAGCGCCGCAGGGACAGGCGGCGTAACTGCATTACCGCACCGTGCAACCTGCTTCGACTTCGGATACATTTTACCGTCCGCATCGCGGTCGATAATGTAGTCATCGGGGAAGCCCTGTGCTTTGAACAGCTCGTGGGGTTGAAGCATCCGCATCCCGATATCGGTTATCACATACTCCTCGCCGTTCACCGTTATCAGGGCGAAGCGGTCTTTCGTCGTGATGGTGTCGAGAGGATCTGCAACAGACTTTGCAGCACCGGTAGAGAAATACTTGATCAGGAAGGCGCATACTTCGGCATGGTGCGCTCCGCTTGTCGAGATAGTGGATAGAGGCTCGTCCATCGTCTGACCGTCCATATTGTTCCGCAAAGTCATGATGTGTGCCGTGACCAATGCGTTATGATCCTTCGCTGTGATGGTAGGCAAAGGCTCATCCACTGAACGTCCTGCGCTTTTGTACCCGCCGCCGTAGTTCTGCATGATATTTGCGACGGCAAGAGCGTAGCGGTTCGATGTGTCGAGTGTCATTATCGGCTCATCGAGCATTTGACCGCGCACTTCATTACCTGCTGTTTCATTGTGGTACTGAATGAGCGTTGGAGCAATCAATAGATGCTCCACTTTGCTGACTATCGTGGAGAGTGGTTCTTCAACACTCCTGCTCCGATCAGGCGTTCCCGTTTGACCTATCGCCGTTATTGTAGGCGCTACAACATAATGATTTGCAACAGCCGTAATTGTCGAGAGCGGTTCATTTATGCTTTCGGGATCGTTATTGAATTTGTAATTCACGATGAACGGTTCGGGATTATCGACAACGAATTTCTTAATGCCCCGCGCGATCCTCCGAAGCGTATTCTCGGCAAGGGGCTTATCGCGCTCGAAAATGCTTTGAACGGGAAGCCCCCAATCTATGCACTCCGAAACGGCGCGATAGGGCTTCATTCGCCCTCTCCTCACGGCTTCGCTTTTCCTCGGCGCGTGAGTGGGCTTTGCCCATACGATTGGTGCGCCGTCGTTTCGAGCTATAAGGTAGAACCTTGCGCGAGATGTCGGAGCTCCGTAGTCGCACGACTTGAGCACTCTGAACTCAACCGAATAGCCTAATCCCGCTTCGAGCCTGTCCGCTTCCTCGGAATTCGTGCCGATCTCAAGCGCGGCGCACATTTCAGCAAAAGCCGGATGCGTTTTCGGAATACCCGCGGAAAGCGCATTGATGAACCCTTCGAATGTTTCTCCTGCCTTTGACTTGATGGGCTTGCCGCTTGTATCGAGCGGTCCCCATGTCTGAATTTCAGGCACATTCTCAAGCATGATGCAGCGGGGAGCGACGAGCAAAGCCCACTTTATAGCCACCCAAGCAAGCCCACGGATATTCTTATCGACGGGCTTGCCGCCTTTGGCTCTCGAAAAGTGCTTGCAATCGGGGCTGAACCATGCCAGAGCAACGGGATGTCCGTTGCAGGCCTCCACGGGATCGACCTGCCATACGTCCTCGCAATAGTGCTTTGTGTTCGGATGGTTGGCACGGTGCATCGCTATGGCATCGGGATCGTGATTTATGGCTATGTCCACGCTGCGCCCGATAGCCATCTCTATGCCTGTCGAAGCGCCGCCGCCTCCGGCGAAGTTGTCTACAAACAAATCCATTGTTCTTACTCCTTGTTAATTGTCCCCGCAAGCATGGGATTTGTCATTACAAATCCCGAAGGCAGGGCAGGCCCTTGACCCTATGGCGCTTGCGCGGAAAGGCAGCGATCTGCTATGCCGGGCCTGCCGTGGCAAGCAGCAGACCCGGCACCGTTGCAACGCTCCGCAGCCTCGCTAATTAGGTCGAGAAACCCGGCAGACTCATAGGCTCTCGCCTACACTCATCTGCATCTTACAGTTCGTGCGGAGAGTGAGCTCTCCGTGCTTTGCCCGAACACTAAAGCTCCGCCGTCTTTCCGGCTGTCACAAGCCGCTCCGTTTTCTTATGAGGACTGGTCTCGCTTGAAGAGCATCATACCTCATGGCAGAGCTGGTAGGATTCGAACCCACGATCCCCCGGGTTCAGCACACCGGGTGCGTTGACCGCTTCGCAACAGCTCCACGATAGATGGCTGTGCCCTGCCGAGCCGCCCGAAGGCGGTCTCGGCAGGAGATATCCATGAAAAGTTCCGTTCGAGCTCATTGGCAGCTCGGCAGGGCACAGCGATTTGTTAAGATCTCCCCCGCGCTCTGCCGAACCCACAGAATGCAACCTGCGGATTCGGCATCTTGGAGGGATCATACATGCCGAACGGGCCCGTCAGACCGCTCGGCAGAGCGCGGGAGGTGGGGTTAAATCATCTCAGCCCATGCGACGAAGCTCTCCGCTTTCGCGCGAGCCTGCTCCGCTTCGCGGCACCTTTGCGCCGTTTCGGGATCCATAAGCTCCGCGATCTTGTCCTCAAGCTCCGCCATCCGGCGGCGAAGCTCATCGGGATCCTCGCAGATGTCCTCAAACTTTCCGAGCCGCTGAACGAGCTCGTCCTTGCGAGCCATGCTCCAGTAGCCCTCTTTAATGCCGCTGCAGCGGCGGGCTGTCAGTCGTTTAGTTTCCATAGCGCTCTCCTATATCTTCCGAGTTTCCCAGTAGAAGCGGCACTCCGTCTCAAGGCGGTAGTGCTTGCCGCAGCGCTTACAGGTTTTAATCATTGGCCTTCACCCTCCTGTCATGCGCTTTCTTTCTTTTCTCCGAAAAGGCAACGAACTCAGCGTGTGCTTTTAGCGCTTCATACGTGCCGCAGTCAGGGCAAATTTCGGTTTTGTTATCTTCACGGGAGATCGCGGGCTCTGCATCGTACCAAGCGTTGCAGCGCGGGCAGGCGCGCACTTGGAAGAGCTCGTCGAGGCTCGGCAGAGTATCGGGCGCATCCGCAAAATCATCGCCGTCCACTCCTGCGATTATCACTGTACCGCAGAACGCTATGCCGGCGATGCTGCAGTTCATCGGCTTGCCTTTGAGACGTCCCGCGTCATCGCAGATGATAACGGTATCGCCGCGCGTCACTGTCTCGATGTTGCCATCCACATACTGCTGCAGTATGCGCAGTTCGTTCGGGATCGTGTCATAATAGGGCGATTTGCCCGGCTCTTTGATGATAACTTTGATGTGGCTTTGCATGGTTGATCCTCCAATTCTTATATCAATTCTCTTCCAAATCCCAGTTATCGGGATTCAGCATGCCGCTTTTAACATCTCTGATGCCGCTCTTGACCATGCCCCACAGAAAGGGGATGGCATAGCAGAAGATCTCGCCGCCGATGGCGGTATTCCCGCGAAACTCGATCGCGGCCGGCCGCGCCCACAGGCGATAGATCAGCCAGGATGCTGCAAGCAGCAGGCCGTATTCGAGCAGCCACAGGAGCGGCCGCTTGTGAGCTTTCAAAAAGTTCTTCATGACTTTTTCCTCTTGAACTGTCCCGCCTTCGGGCAGCTCGCCCAATGCGGCTTGTAGCCGATGCCCGTTGCGAGCTTCGGGTCGCCCTGAAGGTCGCAGCTTACAACTATGCCGTTCGGAGTAACGACCTTGCCCGTAGCCCTCGGACGCGCCCAGTAGAGCACCTGCTCCGCATCACAGGGGATGGACCTTCCCTCCGGCGTGCCGATGAAGACGATCGGAGCGCCGCAGCCTTTGCATTTAGCCATAGCGCACCTCCTTATTCACCGCGCACCGGCGCATCCGGCAGCATATCGGGGTTATCGTGGATATTTCCGATGACCTCGAAGTGCCACTCGCCGGCGGCGGCCAGGCTCGAAAGGCCGTTGCATTCGTCCTCATCCCAACCGCTCAGCTCAAATGCCGGATAACCGCATTCGGCTGCGTAGCAAACTACGCCGTACTTCCAAAGATCGTCGAAGTTGCATCCATCGTAGGCTTCGGGATACTCTTTGCTCTCGAGATAGCATTCGTATGAGGTGGACTCCGCCCAGCGGATAATGTCGCCCTCGAAGATCTCACGGCCTTTGCAATCCGTAATGCCGGTATACTGCCCAACGGTAGCAGGATCGACCTTGCAAACATCGCTGTAACTGCATCGAATAAACACGGCACCCTTGAAGTCGCTGGAAACGCCTATGAGGTCGCCTTTGCGCCAAGTGCCGTCAAATACGGTTTTGCCGCGGAAAATAATCGGTCTCTTCATCTGCATAATCCTCCAAAGTTTGATTTAGAATATCTCGTGCCCGCAGCATGGCGAGCAGGCTTGTATGGTCGAGCCCTCCGCAGGCCTCCTCCAGCGCGATCGTCATATAGAGCGATGGAAAGGCCCGATTCCACTCGGCATCCGGCTTGCGAGGATCCCGCAGCCGGTAGAGCTCAAAGTGCTTTTCGCCGCGGATCCAGTAGTAGCGGACCCGCCATCGGGCGCGGCTCATCAGATCGCTCTGATCTCCGGCAAGGAAGGCACATCCGTCTGCAGCTTACGATAGCTGCGCGGATCGGAGATGCCGTTCCTGGGGAAGTAGATGTGCAGTTTGTTGAGCGGGAGGTCGAACAGATCCATCAGGTAATACATTTCATCCGTGTTCCACGGGGTCTTGCCACAGAGTTTCGCGGAAAGTGTGGTTGATGCACAACCGAGCTTTTCCGCAAGACCTTTGCCATCCAAGCCGGCGCGAACCATCTCGGCGCGCAGCTCTGTATGTCGGGTTCTAATCATCTTCTTCTCCTTTCTCTCCGCCATCGCGGAGCAGCTCGTCCACGGTGCAGTTGAATGTTTCCGCCATCTTCTTGAGGGCGTGGATATTGGGCTCTCTCGCACCACATTCCCACGCTGATATAGTCGTCTGCTTAACGCCCATGATCTGAGCCAACTCCGTTTGTGAGAGATTGTAGCACTTTCGGTAATGCTTGAGATTCATTTGACCGTCCTCTTAATACGATATGTGCTAATCTTAGCACTGTAAACAATGCAAGTCAATACATTTTGTGCTATTAATAAAAATATATAATTATCGTAGCACATTATGTGTTAAAATCACATTGGAGGTGAAAACCATGCTGAACAGAATAGCAGAGTTAAGAAGACTTAAAAGCATGAGCCAGCAAGATCTTGCCGCTCGCTTGAGCGTTGGGCAAACAACGATTAGCGCGTGGGAGAGAGGAACGAGAGAGCCCGATTACCAAAGCTTATCCGCCCTTGCTGATATTTTCGGAGTTTCAACAGATTACATGCTCGGTCGTGAGGAAAGCGCACTCGAGGCAATCCTTGGGAAACCGAGCCCGGGCGCGATCCGCCTGCCCGTATATGGTCGCGTTCCTGCCGGAGTGCCGCTGGAGGCTATAGAGGATGTTATCGACTGGGAAGAGATTCCGAAGGAATGGAGCGTTGGAGGAAAAACCTTCTTCGCTACTAAAGTTAAGGGCGACAGTATGTATCCCAAATACATCGAGGGCGATATAATCATCGTGCAGGTACAGCCGGATTGCGAGAGCGGTCAGGATTGTGTGGTATATGTCAATGGCTACGATGCGACACTCAAACGTGTGCTCAAGCTTGAAGACGGTGGCATACGGCTCGCACCCATCAATCCGTCATACGCTCCAAAAACTTATTATCCAGGTGATGATCCGATCTCAATAGCCGGAATAGTGGTAGAGATAAGAAGAAAACCGTAAGGAGGCATTTATGGGAAAAACAGGTTTTTCATGGAAGAGAACTCTTGGCGTTACAAATGCAAAGAGTAAAATTGCGCGGGCAACCGGCATTCCCACAACAAAGCAAGGCCGCAAGCGTAAAGTTGAACGAACAATTGCGCGCGGATGTACCGGTGGCTGTTTAATCGCCGTGATGCATATCTTTTTGATTATTCTTGCAGTAGTACTTCTCATAATTTCCTTGTAAAGTCACATTATGAAAAAGCTCCGCGAGAAAATATGGTATTTGGTTAAGATAAGTGCCGGCGATGGTGTGTTCACGGGGCTTGATGACATATACGATTATGCCATGATTGCGCTGATCATCGTTAGCATGATCCCTCTTGCTTTCAAAGGCGAGCATCGAGCGCTCGATGTCTTGGATCAGGTGTGCGCTGTGGTTTTTGCGCTTGACTATCTAATGCGTTGGTTTACTGCTGATTATGCACGCCCCGACCGCGGCAGACTCGCTTTTTTACTCTATCCGATAACGCCAATGGCGATACTCGACCTTTTAAGCATTTTGCCGTCTCTCAATATTGTATCTTCCGGCTTCCGGTTGCTGAAGCTTGCGCGTCTGCTTCGAACGCTGCGCGTCTTTCGCGCATTCAAGTTTGTTCGTTATTCACGAAATATTAGGATGCTGACAAACGTCCTGAAAAAGCAGCGGCGGGCGCTTGGCTGCGTTTGTGTACTCGCTTTTGCTTACGTCCTTATATCGGCGCTGCTTGTTTTTAATGTTGAGCCCGAAACATTCAGCGATTATTTTGAGGCAGTGTATTGGGCGACTGTATCTTTGACGACAATGGGCTACGGTGATATTTATCCCGTTACCGCCATTGGACGCATTGTAACAATGGCGTCATCATTCATTGGTATAGCCATCGTCGCGCTGCCGTCCGGCATAATTACGGCTGGGTATATGTCAGAGCTCGAAGCCGAAAAATCCAAAGACAAACAGAATGATGCTTGACTTTTCAAAATGAAAGCAGATAAAATAATGATATACGAAGGAGGCGCTTATGCAAAAGATCAGAACAAATGAAGCATACTGGTCCGAAAGCGATCAGCGGTGGCACATCTATGTGCAGATGAACGGCGTCCGGCGCGGTTTCGTAAGCGATAAGGCGCTTTCTCAGAAAACCAACCGCAAGGGCAAGCTGCAGGCCGAGCGCAAGGCGGACAAGTGGCTTGAAACGCAGCTCGACGATGAGAATCAGAAAGTCGAAGTGCTGTTCGATAAGTGGATCGAGAGCCTCAAGGAGAGGACACAGACGGCGTACTGGACGCAGTATGTGAGCTACGGCAAGAACTGGATCAAGCCCGCCATCGGTCGCAAGCGCATGACGAACCTAAACGAGAACGATTTCGACAGCATTCTGGCAGCGGCGTACAAGAAAGGTCTTTCGCAGAAAACGCTTTACAATATTAGATCATGTCTTGTCGCGTTCATGAAGTATGCGCGGAAGTGCCGAGCCACAACGCTCGTTCCGGATGACATCATCGTGCCGCGGAATGCTAAGCGAGGCGTGAAGCGCTGCTTGACCCCTGCCGAGATCGCAAAGGTGTTCTCAACAAGTCAGACTACCTATCGGGATAAACCGTGCGAGGATTTCTACATCAACGCGTATCGCTTTCTGCTTTACGAAGGATTGCGCCCCGGAGAAATGTACGGGCTGACCCTGCGCGACTTCGCTGACGGCGGCTATACCATCAACCGAGCGATCAACAGCCGCGGAGAGATCACCACCGGCAAGAACAAAAACGCCCGGAGGCGGCACATGCTCTCCGAGTTAGGGAAAAAGATTGTTGAGGATCAGAAGGCGATGCTCCGCAAGCACGGGCTCGTTACTCAATATCTATTCCCGGACTTTGATGGGCGCGCTATGCGGCAGTTTAACATCTATGCGGCATGGCAGCGGTATTGTAAAGCGAATGGGATCCAAGAGATAACTCTATACGAACTGCGCCACACGAATTACTCGCTGAATAAGGATATGCCAGAAGCGTATAAGAAGCTCCTGTTTGGCCACTCTGCGAGTTTTAACGGAGATGCGGTTTATGACCACGCCACCGAAGGAAGCCTCTCAGAGGCCGCGAGAATGAATGCAGCGGCATTTGAAAAGGTGATTAACGGCATCAAATAACTCCTGAAAAAGCATTAGTGCATACTGAGGTGCATACTGAGCCAAAAACGGCAACAAAAAAAGCCTTGTAAACACAAGGCTTTTCATTTGGTGCGGTCGATGGGACTTGAACCCATACGGTCTCCCATACGCCCCTCAAACGTACGCGTCTGCCTGTTCCGCCACGACCGCAACTCGATTGCGAAATGTATTATACCTCTTTCAAGTGCAAAAGTCAATACTTATTTCCGGCAGAATAAGATATATCCTTTGCGCCGCTTTATCAATGGTTTTGAGCGTTCCGCCGGGATGCATTACCCTTTCAGCCCGCTTTTCAAATGCCTTGCGTGGCTCACAGCGCATGAAGCGTGATTCCCCCGGTCTTACAACTTGTTAATCTGTCAATTCAGATAGTTCATCCTACTTGTGCAGGATCGCCCCGCCGTATAAATCTATCTGCTGCACCGATATATACCAGCAGCTCAACATTCGCTTGTTCATCATTTTCGTTCACGCCATAGTAGAATATGCTAAACCCCTCATCCGATACGCTGCAATATGCATTACTGCCCTTATCATAAGGGTATTGCGGCAAGCCTGCTTTTACGGTGAGTACATTGGTCGTTCCATTCGGCATACCGTATATTGGGCGTATATCTTCAAATAAAGGACTTCTCCAAGGTTGTTCATCATCCACCGCGTCAAGCATAAATCGCTGCGCATAGTTCAAAATCACTTGTTCATTATTTGCGTATTCGTTCGCATCTCCCTGCGGATCGCTGCTCATGCTTCTGATAAAGCTGCGCAGGTCTGTATCCGGTCCGGCAGAATATGCAGAGGTGCTTTTCTTACCATCGATACAGTATACGCATATCCATTCTCCATCCATAAAGAGTGCGGCGAACGAGTTGTTCGGCAGCTCATTTCCTATCTGTTCCAAGCGATTTACGACGGTACCGCGAAGCTCTGCCATTGGCTCTGCGCATGAAACGCTCAAAAGCAAAGCCGCTGCAGCTAATAACGCAATGTATTTCTTCATGGCTATTGTCTCCGTTTTTTATTATTCAGTTCAATGATTCGGACACCATGTTGAGCGATCAGATAGTACGATTACCTCTATTCCGTAGCAAGATGTATATGGAATTACATATACTTCCGGATAGCCCAATAGAGTATGCAAAAGAACATCACCATTGTTCCCCGGACCTTTGTAGCTAGGGAAGTCATTATGCATGCCTTCAGCCGGCTTTTTGTGAGTATGCACATGTCCGGCAACTCGAATAATACCTCTGAAACCTGGCGTACCACATTCCAATACAGTAAAAGGTAACACGCGCCTGATTCTCCCCCGCCTCGAAGCTCCGGCGTGGCTGATCGAACGGCGCGGCAATCGGCGGAATACTCCGCCATGACGCCCTGCCTTGCGCGTCGCAGGTGTAGTTGCAGGCATCGTCCGAGCCGTTCTTGCAGCTTCCTACAAGCGCGGTCTTGGAACCGTTTGCGCCTGCGATAGTTGTTGCTCGCAACTATTGTGGAGCACTGGCACATTTGCTCCCATGCTCCACCATTTCCCTGTGATCAATCCGCCGCCGTCGCCGCTTCAAATTCAGCACGGAATTTCACAAGCTGTTCGATGTATTCCTCAGAAAACGGATCGTCTATCCATAAGGGAGAGCCCTCATAGATACTCCCATCCGAATTTGTTGCAACGATGCAGGAGCGATCGTCGGCTTTAACGATGTAAAAGGCTCTGCCGTCCGAGAAGATCTCATAGCAGTGTACTAGTATTTTTTTACCGTTAAAGTTTTCAGGCAGATAATCTTTAAGCATTTGCGGCAGTTTTTCCGTGCCCTGAACGCTGCATTTTTTATACTGCTCATACTGGATCATGCCTTGATTTACCATTGCAGGATATCTAAATGCATCAAATATCCCCGTGCTTGCCATGCCTTCCGCGTCCAAATCAAGGGGCTGATCCCAATTGTTGCGCTGCTTGAGTCTTTCTATCCGCTCCTCCGTTATATTTTCAAGAGAACTGTCTATTTCAAAGGAAATATCCTGAAAATAGTATGCTTTTTCTCCGTCGAAATGCTGACATATCACATAACCGTAAATAAAGCCCGGAGGAACCGAAAAGGAATAATAGGTTATTTGGTGCGCATGCCAGAATAAAACCCTTCCGTATGAATCCTCATCAACTCTTTTGAGCTTCCAAATATTTCCATGAGATCCCGCGCCGGGAACAGCACATACAAAAGTTGAAAAGAGCTCCGGGTTTGCGCCGTAATACTGATATGGCTGGCAAGCGGAACACAGAAATACACATACTAACATGACGGCAATTATAAAACCGGTTTTCCGTTTCATTGTGTTGCTCCTCCTTTTAATATTGATTAAGGCAGAATCAGATACAATATGCCAATTTCCTCGGAATACGGCAAGTGCTCTCTAACAACTCCGCCAAGCAAATCCGCAGTCACTTCATGAATAGGTGGTGTAGCTGCTTCCGCCGTTTTCGGAGTAATCCACGGCGACGACCTTGCCCTGTGCATCGTAGGAGAAGCGCTGAACGGTATTGCCGCTCTGCATACCTATCAGCACGCTGCCATCACATATATTTCATATAAAAATCCAAAGCATCCTCCTCAAGATACTTTGCGTTTATCCCCTCCAAGCCGTGCGCACCTCCGCGCGGAATGAATTCCTTTTCGGGCGGCTTTGCTTCTCCGAAGTTTCCGACAAAGAACAGCCCCTTCGGCAGCGACCGTTTCGAAGTGATGAACAATGCCGCCTTGTATTCCGCCAGCCTGCCCGTTTCGTCAACCTCGCAGCGCAGGGCTTCGCATTCCGCTCTGTTCTCTTCCGCAGATAAAAGCCCGCTGTCCGGCAGGAAACGAAGCGAATACGGTCTTGCATACACCTGAATGTATTTGAGCGCATCAAATTCCTGTATGCTGCGCGGTAACTCTCCATTGTCGGAAAGCTTGATCCGAATCACGGGGTTAAGATGCCGCGGGAAGCGGCTCCACAGAAACTCGCCCACCTTCTGGATAAGCAAGTATCTTCCGCTCAAGCCCATTTCCCTTGCTTTGTTGCTCCTTAATTCCAGCGCGTAAATATCGCCGTCCGCCCACTCGCATCTGTATTCCTTTACGGTGCGGATCGGCTTGCGTTCCGGCTGCGGCGAGAGCAGGCGCGCCCGCAGCTCAGTCAATGCCCGCGCCCTTTGCTTTGCGCTCTTGCCCCATAGCGAGCAGCCGTCATTCAATTCCGTTTCTATCAAATTCAGTGCTTCCCGCTTAACTCCGCAATCCAGCCGCCCCAGCTTCCATTGGGTGTCCGCAAACGCAAGCCAAAATGACGGCGCATCATCAATATCGTCCGCCTCCTGTGAATAATTATCCAGCATGGCCTCCAGCGCGGCGCTGTCGCTCTCTCCGCGCTGAAGCAGGCTGCGGTATTCATCCCGAACATCCACCGCCAAATCATTTTGATAAATTCCTGTTCCCCAAATGCCCATATTCGTGCTGAATAAACCCTACATCATCCCCGCCAAAACAGGTTTTTTGATCCTGCCGGGTCTGCATGGTTCGCCGCGATCCTTACAGGCAAATGGCAATCCCGCATCATCATAGATCACTTCGATATCTTGCGCCGTTTTTGAGTACAGAAGCCCCTCGTAATTCGGTATTTCCTCAATGCTTTCTGCTGCGCAGAATATCTCCATATAATCACGATCATCCGCTTCGCAAATGAACTCGGATATCATATTATCCACGCACGGCATTCCGCCGCTGAAAACGATTTGGTCGGAACGAATCGACTTTGAAACGGAAGGGTTACCGTTTTTAAAGTAAACTGTATAGGCGCTGATCGTGTACTTTTCACCGTTTTCGCTTTTGCATTCAATGCAAACATCCATGCTGCGCTGAGGCATTCTGTCGTTTTCCCGATAGTGAAAGCCCGCGCGAAAGCAACCGAACCGCAGTATAAGCTCGAACGCGTCGAATGAGTCCCATCCGTTGCCGCGCCCTTCAATCATGATCATTTCGTTATTTCCATTGAAATGATAAACCATATAAGGGAGCCGCTCCGGCTGCTTTTTGACCTTTCTGCCGCGCCGGTAATTGCTTGCAATTATATCCAATAGTGGGTTTGGGGTATAATAACCCCTCGGCTCCATCTCACTGCCCGTGCAGTATTCGATGTAAGCCGTATTAGTTTCAGCATACTTCTTCAATCCGATCGAAGCAGCATCGACTGCTGTTGCCGCCTGTTTTATTATTTCGAGCCTTTTAAGCACCGTATCGACGGTTGGCTCCATCCAAGAATGAAACGGCAGACTATTAAAGAGTTTGCATAGTCGGCTAGTTATGACTGTTTCTGAAGTATTCTTCATCACTGAGCGAGCTCCTCCTCAGAAAGATTGTAAGATATTCTTGATTTCATTAAGCATCTGATTAACTCCATCTTTTCCGTTAAACGACCATGCTCCACCAATCAATAAATTGATAGTTGTGTAAGTGTAGATACTGATGGATATAATCTTTCACGAGGGCAATGTTATTCGGATTATTAATACTATTACCGCAAGCACAGCAGTATATTAACCAGGCCGGTGTTGCTTGCCATGCATTCTTTGCAATAATATGATGCTTATGGCGAATGTTAAAACTTTTTCCTGCTGCAATTGCAGCTGTAAGTGCTGCAGAAACGAGCTTTTTCAGTTTGTTTAGCAAATCGCTAAACTTAGCTCTATTGTTACCGGAAACTCTTGACCAATCAACATCCGGTTTTGGTTTTGAAACCTTTGCTTGTGGCATAGCCTGAGTTGCAGCAATACCAATCCCTACAACGGCGCAAACTGCAACTCCGCACAAAATCAGTGTTCCAAAACTTAAAGAAAGTGCAAACTGTCCATTTTTATCCCAAAGAGAACATGGGTTATTCAAACAATACGCGTAGGAGTTATGCCCAATAACGCCTTGTCCTGTTGAGAGATAGACGTCGCTGGAGATAAAGCGGCAGGTGTTGGGATCGTAGTACCTTGATTGCAGATAATACCACTGCGTTTCGGTATCGTAGACATAACCGCGATAACGGAACGGCTGATTCTTCCCTAATGAAGTTGCCAAGGGACCAGTAGTTGAGATAAGCTTACCCCAACTATCGTAGGTATATTCTACCTTAGTATCGCCGCCGTTGTCAATGAGTTTGACAATATCGCCCTGAGCACTGCATCAACCGGCAAGCCTCAATGCGCAAAGTCTGAATACTTCGCGCACCAAG
Organism: uncultured Clostridia bacterium; assembly: GCA_947168565.1. GTDB lineage: Bacteria > Bacillota > Clostridia > Christensenellales > CAG-138 > PeH17. The sequence goes on along the minus strand of CAMVMM010000005.1, from coordinate 60,976 downwards.
GCTTGCATGGATTACATTTTAAAAACCAATTTGCCGGTATAGGGAATATTAGTCCCGCTATACGCCTTATTCCAAGCGCGTTGACTCATCGCAGCCAAATCTGCCATTAGCTTTCGTGTCGAAAGGGCTCATCAAAAGCATTTTTCCGGTAGCTATATCAAAAGCTTGAATATATGTGTTTGTTACCACAAACAATGCATTGGATCTCTCCGAGCGATAAACCTTGAAGGCTCCTCCGGTGGCTGCAAGGCGTGAAGAACCGTTCCAAGACTTCACATCCATTCCGAGCGAAACAGCAAACGCTCCCTGCGCCGTCAGCGGAAGCGCGATCCCAGCCAAGCTCGGCTTAACAACGAGATCGTTAAAGCTTGACCGTTTCTGCAATTCACAAAGCTCCGACGCGCTCAACTGCGCCGCATCGAGTGAAAAAAGCAAGGCTCCCTCTGAGTTCATTTTCATCATAGGCAGGTCTTTGAGATTTGCGCAGAATTTCAATCTGCCTGTGCTTGATGCGAATAAAACCAGTATTGAATCCGTCAAAACGCCGATAGTGTTCTTTGAAAAGGAAGCATTCTTTTCAATCAATTCATACCCTGTATCTATGGCCGCATAATCTTCACCAAGGTTCAGCTTTATCGCTTCGGCTGCGGCGGCCATGATGTTATCATTCGATACTTCCCCGCCAAAGCTGTATGGAACAAAACGAATCATATTGCTCCAAAGCTCCGATGCTTCCGCATCAAGCTCATCCGGCCAAAACTTCACCTTGAGGGTAAGCCGCGGCTGCCATCCCTCCGTGCGATCATCAAGGTAGGGTTCCCGATCCTTTCCGCAAACACAACCCATGATCGCTGCGGCAAACGCAAGCACGGCAAGCAGCCGCACCGCGCATGATCTTTGCTTGGATTTAAAAGATGTTTCCATTAGAAGTTGACCCCCCAAACATACAGAATTAGTCCCTCTACGCTATTCAATATTGATAATGCTATGGGCTATTCCAGTCATTGTCAAGCTTAAACTCCTTTAGCTCCCGCCAATAATGAATCGGATCGTTTATTTGTGAAACCACCGGATCAACATCGGAAGCAGACGGCGGCATCAGCATAAACCAGCCCTCTGCGGCTTGATCGTTATTATACTCTATCCACATTATAAAGAGCAATCGTCCGTCTTTATCAATATCAAGCAATACTTTTCTTGAGATTGCGTTTTCATTGACGGTAACATAGCGTTTGAAAACTTCCTTCGCATGCCAATCTCTCCAAAAATTATTATCATAATCTGCGGATACTCTGAGCCTGCCTTTGTCCAAATTCACTATTCTGCGAGAAGTCAGCTTTTCATCATTGGGAGGCTTATTCCAATCGTTTCTCTGCTTCAAAGCATTCCTCTCATCGTCTGTAAACTCATCCTGCGCTCCAAATATCGAGAAAGAATCGTCCTCATAATAATACACACACTCATCATCCGCCTTTTGGCATATAGCATATGCAAAAAGCCGACCGGACGTTTCTCTGTTCGGAATATATAACCTGTCGATAGAATTTCCAAAGAATTTAACCTCAAACAGCTTTCGTCCGAATTCATCCGTTTCCAGAGAGCTTATTCGCGTCCCCATCTCATCTGTTCCCGCAATACTGAACGCTGCTTGAGTAAACAGATCCCAATGCGGACCGTAATATGACCGTGGTTCCATTCCCGTTCTGAAACAGGCTATTGACATGGAAGCTAAAAGCACAATAAATACTATTATGAATACTATTCTGCTTTCTCTTTTTCTTTTATTTATGCTGCTCATAAAAACACCTCATCAGGAAGCATATTTTTGAGTACCGATAAGCTGTTTGCAGTCCGAGGTCGTAAAGGATAATCGTATCCATCACGACCTCGAACAGCTTAATCATTCACCCCATACAGTATTTAATCAAACTGCAAGGGAAAAGTCAGACTTATCTACAGTACTTTTATTAACTCAGCATATTCTCGAGAAGTCTTATCCATATGCTTCGATGCATATGCTCTAACCGTGGATATGCTTTGGTCATCATCAAAAACAAAGTCCTTTATAAGCGACACTGTTGATGCTCTTATAAGATAGTTCTTACTCACAAGCCCTTTGAGCAAATGAACTAAATGAGCCGTTTCACCAAGTAAATACATTGCACAATGGTAATCCAACAGCACCCACTGCTCCTTTTCCTGCTTCATACGTTCTAAAACCAGTTGCTTCATTTTTTCTGCTTTCTGATCGTAGATTGTACACAGATCGGCTGCTGATATAACAGCATAACCGCGAACCATTGCCGAACGCGCGTTGAGTCGTTTCAGCAAAGCATCAATGCAGCTTTCATCGCCAACCACACGCATCGCTTCGCAAGCCTCTGATGCAACAAGCTCGTCTTTATCCCATATAAGTTGTTTAAGCCGTTTGACAGTGTTTTCACTTGGTTCAAGCCGCCCAATTAATGCCGCTATTTCAAAGCGCACCTCCGAATCATGATGGTGCATACATTCATTAAGAACCTTGATTTGTTCCTTTGAAAGTTCGTCAAATGACTTGACGTCATGCAATTGATACAATTCTGCTAAATAATCCTTCATGGCAACTATGCTCCTTACCTAATGCCATACGAATAGTCATTGATCGGCAACGCAACATACCCTCCGCCGCCTCCAAAACAAATACCGATCATCAACATAGCAACAGCAGAGAACCCCGATTCAGCGCCAACTATTGTTGCGCTTTTTGTAATCGTTTTCTTTCATATAAATTGCCATATCAGGCAACACTTTGGACAGTTCCATATCGTTATCCCCTTATTAATTTTTAACAGTCGGATATCTTTCACTTTCCGCATTGTTCATTGAGTATTTTACCTCATTTAATCCGGATGCTGTTTATACTATCCCGCATTCAAAGCATTTAGAGCAGGCGAGCGGATGCAGCGGAAAAAGAGCCGTCCAAAACAAGGTTTTTGGGGGTGGAACAGCACGAATTTAAGCCGATTCGGTCAGCGCATTCGGCGCGGGGTAAAAAAAGGTGTTTGCGGCGCATCGGCGAAGGGAGTGTCCCCGGCGCACGCTTCGACTATTTTTTGAGGTATGCCGAGGACACGGGAAACTCGAAATAGGTATCCGGATAGGGCTCGTTTTCAAGCGTAAAATGCCACCATTCGCACTCGTAGGGCTTGAAGCCGCAGCGGATCATTTCGCGGGAAAGCAGCATTCTGTTTTCAAACTGCTCGTCCGTGATGCCGCGAAAATCGGGGTGCGAAAGCTCGCTGAAATAATCGAACGGGCCGCCCATATCCACCTCTTTTCCCGTTTTCATATCCAGCAGCGTCAGATCCACGGTGCTGCCCCTGGAATGTGACGACTGCTTTGCGATATAGCCCTTGCTGAAAAGCTCCTGCTTTTCAAGGGTGGGATAGAAATACGGCTTCATGCGCACATCCATATCCTCTATGCCCCACAGCACGAAATGCTTTACCGCCGTTGCCGGGCGATAGGCGTCGAAAACCTTGATGCAGTAGCCGCGCACCATCAGCTCCTTGCTGACCTCCTTCAGGGCGCGGGCCGCCTCCCTGGTGAGAAGGGCGCAGGGCTCCTCGTAGCCGTCTATGCGCTCGCCGATAAAATTATAGGTTGAAAAATATCTTATCTCCTGAATGATGCCCGGCACAAGGTCCGAAAGCAGCACAAAGCCGGAGGGATCGGTTGTGGCTTTGGAATAAACAGTGGACATAATTTTTATCTCTTTCCGTATTATTTGGTTAATAGCTGTATACCGCAACAGTGAGCGCAGCGAACACGGCTATCATACATGTAAGGATCACTGCCTGCTTTACGCGGTGCTCCGTAAGCAGGCCGACGAATTCGCGCACGGCGGCGTTTGGCCAGAAGTACCATTTTGTTTTGGCGCCGATGCCAACGGCGCGCATCTTCACGCGCCTTGCGCAGAGTCCGCTTCTGAACACATGGTAGTTTGAAGTGGCATACGCCACCTTCTCGCCCCTGTCGTACTCCCCATTCGGGCTTCTTTCGGCAATTTTCTGCTTGGAAAACCGCATATTCTGAACGGTATCGCGCGACTGCTCCTCCATGACGATCATTTCCTCGGGTATGCCCTTTTCAATCATGTAGCGCTTCATGGCAAGGCTTTCGGAAACGACCTCGTCCTCGCCCTTGCCGCCGGAGGAGATGATGACGGGCGGCTTGCCCGTTTCGGCCTGCTGCCTGTTGTAAAACTCTATCGCGCGGTCGATCCTGCCCCTTAAAAGCGGGGTCGGCGTGCCGTCCCTGCGAAGGCCGCAGCCGAGCACGATGAGATAGCTTCTGTCCGTATCCACCTTATAGCGCACGACTATGATATTTGCGGCGATCGCGCCTATGAGCATACATTCCAGATACAGGAACACGGAAGCAAAGAGGTTTGTGAGAATCTCGTGCCACATCACCTCCTGCTGGCTTCCCTCCACGTAATAATCAACGCTGAAAAGAAACACCTCGCCGCCGATGATCAATAATGCAAGTATGATCCCAAGCACGTTCGCAAACCTTTTGCGCTCATGAATGAGCAGCGAAATATTTGAAACTATCAGCGCGGCAGAGAACGCGAAAAGAAACGGGAAGCTCAGCAGCATATACGTTTTTGCGGCGTTCATAAGCGTGCTCGGTATCATCATGACCGGCACCGGCTCCGCGCTTGTGAGCATTTGCATCAAAAGCAGCGCGTGGGTAACTATGATTGAAAGAACGAACAGGAAAAAGCCGAAGTAATAAATCGTATTGTAGGAATACGGATTGTATTTGAGCTGCCGTACGAACGCCCATGCGAGCGAGCCCGCGCAAACAGTGAGAAAAGCGATCGTGACCGAGCAGAGCGCAACGGAATTCTTCTGCGCGCCGTTCTTAATAAGCAGGTACTCTATCACCGCCGCTGCGATGGCGGCGGGTATCAGAAAATACAGCTTCGGCTTTTTATTTACGGTATCAAACCTCAGGCTCATCCCCGTTATCCTTCCCAAAAACCGCGTCCGTAAGAGCCGAAAGCTCCTTCCACGCATCATGCTCGCAAAGCTCGCTCAAAAGCGCGAGAACGGAGCGGTAATACCATGCGTGCTGCGCGGGATCCTTTTGATTGAATTCAAGAAACAAATCGTTTCCCTCTGCCAAAAAGGCTTTGTGCATGCTGCGAAGATTGGAAAGCTTATCCCCAAGCCACAAATACTTAACGCCGATATCCTCCGCGTTTTTCAGCTTTTCAAGGGATTCCTCCTTGCGGGAGCGCCAGCTCTCGGATTTGGGAGTGCCGGGCCTTTTATCCTCCGTTTCGGAGGCGACCAGCGCCGCAACGCGCTGCCCGAAGCGGCTTTCGACCTCCTCCGGGCCTGTGTCCGTATCCTCCACCACGTCGTGAAGCGCACATGCCGCCAGCACCTCGTCGTCATAGGTCATGGTTGAAACGATCAGCGCCACCTCGATGGGGTGCAGCATGTACGGTGCGCCGTCCAGCTTGCGCTTCATGCCGCAGTGCTTCTCCGAAGCAAAGGCAAGCGCCCTTTCAAATTTACTCATTTCCGCCTCCGATATTCTTTTTAAGCTTCAGGATGTTTTGCCCGTTTTTATACTCATAGGCAAGCTCATCCATAAAGCGTTTTGTGATAAATATGCCGAGCCCGCCTATCTCGCGCCTGTCGAGCGGAAGCGAAGTGTCCGCATCCGGCTTTGCAAGCGGATCGTAGGGCACGCCGTTGTCGATAAAGGTGATGGTCACGGTTATAGGCTCATCCGAAACCTCAACGCGCACCGTGGCCCTGCCCTTTTCGGTGGTGTAGGCATAGCTTGCTATATTGATAAACACCTCCTCCACCGCCACGTCTATCTGAAGCTGCGACTTTTGGGGGCAGCTCACCCGCTCAAGATGCGCGTTCACAAATTCGAGCACCCGATCAAGGTTTTCCTTCGCCGCCTCTATATCCAGCTCGCCGGGAGCATCGCTCTGTTTTCCGGAAGCGATCTCGAAATCAAGCGTGTCCAGCCTTGACACAAGCTCCGTAAGCTCGCGCTTCCAAAGCTCCACCGTTTCCCTATCCTCCCGCGCTGCAAGCTGCGTATGGCGAGTTTTCCAGTCTATAAGATCGGAATAGGCTATGCAGCGCAGCTTATTCTCCACGTCCGAAACGCGCCGCTCGTCCTCCGTTTCAAGATACGCCCGAAGGCTCCTTTGCCAAAACTCCGCTGCGGTTTTCTGATCGAAGCCCTGAAAGCGCTTCACTATCTCGTGGTCATACTCGGAAAAGCCTATGTAGGAATTAAACATCTGGGCAAGCTCGAATATCGGATGCCCGACCGAGAGCGTGTCCATATCTATGAGCAGCACCTCGCCCGAAGCCAGCACTATATTCTGCGTGTGATAATCGCCGTGAATGAGGCGGTTTGAATCGGGTATCTCCTGCGCCATCCTCAGAAGCTTTTCGCCTATGCCATCGGGAAGGGCGGGGATTATTCTCTGTATCTGCGCTATCGCTTCGCTCTTAATATGCGGCAGCTTGCCCTCCGGCACCGTTATAGCGTGGATGGTGTGCAGCATATCCACGTATTCCTTCACGCACCAGTCCATGCGCTCCGGCTCCTCGCAAAGGATCCTGGAAAACGAGCGCGCGTCCAGCAGCTCGAACACGGAGCCGTAGCTGCTGCCCACCTTCACCACGTCGTATGAGATCGCCGTGGGCACGCCGAGTATGAGGGCAAGCCTTGCCACCTCCTGCTCGTGCTTTATTTCCGAAAGCCCCTCGCCGTGCTTATAAACCTTCACCACGGTGTCGCCGTCCATTCGGTATACCGCGGCATTGAAGCCCTCGCCTATCTTCTCGCAGCCCTCCACGGAAATGCTTCTGATCGACTTTTCGATGCTCATCATCTCGGTAAAGCCCGTCATATCGAAAATATCGTACACGTCGGAAGAAACGTTTATTATCCGCAGCTCGGAATGCTCCTTTCTGAGGCGCAGAAGCACTCTGAGGCCGGCGCTCGATATGTAGTCAAGCCTGTCCGCGTCAAGCACGATGCATTTCCCGCCGACGCCCGAAAGCGCGGCGCGGATGCGCGCCTCCTCCGCCTGCGCGTTGTTTGAATCTATCCTTTCGGAAAGCTTTATTACGATCTCGTTTGAGGTATTGGTTTCGCTCATTCGCTGTTTTCCTCCGTACCTTTTTAAATAATGCCTGTTTATTTCATTTTGCAAAAATCAAACAAAAAACCAATGCGGGCGCAGCTCCGGCGCCGTGCAAAAAGGCGCAGCGCCGAACTATGGGCTTGTCCGCCCCATCAAGGCTTTGAAGGGCTCCGCGCTAATTCTGCTTTTGCCCGCTTTTATGCCGCCTTTTGCCCGCTTTTTGCGCCGCTTTTTTTCCCGCTTTTATGCCGCCTTCACTCGGCGCAAAGCAGCTCGTAAAAGCCGGTGACCTGAAGCACTTGGGCCACAAGCTCGTTCGTGTTTTCGATCCTGAGCTTACCGCCCGCTCCGCTCATCAGCTTTGCCGCGCGCAGGATAGCGCGCAGGCCCGAGGAGGAAACATATTCAAGATATTTGCAATCCAGAATAAGCTCCTTTGCGCCGTCAAGCCCCGCGTCCAGCCTTTTTTCAAGCTCCGGCGAGGTTTCCGTATCCAGCCTGCCGAAAAGCTCCAGCGTGAGACGCTCGCCGCTTCTTTTTTCCGTAATTTTCATTTTCGATCCTCCGAATGTCACCTGAGCCGAATCCTTTCGCGTTTTGGCTCCTGCTTGTAATCTTTGCAGCGGCGGCGGCGCATATTCGTCCGCGGCATCGCCGCGCAAAGCCAATATATTACTCCTATATAATAACACATCCGAATATGAAATGTCCAACAAAAAATAAAATGCCAATGCCATCCTGCGCACAAAGGCTTGAGAGCTTCCCTCCTCCGCTTCAAAGCCGAGGATCAAAGCATATATTTATTATTATATGAAAAAAAGCTTGTATACACCCAAATAAGCATGATATAATAGGCGCGGCACGGAAATCGGGTCTGTGGTTGAAAATCGATGCCAGTCGCAGGCGAAACGATCCACATAAGCGGGGCAAAGCCCCCGTGAGCATGGTGCGGCTTAGACGTAAGTCCTGTCGGGCATCGCCCGAGAGGGGCAGTAGTGGGCAGCGTAAGGCTTAGTAGCGAACCCTCCAACAGGCGAGTGTGGGGTCAAAGACCAGGTCAGCCGGTTTCAGGCCAAAAAACTCAACGAGGTATATTCCCATGTTTGAAGACAAAGTATTGGTTTGCAAGGATTGCGGCAGCGAATTCGTTTTCACCGCAGGCGAGCAGGAGTTCTACGCGGAAAAGGGTTTCCAGAACGAGCCTACCCGCTGTAAGGCTTGCAGAAGCGCCCGTAAGTCCTCCCGCCGCAGCGGTGAGCGCGTTATGTTTGATGCGGTTTGCGCCGATTGCGGCTGTGAAACCAAGATCCCCTTCGAGCCCAAGACCGACAAGCCCGTCTATTGCAGCGAGTGCTATGCAAAGCACAGGGCCTGATATTCCCCACTCCCGTAAAAAGCGGGCGAACCGCGCATAAAAGCGTAAATGCGCTCCGCCGTTTCCCCAAAAAGGGCAGCGGCGGAGCTTTTTTTGCGTTTATTCTATTTGAGTTTATCCTTCTTTATGATCAAGCTTATTTCAGATTATTCCGAAGAAACAGTCGAGCCCGCTTCGGCGTGTCAAAGCTCGATGGTTTTCGGAGGCTCGGTGAACGAGCTGAATACAGCCGTGCCGGATTTAAAATACAGCACCTCGGTGTTGTCGTCGTTTTCATCGTACATTGAGCGCAGTTCGGGATAATGATCGAGCATATCCTTTTTCGCCTCCACGCGCTCATCACGCACCAGCTCGCCCGAAAGCCTGAGCCATCTGCCGTCCTTAAACGCGCAGAGCTCCACCTTTGGATTGGCCTGTATCTGCTTTGAAACGTTCTTCACCTTGCCCATCTGGATATAGAGCCTGTTTTCAAACAGATTCACCGTTCCAAACGGGCGCACTCTCGGCTGATCCCCCTCCGCGGTGGCAAGGAAATACACGCCGCAATCCTTCAAAAACCGATAGACCTCGTTCATACTCTTTTTCCTTTCATTTTCCTTAATTTTCTTTTGATTCTCTTTTTTTTCATAAATCCTGCCGTTCATGCGGCGATTTATCCTATATAATTATATCAGCATATTTTGTTCAGGTCAACACAAATCGCACCCCGCTGCCTCCCTAAAATCATTATACGATAAGCTCCGACGCGCACCCATCCGGCACTTCGGCGGGATATTTCCGTTTTCACGGCGTTTTGTTCCATTTTTTTATTGACAAAGCCACGCCGTTTGTGGCATAATAAAAGATGGTTTTATATATCGAAAGGACACTCAATACCATGGAAAAAGAGTTTGAACCGCGCAATTTTATAGAGGAATTCATCGTTGAGGATATTAAGGCGAATCCCACCGTTAAAACGCGCTTTCCGCCCGAGCCCAACGGTTATCTGCATATTGGCCACGCGAAGGCCCTTTACATTGATTTTTCAACGGCGGAGCGCTTCGGCGGCACCTGCAACCTGCGCTTTGACGACACGAACCCCACCAAGGAGGACGTGGAGTTTGTGGACGCGATCGAGGAGGACATCCGCTGGCTGGGCTTCAAATGGGATAAGCTCTGCTTCGGCAGCGATTATTTCGACACCTGCTACGAGCTGGCGCTCAAGCTTATTAAAGACGGCAAGGCGTACGTTTGCGATCTTGACAAGGATCAGATCCGCGAATACCGCGGCACCCTCACCGAGCCGGGCGTGAACAGCCCCTACCGTGAGCGCAGCGTGGAGGAAAACCTTGACCTTTTCGAGCGCATGAGACGGGGCGAATTTGAGGACGGCAGCCGCACCCTGCGCGCCAAGATAGACATGGCCTCCCCAAATATCAATATGCGCGATCCGGCGCTCTACCGCATACTGCACCGCAGCCATCACCATCAGGGCGACAAGTGGTGCATCTACCCCATGTATGATTTCGCGCATCCCATACAGGACGCAATCGAGGGCGTGACCCATTCGCTCTGCTCGCTCGAATATGAGGCGCACCGCCCGCTTTACAACTGGGTGATAGACAACTGCGGCTTTGAGCCCAAGCCGCGCCAGATAGAGTTTGCAAGGCTTAATCTCACAAACACCATCATGAGCAAGCGCTTCCTTCGCGCGCTCGTTGAGGGCGGCTACGTGAGCGGGTGGGACGATCCGCGCATGCCCACGCTTTGCGCGATGCGCAGAAGGGGCTACACCCCCGAGGCGATCAAGGATTTTCTGGACCGCGCCGGCGTTGCCAAGGCGGATTCCACTGTGGATTCCGCAATGCTGGAACACTGTGTGCGCGAGGATCTGAACACGCGCGCACCGAGGGCCATGGCCGTTACCGACCCTGTGAAGGTCATAATCGAAAACTTCCCGGAAAACGAATCCGTGGAGGTCAAGATAGAGGATATGCCCATCGCCGAGGAGGGCGACGCGCTCTACGGCAAAACGCATACCGTTCGTTTTTCCCGCGAGATCTATATCGAGCGCGAGGATTTCATGATAGAGCCGCCCAAAAAATTCTTCCGCCTCAAGCCGGACGGCGAGGTGCGCCTGAAGGGTGCATTCATCATAAAATGCACCGGCTGGGAGCTGAATGAGGACGGCAGCGTGAAGCTCGTTCGCTGCACCTACGATCCCGAAAGCTTCTCGGGAGAATGCGAGCGCAAGGTCAAGGGCACAATCCACTGGGTTCCCGCTGCGGACGCGGTGCCCGCCGAATTCAGGCTCTATGAGCCGCTTATGACGGAGGAAAACGTGTCGGCGGACGACTTTATAGATAAGCTCAACCCCGATTCCGTGCGCATTTTGAACGGCTTTGTGGAGCCATTCCTTGCTTCACCCGAGATCGGCTCGAAATACCAGTTCATGCGCATAGGCTATTTCTGCGCCGATCGGGATTCAACCGAGATCAGGCCCGTTTTCAACCGCACCGTCGGTTTGAAGGACAGCTACAAGCCCGGAAACTGACGGCGGAGCCGGCATACCGTTTTATTGCTTTTGCACCTGGGGTAATTCAAAAATGTTTCAGCAAAGTGTTGACCGCTCGCACGGCACGGCAAGATCCGATCTTTGGCTGTTCATATTTCTTGTGATCGGCTTTTTCGTGGTCGGCGCGGTGGTGCTGTATCTTGAAAAGCTTTTTTCCTCCAATGTGCCGCGCTACGTGTTCATCGCGCTGGCGCTTTTGGCGCTGTATCTTATCTACCGGCTGAGGCTCACAGGCTACCGCTACACCATCTTCTATAAGGAGGCGGAGCCGGTTTACGATCCCCGCTTCGACGATATGATACTGCACGAGGACTATCAGTATCCCGTAGGCACCATAGTTTTTGAGCGCATAGTGAGCGCGAAGGGCGCCATACTTCTGACCGTGGATAAAAAGGATATTCTTGCGCTTGTGCCTCCCACAGAAAGCTATTCGCCGGATAAGCCGATAGCGCATTCCGCGGATTATTCCTGCACAAGGAGCGAGAGAGCGCATTCGCTTTATTTCAACCGAAACGGCGAGGTCTGCCGCGTGCTTTTCGCGCCTGATGAGGAATTTTTAAGCTGCTATGAGCAAATGCTGCGCTCCCCCGCCGCCGAGGATGGCGGCACGGCTGAGGGCGGCAGATAATGCACGAGCTTGCGGAAAAATTAAAGCTTTCCCTGAGATCTTCACGGGCGATGCACGGCTACCTTTTCACCGGCGCTGGCTGCGATATTGAGGGCGGCATAATGGAGCAGTGCGCAAGCATACTGCTTTTCGGCTCGGTGGAGCTTACGCGCCTAAGCACCGCAGCGGACTATATAGCGCTTGACGGCAGCGTGAAGGTGGACCGTATACGCGAGATCAAAAGCGAGCTTACAAAGCGCACCTTCTCCACCGATAACCGCGTTATTCTGATCAGAAGCGTTCATTTATTAAACGATCGCGCCGTAAACGCCATGCTGAAAATGCTTGAGGAGCCGCCCGAGGGCACCTATTTTCTGCTTTCGGGAGAGGAGCTTCAGGTGCTGCCCACCATCCGCTCGCGCGTGATGACGGTGCGGCTTGGGGAGCGCTCTGCGGATGAGGTCGCAAAGGAGCTTATAAGGCTCGGCGCGGGCAAAGCAGAGGCGGAAACGCTGGCGCAGAAGAGCGCCTGCTCGCTCGATACCGCCGTTCGGCTCTATTCAAGCAGCGCGTTTTCAAAGCTGCGAAGCACCGCGCTCGAGGCCTTTTACACCGTTCTTGCCGGCGGAAAGCTCTTTGATTCAAGCGACGCGCTTGGAGCGGACGCGGAATCGGCGCGCGCCGCGCTGTACTTCATGCTTTCAGCCTGCCACGACATTATGCTTAAAAAAAGCGGCTGCTATTCGCTGAAGCTTTTCAATCCGGATTTCGGTTCGCAGGCCTCCGCAGCGGCAGCGCGGCTCGGCTTTTCGGAGCTTGAGCGCATAGCGGGCGCGGTTTCCTCGGCGGCGCAGCGAATCTCCCCCGTTATCAGGCTTTCAAGAATTTTCGATCTGCTTATGATAGAGATAGCCTACCCCGCCGCAAGCTGAGGTATTTGGTACTATATTGCAGCCGCGCCGTATTGCGCAAAGAAAAGTGTTTAAATTACGAAAGGAATCCGCTAAACTGCGGTTAGATAAGCAAAAATGCAAAGAGTTGTTAAGGTAAGATTCAGAAACAGCGGCAGGGGCTATTATTTCGACGCCCTGGACTTTGACCTGTGCGACGGAACGAGCGTTATAGTGAACACCACCCATGGGGATATGCTCGGCACCGTCAGCGGAGAGCCTGCGGAAATGGACGAGGCGCGGCTTTCATCCCCGCTCAAGCCCGTTTTGCGCATCGCAACGGAGGACGATCTTTCCCAGATGCGGTATTTCCAATCCAAGGAGAGCGAGGCGCTTGCAATATGCCGCACCAAGGTTGAGGCGCGCGGGCTTGCGATGAAGCTTGTGAACGCGGAATACGCCTTCAACGGCTCCAAGCTCACCTTCTATTTCACGGCGGACAGCCGCGTGGATTTCCGCGAGCTTTTGAAGGATCTTACCGCCGTATTCAAGGCAAGGATCGACCTGAGGCAGATCGGCGACCGCGACGAGGCGAAAAAATGCGGCGGTCTGGGCTTCTGCGGCCGCCCCGTGTGCTGCAACACCTTCCTGACCGAATTCACGCCCGTTTCCATAAAGATGGCGAAAACGCAGAATCTTTCGCTGAACCCGCTCAAGATCTCCGGCATCTGCGGCAAGCTGATGTGCTGCCTGCGCTACGAGCAGGAGGCGTATGAATCCATGCAGAAGGTGATGCCCGGCGTCGGCAAGCAGTTCATCACGCCGGACGGCCCCGGCACCGTGCTTGAAAACAACGCGATAACCGAAACCACCAAGCTGAAGATTACCCTTCAGGACGGCACCTTCGACGTTCGCAGCTATCCCTTCCGCGACCTTATGCCCGCCGGGGGCGTCTGTGAAGGCTGCGGAGGCTGCGGAGACTGCGAGGGCCGCGAGGGCTGCGAAGCTTGCGGCGAAAACGAGAGCCGCACCGCGCCCCACGACGCCGAAAAGGCCGCCGAACCCGCCGGCGCCGAAGCCGAAACGCCCGAACAAAGCGAGGGTGAAGACGGCGAGAATAGCGCAAACGGTGAAAGATCCGATACATCCGAAGGCGGCGAAAGCGGAGAGGCGGGCGAAAGAGTCGAAAAGCCGCAGAAGATACGCAGAAGATACGCGGAATCGGGCCCCCGCGCAGCAGGCGGGGAGGGCGCGGCGCAAACCAAAAAGCCCTATACGCGCAGGTTCGATCAGCAGCATCCCCGCAGGCAGGCACGCTCCGGCGGCGAGGAAGGGCAGAACGGGCAGGAGAGAGCCGAGCGGGCGGAAAAAGCCGAGCGCACCGAAAGGCCTCAAGGCAGGCAGCTCAACGGCGGCGCCAAAAAGCACGGCGGCCCCGGCAAGCCCTATCGCCGCTACAACGGCGCGAACCGGCGCAGGCCGGGTGCGCAGAGGCAATCGGGCGAGCCCGGCGGCGGCAGCGGCGAATAAGCGCCGTATTGCGCTAAAAAGTGCAGCTTCCAAACGCAATAATTCTATCAATGCTTCTGAAAAAGGATCCCATGCTCACTTGAGCGGGATCCTTTGCTTTGTTTTGCTTTGCTTTGTTTTGCTTTGCTTTGCTTTGTTTTGCTTTGCTTTGTTTTGCTTTGTTTTGTTGAGCTTTACTTTAATTTACTTTTTTATTTTATTATGCTTTACCTTGCTTTTTCTTCCTTTTGTTTAGTTTTACGCGGGTTTACCTTGCGATTCTGTATTTCAAAAAGCCGTATAAAGCTGTATGTTTTTAATAAGCGCCCTTATTTTTCAAACACGAGCGCGGCGGCGCGAACGGTCATGCTCTCCCCCCTGCCCTCGGGTCCGGTATGCTCCGGAGTGGTGAACTTAACGCTCATGCGGGAAAAATCGACGCCGAACGCCTCGGCAAGCCTTTTGCGCATCTCATCCCGATACGCGCCGAGCTTGGGCCTCTGCGCGATCACCGTTGCGTCCAGATTGCCTATCTCAAAGCCCCTTTCGCGCACAAGCGCCGCCGTGTGCGAGGCAAGCAAAAGGCTGTCTATACCCTTATACCTTTGATCGCTGTCCGGAAAGTGCATTCCTATATCGCCCAGCGCGCAGGCGCCGAGCACCGCGTCGATCAGCGCGTGCGCAAGCGCGTCCGCATCCGAATGCCCGTCCAGCCCGAATTCATACGGCACATGCACCCCGCCGAGTATCAGCGCCCTGCCCTCCTTCAGCCTGTGGGTATCCTCCCCAAATCCGATCCGAAACGGCATGAGGTCGTGCGCACAGGCGCTGTTTTTCATTTCGGCGTTCGTTTTTTCCGAAGCGTCCTGCCGTAGCTGTTCAAGCAAAGCTTTCATAATGATTATATCCTCCCTGCCCGTAAGCTTGATATTTGCCCTGTCGCCCTCGCTGAAATGCAGCTCGTTTCCCGCCGATTTGAAAATTGCGGCATCATCGGTATAGGTAATTCCACCATCGATCTTCTCGTATGCGCTCAAAATGCCGCTGCGGGAAAAGCTCTGCGGCGTTTGCGCGGCAAGCAGCGAATCCCTGTCCACTATCTGCTGCTCTGCGGCGCTTCTAAGCGTGTCCACCACCTTCACGGAGGCGATGCCGCTGCCGTATTCCACAGCGGAAAATATGCTTTTTTCTATAACGTCTTGTGAAACGCAGCAGCGCGCGCAATCGTGGATCGAAACTATATCCGCCTCGGTAGACACAAGCGCGTTGTATACCGAATCCTGCCGCCTTTCGCCGCCGTACACAAGCTTTACCGCGCCCCCTTCGCCCAATGCTCTTTGTGCCGCCTCCTGAGCGGCTTCGGCGGTTGAGGGCGAAACCACTATCACGAATTCGTCCGCATGCTCCCTGAACGCTTCAAGGCAAAGCTCAATGGGCGTTTTGCCGCTAAAGCGCATAAGCATCTTGTTTTCGCCCATGCGGGTGGAGCCGCCTGCGGCAAGAAGGATCGCGCAAACGCGTTTATTATCGAATTTACCCATAAGCAGCCCGCTTTTTCAGTCTTCGCCCTTATCCGAAGGGTCATTCAGGCTGTCCGCAATTATGCGGTACATGGAGTCCGCCTCCTCCTTGCGAACGCTTTCCTTCACGGCAAGCACCTCCGCCGAAAGGAGTTTCGCGCCGGAGCGCACGCTGATTATATCCCCCACCTTAACGTCCGTGGAGGGCTTTGCCACCTTGTCGTTCACGCTCACGCGGCCGAGGGAGCAAGCCTCATTTGCCACGGTGCGGCGCTTGATTATTCTGGAAACCTTTAAATATTTATCCAATCTCATACTTTTACCCCTGTTTTTCCAAACAACTCTTTATAATTACGGCTTGATGCCGGGGCGCGGCTTTTACAGACCGCTCCTGCCGCCTTATTATACCATAAACCGATGCGCATTTCATCCTCCCTGCGCTTACTTATCCCCCGTTCACGCCCGTTTTCACAATATACTATTTTTTGCAAAAAAACTATTGACAAGCGCCGCCGGTTCGTGTATAATAACTAAGCAATCGAGATTTGCCCAGTTCGTCTAGTGGCCTAGGACACCGCCCTCTCACGGCGGCGGCAGGGGTTCGACTCCCCTACTGGGTGCCAAAGCTCCGCTTCAGGCGGGGCTTTTTCTTTTTCATTTTGCTCTGAAGGCCATCCCTCCCTCGTTCCCTGCCAATTCTTACCTCTTCATATAGGGCGGGAAACTGCCGAATATTGTTGACAAACTGCCGCCGTTTTGCTATACTCAGGTTAATTGAATAGGCAGATACGGTCCCAATGCGGTTTTTGATTCGATATGATGTAATATCAAATCATTCTCCGCGGGTCAATAGGGAATGCGGTGCGAATCCGCAGCAGACCCCGCTACTGTAACCGGTCACGAAAGCCCCATACCGCCACTTTGCTTTTTGCATGGGAAGGCGGGGCGATTAGGCTTATCCGCAAGCCAGGAGACCTGCCGTATCACCCTGTCAAGGCGGCTTTCGGGAAGAAGCGGCTTGTTTGAGCGGCGCCGGCTCGGTTTTGCCGAGCTTCCGCGCCAAGACGCAGTGCTTCCGTATTGCCGCATGGGGCTTGTAGACCCCAAAGAAAATACACGGAGGTACTGTAAAATGAAACTCTACAAAAAACTCTTTGCCATGCTTCTTTGCGCGGCGCTCCTTCTCAGCCTTGCCTTCGGCAGCGTTTCCGCCGGGGCTCCCCGCATCTCTGCTGATGCTCCCCTCGCCTCTCCCGAAGTTCCCGAAGGCTACGACGGCTTCGTTGTGGTCGATTTCGAGGCGTTCGTGCTCGGCTGGGGCTATGTCGTCGAGCCCACCCTCGTGCCCTATCGCAGCGGCGAAACCGTTGCGGACGTAACCATTCGCCTGCTTGAGACCGCCGGCGTTGGCGGCGACTATCAGAACAGCCAGTACGGCTTCTACCTCAACGGCATCGAGTGCGAGCAGCTTGCAAGCGGCGCGGAGATCGTGGTTCCCGACTATCTCGCTCCCGAGCTTGAAAACAACTACGGCTGCTACAACGACGACGGCGACGGCTGGTACAACCCCGAAAACGGCGACGGCATCCTTTCTCAGCAGGAATACACCTATTATTCCGGCTGGATGTTCGTGGACAACAATGTATCCGCCAGCGTTGGCGCGGACGGCGTTACCGTTGAGGACGGCCACGTTTACCGCTGGATGTACTCCATCTACGGCTGGGGCATGGACATCGGCATCAACGACGGCTGGGGTATGTTCGCTCCCTTCGATAACCCCTCCTTCGGCGTTGACCGCGATGCGGCGAGCGCACTTCTTGCCGAGATCGCCGCAGACCCCGAGCTTGCCGCCAAGGTTGATGTGGGCGGCACCGCAAACGAGGCCTATAACGCTTTTATGGATGTGGTGACCGATCTTTCAAGCGATCAGACCGCCATCGACGAGGCGCTTGACGCGCTTATCGCCGCTCTTTCCGGCGGCGCGCTTCCCGGCGACGTGGACGGCAGCGGCAGCGTTACCATCAGCGACGCGCTTGCCATCCTGCGCCATTCAATGGGCACCGAGCTGCTTGAGGGCGATGCGCTTGAATCTGCGGACGTGAACGGCGACGGCAGCGTGCTTACCTACGACGCGCTGCTTGCCATGCGCATAGCGCTCAACCTTGCATAAAAACCGTATTCTTCGCTCCCCGGCTGTCCCATGAGGGCCGCCGGGGGGATTCGCAGCTTCCTCCCCCGACCGGTTCGGTAAATACTTTTTAACTCACGAGGTGGAATAATTTGAAACGCATCATACATAAACTCGGAGCTGTATTCACCCGCGCGCTGCCGCTTTTGCTGGCATTGTTTATTGCCGCCGCACCCTTTTCAACCGCGGTTCGGGCCGAAAGCGCGCAGGAGTCCATAGCAGTATCATACACCCAGCAGTACAACAGCGTTTTGAACTACCTCTATTCGAGCGGCGCGCCCGTGTACGGAAGCATCGGCGGCGAGTGGAAGGTGTTTGCCCTTGCAAGAAGCGGCAGGCTTCAGCCGGACAGCAACTATGCTTCCGCCTATTATTCCCAGATCGAGCGCATGGTGCGCGAAGCGGGCTCCGGCAGGCTTGATTCCACCAAATCCACCGAAAATTCGCGCGTTATCATAGCGCTTACCTCCATCGGCCGCGATGCGCGCAGCGTTGCGGGGTACGATCTTACCTACCCGCTTTCCGATTTTGATTACGTCAGGCGTCAGGGCATAAACGGTGCGATCTTCGCTTTGATCGCGCTCAATTCAAACAGCGCCTACGGCATGAGCTCCCTTAAGACCCGGTGCATCGATTTTATTCTTGAGCGTGAGATCCCCGGCGGCGGCTGGGCGCTTGCGGGAAACAATCCCGATCCGGACGTGACCGCGATGGCGATCACCGCGCTTGCGAATTATTCCGCCGCGCGTGACGCCGTGAACAGGGGCATTCGCATTCTGTCCGAAATGCAGGATGCGAACGGAGGCTTTTCAAGCTTCGGCACCGCCTGCTCCGAAAGCTGCTCTCAGGTGATGGTTGCCCTCAGCGCCATGAATATAGACGCCGGCAGCGATTCAAGATTCACAAAAAATGGCAAATCGGTTGTGGATGCGCTTCTCTCCTTCTTCACGGGAACCGGCTTTTCACACACGATTGGCGGCGTAGTGAACGGCATGGCGAGCGAGCAGGCGGCGTATGCGCTTTGCGCTTACGACAGATTCCTGCGCGGCCGCAACACGCTTTTCAATATGAACGACGTTGATTTCAGCCATTCTCCGATCGAACCGCCGATCACCATGCCTCCAACGCCCACTCCCGAGCCCACGCCGACGCCTACACCGCGTCCCACCCCGACGCCCACTCCGACGCCTACGCCGTCGCCTACGCCGCGTCCCACCCCGACGCCTACGCCGCGTCCGACTCCGACGCCTACGCCGCGTCCCACTCCGACGCCCACGCCGCGTCCCACCCCGACGCCTACTCCGCGTCCCACTCCGACGCCCACGCCGCGTCCCACTCCGACGCCCACTGCGTCCATACCCAGCGACGCGCCAACCGATATTCCGACCGATATTCCAACCGGCATCCCTACCGATGACCCCACTCCCGAGCTCACCGAGGAGCCGAGCGTGACTCCGGAGCTTTCGGACGAGCCTACCGAGGAGCCCACCCCCGAGGTTTCCGATACTCCCGAGCCCACCGAAACGCCGGATCCCGCGGATACACCGCCTGCGGACACTCCCGAGCCTACCGAGGTGCCCGACGTGACCTTCGATCCGATCGATATCACCGGCAGCGACTGGAAGGGCAACAACAGCATCCGCAGAGAGAAGCTGAAGTGGCTCATTCCCGTGGGCATAGGCGGCATACTGCTTGTGGCGGGCATCTTCCTTATCATATCCTCGCGCAAGCGCGATCAGTAACGAATTATCCGCGGAGGGTGAGCAAAGCAGCGCTCATCCTCCGCTCAAAGAAAGCTGCTGCGAATTATTTCTGTTTATGATAAAATTTACTCGTTCATCTGCTGAAAATAAAACCAATCGCAAGGCAAGCGTCGGTACTGCCCACGGCAGACCAATGCTGCTTTGTTTTTTATGCCTTGTGCTGCTTGCCGCATCCCTTTCCTTCGCCTGCGGCGTAAAAAACGGCGAAAATCAAGGCTCATCCCCATTACCCTCGGCCTCTCCTTCTTCGGGAGCGGACGAGGAGCTTTCCTGCACGCTCTATATCGAATGCACCACCATACTGAACAATATGGATAAATTCAACACCGATAAGCTGGACGTGCTGCCCGAAAACGGCATAGTGCTTGAAAAATGCACGGTCAGCTTCAAGCAGGGCGAAAGCGTTTACGATATGATGGTGCGCACTCTTAAGAGCCGCAAGATCCACATGGAATACTCCTATACCCCTGTTTACGACAGCGCGTACGTGGAGGGCATAAACAATCTTTATGAATTCGACTGCGGCGAGGGCAGCGGCTGGACCTTTTCCGTGAACGGCGCTTTTCCGAATTACGGCTGCAGCAAGTATATTTTAAAGGACGGCGACGCGGTGGAGTGGCATTACACCTGCGATTTCGGCGCGGATGTCGGCAGCTATTTCATTGCGGGGCAGACCCCGAATCCCTGATTCTTTAAAAGCTCGTTATGCGCGATGCGTTTGACACGGTAAACCCAATAGTTGCGTTCGTATTCTTTGCGTTCGCGCTCATCATGCCGATGCTTGTGATGCATCCGGTTCTTTTGGGCATATCCCTTGCGTGCGCGCTCGCATGGCTTTTCATTCTTCGCGGCAAAAGGGCATGGGGCTATATACTCAAATTTGCGCTGCCCGTAATGCTGCTCACCGCCGTGATGAATCCCCTTTTCAACCATGCCGGCGTCACCATCCTTTTTTATTTAAGGCATAACCCCATAACGCTTGAATCCATTGTGTACGGCGTCGCTTCCGCCGGAATGCTCGCTTCGGTGGTGCTGTGGTTCGCCTGCTTCAACGCCATATTCACAAGCGACAAGATAGTTTACCTGCTCGGCAGGTTCGCCCCCTCCCTCTCGCTCGTTTTATCCATGGCGCTCCGCTTTGTGCCGCTGTTTTCGCACCAGGCAAAGCGCATAGCGCAGGCGCAGCGCGGAGCGGGAATGGGTACCCGCGGCGGAAGCATCCTTGCGCGGGCGCGAAACGGGCTGAGCATTCTCTCATCGCTCATCACCTGGGCGCTTGAAAGCTCCGTTACCACCGCCGATTCAATGCGCTCAAGGGGGTATGGGCTGCACCCGCGCAGGAGCTTTGCAAACTACCGCTTCGACGGCAGGGATGCGCTTGTGGGCGGGCTGCTCGCGCTTGGAATGCTCTGCACCGCGCTTGCCTCCTACTTCAAGCTTATTGGCATACGCTTCTTTCCCTCGTATAAGGCAAACGAAGCAACCCCGCTTTTTATAGCGTTTTGCGTTATCTACGCGCTAACGCTGCTCATACCCGTGATGATGAATTCCATTGAGGCATACAGATGGCACTTGTTGAGATCAAGGATCTGACGTTTACATATCCCGAGGCGGATAAGGCCGCGCTTTTGAATATAGACCTCTCCGTTTCGGAGGGGGAATTTGTGCTTATCGCCGGCCCCTCCGGCTGCGGCAAATCCACCCTGCTTCGGATGCTCAAGCCCGCCCTCAGCTCCTTTGGCAGCGTCAGCGGCGCGGTGCTCTTCGGCGGGGAGCCCGTTGAAGCGCTGGATCTTCGCCGTCAAACCTCCGAGATAGGCTTTGTGATGCAGGATCCGGAGATGCAGATAGCCACCGATAAGGTGTGGCACGAGCTTGCCTTCGGGCTTGAGAGCCTTGGCGTGGATCAAAGCACGATGCGCGTCCGCGTTGCCGAAATGGCGAATTTTTTCGGCATTCAAAAATGGTTCCACTCCCCCGTTTCGGAGCTTTCCGGCGGGCAGAAGCAGCTGCTCTGCCTTGCCTCAGTGATGGTGATGCAGCCCCGGCTTTTGATACTGGACGAGCCCACCTCGCAGCTCGATCCCATCGCCGCCGCCGATTTTTTTGACACGCTCAAGCGCATAAACAGCGAGCTTGGCACCACCGTGATGATCACCGAGCACCGCGTTGAGGGACTGTTTCCTATTGCGGACAAGGTCGTTTTCATGCGAAACGGCGGCATACTCCACAGCGGAACGCCCGAAAGCTGCGCGGAGCTTTTGAGCCGCGACCCCGCGCTTTCCGCCGTGCTGCCCACGGCTATGACCGTTTATTACGAAACCCGCACCGAAAGCATGAAGGACCTGCCCGCCCCCATCACCGTGCGCGATGGCAGGGCGTATCTGAAGCGAATACTTGAGGAAAAAACAGCCGCAGCGAAAAAAGCCTTGCCGCAGGCCGCTGCGCCTTCCCCCGCCCGCCCCCGCGAAAAAGCGCAGAAAAGCAAGCGCTCCGAAAAGCCCGTTATCTCCATGCGCGACGTGTGGTTTCGCTACGAGCGAAATTCGGACGACATTTTAAAGGGCGCCTCGCTCGAAATAAACGCGGGCGAGCTGACGTGCATAATCGGCGGCAACGGCGCGGGCAAGACCACCGCCGTGATGACCGCCTCCGGAATGCTCAAGCCCTATCGCGGCAGGGTGCTGCTCGACGGCAAGCCGATAGATAAGTATTCGGACGGGGAGCTTTTCGGACGGCGCGTGGGCGTGCTGCTGCAAAACCCGATACTCAGCTTCGTTCACGACAGCGTGCGCGAGGAGCTTGAGGCGGTGATCAAAAAGAATAAGCTTGATAAAAGCAGGCTTGATGAAATAGCTGAATTGATGGAGCTTTCCGGCATTTTGGAAAGCAATCCATACGATATAAGCGGCGGCGAGCTTCAGCGCGCGGCCATTGCCAAGCTGCTTGTTTTGGAGCCGCGCATCCTGTTTCTTGATGAAGCCACAAAGGGCATGGACGCCTTTTTCAAGGTGAAATTCGGCGCACTGCTTCGCAAGCTGACCGCGCAAGGCACGGCGATAGTGCTGATCTCGCACGATATAGAGTTTTGCGCGGAATATGCGGACAGGCTCGCCATGTTTTTCGACGGCGGGATCATTGCCGAGGGAACGCCTAAAGAGGTGCTTTCCGGAAACAATTTCTATACCACCGTTGCGGCGCGGATCGGCAGGGGCATGATGGACGGCGCGGTGACCGCAGGCGAGCTGATAGAGAGGATAAACCGTAAATAAACCCTTATGCAAAAGGAATTTGCTGAAAAACCGAATACCGCGGCGGCCCGGCCCGAGCCTGCGGCGGATGAGCGCGTACTCGCCGCAGAGCGGCTTCGCGCAAGGCAGGCGGCGGAGGAAAAAAAGCGCAGGCTGATACGGCGCATCGTTTCCGCCGTGCTCATACTTGTGTTCGTGCCGAGCGTGATACTCGTTGGACTGCTTGAATGGCACGACCGGCAGTTTTATATAGTTTCAATGCTTATAATCGCGCTTTCGATGGTGCCGTTCTTCTTCATGTTTGAAAAGCGCCGCCCAAGGGCAAGGGAGCTGACGCTTATCGCGGTGATGGTTGCGCTCGGCGTTGCGGGCAGAGCCGCGTTCTACATGCTGCCCCATTTCAAGCCCATAGCCGCGATAGTGATAATCACCGGCGTTTCCCTCGGGAGCGAGGCGGGCTTCATCACCGGCGCGCTTACCGCCTTCGTGTCCAATATGTTTTTCGGGCAGGGGCCATGGACGCCGTGGCAGATGTTTGCGCTCGGGCTTATCGGCTTTCTTTCCGGCATTCTTTTTAACGATCAGATAACAACAAAACTAAAGCTCTTTCTGCTCTGCGCCTACGGCGCGTTCGTCACGGTGGGCATCTACGGGCAGATAGTGGATACGCAGGTCGTTTTCTCCTCCGCACAGAACGTGACGTGGGAGATGTTTCTTGCGGTGTACGCCTCGGGCCTTCCCGTAAACCTCGTTTTTGCTTCGGCAACGGTGCTTTTCCTGCTGCTGCTCACAAAGCCGCTTTTAAATAAGCTTGGCAGAATAAAGAAAAAGCACGGCGTGTTTCGCTGAGCCCGTTCGCGCCGCCCGCGTTCCGGGCGTCAAAAATATATTGCGTTTTTGCCGTTGTTCGTATTGCTTTTTCTTTTCCAAATATGATAAAATAACCGTTGCCTTGATGATGCTGTTACATCGTCAAGAGTTCAGCGGCGGAGTGAACCGATGATCTTCGCCCAACAAATCAGGAGAAAACAATGAAAAAGGACATTCATCCTTCCTACGGCGAGAGCATCGTTCGCTGTGCTTGCGGTGAGACCTTTAAGAGCGGCTCCGTCAAGGGCGAGCTCAAGGTCGAAATCTGCTCCAAGTGCCACCCCTTCTACACCGGCCGCCAGAAGCTGGTCGACAGCGGTGGACGCGTGGATAAGTTCAAGAAGCGCTATGGCATGAACTGATTACTGCTAATGAAAAACCGGGATCGAGCGATTCCGGTTTTTTCTGTTTATCAAATTATTCTTCAGTACCATCATCTTCGCTGTCTTGCTTGCTGATCTCAGTCATGTAACCCGCAGTAATAATGCCTGCCGGAAGTGCAACTATTGCAATTCCGAAAATTGATGAAATCATAGTAATAATCCTGCCTAAAGTTGAAACAGGATATATATCCCCGTAGCCCACAGTGGTAAGCGATGCTGTTGCCCGGTATACTGCATCAAAGAAGTTATTGAACGATTCGGGTTCAACATTAAAAATAATCAAAGCAGAAACAAGAATATATCCGCTGGCAAGTGTGCAGACAGCAACGAGCGATGATCTTGATGATTTCAGCACATTTCCTATAATCTCAAAGCTTTTAGAGTACCTCATAGCCTTGAAAACTCTAACAACTCTAAGCGCCCTTATCATTCGCAATACACGCAGAACCTTAAACCCGCCGGAAATAATGCTGAATGATGGCAGAATTGATATGAGATCAACAATTGCCATCAAAGAGAATAGATACCTAACAAACGCAAATGCTCCGAAATTTGGAAATTTATAGTCGGCTGTAACCCACCTAAGTATGTAGTCAACGATAAAGATACATGCCGCTGCTTTATCTATAATAAACAGTACTCGCGATTCGGTTTTAAAAGCTAATGGGATTAAGCTGATAACAATAACAGCAATCATAAAAATGTCGTACGCAGAACCGGCCCAATCGTCCTTGCGTTCGCTTTTCTCAATGATTTCGAAAATCCGTTTTCTATTCATTTCTCAACTCCGGTTAAGATTATAATGCTATTATAATGCAATAAGAAAAAATATTCGATTATTTTTCATTTTCCTCTTGACTCCCACGCAGCGTTATGGTTTATAATCTCAGTTGAAAGGGGGGATTGACTATGACGAGCTTCGGCGGCGATGGCCCAAAGCTGCTGACCGTTAAGCAGGTCAGCGAGCTTACCGGCATAAGCATTCGTGCGCTGCACCACTATCATTCGATCGGGCTGCTTATGCCCGCGTCCGTTTCCGAATCCGGCTATCGCAGGTATGATGAAGCATCTCTCAAGCGGCTTCGAACAATTCTGCTTTTCAGAGAGCTTGAGCTTCCGCTTGCGGATATCAAGCGCACGATCGATTCTCCGAATTTTGATGAGAGGACGGCGCTTATCATTCAAAAGGATCATCTTTCGCGCAGGATCAAAAGGCTTGAAAAGCTTATTGAGCTTGCGGACAGCATTATTAAAGGAGAAGAAACTATGGATTTCAAAGCATTTAACAACGACGAAGCGGAAGCCCTCCGCACCGAAGCGAAGCGGCGCTGGGGCGAAACCCCGGCATACGCGGAATTTGAGCAAAGGGATAAAATGCGCGGCGATGCGGAGCGAAATGCCGCCGCCGAGGAGCTGATGCGGATTTTTGCAGAGCTTGGCAGGCTGCGAAGCTTTGGCGAGCCCGCAGACGGGCCGGCCGCGCAGGACGCCGCGCTCAGGCTGAAGGCGCATATCACGGCGAACTATTACACCTGCACCGATGAAATCCTTTTGGGGCTTGCGCAAACGTATTGCTCCGATCCGCGCTTTAAGGCGAATATCGACGGCGCGGGCGGCGAAGGCACGGCGGAATACGCGGCGGAAGCGATACGCGCCCTTTGCGCAAAGGCCTGATTCCCCGAACGGGCAAAGCGATACACCCCCCACGCCTGAAGCCTTGACAGGATAATATTGAAAACCGACTCCATGGCGGGGTCGGTTTTTGGTTTATTCTTTGCGTTTTGACCTTGCAGCTTTGGTTTTTGCAGCTTTGGATGCGGCTCTTTTTATTATTCATATTGTCCAAAACGCCGAAAAAGGTTGTTCAGATGAATTCTCAGTACCTTCTGCTGCCCGTTTGCGTTTCGTCCGTAACGTCGTAAACCTTCACGCCGTGCTCAAGCGCATAGCTTTTTCTGTAATAATGAAACAGGTCGCGGCGGGAAAACAGCCTTTCGCCGTTTTTATCGCCGTACGTTTCGGCAAGCGCCGCAAAATCGGGAAACGCGGCATAGTATTCCTCATCCAGCCTCTCTGCCTCCGAAATGATGCGCTCCACCTGCATAGCCTCCATTTCACCGATATTCTGCGGAGTGAGCGAAATGAGCAGGCTTCGGTTGGATTCGGGCGCGAGCTCGCCGCGCTGCGCCATATCGAGCCATTCCCCCTCCGTTTTGAACACGGCGCGGTTCAAAAGCGGCCTGATACCGGCTTCAAGCGCTTCAAACTCGCTTATTTTCAGGCGCACAGGCTCAAGCAGCGCTCCCCTGCCCTCGCCGTGCGGGATGCGAAAGCGGATATCGCCGCAGCCAAGGCGCCGCAATTCATCCACAACGGAATTTGCCATCCCTATATTTTCACCCGTCAGCGGCATATCCGCCGTAACTGCTATGTGGGCGGCGAGCGCAAAGCGGATGCTCCTCAGCATGAGCTCGTGGTCGCCCCGGCGGGCGGCAAAGCGGTCGTGATACGCCTCGGTGCCGTAAAAGGTGAAATCCACGTGCTCCACACCGTGCGCCGAAAGTGAAGAAAAAAGCGCGTCCAGCTCGGGATCCGTGCGCATACGCATGCCGTCAAGCTGAAGGAACCTTCCCATAACGGAGCCGATGGAGTTTAAAAAATCCACCGCCTCGATCAGCTTCGGATGCTCCATCGAGCAGCCGAAGGCAAAGTCGAATTTAAGCTCCGGTCGGTTCTTTTTCATCCATTCGGAAAAGCGCTTTGCAAGCGCCGCGCTGCGATCCCAATCCGCGCCCGAAACCCGCCCGTTCCACGAGAGCAGGCAGTAGCGGCAAAAGTTCGCGCACGGCGTGCAGAGCGTTTGAAGCATTATGGAGCGCGTAACGGGCTTATGCTCCGCCGCCGTCATTTTTGGATGGCCCCCGTTCTTAAAAGATAGTCGCGGGCGTGCTTCAGCACCTCTTTATCGTTTTCATAGGTCAGAATATTCATTGCGTCGTCATATTTCAGCCAGCGGATGGAGCTTATCTCCTCCTGCTGGGGCACGGTCCTTGTGCTGCTTGAATGCGCAACGAAGAATATCACGTCCTTCAGGCAGCCCGCGTAAGGGCGATACATCACGCTTCGCCTGAAATCGGTGTCCACCTTCACGCTCAGCCCCGTTTCCTCAAGTATCTCGCGCTCGGCGGTCTGCGCCTCGGTTTCGCCCTCCTCAACATGGCCCTTCGCCATGCCGAAATGCCCCTTGCGCATACGCACTATCAAATAATGGGTCTCGCGGTCTATCTCCGTGTAAACGACCGCGCCGCAGCTCTTCTCGCGGATCATATTCTTTCGCTCCTTTGCCGCCATCGGCAGTAAAATAATCACGCATGATCGGCAGAAAAGCGCCGCATCATCGATTCATTATGTGAAAGTATAAGCCATAATCGCCTTTCTGTCAATGAAAAATGCGGAGCCGTTTTCTTTTCCGGGCTTATCCCCTCCCGCTATCCCTTTTTTCACCAATTATCAGTCCTCTCTCCGTCATTTCTCCATCCATGCCGCTTGCGTATTCAAGCAGCGCAGAGCTTATTTATCGCTCACCAAATTGCTTCGAACGGAATGCGAAAGAGCGCAGATCGCGCAAGCAAGCTCGGCAGGCGAATGAAACGGCCGTCAAAAACAGCTCGATAATATCTGAAAAAAGCTTGCAACCGCGTGCGGATTTGAGTATAATAGATAGGATGCACAGTATCGGCTTTGCCGAAATATGAGTGCAGAAAAAACACACGGAGAAAAAATGAGTATTCTTGAAACTGCGTGGCAGTTCATCCAGGGCAACTGGATGAACGCGATTATGTGGGTAATCGGCGGAGTGCTTATCTACCTCGCCATCAAGAAGGACATGGAGCCCACCCTCCTTCTGCCCATCGGCTTCGGCGCCATCCTCGTGAACCTTCCGGGCTCTACCATCGCCGATCCCGGGCATATCATCGACCTGCTTTACAGAAGCGGCATTGAAAACGAATTTTTCCCGCTGGTGCTCTTTATCGGCATCGGTGCAATGATCGATTTCGGCCCCGTTCTCACCAACCCCAAGCTCATGCTCTTCGGAGCGGCGGCGCAGTTCGGCATTTTCTTCACCCTTTCCATGGCAACGCTGCTGGGCTTTGCGCCCACGGAGGCGGCGAGCATCGCCATCATCGGTGCGGCGGACGGCCCAACGAGCATAGTTGTGGCAAACGAGCTTGGGATCGGCGTGAACAATCCCGGTCTTTTCGGCGCGATAGTGGTTGCGGCATACTCCTATATGGCGCTTGTGCCGATAGTTCAGCGCCCTGTCATAAAGCTTATCACCACCAAAAAAGAGCGCCTTATCCGCATGGAGTACAAGCAGCAGGACGTGAGCAAGTTCACGCGCATCCTCTTCCCCATCGTGATAACCGCCGTGGTGGGCTTCGTTGCGCCGGACGGCCTGCCCCTCATCGGCTGCCTTATGTTCGGCAACCTTATAAGGGAGTGCGGCGTGCTGAATTCACTTTCCGAAACCGCGCAGAAGGTGCTTGCGAACCTTATCACCATCTTCCTTGGCATCTCCATTTCATACACCATGAGGGCGGAGAGCTTTCTTCAGGTGCAAACGCTCATCGTGCTCGGCCTTGGCCTTGTGGCGTTTGTGTTCGACACCGTGGGCGGCGTGTTCTTCGCCAAATTCATAAACCTTTTTGCAAAGAAGAAGGTCAACCCCATGATCGGCGCGGCGGGCATTTCCGCGTTCCCCATGAGTGCGCGCGTTGTGCATAAGATGGGTCTTGAGGAGGATAATCAAAACTTCCTGCTCATGCACTCCATCGGCGCGAACGTTTCGGGTCAGATCGCTTCCGTTGTGGCGGGCGGTCTTATCCTGAGCCTTTTCAAGGCTTTCCTTTGATAACGGGAGGATAGAATTATGATCTCCATTAAAAACCTGCTTTCAGGCGGCATACTCACGCCCGATATAGAGAATTTTCAATTCGTCGATTCGCTCAAGATAATGGCAAGGGGCATGCTTACCATATTCCTTGTGACCGCGATACTTATTCTTATCGTTTTCGTGCTTAATAAATACAGCAGGAAAAAGAGCGAAAAAGAAAGCGGAACCGGAAACGAAAACGGCAGAGAATAGCCACTCCCGACCTCAGGCGCACGGAGGATATTTTATGAAAACGATAGACGTTTACCTTTGCTATTTCGGCGCAAGCTGCGTTTACAACGGCGTTGAAAGGCGCGCCGCAGCCGTTCGTCTTACCGCCGAGAGCGACGCGGGGCAGATAACCTACTTCGTTTCGGTTTCGTTCTTCCCCCATGAAACGGAGGACGATTTCGGCATTTCCTACGACGCCGAGGCCTCAAAGATCATCTATCAGACGAAGGGCCGCCGCTCCAAAAAGCGCGAGGCGGAGTTTCTTTCCGCGCTTGAGGAGCATGCGAACGAGCTTGCCGATGAGCTTGGCGGCAGCATAGACTGGGCGGATCCGCTCATTGAGCCAAGGCTGGGATAAGCCTTTCGCAAAACCGAATAACCAAAATGCCGCCGAGCGGGAGCTGTCCGCCGGCGGCATTCGCGTTATATTCGCGTTTTATTCGCGTTTTATTCGGATCACGCGTTTTTTCAGCGCTTTGGGGTTATGCGATCCCTCAATCTGCCGTCAAAAAAGCTTATTGCAAAGGTGTATAAAAGCTCGAAGGCGACGAACGCCGCCTCAAGCACGGGTATCACTATATACAGCGGATACTCCGGCAGCATGGAAAACAGATCCTGCTTCATAATAAGCCCGCCCAGCCAAATGAAGGCGGCGGCAAGCAGGTTCATAATAAGCATTTTCAGCACGAAGGCGATGAAGCGGTCACGCACCGCTCCGTCCACCCCCAGCTTGATGAAGCCGTACAGCCCGAAGAAAAGCGCGTAGGCGAGCGCATAGAGCTTGTTTGGCACGAGCAGCAGCGTCAAAAGCGCCGTGGCAAGATAGCAGGCGACGGCGTAAGGGATGCCGCCGCGCTCATTGAGCGGTATCCAGATCACCACGGAGGCAAGGAACAGCAGCACCAGCTTGCCGCTCGGAAGGATCGACGCGGCATACATGAAAAGCACGCCCAGCGCCGCCGCCATCGCGCCCAGGGTGAGCCTTGCAGTTGCGGAAAGCTTTTTCATTTTCAATAATACCCCACTCCCGCGCGTATCAGACGGTTCTGAAGCCGCAGCATGGTATCAGATTGCCGCCGAAGCATTCGCAGCAGCAGTCCGCGCAGATAAGGGTGGTACACATATTAGAGCCGCAGCCGCTGCCGTATGAGTCGGAGCCGTCGTTCGCACGGTTATAGGTGTGATAGCTCCTCGTGCCCCGCGCGAAGGTGGTTTGATAGGCGTTGCGGTACTCCGGATTATTGGGATCCATCTTCACCGCCGTTTCAAGGTAATTCCTTGCGGCGGAGTATTCGCCGGAGCGGAAAAGCGTGATGCCGTATAGATAATTCCACTCCGCGTTGCGGTTTTGCATATTGTTCAGCACGTTTCTTGCCTGCTGCACGGCGTGATTATTGAGCAATTCGCGCACACGCGCAAACTCGGCGGCGGATTCTCCCGAATACGACGAGCCGCCGGAGTAGGACGAATTTCCCGAGTATGACGAGCTTCCGGAATAGGACGAGCTGCCCGAATACGAGCCGCTCTGACGCTGCTTTGTGATGATATCGTATGCCTCGTTTATCTGCTTAAGCTTCTCGCCGGCAAGCTCCTTTAAGGGATTATCCTGATACTTATCCGGATGATATTTTTTCACAAGCTGCAAATACGCGGCGCGAACCTGCTCATCGGTCGCGTTTTCGCTGACTCCAAGCACCTGATAGGGGTTCATTTATTGCCCTCCACCCTTTCTTTTTCGTTTATAATATCGATATTCGCGCCGCCGTTCCTCTTAAAACGCTTTGCGCGCTCCGTTTTTCCGGATTTAACGCTGTCCCACATACCGAAAAGGCCGATATAAAACACGTTGTCCTCTATCGCGCCGTCCATCCCCGTTTTATGCGTTCGCTCAAGAAGATCGTATGCGGAGATGAGCGAATTTATGGAGTAGTTCACCGCAAACTCCGCGTCCTCCTCCGTGGCTCCCGAAAGAATGAACGGGTTGTAGGTTTTGCGCTTCTCATCCTCCGCGCGGTCGTCCCAGGCATCCATAAAATAGATGGTTCTGCCGAGCCAATAGCCGATCTCGCCAAGCACAGTGCGCGTTTTCGCCCGCTCCTGCTCGCTGCTTTGCGGAAGAGGAGCCAAAAGCAGCATATCGCGCATCAGCTCTCCGAACGCATTCGCCGCAAGATCGAGCGAGGGGGCGCGCGCCTTTTCTATGGCGGAAAGCCTTTCTATGCCCTTTTGCACGGCATCATGCAGCTCCGGTGCGTTCGCTTTTGCCTTCCTGAAGGCGCGAAGGAGCGGCAGCCGCGCGGCGCCGCGCAGCCTTTTGCCGTCCGCCACGTCGTCCTTCAGCTTGAATTCGGCAAGGATCACGCACACGTCCGCGGCGAAGTCCAGCGCGGGGTTTTCGGTTTTGACCATCACCTTTTTGGCACCTATCGGACGGATCGGGCAGGTATGCTTTTCGCAAACGGAATCAAAGCCGCACACGTCCGAAACGAGCATGGCAAGGAAAGCGGAATCATAGCTCAGCACAAGCCTTGAGGTGAGCGAATACCTTTTGCCGATGCTTCTGCAAAGCCCGCAGTACCACGCATCGTATCTGAGCTTTTCCCGAACCTTCAATTCGGGAATATTGGGCCGAACATAGCCGTACAACTCCCCTTCCTCCTTTACGCAGGCGCATTGCCCGAAATTTTCCTATTTTATTTTATACCATGCTTCCTCTTTTTTCAAGCCTTTTTGCGGCTGAGCCCGGCAGTTTTTTTAACAGATCAGGGCGTTTCGATGCACGCTCTTTTTGCTCCCCCAATAAGCCTTTGATTTGTTTTATGGAGCGATATCGGCCATATTCCGCGTTTTTTCGCTTTAGCTGCGAGCGAAAAAGCAATAATATTTTATCTATTCTGCCGAACATATTGCCGAAATACTCAAGGTTTATCGGCACATCAACGGGTTGGGAGCTTCAGGCGGTCCGATTGCTGAAGCTTTATTATACTTCCATTTATGCTCGGAATGTGCTATAATCTACCCGTTGCGGGGCAGAGCCGCGCAAACAAAACTACGGAGGATATGAAAATGAAAAAGATCCTGGCAATCATTCTTGCCGCGCTGATGATCGTGCCCATGCTTGCAGCCTGCCAAACCTCAGGCAATGACGGCAACAGCGGCAACAGCGGCAACAGCGGCAACAGTGGCAACAGCGGCAACAGCGGCAAAGACGAAGGCAAAACCGAAAGCACCTTCAAGGTGGCGATGATCACCGACTACGGCGACATTACCGACGAATCCTTCAACCAGACCACCTACGAGGCCTGCAAGGAATACTGCGAAGCAAACAGCATTCCCTTCCAGTACTACAAGCCCGCGGGCGACTCCACCGCCGAGCGCGTCAACAAGGTTGAAGAAGCCATCGACGCCGGCTACAACATCATCGTTATGCCCGGCTTCGCGTTCGCAGGCACCATCTATGCCGTGCAGGACAAGCCCGAATACAAGGACGTTAAGTTCGTGGCGCTGGACGTTTCCCAGTGGGATGTTGAGGATTGCTTCTACAACCACGATGAAAAAAACGAGCGCACCGACCTTATCGACGCAAGCAAGGAGCCCCACGTCGGCAGCAACGTTTACTGCGCCGTTTATCAGGAGGAGCTCTGCGGCTATATGGCGGGCTACGCTGCCGTAAAGCTTGGCTATAAGCACCTCGGCTTCCTCGGCGGTATGGCCGTTCCCGCGGTTATCCGCTATGGCTACGGCTTCGTGCAGGGCTGCGACGCCGCTGCGGTTGAAATGGGCATTGCCGATCAGGTTTCCGTTGAATACGTATACGGCAATACGTTTGCCGGCGATCCCGCCATCACCGCCGTTATGGATACCTGGTATCAGACCAAGGGCGTTGAGGTCGTGTTCGCATGCGGCGGCGGTATCTACACCTCCGCTGTTGCGGCCGCAGGCAAGAAGAACGCGAAGGTCATCGGCGTTGACGTCGATCAGTCCGCCATTATCAAGACCCTCTCCAAGGTGGACGACATGACCGTTACCTCCGCTATGAAGGGCCTTGGCGCAACCGTTAAAAACGTTCTTAACGAAACCATCAAAAACAACGCCTGGAGCAAGTTCGGCGGCAAGTACGATAACCTCGGCCTCGTTTCCGGCGACGATCCCGAGCTGAACTACGTTCAGCTCCCGATGAAGTCCACCCAGTGGAAGGACGGCGCGTTCACTCAGGAGAACTACAAGGAGCTTGTGAACAAGATGTTCAAGGGCGAGATCAAGGTGTCCAACGATATCGGCGATATGCCCAATACCACCATCACCGTTACCAAGCACGGCAACATCATGTAATTCGATTTGACTTTAAGGACGGGCGATTTGCCCGTCCTTTTTCATTTGCGAAGCTCCGTCAATATGCTGTTTGAAAATGCAGGCGCAAAAAATCGAGCGACCCGCATAAGCCGGCCGCTCGATTTTGTGTTTACCGTTTTATTGCGTGTTATTTTGCCGCCTTCGCCCTTGCGTAGGCGAGTATGCGCTGCATCTCGTTGTAAACGATCATGTAGCCCTCGTCAACGCCCATGCCGGGCTTTGCAAGGATCTGATCGGGACGGGTCGCCATAGCGCACTGCACGCAAACCTGCGCGCTGCGGTCGGTTTCGTTGCAGGTGCCGCCCTGATAGGCGCCGATGCCGCGCTCCTTGCAGTAGAGCACCGCCTCGATGGTGTTGTTGATGCCGCCGAGGTCGGGGGTCTTGATCTGAACCATGTGGCCCGCCTTGTTGTCCGCAAAGTACTTGATATCCTCAAGCGTGTTGCACCATTCGTCCGCAACTATTTCAACGTTGATGCCGCGGTCGTCCAGCTCCTTGGTGATCGCCTTGAGAGCGAGCATCTGCTTTTCGCGGTCCTCCACGTCCATGGGGCCTTCGATGCGAAGGTGGAATGGCTTTGCCGCCTCCTCAAGAGTGGCCATATAATCCGCCATCGCCTTGTAGTTGTCGTTGCCGAAGGCTGCGCCGATAGTGCCGTAAACGTCGATATGGAAGATGGGATTATAGCTTTCGCTGGTGCGCAGCGCAAGCACGCGGTCGCGCAGCCATTTAACGTACTCAAGCAGCAGCTCGCCATGCTCGCCGAGCTTGGTTTTAACGTTGTTGATAAGCGCATGGGGCAGGATCTGGGCGCCCTTGATTATCATTTTATCGGAATTGGTGTAGCGGTCGTCGCCGGACTGGGTGAAGATATCCAGGGGCTTATCCTCGAATTTGCAGCCGTACTCCTCCGCAACCACCTCATACATCATGCACTTCTTGCTCCTTGCAACGGCATCCAGAATGGCCTGGGTCATGCCGTAGCGGATGGCGGTGTGCAGGCGCTTGCCGTCCACGGTGATGGCCTCGAGCATGGCGGAAAGCTCGCGGAAATTATCCGCCTCTTTGCCAACGAGCGCGGGCTTGATATGCTTTTCGATGATCGGAATGAAGTCCTTGGCGAGGAACAGCGGGTCGCGTCCGCCGCAGCCGCTGTACTGCACGGCCGCGCAGTCGCCGTAAGCGATCTGGCCGTCCTCAAGGATGAGCATAACGGAGATGGATTCGCCGGGCATGCGCACGGAGGTGAAGCCCGCCGTCTTGGGCTCGCCGATGTAAGCGGCGCCGTCCGCCTTCGCGCCGCCCTTGATGGCGCGCTGATCGTCGAAATAGAAGCCGGTACGGCCTGCGGAGCAGATAAGATCTACGATTTTCATTTATTTTTACCTCTTAAAAAATTTAGTAGCACCTTTAATTGCGCACCTTGAAGAAGCAAAAGCCGCTTCAGGTGCGAGCTTTAAAGCCGGTTCAAACAGCGCATCGAATCAGCTGTTTTTAAGTCCCTGCGGACGGCCCACGAGCCTGCCCTTGCTGATGGCGTAAACGTCGTCGATAACCATCTGGAAGGAGGCGTTGCGCTTCTCCGCCTTCGCCCTCTCCGCGATCTTGGCGCGGTGGAACTGCTTGATCTCCTCCGTGAAGGGCAGATTGCCCATCTCGTAGATGCGGATGGCGCCGTCGTTATCGCGCGCGGGAAGCATCTTGCCCGCGTTGAAGCGCGAGGGAGCGAACGGAATATCCAGCACGCCGGAAAGAACGGCGCGCACGGTGCCGGCGGCAATATCCCCGTCGCCCAGCTCAAAGCACTTATCCACTATGCAGCGGGTCTCGCGGCGGATCATCTCTTTTTCCTCCTCGAGGTTCGCGGCGGTGCAGACCTGGTCGGCAAGCATGGATATGACCTGCTTTGTGCAGCGAAGTCCCTGCGCGTTTGCTTCCATGGTGGGCACGCCGGCCGCCTCGTGAGGGGTTTTGACTATGACCTTGGTGGCCTTGGAAAGCGCGGCGGTGGCGCTGCCCCAGCTTATAACGCCGAAGGCCTTGGCTTCATCCTGCGGGAAGCCGCCCATCCACTGATGGAAAACGGTGGTAACGATCACATCGTTATAGCCGTATTTTTCAAGGTATTCATTGGTAAGCTCATCCAGCACGCGGATTGCTGCCACGTCCTGAACGAGGTTGCCGCACTGGCCGTAGCCCACGGTGATATTGCGAACGCCCTGCTCTGCGGCAAGAAGCGCCTCTATGATGGCGACTGCGTGGGAGATGCAGGCGGGCACGAGCGTGCCGGTCAGCGGGCCGTAGGGCTCGCGGTTGATGGAAACGCCCGCTTCCTCATAGATGCCTGTGAGCCTGTCCACATACTGCCAGTCGCGGATGGTCTTTTCCATGGGCACGTTCTTCGCGTAAGGAAGGTTGTAGGAAATGCCGCCGCCCTCATAGCTGGTGAAGCCGCCCGCGTAGGTGATCTCGGTCAAAAGCCTTGCGTCCGGAGTGCCGTGGCGCACCTGAATGGGGGTGTCCAGGCTGTTTATAAGCCTGCGGCAGCCGTCCACGCCGTGATTGACGGCGGGAAAGCCGTTCAGCATGGAGCGGCGCTCCTTCATGGATTCGCGGATACCGGTCTCCGCCTCCTCATAGCGGTTCTGACGGGTGTAGCTGTCGATGGTGGTGGGCAGCAGATCCGCCTCGCCCTTATCCTGAAGATAGGTCAAAAGCTCTATCTGATCCTGGATGAGAGCAACGCCGGCGCGGGGCTGAATGAGGGTAACGCCCTTGTTTTTCGCGTCCACAAGCTTTTTGGAAAACACCTTGTGGTCGG
This sequence comes from uncultured Clostridia bacterium, assembly GCA_947168565.1. GTDB lineage: Bacteria > Bacillota > Clostridia > Christensenellales > CAG-138 > PeH17. The sequence goes on along the minus strand of CAMVMM010000005.1, from coordinate 24,549 downwards.
GCATAGCCTTGTGGAACTCGATCGCCTCTTTGAAATCAACGTCGGCGCCGGTGGGCCACTGCTTTAAAACTTCCTCGCGGATTGAATTGAATTCATCGTCGGGAATACGCTTATTTTGCAGAATCATCTTTCACTAACTCCTGTTTCATTATTTTGAGCGCCGCTTCCGGATGATGCTCGCTTAAAAGCCCCATCGCGGCGATGATGTATCTTCGATCGACCAAAATATCGGCCTTTTCCGGGCGGAGGGATTCGGGATCCTCCTCCTCGTCGTAGAAGCAGTAGGAGGCAATGCGCCCCGTGTGCTCGGTGTGGATCAGTGAGCCGCCCGTAACTATGACCTTATCCACGTTTTTAAGGTTCTTTCCGGTTTGAACGAGCTTCAGCCCGCCGATGCCGAACATTTCCTCAAGCCTTCCGGCATGCCGCTTCACGGCAACGCGCACCGCCATGCTCGCCAGCGCCTCGTCCACAGCCCGGGTTTCGCCGTCCGTGGGCAAAAGCTCGGTATTGTTTGCAAACATATCGATTATCTCGGCCGTGCGCTCCACGCCAAGACCCGCTATTTTGGCAACGCGGTCCAGCCCGGCGGCGTCCACAATGCCGCGAATGCTGTATCTCATGCCGATGTCGCCCTCAACGGTGCGCTTGACGTACGGCTCCGGCAGCCCCTTGAGGCTCGTGCGCGGATCGTCCGGCAGACCCTCGCAAACGGAATAGATATCGGTAGTTGCGCCGCCAACGTCCACCGCCACAAGATCGCCTATGCCGCGCTGCGTTTTGGTGCCCTCCGCAAGCAGCTTCATCGCCGCCATGACTGCGGACGGGGTGGGCATCATGATGCCGCTTATCAGCTCGCTTGCCTGCGTAAGCCCCTTCGCCTGCACAATGCGCGCAAGGAAAACCTCGCGTATCTCCTTTTGGGTGGGCTCGATATTGAGCTTGCCGAACGCAGGCATCACGTTTTCGGTGATATGCACCTCCCTGCCCTCCAGGATGCGCTCGCATTCACGCGCGGCGTTTCTGTTTCCGGCGTAAATTATGGGATAGCTGCCGCCGATCTTGTGCAGCACCTTGGCATTGTGGATCACGGTGTCGGTATTGCCGCCGTCCGTGCCGCCGCAGAGCAGGAAAATATCCGGCGAAAGCCTTGCTATCTCCTCCGCATCGTCCTCCGTGAGCTTGAAGGCATAGGTCTTCAGCACCTTCGCCCCCGCGCCGAGGCTCGCCGTTTTTGCCGCCTCCGCCGTAAGCTCCGGCACAAGTCCGCTCGCCAGCATCCTAAGACCGCCCGCCGCGCTTGAAGCCGCGTAACGGGCAGAAAAATCGAGCCTGCCGGTCGTCTGCTCCAATTTAATAAGAGCATCGGCAAGCCCGTTGTTGATGTCGGTCTGAACGGTGGTATAAGAATTTGCAGTTCCCAAAAGGCGCGGCTCGTCTATATCAACGGCCGTGACCTTGGTGTATGTACTTCCGAAATCTATCAGCAGAACCGGATCCATAACAATTTAAAACGCGATAATCCGCCTCGATCCTTTAAGCGAAGGATCAGTCCTCAACGTGCAGGTCCTCTTTAAGCGCCTCTATATCCACCTCGGGAGGGGTTCCCGGAGGGAAGGAGCGGTCGAAGCCCATCGCCTTGAAGCGCTTTTCAACCTCGTCGAAGGGCTGCTTGCCGATAACGATGTTGCCGCCCACGTACAGCAGGATATTCTCAAGACCCGCCTCATCGCACTTTTCACGAAGGCCGCGGCAGTCCAGCTCGCCCTGGCCGTAGAGGGAGGAAACGATGATCGCGTCCGCATTGGTTTCGATGGCGGCGGCGATGAACTCCTCCTGCGATACCATAACGCCAAGGTTGATCACGTTGAAGCCCGCATCCGAAAAGGCATGGTAGAGGATCTGGTTGCCAACGGCGTGAACGTCCGCGCCGATGACGCCGATGACCAGAGTTTTCTTTTTCTGTTCCATAGTTAAACCTCGTAAAACCGGTATTTTTTCGGTGGTTTATCGCCCTGCGCACGCACTGACGCATATTAAGCGATTTTACATTGTTCACTTTGCGGTATGATACCCCTATTGGCGAAAAAAGTCAATAGGAAACATAATAAAATAAAGTATATTTTATTCCGCGCTTTTCAATACGTCTTTTCCCGCTTCCTCCCCCGCTCCCCCTCCCGCTCCCGGGCGCAAAAAAAACCGCCGGAAGCAAGGGCCTGCGGCGGTTTGAAAAATCCATTCACATTTCCTGCGTGCCGCTCAACGGGCGCTGCGGCAGTATCTCGGAGCGGTAAAAATCCATGCCGGCGAACAGCTCGAAGATGTTTTCGCCGTTCACCGTGAAATAGTAATCGCCGCCTACGAGCCGTGCGTCCACGCGCACGATGATATTATGCAGCTCGGTATTGTCCTCGTTTGTGGCGCTCAAAACGCAGTATGCCGCAAACTCTCCCTCCGTGTCCGTTTTCATAAAGTCCGTGGTTTCCGAATAGGTCAGCTCCATTCCCGGCCTCACGGTGAACACGGACAGGCTTTCGTCCTCAAACGATCGCTCCGCCGCATCGAATGCCTTCAGCGCGTAAAGCTGAAACAGCTTTGCATCCGCTTCAACACAGTAATAATCCGTAAGATCATAGTAGTTTTCCACGGGAACGGGCATTCCGTCCTCCCCAAGCTCAAACACCTTGTTGCCGTAGGTGTGGCTGAGTACGGAGGATCTTATCCCAAGCCGGAAGCACTTCGGGTCGATCAGCCTGTCGTAGATATAATAATCCCCGCCGTATTCAAATTCAAACGGCTTTTCGCCCGTCAGCTCCAGTATGCCGAGCACTCTGTAATAGCCGTCGCCCGTGTCGAACACGTACAGCCTGCGCGTTTCGCCCATGCTCACAAGGTTTATATAGGAGCCGTTCATTGAGGAGGGCGCGTTCATGCTGCTTTCGTGATACATACTCGCGCTCCTCTCCCCGTTTTCCACGTGAAGATATGGCTTCCAATCGATATCCCCGCCCGTGACCACGGAGCTGAGATCGAGCCTTTTCACCTCGCCGTTTTCAACGTAATACGCGGGCAGCTCAAGCGGAAGCTCCATGCTGCCGTTCTCCGTCAGCGGCTCAAGCCTTTCCGCGCTTTCAAGAAGCGAATACGGCACGAGCACCGCCGTGGGCGAATCGAGCCGCGCTCCGCCGTATTCGCCGCTGTTGAACACAAAACAGATGCCGTCCCGATCCAGCGTCCAAACGGGCGCGCTCTCCCCTTCCCCAAGCAGATAGCTTTCCGAAACGGTGAAGCCCGCGCCTGCAAGCTGCTCGTTTATAAGCGCGGGCAGAGCGGAAAAATTGGAAATAAGCTCATTCAGCAAAACCCTTTCGCCGTTTTTATAGCTGATATTCTCGGCGCTGTACACGGCCTCGCCGCTTCCCGAAAAGGTTTGTATCAGTATGCTCAGATAGCCGTGATCCGCACGGCGCAGATAGATCTTTTGGATATACCTGCCCCCGCCGCTGCGAAGGATGCTGCCGTATTTCAGATACGCATCGGCTGCAAAGGTCTGATTCAGCCTGTCAAGGGCGGCATACATCTTTTCCCACGCGGGATAGGCGGAAATGCACTGAAAGCTGCAGTTTCCTCCGGTGCCGACGGTTTCCGTTTTTACAGAAACGGGTATAAACCCTTTGTCCGGGTTTCTCCACGTGAACTCAGGTATGCTGCCGAAATCAAAGGGCAGGTTTGCGGGCGAGGCGGGCGCGGATGAAGGCGTTTCGCTCGGCTCGTCGGTCGGCTTGTCGGTCTGCGGCGCCGGGGTCTGCGCCTGCCCCGAAGGCTCGGCGGAAATGCCCGCTGTGGGCTGCGGCGAGCCGCTTTGCTCCGGAGCGGGAGTGGCGCTGCCCGGCGTGTTCACGGCGCAGGACGCAAGCGTAAAAAGGCAGAGCAGCAGCGCGATAACGGCGGAAAAAGCGGAAAAAGCGGTGGTTTTTTTGTGTTCCATGACGTTTTTTGCGGCTTTTTCCGTTTTCACGGAACGCAAGCCGGCTTCTCCTTGTTTTTTTGATCCAATGCTTTATTTGATTCCGATTTCGGCTTCGGCTTCGGTTTTGATCCGGTCGGGGCATTCGACCCCGGGCGGCCCTGTATACAGTTTACCATCATATTTCGGCGCTTGCAACGGAGTTTCCGAATTGACATAATATATACCATGCGTCATTCCCGCTGTTTTTTCCCGAAAAGGTTGAAAGAACGCGCAAAAATATGTATTATATTGCATGAACAAAAAACAAACGGGAGCGTCGGCTAAATGCCGGTTAGAGCATGGAGCATCAAAGAATTTTTTCCGCAATACTCGATTTTGGGGCGGAGCTGATACCCGTTTCTTCCCTATATTATATGCTGTATGGCTTCGTAACAGGAAGCAATACCCTCGGCCGCGAGAGCGCCGCAAAGCTCTTCATCACCTGCCTTGCGATAGTGCCGGGCTTTATGGTGGTGGAGGCTGTGAACAGATTTATTAGAAGGGCGCCGTAAGCTCGGCGCGAAAGGAGGGCCCGATTGCCGAACGAGATAGTCTCCGCGCTGTTTTCCGTTGTTCCGATAGTTCAGGACGTGCTGATCGTGCTGCTTTTTATCAGGGGGCTGCTGCTTCGCAAAAAGCGGGAGCAGCTGAAGCATTACCGCCTCGTTTCCCTCAGCCCGATCCTGCTGTGGACCGGCGCGATCTGCGGCGGCGTGCTGAGCGTGCCGGTAACCCTGCTTGGGCTTAACGGCACACCGGACGCCGTGTGGTACCTGTTTGAATTCACCGTTCTTGTGTGCATAGTTATGCTGCTCGTGTACTTAAACAGCACTGTCACATACGATGAAAAAGGGTTTACCGCAAGCAATTTATTCGGAATAAAGCGAACGTACGGCTACGATCGGATCACCGGCATTCTTCGGAGCGGCGGCGGCACGGTATTGCGCTGCGGCAGAAGAAGCATCCGTTTTGATGAAGCGCATATCGGGAGCGGCAGCTTTATCCTCTTTGCGGATCACGCGCTTCGCAAGGAGCGCGGCAGCGGCCTGCCGGTATTGAAGCGCAAAAAGGATCCGATGAACGGAAATCTTGATACGCCGTGGCTGCATCTGACGATCTACCTTGCGATTATTGCCGCGAGCATATTCATTTTCATATTGGCCCTTCACGTTCTCAGGCCTGCGGACGGCAGTCTTCCCGCGGATGCAAGGGAGGTTCGCACCGCCTTTTCATCCTACGAGGTCAATGAAGATACCTATGGCACCATCGTGCTTCATGCGCCGGACTACGAAAAGCCGTTTTCCATCACATACCTTTCGGGCTACAAGGATCGTGCGCCCGATCCCGAAGCCCTGTGCAGCGGCGAGGAATACATACTGTCCGTGCGCGAGGGCAGGGACGAATACTGGATCTACGCCGTATCCACCGCCGATAACCGAAGCGTTATCAGCGCATACGACCGAAATTCCGCCTATCGAAGCACGCAGTATGCCGCCTGCGTGATCTTAATCGTAATGATGTGCGTTTTCACCTTCTTAGCCATCGTTGGAATAGTGGTCGGCAGGCATCCCGAACGCTTCTCACCGGGCTTCCGCAGGCTGTTTTATAAGGATTGGGCGTGGTCAAGCTCTGTTCGGAGCGGGCGAACCCGGCCTCAACAGCGGCGGAAAAGGAAAAGGCGGAGAAGAAAATGATAGAAGCGGCTGAAAATGAAAAAACAGAAGCGGCGGCAGAAGCAAAGCATTCCAATGCCCGATATAAAAAAGCTGCGGGGCCGATGCGCTCCACAGCTTTTTTCCTTTTGCATTACCGCGGCTTCAGCGGCTCATGCGCGGCGCTTTCACTTCTCCGCGCCCTCAAGATACGCCCTTCTGCCGTTTTCATAGAGGTTGTTCCCCTCGCTGTCGATAACGGCGACCACGGGCAGCTCCTCCACCACGAGCCTTCTCACCGCCTCCGCACCGAGATCCTCATAGCACACTATCTCGGCGGACTTGATGCAGCTTGACAGCAGCGCGCCCGCGCCGCCTATCGCCGCGAAGTATACCGCGCCATGCTTCTTCATGGCCTCCACAACCTCCGCGCCGCGCTTGCCCTTGCCTATCATGCCGGTTTCCCCCGCCGCGATCAGCGCGGGCGAATAGGCGTCCATGCGATAGCTGGTGGTGGGTCCCGCCGAGCCGATGACCTGCCCGGGCTTTGCCGGAGTGGGGCCGACGTAGTATATGGTTGCATTTTCAATATCGAAGGGCAGCTTTTCACCCTTTTCAAGCAGCTCCACAAGGCGCTTGTGCGCCGCGTCCCTCGCGGTGTAGATCACGCCCGAGAGCAGGCAGCTTTCGCCGCTTTTAATATCCCTTGCCATTTCCCTTGTGATGGGCAGCTTCAGCTTTCTTTCCATTGTGCTTTCCTCCCTCCGCTTCACAGCACCGCGCTCTTATGCCTTGTGACGTGGCAGTTTATATTCACCGCCACGGGCAGGCCCGCGATATGGGTGGGCATGGTTTCGATATTTACCGCAAGTGCGGTGGTTTTTCCGCCGAAGCCCTGGGGACCTATGCCGAGCGAATTTATCTTTTCAAGCAGCTCGGCTTCAAGCTCCGCATAGAACAATTCCGAATTGCGCTCCTCCGTGCTTCTCATAAGCGCTTTTTTGGCAAGATACGCCGCCTTGTCGAAGGTGCCGCCGATGCCCACGCCCACCACGATGGGCGGGCAGGGATTCGGCCCCGCCTCCTCCACGGTTTTTAAAACGAACGCCTTCACTCCCTCTATGCCGTCCGAGGGCTTGAGCATCTTCAATTGGCTCATATTCTCGCTGCCGAAGCCCTTGGGGGCAACGGTTATTTCGATTTTATCCCCGGGAACTATCTCCGTGTAGAGCATTGCGGGGGTGTTGTCCCCCGTGTTTTTCCTGCGGAGCGGATCGGCAACCACGGATTTGCGCAGATACCCCTCGCCGTAGCCGAGCCGAACGCCCTCATCCACGGCCGCTCTAAGGTCGCCCACGATATGCACGTCCTGCCCTATCTTCAGAAAAACGCAGCAAACGCCCGTATCCTGGCAGATCGGCACGCTGTTCCATTCGGCAATGCCGTAGTTTTCGATTATTTTATCAAGTATGCCCTGAGCGGTCGGCCAGCTTTCCGCCGCCCGTGCCTTTTCGATCCTCGATTTGATGTCCGCAGGCAGGATGCAGTTTGCCTCCACCGCAAGCGCCGCCACGGCATCGGTGATAAGCCTTGAATCTATCTCTCTCATAAACTCACCTTTTTCAGTATTTTACGCTTAAAATTCCTTTACCTCGCGTATGCGGTCGATGACCGTGCCATCGCGGTAGATGACCTCCGCCACCACCCTTTCGCCGAGTGCGGGCTTCGTCGGCACGCCGCTGCGCTGCTCCGCAAGCGCCTTGAGCTCGCGTATATCCAGCACCTTCACGCCCGCGCCCGTGAGCCTTGCCTTCAGCTCCGCGTTCTTCGGGTTCACCGCCACGCCCCTCTGGGTCACGAGCACGTCCACCGTGCTGCCGGGAGTGGAGATGCAGCTCACGCGGTCGGTCACGATGGGCAGCCTTGCCCTTGAAAGCGGCGCGATTATCATGGCAAGCTTCGCGCCCGCCGCCGTGTCGCTGTGGCCGCCGCTGCCGCCCATTATCCTGCCGTTTGAATCGGTGTGCACGTTTATATTGAAATCCGTGTCTATCTCCGTTGCGCCAAGGATCACAACGTCCAGGCTGTCCACCACCGCGCTCTTTGCGAAAGGCGAAGCGTATAATGAAGCGGAGATCTCGCTGTGCTTTGGGTTGTTTCGTATGGATTCAACCGCCTTTAAGTCGAAGCACTGCACGTCCAGCAGCGATTCAAAGCAGCCCTCGTTCAGCATATCCACCATATAGCCGGTGATGCCGCCAAGACCGAAGCTGCCCTGTATCTTTTCCCTGAGCATAACGTCCTTTAAATACTTTGCCGCCGCAAGCGAAGCGCCGCCCGCGCCTGTTTGGAACGAGAACCCGTCCTTCAACAGACCGGACGCCTTTATAACGTCCACCGCCGTCTGCGCCATAAGAAGCCCGACGGGGTCGCGGGTTATCTTCGTCGTTCCGGAAACGATGCCCTTTGGGTCGCCTATCGAATCCACGACCACCACCGCGTCCACGTCCGTTTCGGGAATGGAGCGCGGAAGCAGCGGATAGGGGTGCAGCTCATCGGTTATCACCACGGTGAACTTCGCGCATCTTGCATCCGGTATCGCATAGCCGAGCGAGCCGCAGGCGGATTTACCGATCTTACCGGTGCAGTTGCCCATATTATCCGCAGCGGGAGCCGCAATAAAGGCAACGTCTATCGGCGTTTTGCCGCTCTCTATATCCGCGGGGCGGCCGCCGTGGGTGCGGAACTGCACGGGGTTTTTCATGTTGCCCGCCGAAATGAACCTGCCCAGCTCCTGGGACATATAGTCCGTTTGAATGGTGGTCACCACGCCATTCTGGATATGCTCTCTGAGCGGTCGGTGCGCATCGAAAAGAGAGCTTGCGTTCACCGTCAGCTCCTTTATGCCCGCTTCGGCTATCGCCTCCATAACCATATTCAGCACGTAGTCGCCGTTTCTGAGGTGGTGGTGGAAGGAAACGGTCATGCCGCTTTTGAGGCCGCTCGCCTCTATCGCCTGCTTTATTGAAGAAACAATTTTACTCATCTATCTCGCCCTCCATAAGTCCAAGCTGAATTGCCGCCAAAAGAGTTTGCCTTGCCCTCTCAACTATGGGCTTATCTATCATTTTGCCGCGAAGGGAAACCGCGCCCTTGCCCTGCTCCTGCCCGATGCGGATCACCTCAAACACGAGCTTGGCGTATTCGATATCCTTTTCGGAGGGGCTGAACACCTCGTTTATCACCCTCACGTGGCGCGGTGCGATGGCGGATTTCCCCGTAAAGCCAAGGCTTTTTGCATATTCCGCATCGGTCACTATGCCCTCGTCGTCGTTCACGTCCGTAAACGGCGTGTCGTAAACGTCCACTCCGGCGGCGCGCGCGGCGCAAACGAGGCGCTTTCTGGCGTAGTCTATCTCGTTGCCCTCCTTGGTGCGCTTGCAGCGAAGATCGGCCGTGAGATCCTCTCCGCCAAGGAAGATCGCGGCAACGCGCGGGCAGGCGGAGGCGATCGCAAAGGCGTTTTCAACGCCAAGAGCGGTTTCAATAAGCGGAATGAGCCGCACGGAGCCCACCTCCATGCCGCTGCGCTTCTCAACCTCCTCGATATACGCATCCACGGTGCGGATATCCTCGGCGCAGCTCGCCTTGGGCGGCATGATAAGGTTTGGACGAAGCGGGATTATCGCGTCCAGATCGTCCTTCCAGTAATCGGTATCTATGGAATTGATGCGAACCGTGATCTCCACGCCCGAAAAGCCCATGCTTTTCATGGCGCTGCGAACGAGCAGGCGCGCGGAGTCCTTTTCATCCGGCGAAACCGCGTCCTCAAGATCCAAAATAATGCTGTCCGCCCCCAGGCTGTCGCCGTTTATTATCATATTCGGCGTGTTTCCAGGCAAAAATAGCATGCTTCTGCGCATTTTAACTTCCTTTCGGCATGAGCGCCGCCTTCGGCGCCCTGCGGTTAGTTTTACATACACAGCTATTATAAACCCGAATCGCGCCGGATTCAATAGGAAAACGCGATAATAATACTATCCTGCGCCTAAAATCATGATTCGGGCGACATCTTTTCCTCTCGCCCGCTCCCGATGCTTCAGATGCAGGATAGTATTGGCAAGTTCAATGGGCAAGCGGAAGACAGTATTCTTATTCAGATTACCAATTGCCTTGTCGCTTTGTATGCAAACATCTTTATTGACAACCGCCTTTTATAATAATATAATATAGCTGTAAAATAGTTGTCTCCAATGCTAACCGTATGCCATCATCATTTAGAGTGAATTGGTTTATGAAAACTAGCTTATGAGGCAGCAAATCCTTAATGAACGGAGATTCGATAATGAACAATTACCGTAGCGGTTTAACTAAAAAAAATACTGCAGCCATTAGCAAAACACTGTCTGATACCAATAACCTTATCCCAAACGAGGTTCCATCTTTTTACACCCCTGTTAAATATGAATATGCTTTCCCCGTTGTTCATTCTTTTACTGAGTCGTTATCGCATCGAAGGATCTATTACGTTTCTGATATTCATATTGAACATCAGTTAATGCCTCATATTATTGAAAGTGGCTTGAATGGTGGGTTTGATTTCGAATCAGCTATAAAGAATAGAATTGATAAGATGCTCGAAAGAGTTGATACTACGTGCACCCTCCTGATAGGCGGTGATGTATCCTCTTGTTTTGACCTTGCGTCTATCTTTTACAAACAGTTGTTCTCACGATGGCGTGGCCGAATCTTTTCTGTGCTTGGTAATCACGAACTATGGGGTGCAAAAAGCTTTTTTGATTTGGTTGATAATTCTCGCGTCAGGCGGTCTGTTGATGAGATCGTGCTAGATTATTCGTCATTAGTTAATACTTCTAAAAGTTTCTTGCTCGAAAATGCTTTGGTTGTAAAAAGCTATGAGGCATCATATACCAAATTAAGTCAAAGCGATATTCTACAAATGCGGGAAGAAGATTTAGCCTTGCTTCTTTCCAATTGTAGCTTCATACTTTTAGGCGGAGTTGGCTTTTCAGGCTTGAATAGCATATACAATGCCGAAGCTGGTTTGTATAGAAATACGGTTTCGTCTAATACCGAAGACTTAGCAAGAACAAAGTCATTTGCTAACATATACGACAAAGTAGTTCGTTGCGCATATGATAGAAGAGTGATTGTCCTTACTCACAACCCTGTGTATGATTGGACAGATAAACCATGCATTCCAAATTGGATCTATGTAAATGGACATACTCACCGGAATGTAATGAGTGTATCAGAAGATGGCCCATGTATTTTATCCGACAATCAAGTCGGATATAAGCCACGGGATTGGAAGCTTAATTCTTTTCTTGTTGATAAACTATGGTACGATCCTTTTGAAAAGTATTCAGACGGTATTTACAGCGTTGATTACTCGCAATATTTGGAGTTTAATAGAGGTCGTGGGATAAACATGTCCCCTACAGATCGATTAGAAAAGCTCATCATGCTAAAACGCGATAAGTATTATGTGTTTTTCACTCAAACAGCCAAAGGATTGATGCTGTATATAGGCGCAAAAAGAAAGAAACTGCCCATTGGAGATATTGATTATTATTACAATAATATGGTTAAGTTTGCAAAAACAGTTGAAAGCCTTATTCGCCAATATTACAGTGTAATGCTTCAATTATCCGAAGAATTAAAGGCTGTTAACTGTAGCGGTGCTATTCATGGTTGTATTATTGACATTGGTACACTAAGTCATGTATATGTAAATCCTTTTGATGGAAAGGTTACTCCGTATTGGGCTACAGACCGTAAATCGCGGATATGCTATCAAACCATCCAAGCTCTGTTCGACGAAAAACACCCTTCCTTTTCGAGAAGTGTTTCAACGCTCTCTAATGATAAATCATTGTTCTTATTGACGAGTATTACGGATTCAGATAGATTGAATATAACAATATCTAATTTATCATCCGGCTCAGACATATACACTGTTTCAAATGCAATCCGAGCAATGCAATATGTTATCGAATGCAAAGTAATTAGGCTCTGGAGTGATGATATATTGGCCGGAAACAGGGTGATTTCTGACTATTGCACGGATATGTAATTGTACTGCGCTTACCATTACCGTTAGATTTAATTACTAAGAATTCCACACCGCAAGGAGGATAAACCCATGTCCTATTCGGGCAGAATGCAGAATAATCATTATTACAGCGTATTTTTCGCCCCGCGCGGGCGCGACCGCATCTACGATCTTGGTATGCAGATCGCGCAGATGTATCTTTCCCCCTACGATAAGCTCATCGGCATAATCGGCGAATCCGGCTCCGGCAAAAGCATGATAATCAAGGGAATGTTTCCCGGGCTTGAGCTCACGAACGACGACGACGGGGTGAATATTCGCCCCCTGCCGCTGCTCGATCAGAGCGAATACGGCTTTTTCACCGCGCACACCTATCATCTGGATATCCGCTTTGAGGCGGCGTTCACGCAGCTTGGCACGCTTGCCGAGGCGATCCGCCGCGCCGTTAAGAACGGCAAGCGCGTTATAGTGGAGCATTTCGACCTGATCTACCCCTTTATGGACGGAATGAACGCCAATCTGATGATAGGCATAGGCGAGGAGGTAATAATCACGCGCCCCACGGTTTTCGGCCCCGTTCCCGGCGAGCTTCACGAGCGCGTTGCCCGCAGCGTTGAGCTTCGCCGCATGACGCACACCGCCGAGGATCTTTGCGAGGCGTTTCTTCCCGAAAACGAGCTTGCGCGCTGCCGCCACCGCGACATAAAGCACGGCTTTGTGCTTTCCTTTGCGGAGCATCCGCCGGAGGTGGATCTTGACGCTATGGAAAGCTACGTTAGAGCCGCCATCGCGCAGGATCTGCCCATCTCCTACGTTGACGAGGGGCACGTGCGCATTGGCGACAACGTTCAGCCCTGCACCGGCCCGCGGACGCACGTTGCAAGCACCGGCTGCATAGAGGGCTTCCGCCTGTTGAAGCGCATAATCTACGACCCCATAGAATCCACCTATCTTATCGCGGGAAGGGTCGGCCCCGGCGCCGGCGGCGACAGCATAGACGACGTGAACGATATCTCCACCGATTGACGCGGGAGCCGGATCACCGCTGCGTTAAGTCCAAAGAATGCGATAGCGGCCGCCGAAAAGAGCTTGCGTTCGCGGCGGCCTAATGCTTGTGCGTAACACTTTCCAATATTGCGGCAAGCGCGGTGTTTGCGATACGAGCAGTTGATCGTCCCGATTATTTGTCAATATGCTAATCATAATCTGTATGATTCTAAAAGGATAAAAGATGAACGGACAGGAATATTTTGAGCTTGCCATGAAGCATATCTACGGCGACGGCGTGCCCGAGGATAATGCTTTGGCATTCAAGCTTCTGGCTCAAGCCCGTGATCTGGGGCATATCGAGGCGGCGTATAATCTGGGCATCTGTTATCACTACGGCTATGGTGTGAGCATCGATTTGAAAAAAGCCTTTGAGCTGTATCTTGAATCCGCCAACGCAGGTTACGGCAAGGGAATGGAGCTTGTGGGCAGATTCTATAATCGCGGCATCTATGTAAACCCCGACCGTGGGAAAGCGGAGAATTGGCTTAATAAAGCTATGGAAAGCTCCGATCCCGATGCCGTTGAGGAAGCAAAAAAGGAATTGGCATTTAAGGCACCAATGAAACCCATTCAATGAGGTGAACTATGAAACTATTGATCGCAGCGGACGAATGCGGCGCATTGGAGGAGGTCGAGCTGAAAACGCTGAACAGCCTGAACCGTTCCTTTGAAACCGAGCATCACGTTTTCCGTTTTTCGGCAAACTCCCCGGCTGAAAAAGAAATTGCAGGTATAGCGGCTGAGCAGGAAAGGGTCTATTCGCACCTTGCCGGCCTGTTCGGCTTCGCTATTCCTTCAAAAATCGAATACCTTTTGACCGCTTCACCCGAGGAAAACGGCGATGCGCTGAGCGAGCTTACAGGCACGGCGCAAGGCCCGATGAACGGCTTTTGCGTCGGCCCGAACTATGTTTTCGCCGTCTACAACAGAGAGGTTAAGTGTCTGGGGCATCACGAGGTCACGCACCTGTTCTCATATCGGCTCTGTATGCCAAAGAGCCGGTTTTTGAGCGAGGGCCTTGCGATGTATACGGATGGTTCATTTTGGGGCAAGCCCAACGCAGCCTGGGTGCGGGAGTTTTTGGAAAACGGCTCCTATATTTCGGTGATCAAGCTTGCGTCCGACGATGTATTTTTTGCGTTCCCAAGTGAGAAAACATATCCGATTTCCGGCGCGTTTACGGGCTTTCTTGTTGAAAAACTCGGCTTCGACGCTTTCCTTCATTCGGTCTATACGTCCGATGCTCCACTCTTTGAAAACCTCTCCCGCATTTTCAATTGCGGCGAAGAAGAAATCGAGGAGCAATTCAAGGATCACTGCAAATCGGCAAAACAGACGGCGGCCGCAGCGCCGAGCTCGGATGCGCGGCAGTTTTTATGCGCCGATGAGTTTTCCGTAACAGCCGAAAAGTCCTTTCGGATTTTCTGAAAATTCGCCCCTGTTCGTGTTGCCTGTTTTGGTAAACTGTGGTATAATAACAAAGCTGCCGCTCCCGCACGCCTCGTTCCGCCGCAAGGCCGCGCCGCAGCAGCATGATGGATCCAACGCAGCACAGCCGGACGAAGCGCCGGGCTCCGACCCCGACTGTCCGCAAACCTCAAAAACCAAATATGTACCTGTAGCTCAGCTGGATAGAGTGTCAGACTCCGACTCTGAAGGTCCCGAGTTCGAATCTCGGCAGGTACGCCAAAAATTGAGAGGGCAGATGCCCTCTTGATTTTTGCCCGTCGTTCAAAGAGATTCGAAGCCGCGAAAAAGAAACGCGCCGGTGACGCGTTTCAGCGGCCGTCTTTTTCGGCTCAGGCGATTTGCGCAGCGATTTTAGCAAGCAAATCTGCCGATGAGCGAAAAAGCGAATCTCGGCAGATACACCAAAAAAACTCCGAAAAACATTGTGTTTTTCGGAGTTCGTTTTATAATTATTAAGCCGTTTTACTACTACAATTATACCATATTTTCGTCTTCAAATTAGCCGACATCCTCATTTTTCAAACCCTTTTGAATAAATCAAACGGCCTTTTTTCAAGCCTCATCGGGCAATTTTACTACATTTTCTTTACAACACCATGAAACAACTGCTCGCAAACCGCTGATAATGAATAAACCGGAATCGCACCTCTTATCGGGCTGATATTCCGGCTTGTACCGGGTTTCCTTTTCCAAACAAAGCTCGCGTGGATAGCAATCATTACCATACTCTGCAATGGAGTTGGGAAAGCAGGCTCATTCAGTATACTAAAAGTTTTTTCATCGCACACCATGCCGGCTGAGGCGCACGGAGCAGGCTGTCTGTTTGACCATGCCTCAATGCATAGCCGGAGAGATAGTATTGATCAGCCTGTATGACAAACAACCTGCTCCAAGGTACACCTTACAGTGTAGCGAGATTGGCCGCCAACTGTGCAGGTGAAGAGAGAAAGCTCAAAATCGCCGCGAACCAACTCCGCTATTGCGGTCGGCTGCAAAATCTCACATAGAGATACCGTGTACTTGAATTCGTTGCCGGCAGTATCAAAAAAGCTGACCTGATCGCCCTGAGAAAGCCTAATGAGCCCGCCAAAATGACTGCTGTAATTATGCGCGGCGATAACGGCGTTTCTGCCGTAAATCGAGCCTGCGAATAAGCACGGCGTTTTCTTTAGAGCGTCATAGCTCCATTCGCACATGACGGGAAGCTTGATCCCAATGGACGGAATGAAGATAAAGCCAAGATAGCCTTCGTTGTCGATCGTCAGAACCGGCATTTTCCCCTTCGGGATCGCGCAGCGCTCATGAGGGGCTTGGGTTTCAGAGGGTGCTGCTGTCGGCAAAGGCGAGTCCGTTTGAAGGTAAGCCTTTTTCGCTTCCTCCGGCAACCGATCGACAATGGATTCAAGCACATTTGAGGATGCTGCTTTAGCTTGGGCGTCCTCACGATGATTTGTGAAAACCAGACACCCTGCCGCAAAAAAGCACATGCAGCTGAATACAATAAGAGTTAATTTAGGCGATCCGCGCCAACGCTTTCCGCTCATTATTCCGACCCCTTTCCTTTTAAAACAGCCCAAATCAGAAAGATAAATCCGAAGCAGATAAGCACCGGGATCGGCCACCAAAGCTGACCTGTTTGCGGAATCGGCTTATAGGTATTGACAATATAGTAATAAACTCCCTGCTCCGTTACGGTTACGGTATATCCGGGAGGAACATTCTGTTCCCTTACCGTCCATATATAGGAATCATCCAAATCGACCCAGTGATAGCTCCATCCCGTTGCCTCGCTTAGAGTCACCGTGTCATACACTTCGCCATCGCGCAGAAGCTGCACGGTTACTCTTACGGGACGCTGATGCTCATTCCCCGCGTCATCCCAAACCTTTTGAACGAAAAGCTCCGTTAGGCGCTGAGAGCAGGTA
Source organism: uncultured Clostridia bacterium (assembly GCA_947168565.1). Taxonomy (GTDB): domain Bacteria; phylum Bacillota; class Clostridia; order Christensenellales; family CAG-138; genus PeH17. The sequence goes on along the minus strand of CAMVMM010000005.1, from coordinate 8,367 downwards.
TTTGTGAGCACGAATACCCAGCCCTCCCTTGAAATCAGAAGGGAGTAGCCTTCGGGAACATTTTGCTCGATCACGCGCCAATCATGCGCAGCCTCCAGATCGCGCCATATATGATACCAGCCGTTTTCCTCGCTTAAAACAGCAGAATCGAAAATCACGCCATCACAAAGCAGCAGCACAGTAATGCTCGCGGGTCTTATCGCACCGGTTCCCTGATCCTCCCAAAGCTTTAAAACGCTGATATCTATAGGATCGGGTGATTCCTCACACCCCTCCCCTTTGCAGCTTACGCCTATCTCATAGCACCATTCGTTGTTCTCATCCTGCTGCGGAAGACTGATCAAAAAAGGTTCCGGAGTGTAGATGAATCCGTTTGAAACAAACTGTTCGCCGCACACAAGATACATTGCAGGAGAAAGCCCCTCAAAGAGCGCCATGCCGTCTTGATCCGTTGAAACGGTTGAAAGCGGCGGGATCTGATAAAGCTGAATGAACGCACAGATCGTTTCGGCAAGCATTCTCCAGCCGGCCGAATCCTGCTGATGAAGATCGATGCTGCAGTCTGCAAATGTATCGGTTATCACAAAGCCGCCTTGAGCGGTCATGTCCGCAACGCGGTGAATGTCAAAGCTTACGCCTTCAAGAGGCGAAAAGTTATATGAGCATTCAACAGTCAGCGCCGAATCGTGCTCCGGATCGAATCGAGAGGCGGCATAAGCGGGCATGCGGAGCATAGCCAAAGCGATCAGAAAGGCAGCTATCACCGCAAGAAAGCTTTTTGATCTTTTATTCTTATTCAAATTCAACTCCTCCTATTCCTTCGGCTCGGAAGCAGCGCATTGACTATCACGATCACCGTTAACACAAAGGTGAATATCACCGGCGCAACTATAAGCGGCTCTATCTGCACCGCATCCGCAGTGATATAGGCAACGGATGCCAGCTGCGTGTTATCTATCCTATGCCCCCGCACAAGCAGGCGGTGAGTGTTCACCGCATAAGGCGTGCAGGTGACAAGAGTGCAATAATCCTTATTGGCTTCGATCGTAAGCGACGATGTATCTGCGGGTTCAACGGTCAGGATGCGATCTACCTTATAGGTCAGCACTTCGTTTAAAACTCTGATGATAAAAACATCGCCCTCCGCGACCTTGTCAAGATCTGTAAAAAGCTTTGCTGAAGGAAGCCCGCGATGCCCGGAAAGAACGCAATGAGAGCCCGGTCCCCCAATAGGGAGACTTGTCCAATCCAAGTGTCCGATAGCCTTTTGCAGCACCGCATTGGAGGTTCCATGATAGATCGGCAAAGTAACGCCTATCACCGGTATCTCAATATAGCCCATCACTCCGTTATCGGAAATATCAAGCAAATCCATATATTCTTTTTCCTGTTCGGGTGAAAGCTTGTAGGCGTTTTCGCGGCGCGTCAGCTCCAAATTGTATTTTTCCGCCTTCAGCATCAGATCGGCATAATACTCCTCGTCCAGGCCTTCCACCTGCGCGGCATATTGGTTGACCTCTTTTGTGCTGTGCAGCGAATTCCAATAATTGCTTGCCCTTGGATACAGCAGCAAGCCAAGGCCTATCACAAAAAGCACCGTCAGCCCAAAGGCTGCAATTCCTCGATTCTTCATTTCATTGTCCCCCCGGGTTCCGTACCCCACCGCAGGAGGGAGTGCCAGTGGGGTACGGGGGGATGATCAAATAATGCTAAGGTCCGAAAGCAGCATTATCGATCATAGCCAACACGTCTGCGGACAACGAGCATCACCGCTGAGCCAACGAGTAATACCGCACCCACGACGTAGAAGAGCTTCGTTCCGATGCCGCCGGTCTCGGGAAGAATCGAGCCGGAGTTGTTGTTGATCGGCTTGGTTAGGGAAATGCCGACTTGGTTGCCGTTTTCGTCCTCCGTCGGAGCCAGAACAGTGATCTGAACGGGTTCGGTCAGAAGGTTGTAGCCCTCGGGAGCCTCGGTTTCCTGAAGGTAATAAATGCCGGATTCAAGGCCAACGAAGCTTGCGGAGCCGTTGCTGTCGGTGGTAACGATGGTGGCGCCCTCAGGAACGCTGCCGTCGGCATTGGCGGGGATCCACTCCACCTTTGCGCCCTCATCGGTAGTGGCAGCGGTATACTTGTAGTAAAGCTTTTCGCCATTCTCACCAAGCTTATAGAGAGCAAATTTAGCGCCCTCAAGCTTGTTGTCCTCGTTGTTATCTCCGTATTTATCAACTATGATCCTTGAGGAATAAACGGGAACGTCGATATGGGGCGTGGATTCCAGCCCGTCATCGGGATCGTGACCGTACTCAAGCCAAGCATCGTTGTGGGTGTAATTGCACACGGCATCATCATTCACTACGGCAGTGTAGCTTACGGTGATCTGCTGCCCCACATAAGCCTGATACTTGGTCATATCCATGGTAAGCACAAAGCCGTTATTGCCAAACACAAGCGAATCGTGGGAGGCAGTGGGATGGGTGGAATCGATTATCACGGTGTCATCGAATTTAACAACGAAATTCGTGGTCGCAATGCTGTTGCCGAAGGTCAGGCCTGCGCTCATGGTATCATGCAGCTTCCAAACGAACTGCTCGTATCCGGTGGTGTCTGGAACCTTGCCTGTTACCTCCCATCTTACGGTCTGGCCGACTTCAACGTCCTGATCGTCAACCTCTTTATCGATGGTGGGATATTCACCCTTCATATTGATAATGCCATCCGGCGAGGCATTCGTCAGCGAGCAGATGGAGCCGTATCCGGTTCCGGGTTCGGTAGCGTCAACGGGCAGTACAAGATAGTAGCCAAGCGGAATACCGGTGAAGGTTACGGAAGTGGTGTCCGCTTCCGCAGTTTTGGAAGCGTCGGGTTCAACGACCGCAGTGTATGCGTGCGCGGTATTTGCAAAAGCCGCAATGTTGCTTTCGGTGATGTTCATATAATAAACGGTGCCGTTATGAACGATCTGATTGAGCTCGCCGCCAGCGGGCTGAGCGTCAAGAAGGTAGGCGATACCCGCCTCGGTCTTGGAGCCGTCGGCATTGAAGAAGAAGCTCTCCCAATCCGCATCGATAGTGTAAGCGGCAGCATCATCATCGGAAAGCGTGAGGTCGAAGATCTTATAGATCTCATATTTCTTTCCGGGTGTGGTGCCATTGACCGTAATGCTGCCTTCTCCCTCCGCAAAAGCAGCGAAGCCGATAGACAGAGTCATAATTGCCGCGAGAACGCCCGCGAGCAGGTTCTTGAGTCTTTTCATATTCGTTTTCTCCTTTAGATTAGTGAGTGTGGTGGTATATATGTGTTCTCCGCAGGAAACTGACGGATTCAGTCCTCATACGGACCTGTTGAATGCCCTCCTTCCCGAATCCGCCTGCCGAGAATATACATAACGACGATAAGCATCAGGGCATAACCGCCGAATATGTAGAATTCAGATCCTTCGCCCCCGGTTTCCGGCAAAACCGTTCCGGCGCTGTTGACAAAGGTGATTTCCCTATCCCCATTGAGAATAATGCTGCCGCTGTCCGAAGTGTAAAGCGTTTGCGCACCTGCCTTGATCAGCACAACATAGCCGTTGTGGTTCAATTCCGTAACGGTGGCAACGGTTCCTCTTGGCAGCCCGGAGATGGTTACGGACTCTCCGTCATGCAGTGAAAAATTCACGCTGCCATCGGAATTGACCGTGTATCCCGTTCCCGACGGTATCTCGGTCAATCGGCCGCCGCTGCCGTCTTCAAACACCGCCTCAAAGCTAAAGCTGTCGCCGGTCGCGGTTCCAACCACGCTTTTGATCACAGTCAGGCTCACGGTTTGCATGGTATTCGTTATCCGTATCAGGCCCTCGGTGATGCCGTTATTATTCGTGTAGCTTGTTTCATAGCCCGGCACGGAGATCTCTTTCACATAGTAGTAATACGGTTCTCCCGAAACATGTTCCGCCGGGAGCTGATACTCGCTCCACTCATGCACCCAGCCGTTTTCCGCACTCAGCGAAACGGTTTGCACCAACTCGTGCTCAAAGGTGCCTGCGGAAGGATCGGTCGGCCCCGGCTCATCGCAGGAAACGACGTGGAATCTCAAGCCGGAAACCTGATTCGCGTAGAGCCAGGTATTGCCGTTCACATTGTAATGGATCGTTACGGTTTCATCCTGCGTCACATTATTTCGGACGAAAACCGTTGCATTCAGCCATGACTCAAACGCATGGTTACCGTTTGAAGTGACCGGGCCGCCCGTGCTCACCGCTCCGCTCGCCGAAACCCACAGCGCGCACGCAAAGGATATCGAGCCACCGTGCGCCACCTCTTGCGAATGAACAAAATACGGCGCGGTCTGCTGTGTGGACGCATTATAGATAAGCAGCTGGAAGCGAACCGTATGGCTTGTCCCCCCAGCGGGAACAAAATGCTTGCGCCAAAGCTGCACATCTATTGATTCAACAGGAGCGTTGATCGTGCTGCCATTATAGCTTTCCCAAAGCTTCTCAACCGAAAGCTTGGGCGGCTTGGGGCGCACATTTGTGCATACTATCTCAACTCTGTCGCGTATGCTTGCGATGCTGCTTCGAATCATGTAGATCGCATTATTGGAGCCGGAATAGATCGGCTGGCAGAATTGACCGTTGATTTTGACCTCCGGAAACTGCTCCTCGTTGACAGCCAGCTCCTCAATATAGTATTCCTTATAGTCCGGAATGCCTGAAGCCACGATTTTTTGGCCTGCCTTCAAGCGGAACACCCCGTCCTGCGAGAAGGTCACCGCTGTTCCGTCCGAGTACCTCGCGGGGCCGGTAAACACCTCGTAATCATCGATCGACGAGCCGTTGCCGATGAACAGGCGGAACAGGAACTCGTTATTTGCAAACTGACCCGCGTCCTCCCCTTCAAGCTGCTTCTCTATCTCCAGCTCGCGCATAGCGTAAACGTTCAGATTGAAGGTAAGCGAGCAGTTGGAATAGCATCCGCCGCGCTCCAGATAGAAGAACGACATCGTGTGTTCGGAATAGTCCGATCCGTCAAAGGTCCTGCCCGCGGCGGCAAAAATGGCAGAAAGGGTGGAGCTTGTGCCTATCGCCTGTCCGCCGGCGCAGCTTGCGGGGGTTGCGGCCTCAACCGTAACCACACCCGTGGCAAAGTTGATCTGGCCATGCACAGCTTCATGGATGCCGCCTATATCAAGCACCAGAACGCCGTCAATAAAAACCCAAACGTCATCGTCGCCCGAGAAATCGAAAATCATGTCCTTGCCGTTCACCATGCCGCCCCTCGGCATAAAGAAGGAGCCGCTCATTGTCATGCCGAAATGATGGTTATAATGCACTGGCTGATTCGGCTTAACATCACGATACCTCGTATCGTAATCATTGAATGGGAAGAATCCGATTGCGGTGTCGTCGTTGTTTTTATACGTATTGCTGTATACGGTAAAGTTTCCCCCGCCGCTGTTGGATCCGTAATACGCATAGTTATAATCGCTGTCGAACCGGTAGTAGCCTTCGGCATCCTTTCGGAAAAGGTGATTCACATCGGAGTAGACGGTTTTTGCGCCCTGGATCGGATTCAGATCAAACAGATACGAAAGGCTCGAATTGTTCGTTCGCAGCGTCGGATAACCGTTTGACAGGGTTCTGTTCACAATGCCCTGAAGCGCGATCGCGCCGTTCGTATAATGATTGATGCCGTTGGAGCTCGATTCCGAGCCTGTGCCGAGAAACAGCAGATCGCTATTCACATTTTTTCCGTTGTTTATTCCGTTGTAAACCGGACTCGTTACCTTGTTGTCCCATGTGTCCAAGCGGTATCCATGATAGTCGAACAGATTTATCCTTATTCCGTCTGCACGGCTGTCCGCTGTTTGAATGGTGCCGGGCGCGCCGTATGCTCGAAGCGGAACATCTTCGGATCCCTTTGTGAAAGCAACGAAAAGGCCCGACAGCTGCGCCGTTTCAAACGCAATTCCAGCTTTCTCCCCATCATCGGTCCTGAAGGGGATCGGCTCCGCCTTCTCCGTGCCGCCGAGAATCAATACATTTTCAAGGGATCGAGAATCGTTTTCATTGCCGAATCCGGACAACACGATAGTAACCTCTCCCGTTGGCTGAATCATCGAGTCCCCATGGAACAAACGAACGTCCACGCGGTATCCCGTAAGCAATTCGCGCTTGTGCTCTGTGAGATATGATTGTATTTTTCCGGGCACCTCCTCCGCCGGTGCGGCAAACAGCTTCATATCGATCTCGTCCGCAGAAACAGGAAACATATCAGCGCTTCCACGCAGCAAAGCCGAGAGTCCGTTCGCTGCTTCGCCGCTAAGCTCAATAATCTCCTTTTCAGCATTCTGCGGCTCGCCCATGATCCTTTCATCGCTTCGGTCGGTCATGCATTCCTCGGTGTGACGGTGCTCCTGCTTTTGGCAGATAAGCGCGCCGTTTTCATCAAAGCATTCCTCAGTATGCGTATGCGCCTTTATTCCGCAGCAGGTGCCTTCATCGGGATAGCATTCATCGGTATGCACATGCTCCGGCAATTCGCACACAAGAACCCTCTCCACGATAGGCTCATCCTGATGAATGCAGCCCTCGCCGTGCTGATGCGCTATGACCGCAGGCAGGGCTCTGGAGGCTGAATCAGCTGCATCCGGAAGCACCGTTTTTGCAAAAAGCTCCTGCTTTCCGCATTTCAGCACTCTTTGCGTTTCATAGCATTCCTCCGTATGAGTATGCTTCGAGTATTCATCCGGATCACAGACAAGCACCCTTTCGATGGAATAGCACTCCTCGGTGTGACGGTGCTCCTCGATCTCTTCAAGCGGGCATATCAAATTTCCGTCGTTATCATAGCAATTTTCATCGTGGGTATGCAGCACGGTGCACTCGGCGTTTTCAAAGCCGCAAACAATACGCTTTTTGCCGGGAATCACCCTTTCCTCATAGCATTCATCTCCGTGAACATGTGTTTCCATTCCGCAAATTGAAGAAAGGGTCACGGCGGGAAGCGTGAGCGAAACAACGGTCGCTGTGATCACAAGTAACGACAGCAGCGAAGAAACCACTGCGATCCGCTTTCTGCGCCGGTATTCTTTGAGAAAATGCTCCAGCTTTGTTAGTTTTTCATTACTCATTGTTTAACCTCCCTGATGATGCCAAAGTCCGACAGCGGCCAGATGCATAAAAGGATCCTTCCGACTATGTGCTCCTCCGCAATACAGCCCATGGTCGTATTGCGTGAATCCACCGATATGGACCTGTTGTCCCCCATAACGAAGTACCTTCCCTCCGGCACCTGATACGGAAGCTCTATATTGCAGTCGCCCAAAGCCTTATCCGAGATGTACGGCTCATCTATCGCGGCATCATTCACAAATACGCAGCCGCTCTCATCGATGTTTACCCAATCACCCGGGCCGGCGATGCACCTTTTTATCAGCAGCTTATTGCCGTAATAAAAGCCGATCACATCACCCGTTTTAAATCGGGCTCCTTTTGCGGCAACGATCACCTGCCCCTCCGTGATGGTTGGAGTCATGCTGTCGCCAAACACTCTAAGCACAGGAAACCAGATCATTGAAACAAGCACGGCTATTGCCGCAACCACGATCAGCATTGACAAAGTGCCTCTCAGCGCACTCCGGTAGCGTTTCCTCTGTTCCACCCGTTTGAGTTCACCTCTGAGTTTTTCCAGATCAAGCCCGGGGTTTATCTCGTTTGTTTCCTTCGGCATCGCACTCTCCTTTTAATACGGAGCAGGCGTATCAAAGCTCCTGCAGCCTTTCTCTAAAGCTCTCCACGCTTGCGCCGGCCAATTCGATCATCTTCTCGCAGCGTTCTATTACTTCTTTCTCGATTCGAGCAGCTCTGGCGGTCGCATTCTCTATGATCTCGGTCGCCCTCAAAATGCTTTCCGCCTCGCGTTTGAAATTGGTTTCTATCTGCTTGTCGTTCCGTTTTTTGATGCTTTCCTCATATTGCACACATGAAGCGATCGTAGCGTCAAACATTCCGTTGAGCCTGAAAATGGTATCCGCAAGCGAACCCGCTTCTTTAGAATTCAAATCACGGGAACGGAGCTGCCTTCGTGCCTCTTCAAGCTCCTCCTGCATTTTATCCTGCGTCAGCAAGCGTCTGCGCGCTTCAATAAGCTCCGCCTGCAAGCCGCTTTGTGCTAAAAGCTGCCTTCGGGCTTCGTCAAGCTCCGCCTGCAAGCCGCTTTGTGCTAAAAGCTGCCTTCGGGCTTCCTCAAGCTCCGCTTGCAAGCCGCTTTGTGCTAAAAGCTGCCTTCGGGCTTCGTCAAGCTCCGCCTGCAAGCCGCTTTGTGCTAAAAGCTGCCTTCGGGCTTCCTCAAGCTCCGCTTGCAAGCCGCTTTGTGCT